>CAZPFB010000001.1:0-125429 GCA_964585735.1 uncultured Leptospiraceae bacterium
AAACAACTACTTACTTTCCCGCAACCGCTGCTCGCCACGTTTCCCCTGTGGTGGCTCCTGCCGGTGCTCCTCCTGGTCACGGGGGACATCGTCTCCAAGAAGGTGGTTACGAACAACCTCCGCTTCTGGCTGTCGGGTCCCCAGATCGAGCAACACCGGCCCCTGACAATGGAAGAGGTGGTTCGTGTACAGAGCAGTCGGCCCCAACTCGACGTCCTGGGGGAGGCCGGGAAGTACATCAAACTCCGGCTCGTTTTCAACGATCGCTTCGCCTTTAGTCTTGGACCCAGCAATCGCGCTTTCGGGCTGGTCCTGAACCTGTTTGCGATTGTGTTCCTCTTTTTCTACCGCGCGCACAACCCGGACTTGGGGCATCCCCTGGCGTGGCTTTCTATCTTCGCGGGGGCCATCGGGAACTACATCGACAAACTCTTCCTGAAGAGCCTGGCCACTGGTTCCTGGATGTTTTCTTTGACCCCGCAGCGCGGGGGGATCGTGGGCGTCGTGGATTTTGTGGAGTGCATTTGGTTCGACTGGGCGTGGGCTGCGAATGCCTGTGTGGATCTGCCCGTTCTCGGGCGCACTTGCCCGTTGGGCTTCTTGGGATGGCCCACCTGGCCGACGTTCAACCTGGCGGACAGTCTCATTACTTGCGGGATCGCAGCACTGCTCGTGAGCATGCTGTTTCAGCGCCGACCGGAGGGCGCCTGAGTGGCGGGAGAGCAACGCAATCCCTCGATCAAAGAGGAACTGGGCTTCCGCGAAGGCGCCGACGTGGATGTGTTCCTGGTGGACAAGGAGTCCGATCGGGCCGACCGATTGGGCTACCTGCGTCCTGAGTACGGGAACATCCCGCGCCTGTTCGAACGCTTCGAGTTGGATCTGTCCGACGAAACGGGTTTTTCGATCTTCTTCGGCCAATCGGAGAGCCCGCCCTTCGTCGTGAAGCTCGCGCCCGATGCGGAGGGAGGACGAAGCGGTCGTGTCGAGACGGAGCTGTTCGAGGCCACCGTCCGTCTGACGCTGCTTTCGCCTTACAACCCGGGGCGCTACGTCCTGACGGTGGCCGTCGAACGCAGCGAACGAGGCCGACGCGGCTCGGCTTCGCGGGTGCTGCCTGAGGCGTGGCGGTCGCAGAACCAGCAACAATGAACCGCCGGCTCCAGAACCTGACGCTTGCAACCGCGCTCGGACTCGTGGTCCTGTTTCTGCCCGCCTGCGGCGAGCGCAAGCGCCGGGCCTGCGCGCGGGCCTGCGCCGAAGTCACCAAGGCGGCGCGCCTGGCCTGCGATCGCCTGAGCAGCCCCAGCGCTGTGGACGCCTGCTACGATCAGGATTCCAAAGCCGCGCTCGGTTGCCTTCAGAAGTGTTTGTGAACGAAGCGACCGCTCTGCGGGTCGTACTGGACGCGGGTTCCTTCGGCGGGTGGAGTCCGGGCTTCTTCCGGTTGCCGTGGCGCGTGAATGGCGCCGAGCGTACTGCGCGAACCGCTCGGTGTCCTCACCAGTTGCTCCCGCGATACCTGAAGCTGCAACGCAAACCGGGAGTACACGAGCCCGAGAACCAGACCGCCTAAATGTCCTGTATGAGACACGAAGCCGCCGTCGCTGCCCAGAAGAAAGAAGAGCGACACGGCCCCCAAACCCAGAGCTGCGGTCCGCGCCTGCATGGGGATGAAGAAGACGAGCAGGCGAGAGTGCGGGTAAAAAACCGCGAGTGCCCCGAGGACTCCGACGACGCCACCCGAAGCGCCGACCGTGGGCACGCCGGACTGAGGACCCGAACTGTCCAGAGCAAGCGTGAAGAGAGCTCCGCCCAGCCCCGAGACAAAGTAGAGGCCTGCGAAACGCCAGGACCCCAGGGTCTGCTCCATAGCCCGACCCAGGCTCCAGACCGCCACCATGTTCGCCAACACGTGCAACGAACCCCACGAAAAGACCGTTGCGGCCACAGACCCGTGTGACGGCACCGCGCCGCGCAGTGTTCCGTCGACGTTGAGATCCAGGCCGGCCAACACGCCATGCAAGAACATGGAAGTTAGGGGCTGCCACACCGCCCCTGACCAGAAGCGTTCCGGAACCAGACCGAACTCCAGGAGCAGGTGGAAGACGCGCTCGGGATGGGCCGGCGATTCGATGAGGAGGCCTGCCAGAAACAACTGCACGCTGACGTTGAGGGCTACGAGAATGGCCGTGACCGGCGCCCCGTCTCGCGGCGACTGTTGGTCTCGGGCGGGCATTCCCCAACAAAACCGTCCGCGAACCGTGAGTCGAACGCTTTTCTTTGCCTTGAATTTCCGAGGCCCCTGTGAAAAAGATACCCGCGTCGCATGACGACCGCGCGCAACAAAGAGAATGCCCTGCACACTCTCGAACAGGGGGACTTCGACCATGCGTGGGAGCGCTACGGCCAACTCGTAGAGCTATTTCCGGAAGACCCTGAGTACGCGGCCGGCTTCTACACGGCCGGGTATTGGCGCAATCGCCAGAGCGCCATTGCCGAAACTCAGGCGGGTCGCGCGCGCGGTTCCTATCTCTTTCAGGAATGGGATCGGTTTCAGAAGCAGGCGGAGGAGCGCCAATTCCAGAGCTGCGCCTCTTTCCGCGCCGCCATGCAGTGGGTGCTCGGGAGCGCCGCGGGCGAATTCCGCACAGCCTTCCATTCCGAAAGCGGCAGGAACGTGGACGCCGCTCTGCTCTCGGACCTGGCCATGTGCCTCATTCGCATCGAGGACTACGCAAACGCCACGGACATCCTCCGCTATACAGCACGCCTCCATCCGGCCAACGCGCGCATCCAATTCCTGCTCGGCGAATCGCTGTGCAGCTCGACCGATCCTCAGGACCGAGAACGCGGCCTGGCCTCCTATCGGGATGCGTTTCTCCTGGACCCCTCGGCTGCCGATCCCACACTGATCGCCTCGGACGTGGCGTCTGCCGTCTTCCGCGCCGCTTACGAAGACTACGGGCACGATCTGGAGCGCACGCTGCTGTGGTTTCCCGCCCGCCTATCTGCGGCTTCCTTCGCCTACGGTGTGCGCAGCATCACCGAGCGCGACGCCACGGCGTGGTCGGCCGAGATCCGTCGCCTGCATGAGAGCCTGGGGCAGGTCGTCGAAAAGTTCCGCGAAAAGGTGAAAGCCCGCCTGGCTTTTCTCCTGCTGGAGGTCCTCCGCTACGCGCACCGCGCCAAGGATCACGCTTCGATTCAAACGGCTGAGGACCTGCTCCGCAGCGTGGCGCCGGACGTGCACGCCACCTACAAGGAAGGTCGCCGGGCATGAGCCGGCGCGCGGCATTCCTGCTACTCCTACCGATCGCGCTCACGGTGGGTTGCTCCGGTCCTCTCCCCCCGCAGGCACGCGCCGGCGTCCTCGATCTGCGGCACTGGAGCTTCGAGAAGCACGGCCCGGTCTCGCTGCAGGGCGAATGGGATCTTTTCTGGTCCGCCAGCTCGACGGACAATCCGATCGGCGCGACGGACCCGGCATCCCCTTTCCGGTCCCGAGCTTCTGGAATGACGTGCAACTCCCGAACGGGCAGCGCACGGGCGGCGCAGGGTACGCCACGCTCAGACTCCGTATCCTGCTCCCCGACGCGGGCGGACCGCGTGAGTACGGCGTGTACCTGCATGAATCCCTTTCGGCGTACCGCATCTTTGCGGGCAGCCAGGCCGTGCTCGAATCCGGCAGGCCCGGCACCGACGCCAAGAGCACCACTTTCGTTTACAACCTGCCTGCCCAGGGCGCGTTCTATGCGCAGAACCAGGCCACGCTCTACCTCCAGATTAGCAACTTCTACAATGCACGCGGAGGCCCCAACGAAGCAGCTCTCCTGGGAACGGCCGCCCAGATCCGTGACGGCGTACGCTTTCTGAGGCACGCTGATTTCTTCACGGCCGGCATCATCGTGATCATCGGCCTGTACAATCTCACGCTGTTTCTGCTGCGGCGCGCCGACCGCGCGCCCCTCTACTTCGGCCTCTTCTGTCTGGCCATCGCGCACCGCACCATACTCGTGGGCGGCTATTTTCAGGAGCGGTATCCCGACCTGCTGCCCGGTTCGTTCTACGCGGCGAACGTCCACATCGTCTACTTCGTGTCCGTGCCACTGTTCGTGAGTTTTGCGTACCACCTGTTTCCGGAAACCGTGACGCGCGCGTTCGTGCGCACGATTGCCGGGATTGCCGTTCTCTTCGTTGCCGCCGTAGTGGCGCTTCCGGGCCCCCTTTACACAAATACATTGTACTACTATCATATCGTGTCCGCCGTAGTGATCGCCTGGCTTCTCACGGCCATGGTGCGCGCCGGCGTCGGTCGGCGGCAGGACCCCACTCCCTGGATCTCGCTCGTGGGCTTCTTCCTTTTTTCGGCCACCATCACCACGGACATCCTCGCGAACCTCGCTTTGATCAACGCGCCCCGCCTGCTTCACTTTGGGCTGTCGGCGTTCATCTTCTGCCAGGCCGCCGTGATTGCGGTGAACAATACTAAGGCGCGGCGAACCGTGGAAGAGTTGGCCCGGGAACTCGAATCCAAGAACTTCCGCCTGCAGCGCTTCGATCAGCTCAAAGACCAATTGCTGGCCAACACTTCCCACGAACTGCGCACCCCACTGAACGGGATCATCGGGCTCGCCGAATCCCTCTTGGAAGGGGCGGCCGGCGACATCGGCGCCGAGGTTCGCTCCAACCTGATCATGATCGCCTCCAGCGGAAAGCGCCTGTCCGCCCTCGTGGACGACCTGCTCGATCTTTCCATGATCCGCAAGGGCGAACTCCAGATCCGACGCCGCGCGGTCCGCCTGCGCGAACTGACGCGAATCGTCATCGCCCTGTCCGAGCCGCTGGTGCGCGGCAGAGATCTACGGATCATCAACGAGATTCCCCAAGAACTGCCGGCAGTTCTCGCCGACGAAAACCGGCTGCAACAGATCCTCCACAATCTGATCGGCAACGCCATCAAGTTCACCGAACAGGGGACCATTCGCGTGGGCGCCCGTCGCCTCGATCCGAAGCGCAACCTGTGGGGCCTGGGGCGTGAGGGTTCGGAAGGTTGGGTGGAGGTCTCGGTCAGCGACACGGGTATTGGTATCCCCCGCGATCGGCTCGACGACATCTTCCAGCCGTTCGAGCAGGTGGAGGCCTTGGTTGGGGCTCACCAGGGCGTAGGCCTCGGCCTGTCGATCACCCGGCGTTTGCTGGAATTGCACGGCGGCTCCATCCGGGTGGAGTCCGAGCCAGGACGCGGCTCGGTGTTCTCCTTCACACTGCCGATAGCTTCGGCGGCGGCAGCGCAGGCCGAGCTGTCCCTCCCCGAAGCTGAGGAAGCAGAGGCCTCCGGCGCCCCGGCCGAGTCTCGCGTGCCCACGCACGGGCCGATTGTGCTGATTGTAGACGACGAACCGATCAACATCCGCGTGCTCGAAAACTATCTGCACGCCCGAGGCTACAGTACCCGCACGGCCCTGACCGGTTCGGCGGCATTGACGGGCGCCCTCGCCGAGCCGCGGCCGGACATCGTGCTTCTGGACGTGATGCTGCCCGACCGCTCCGGGTATGACGTTTGCCGCGAAATTCGCAGGCACCGCTCGCCGACGGAGTTGCCCATCATTCTGATCACCGCGCGCAATCAGACCGGAGACGTCGTCACCGGATTCGAATCCGGCGCCAACGACTACCTCGCCAAACCGATCCAGAGTGTGGAGTTGCTGACGCGCATGGAATTCCACCTGCGCCTGAGAGAGTCGGTCGCCGAACTGGCGCAACTGCGCGAATCTCTCGAACAGCGCGTGACGGCGCGCACGCGCGAACTCAACGAAGCCCTGGGCGCCCTTCAGGAGTGGGAACGCAATCTGAATTTCGAGCTCCAGGTGGCATCGCGAATCCAACGCGGCATCCTGCCGCACACGCCCGTCACCGTGGCCGGTTTCACCATTGAGGCGCACTATGAATCGGTCGAACAGGTGGGAGGCGACTTCTTCGACATTGTAGATTTACCGGATGGTTCTCAGGCCGTGATGCTGGCCGATGTCTCCGGTCATGGCATACCGGCAGCGCTCGTCACGACCATGACCAAGATTACCTTTGCCGAAGCGGCACGTCGCCGGCCCCAGCCGCATGAGACCCTCCGACTGCTCAACGAGGGAGCGCTCGGCCTCATCAAAACCCAGGAATTCATATCAGCCATTGCCCTGTTGCTCGAACCGGACGGTTCGATCAGCTACTCGAGCGCGGGACATCCGCCGGGGTTCCTGCACCACCGGGCAACGGGGCACGTCGAAACCCTCAAGACGAATGGGGCGCTCCTGGGGCTGTTCGAAGAAGCCTCAGCTTCCTACACGACGGAGCGCGCTCTGGCCGAGCAGGGCGATCGTATCATACTATATACAGACGGAATTTCGGAAGCGATGGATGCAGACGGAAGAGTCTTCGGCACTGCCAGGATCCGCACGCTGCTTGCCGAGACCAACAGCGCCCCATTGGAAGAAGCGCTCCGCATCATCCTGGAGGCGTGGCGCGCGCACGGGGAAGCACCGGACGACGATGCCACACTGCTGCTCATCGAAAGGCGACCCTGATGGAGTCTGTGCCGACGGACCGGCCCACGGGGTCCCGCCAAAGAGAGGCGACTCGAGCATGACAGCCGACTCAAACAACCTGCTTGAAGTCAGCCGCAGAGGGGACGCCGATCGCCACCGCGGCCACCAGGCGCTGCAGGTCCGCGGCCCGATAGGGCTTGGCCACGTGGCCGGTGAAGCCGGCGGCGCGGCACTCGGCCAGGTCGCGCGGCAGGGCGTTGGCTGATATCGCGTACAGGCGCACGAGAAAGTCCGGTCTGTCAGCAGCACGAATGAGGCGCGCGGCTTCCAGACCGTCCATTTCCGGCATCTGCAGATCCAGGAGCACCAAATCGAAGCGCGAGCGCGAAAACGCTTCCACGGCCTCGCGACCGTTCCCACAGAGTTCCACGTCGTGTCCGGCACGGGTCAGTATCGTGCGCACGAGTAGCGCGCTGTTCTCGTCGTCTTCGGCCACGAGGATCCGCAGACTCGGCACGACGCCGGAAGGGATCTCGGGCGCCGCCCGCGAAGACGCTCCGGGCAAAGCAAGCGGCAGCGAAACGAGGAAGATCGTTCCGCCGCCCGGATTGTCCTGAATCTCGATGTGTCCGCCCATGGCCGCAACGAGTTCTGAGACGATGGCCAGCCCCAGTCCGGTTCCCTCGGGCCGGCGGGTTGGGGAAGTGGCCTGCACGAAACTGTGGAAGACGACCTGCCTTTGCTCGGGAGGGATTCCGACCCCCGTGTCTTCGATGCTGAAGTGCAGTGTGATGGTTTGTCCGTCAGCCTGGCCGGCAGAAGCGCGCACCGTTATGGACCCCTGCTGTGTGAACTTGACGGCGTTGCCGATGAGGTTGAGAAGAATCTGCGAAATGCGCGCCGCGTCACCGGACAGATGCAGGTGTTCGATGGCATTGACCACGATGAGTTGCACGTTCTTCTTGGCAGCCGCCGGGCGCAGGAGGTGTACCGCGCCGTTGAGCACTTCACCGGGCCGAAACGGCACGGCCAGCAACTCGATTCGGCCCTGCTCGATCCGGGCGTAGTCCAACACCTGGTTGACCAGGTGCTCCAAACGCGCGCCGCTCTCGCGCAGAATGTCCAGGTAGTGCCGCCGCTCCTGTTCGTCCTGCGTGCCCGCCAGGAGATCGGTCATGCCGACAACGGCCGTGAGTGGGGTTCGGATCTCGTGGCTCATCACCCAAAGAAAGCGCGACTTGAAGCGTTCCGCTTCGAGGGCCGCCTCCCTGTCGATCACGAGCGCTCGCACGGCGCTGGCCACCGCCAAAGAGAGAACCGCCGCGGCGATCGTGGCCCCCACCAGAAAAGAATACCGCACCACGATGACCGCGGGCAGCCAGCCGAAGCCCATTCCTGCGAAGGTCACCGCTCCCAGCGCGTAGCAACCCATGGCTGCCATGTAGTAGTAGGCCGCCGGCTGTCTGTCTCGGATGCCCCGGTAGGTGGTGAGCGCCACGGGCACGAAAGTGAAAAGCGCAACTGCGATGTTGATCTGCGCTGCTACGCGATACGGAAGAACCAGCAACAGGAGCGTGGAGGCAAGCGCAGCAAGCGCATAGGAGATCAGCAGCCGGTCCAGACGCGGATGCCTCCCAGTGCAGAGCAGCGTACGGGTGAATTGCAGCGCAGCGGCCACGACCAGGTTCAGCAGAACCATGTTCGCGTTGCGATTGAAGAGCGGCCAGTCGGGCCAGAAAAACTGATACGAGAGGCCGTAGGCGGATACGTAGAATATCGTGGCCACGAGTACGAATAGAGCAAACACGATGAACGCGCCGGTGCGCACGAACAGTCCGATGGCCAGGTTGTAGACCAGAAGCAGAGCGTGCGCCCCGAAGAGAACGCCCAGGAAGAGCATCTCGTTTCGATCCGATTCGTGAAAGCCCTCCGCGGTCCACACCTCAATCGGGATCTGCATGGAGGTCTCAGACTCCAGTCGCAGGTAAACCGAGGTCCGAGCGCCGCTTTCGAGTGAGAGGGGGAAGATGAAGTTCCGACTCGGATACGGACGGTCCCGAAAAGGCAGGGCGGCGCCGGTGCGCGTTTCCGCCCAGTCACGGCCGGACGGCGCGAAAAAGCGCACGTTCTCGACGCGCGGCGCGGCCAGCACGATCCGCCAATCGCTCCGGTTCGTACGATTCTCCAGGTCCAGGCGCGCCCACACGGCGCCGCGGACGAATCCCAAGGAGTGGGAGACGGAGGAGGTCGGCCGGAATGCCTGCGCGCGTGCCTGTTCGAACGAAAGCGCACCGCCTGCGTCGTGAAGGATGGAGAGGCCGCCGCCGCTGTGAACGGGACCTTCGCTCAGAACGAGCGGAGCGGCCCTCAGCGAAGGCGACCAGGCAAGCGCGACCAGCAGGAGCATGGCTTCCGGCCGGAACCGGAGGAACGACCAACCCGTGTCTGCCCGAGCGCGCACGGGAGCAGGCGGTGGCGGCCCGCTTTTCTTGTTAATGCTTTTTTAGTAGTTCCGTCGGCCGCGCTCGGGCCGTGTCCCCGAGAGCAGGGCTGCGCGCAAACCGCTGTTTCTGCTGACCACCGCCGCAACCCCCGCGCGAAACACGTCGTCGGTCCCACAAACGAGAAAACGTCCCCGGGCGCGCGTCGCGGCCGTGTAGATCAGCTCCCGCGTGAGCACGGGGGACGGCTCCGGCGGAAGCTGCAGGAAGGCCCGGTCGAACTCGCTGCCCTGACTCTTGTGAACCGTTGTGGCAAAGGAGAGCTCGTGCTCCGGTAGTCTTTCCGGCGGTACCCGTCGCACCTGGCCCGGTTCCTCGGCTGCAAAGTGCACGTAGGGTTCGCCGGAGGGATCGTGCAACAGCACCCCCAAGTCTCCGTTGAACAGGCGCAGGCGATGATCGTTGCGCGTCACCAGAATGGGTAGGGGCTCCAGGCCGCCGATCCCGCCCGCCACCCGGCGCAGGATTCCCTCCCGGAGCAATACTTCGCGCGCATACATATTCAATTCCTCTACACCACCGGGTCCCCGCCGGTGTGCGCAAAGAATCCGAAAACCATCGAGCGCGGCCAAACATTGCAGCGCGTCGGAAGCCTCTCCCAAGGGGCGGAAACCCGAAACGATCTCGGCGCGCCGGGCCTCACCCGCTTCCCGGAGAAAGGTCAGGTCGGTGGGAGACCTCTCAAACACGGCCAGAGCGCTCCCGGCATCGCCGCGGCGCACGTGTGCCGCCAGCTGAGCGATGCCGCTGTCCGCGCCGAAGCGGTAGTTGTGTTGCAGCTCGATGATGCAACGGGCCAGTTCGGCCGATTCCGTAAAAAGCGAGGGCTCTGATTCCTCCTGTTCGGTCACGGAGCAAAGATCTCCGAGCACCGTCCCGGCCTCCACGGAGGCAAGCTGGTGGCGGTCGCCCGCCAGAATCAGCCGCGCGTGTTCCGGCAGCGCGGCGAGCATAGCCGCGAAGAGCGGCAGGTCGACCATGGAAGCCTCGTCGATGACGAGCAAGTCACACGAAAGCGGAGTCTCGCGCGCGCGGCGCAGGCTCGAGATGGAACTGCGCCCCAGCAGTCGGTGGAGCGTGCGCACTTCCGGCACGAGCTCACCGGGGGCGACCATGCCCTCTTCCGCCAATCGCGCAAAAGCGCTCTGAAGCGATTGGCGTAACCGCGCGGCAGCCTTGCCTGTCGGCGCGGCCAGCTCCACGCGCAGGCCGGGCCATGCCGCGCGTAGATCGGCAAGCAGCGCGGCCGTAATCGTGGTCTTGCCCGTGCCCGGACCGCCCGTGATCACGACGAGTTTGCGTTCCCGAATGAGGCGACGGGCCTGCTCCAGCGGCTCTGACCCGGACGATGACGCCGGCGCAGGGCCACTCCAAGCGCGGGCGCGGTCGCCTTCGACGGGGACCGGCAGAGCCAAGTTGCGCAATCGACTGGCCGTGCGCAGTTCGTATTCGCGCATGCGCCGGAAGTAGAGCCGGCTCTCCCCATCCAACACGAGCGGCGTCCCGCGATGTCTGTCCATTCCCACGAGATTGCTCTTGGAAAGGGAGCGAACGAAGCGCGCGGGGAAATGTCGCCTTTCCCCCGGTCCGTTGGGCGGCAGGTTGCGAAGGTCGAGGCAAACGTGGCCTTTGCGCGTGTGAAAAGACAGAAGGCGGATTGCTTCGCGCAGTTCCTCGTCCGAGCTCCCCGCCAGTCGCAGGAGCGTATCGGCCAGGTGCAGATCGACTGCGGCAAACGACTCATCCATGACCGACCTTCCTTCCGGCCGCGGCCGTTCGCAACGACCGGATGGCATTCTCGTCAGGCCGCACGAAGTAGAGCCCCGACGTGGGCGGTTGCGGATCCTCGAGGCCGCGAAGGAAGATGTACAGCACGCCTCCAAAAGACTCCGCGTACGTGTAGTTCTCGTCGCGCAGCGCCAGGTAGCGATCCAGAGCGTGCGTGTAGATGGCGTACTGGAGATCGTACGCTTCCAAGCGCATCACGCGCGCGAGGTCCTCCGGGCCGTAAGCCGACACGGACGGACCCAGGTAGTTGGTCTTCCAGTCCACGAGGTAGTAGCGACCATGAGCTCGGAACACGAGGTCCGCAAAGCCCGTCAGGAAATCCGACTCTTCCGGATAGTAGAACTGCACCTCCACCAGGCAGTCTTCGGGTGGAATCTCCCCCAATGCGCGCGGGCTGTCGCCGGGGGCTTCCGGAATGGGGACGCGCAATGTTCGTTCCACCATGGCCAGCGCCACATCCGCCCAATCGGAAAGCCCGAACGCGCGCGCCTCCTGCTCCACGAGGGCGCCCGGATCCTCCCGTTCCCCGCCGAAGTAACGCTCCAGCACGCGATGAAAGAAGACACCGGTTCGACCTCCGCGTGGAAAACCGAAAGCGTCGCGCGTGACGGAAGCAGAAGGGCCGGCGGGGAGAAATTCTCTTTCGCCGTGGTCGGGCAACTCAGCCTGAGAACGACCCGCCGCCTGGAGGGAGGTGTAGCTGTGGACCGCAAACGGCCGCGACAACCGGCCGCGAAAAACGCGCGCGGTCAGTTCCGATTCTTCCTGACGACTGGGGATGGTTTCTAATGACGAACCTTTTGCGTCGGAAAGCGGACCGGCCTCGATCGATCCTGCACCCGCGCGCACGAGCTCTGTGAGGTCGGCCACCAGCCGTTCCGGCGAAACACCCTCGTCGCTTTTGCCCGAAAACAAATCCGGATCCGGCTTCTCGGTGCTGCGATCGTGCAGGAGGTACGCGGGCGCTGTGGCCAAGGTTTGACGGATGCAACCCCAAACGAGCGTGCAGAAGGATCGCGCCCGCGTGAGCGCCACGTAGAGGAGTCGCACTTCTTCTTCCAGAGTGAGCCGCGCGGCCGCCGCGCGCATGCGGGCGCGCAACTCTTCGGACTCCCTACCGGTGCACAGCTCCGGGAGCAGCAGCACGTCTTCGTCGGGAGACGGCCGTCCGCAGAAGGTCCGATTGCGCGTGTTGGGCCGGATTTGCCAGGCGAAGGGTACGTACACGATCCCGTACTGGAGTCCCTTGCTCAAATGCGCCGTGACGACCTGGACTGCATCCTCGTCGCTCTCGAGGCGAATGAGATGTTCCTCGGGCGCCTGGATGGCATCGTCACCGCGCAGGAGTCGCAGCTCGCTCCCCCGTCGGTTTCGCGCTTCTCTGTGCAGAACCTCGGCCAGATGGTTGAGATTCGTCATGCGGCGTTCCCCCTCGGGGTAGGAGAGAAGGCGCCGGGAGATCTGCTCACGCACGACCAACTCCTGGAACATGTGCATGAAACCCCGCTGGATCCAGAGTTCCCGGTAAGCCCGAAACGTGAGCGTCAAGTCGGAGAGTTCGGCGTCATTCTCTTCCAGCCGCGCAAGGTCCAACGCCGTGCGACCAAGAATCGAGGTTACCAAAGCCTCTCTCAGGTAGTCGCCGCGCGCGGGGTTCTCGATGGCACGAAGAATTTTCAGGAGTTCGCCCGCCTCCTCCGATTCGAACAGGTCCCTGTCGATGCGCAGGACACTTTTGACACCCGCGCGCTCCAACGCGCTCTTCACGTCCTCGGCTTCCACGTTCCGTCGGACCAGAACGGCGATGTCGCCCGGCCGCACAGGATGCTCCCCGATTCGGGCCCGGCCTTCGCGGCCCAGGCGCAGCAACTCCACGACTTCGGCTACCACACCGCGCAGGATCGTGCCCTGCGCTTCCGTACGGCTCAGCTTGGCGGGCCCGCCGTCCTGCTCCGCGGGAAACCGTATTTGCAGAGGTACCTGAGCAATGCCGTCTATGGTCAGTTCGGGCGTGTGGTTGGGTTGGGGCGCTCGGAGATCCTTGTAGGCCACGCCTTGGCGCAGGAAGGGATTGGTCCGCGCGAACAGCGTATTGAACGCCGAAATCAGACGAGTGGAGCTGCGATGGTTGACGGCCAGGCTGTGCCGGTACGTGGCCGAGGTGGCGGCGTCCAGGTACACATCCAGGTCCGCGCCCCGAAAGCCGTAGATGGCCTGCTTGGGGTCTCCGATCAAAAAGAGCGGCGCCTCGGATCCGACGAAGATGTTGCGGAAGATGCGCCACTGCACGACGTCCGTGTCCTGGAACTCGTCCACCAGGGCGGCCCGGTAGCGCCGCCGCAGTGCGGCCCGCAGCGCCGGGCCCGACGTTGCATCCGTGAGCGCCCCATCGAGTCGCACGAGCAGATCCTCATACGTGAGCACACCGAGGCGGTCCTTGCGCAGCGGCGCCTCGCGTCGGCCGTAGGCGATGGATTCGCGCACGAGGTGATTGAGGTACTCGTCCAACTCGTCGCTCAGGCGACCGGACGCTTCGAAAAAGCGCGCGCACTCTTCGAAGAACGGATGCGCGGGAGCCTTCCGGCCCGCGGCCGTCTTGGAAGCGAGGGTCGTCGGGAGCAGAGGTGCCAGGGCTGCCACGCCGGACCCCGGTGGCGAGGGGCTCAGGATCATGGCTTCCAGCTCTTTTCTCAAGCGCTTTAGCGACGCAGGAGAATACCCGGCCCCTTTGAGGACACCCCCGGTCGACGCTTCCTCCAGCAGTGCCAGCACGGTTGCGCCCTCGCGCTTCCAGGATTCCACCACGGCGAGGCGGACGCTCTCGAACTCGGCGAGGCTCGGCAGATCGGGCCGGCCGCTCAGCGATGGCAGGGAAGCTTCCGGTCGAGCGATTGCAGCCTGTATCAGAGTCGTCAGCGTGTCGGGAGTGAAACCAGCGGATTGGAGATAGGCGGCCACCGTGGGAGCGGAGGTGTACGCCAGTCGCCGCCAGAAATCGAGCGCCGTTTCGCGCATCAACCCGGACACGACCGGCAGCACTTCCCCGCGAAAGGATTCTCCGGACTCGAAGGCGAACTCACCGAGGGCGCGGTGACAGAAGCCGTGAATCGTATAGATGGGAGCTTCATCGAAATCGGCAAGGGCCGCGTGGATGCGTTCGCGCGCCACGGGCAGTCCAACGGAGGCGAGGATCTCGTCGGCCACCGGATCCGGCGGCAGTTGACTCGACCTGCCCCGCGCGCGCAGCGCCATCTCTGCGAGCAATCTTCGAATCCGCTCGCGCAATTCCTCCGTGGCGGCACGCGTGAAAGTGACGGTGAGGATCTCGCTCGTCCGGCGCACTCGACCATCCGGAGCCGGTTCGAGGAGCAACCGCACGAACAACCGTACGATGTTGTACGTCTTGCCCGTGCCGGCCGAGGCCTCGATGAGACTGACACCGGTGAGGGGCGCCTGAGCGGGGTCGAAATCCGTCCCGCGCACCGTTGGGCTTTCAGACAACGAACGGCACCTCCGGCACGGCAACGCTGCGACGCGCCTCGAGAAGTGGCGCGTACACGAGCATGGCGAGATCCCGGAAATCATCGGCCGGGTCCCCGAGTGGATCGCGGCCCCGAAAGCACAACTCCACCCATGGGTTGGCGTCCTCCGCGTCACGGTTGAAGGGGCCCGAAGAGAACAGGCGACGTGCCAAATACAAGGCGGACTGCTCGCCCTTGATCAGACGTTCCCGCGCGAATTCGAAAGAAGTGCGCGGAAAGAGGGGCAGAGGTTCCAGGAGTCCACGGCGGTACACCTCGGTGAGCTTGGTGAGCAACCCCGCCGCTTCGGCGTGCGGAACCGGGCCGTACTCGGCCACGTCCAGTCGGAGCGTGTCCGCCTCCTGTCCGATGGCCAGCGTGCGCCGATCCGCACAGACTCCTTCCGGCAGCAGCTGCAAGAAGAGGTGTTGCAGCCAGGCGTTGAGCTGGTCCTGGCCGCGGAGTCGTCCGGTGCGACGGAGCACCAACCGTCCGCCCACCAGACGCAACCGACCGGACAGGAACGCTTCGCCCAACTCCACTTCGGCATCGAGGAATTCGCTCTGCCCCGTCGGGAGTACCGTCTGAAGCTGCGCGACGAAAACGCGCGCGCGCAAAACCTGATTCTCGAACGCAAGCTCTCCCACCGTACCCGGCGGCAGCAACCCGGCCGCGCGAGCGCGCCGCAGCAACTCCTGCTCGGGACGACCGTTGGACAACTGGTCGATCAGAAAGTCGATGAGACGCCAGTTGCCCAGGTTATCGAGAACGAGGTCCTCTTCTTCCGCCGGAGCCTCCGCCGTCGGACGCGGAGAGAAGCCGAACCGTTTCTGTAGAAAGTAACGTCCGGGCGCCTGAAAGAACTCCTGAAGCTCCTCGAGCGTGGGGAAGTCCGTTCGAGGCAACGGGGGAAGCTGCACCAGGGAGAAGGCCGGCGCCTCTCGCCTGCCTGCCAGGAGAGCGCGAGCCGCATCCGCCTGTCGTTCGGAGTAGCTGAAGTAGCTTTCCGAATCGCCGCGAAAGTATACGGGAGCGAATGATTGCAGACGGTGGCGCAGGACAAAGTCTTCGCGCGGGCGGTCTTCCCAGGCGCAGAGCGCTTCGAGCATTTCGGCCACGACCACCGATGGGTGCCGTTCGCGGTTCGTGTACATGTCCTGCCCGACATAGCTGATGTAGAGTTCGTCGCGCGCCGAAAGGAGCGTTTCCAAGAACAACAGCCGATCGTCGCTGCGACGCGCCGGAAGCTCCGGGTCGTTCTCCCGATACAGCAGGTGAAACTCAGGCACCAGGTCCTGGCCGGGGAAAGCGTCCTCGTTCATTCCCAGGAGACAGACCATACGGTACGGTACGGAACGCATGGGCAGGAGCGCGGCGAAGAGCACTCCCCCAGAAGCAAAGCCGACCCCCGCTGACACCTCGAGCGGTAGCGCTGCGATCTGAGCAGCGAAGGCCTCGAACCCAAAGGACCCCACGAGACCATCGCGGAGCGGCGCGAGTTCCCACTCGCGCAGCAGATCGCGCAGGGCGGGCGCAGCCTCTACCTCGTGTCCACAGAATCGCAAGAGCACGTCCCGGACGAGGAGCGCCCATTCGTTGATGGGGCGCGCTCTGCGCAACTCCGCCGATAGACGATGCAGTTCGCTCACGAGTTCGACGAGGCTCCCCAATATCTCCTGGCCGTCCTTCTCCACGGGACCGAGCGGCCGCACGCCGCCGAAGTGTTCGTCCGTGTCCGAAGATAGGGCGATCCCCAGGAGCAGCCGATCCAGCCCGCTCTGCCAGGAACCCTCGGCAAACTCGGGCAGACCCAGCCCCACGCGATCGCTCGCGTCGTACCCCCAACGAATTCCGGTTTCACGCAACCAGGCGCGCACCCACTCCTGCTCGGCTTCTTCCAGACCAAAGTGCGCGGCCAGCGGATGTTCTTCCAGGAGTTGAAGCACCTGGCGTGCCGTAAGGCGACCGGCGGCCACTTCGAAAAGGGCCACCAACGTCTCGATCAGTTCGGCGCCTTCGCCGGGTCGACTGTCGGCCACGTGATACGGGATGGCGCACTGGGGAGTCTCGGGTGTGCCGAAGACCGCATCGACGAGTGGCGCGTACATGGCAATGTCAGGCGTCAGAACCAAGACGTCGGACGGCCCGAGGTCCGGCGTCCGTTCGAACGTGGCCAGCAGATGATCCCGAAGGGCTTCCACCTCGCGAAAAGGAGTGTGACACGAGACCAGTCGAATCCCGGAGTGTTCTTCGGGCAAAGACGGCCCATCTGCGCTGCTCGGCCCCGACTGCGTGTCCGCGGGCGCCGGCTCCCCCTGAAAGAGTCGACGCTGCAAACGGGAAAGCGACGTGGTCACGCCGGGCTCCGTGAAACGCTCGCGGTAGCTGCCGCCGGTGGCCGCGCAGGTTTCGCGCAAGAAGCCATGGAACTCGTCGGCAACTACGGAAAGGCGCTCGAGCAGCCCCACGCCGTCCTCGGCAGCAGGCTTCTCGCGACGCTTTCCCGCGCACAGATGAAAGACGTGGACCTCGGTTGCGCGCGCCAGTTCCAAAAGCACGCGGCGGTGCAGACCGCGTACGGTGGAAACCCCGAACAGGAACAGACGGGGAGGGAGGGTGGTCGCCCGATAGCGTGGATCCGCAAACTGCTCGCGCAACAGTTCCAGCGCGGCCTGCGGGTCCCCAACGGCAAGCGTGCGGACGACCTCGCGCCAGAGCAACGGCTGCCAGCGGTCATCGACCCCCAGACCCGCGTCGTTCCCTGCCGTCCAGGCCGAAAGCAGTTCGGGCCGGTGCACCAAGTACTGATCGTATATGTCTGCCATTTGTCTGGCAAATGTAAATAGACGGCGATCGTCTCCGGCCTCCAGGTAGTCCTTCACCCGGGCAAACTCGGGCTGCCGCAGTTGATCGGGAAGTACGGCGGCCAGGCGAAGGCTCAGGCGACGCAGGTCCAGCGGGAGCGCGCGATTGTCTCCCACGACCGCGGCCACCAGGCCCTCGATGAACCGACCCGGATACGGGAAGCGAATGTTGGCCGCCACGCCCAACCGGCGCGCCAGTTGCAGGGCCAGGTAACGCTCCATGCCGCGGCCCTGGATGAGAATCCACTCCGGGCGCAGCGGCCGGTCCACGCGCCCGCGCAACGTATCTGCCAGCTCCGCAACGAGATCCTCGGTGCGGTTTCCGGCGATGAGATGCAGGCCGCTCATGTGGAATCGTCATCGAGCTGGCGCCGGATCCGGCCGCGCGTGTGCTCGAGCATTTCCAGGAGGACCGCTATCGTGGTGAAGTCTTTTTCGAGGAACGCTTCCCCCGCGAGGTCAACGACGGCGTCGAGCAGAACCACGGCGCGGCGGACCGTGTCGGGGAGCACAGTTTCGGGCGGGTCGACCGGGGCGGACCCGTTCGCGCGCAGTATTGCCCTTTCGATGTCCCGCCGGTCGATGCCGAAAAGCCCGCCAAACTCAGCCTCGAGATCCCGGGCCAGTTTGTGGAGCTGGAGGTCCACGGGTGCCCGCGCAACCGGCTCCGGCCTGTCCGGGGGGACTCGGTCCATCGCCGTCGGATGCGCGCAGGCACCGGACAAGTCAAGCCCGACGGCACGCCGTCGGGCCCCGCTTGGCCTTTCGCCGTTGACCCGTGTGAAGCGCCCTACGGGCGCTCGACCATCATGGCGCCGGCAATGCCGCCGTGCGCGCAGGCAGTGATGAGCACCTTTTTCACGGAAGAGTCGGCCGTCATGTCCATGATCGCGTTGGCAATCAAGCGCAGGCCGGTCGCCCCGAACGGATGGCCGATAGCAATGGACCCGCCGAAGGTATTGATCTTACCCGCCTCGAAGGGTTTCTCCCAGTCGAAGCCGGTCTGCTTCTTGATCTCTTCCAGCGCTCCCACCGCGGTGGCCGCAAAGGCTTCGTGGATCTCGATGCGGTCGAGATCCTCGGGCTTCATGCCCATTTCTTTGAGCAGGGCAATGGATGCTTCCGCCTGGCCGATGCCCATGTTGTTCGGATGCACGCCGCGCATGTTGAAGCCGGTGATGACCGCCTGCACGGTGAGGCCCAATTCTTTGGCCTTCTCAACCGTCGTGACGATGCAACCGGCTGCCCCGTCCGAGCGCGGGCACGCGTTGAAGATGGTGGTCGTGGGCGGCCCGACTTTCTTGAGATCCGACTTGTACTTCTCTTTGAAGGCGTCCCACTTGAGCACCGGGTTGTCGAAGAGCAGCATGGCCTTGTCCATGCGGCCGGGGTTCTCGACGATTCCCTTGCGGAGCAGGACGGCCTCATCGGCTTCGAGGACTTCCCCGTCCTCGTCTTTCATGGGAATGATGAAGGGTTTGTACTTCCCTGCCTGCGTGGCGTCGTAAGCACGCTTGAAACTCTGGTAGGCGAACTTGTCGAGCTTCTCGCGCGGGATGCCATAGTTCTGCGCCACCAGTTCGGCGGTGACGTGCATGCCGTAGCTGGTCTCGCCGTCCCCGAGCCCGTCTTCGAGCGAATCGCGCAGCTCCACGCCTTCCGGCAGACCGTCCGGAAGGAGCGCTTTCACTTTGTCCAAGGAGGAGGTCTTCTTGTTCGTGCGTGCGCCCTTGACAACCATCGGCATCGCCGTCTGCGACTCTTCGCCGATCGTCAGGAACACCTGCCCCTCTCCCAAGAGAATGCGTCGCGCGGATTCGGCCACGGCCTCCATGGCGGATACGCAGTTCTGGTTCACCGTGAGCGCCGGGATCGCTTCCGGCAGGCCCATCAGAGAGGAGATGACGCGCGCGGAGTTCGGCGCAAATGGGAACCCTTCGCCAACGATGACACCGTCAATCGCCTCTTTCTTCAGGCCGCTTTGTTTGAGCACGTCTTCGGCCACCAACTTGCCCAGATGATGGGCCGGATAGTTGCCGAGCGCTTTGGCAATCTGGGCAAACGGGGTCCGTCTCAGATTGCAGATGGCTATCGGTTTGGAGAGCTTCATGGATTTCCTCACAACTGCGCGGGATTCCGCGGGATTTTCGGGAGGCGACCAGAGTCCGATTCGTTGACTCTGGAGTCAATAATTTCGACGCTTGGACCGGCGGGCGGTTTCAGCGCAACGGGGGCTTTTCGGCGGCTGTGTCGGCGACCCGGGCGAGGCGACAGGGTGACATAACCGGCCCGCGGTGGCGCAGGGCATGGCCTCGTTTCTCGTGGCCCGTCTGATGAGGCCCGGCAAAGTGTCCACCGGATTTGTCCTCCGGCCGGCGGGCGAGCGCGGCTCGGTATGATGGGCACACGAAGTGAACAGATGGTTTGGACGCTTCGCGTCAAACTGTCGCTTTGGGCAGCAGGAGTCATCCTGGTCGCTTTGGGGACCATGATCCTCGTGGCCGACCGCACCCTGCGTCGGGAAGCGGAGGCGCGTGTTCAAGAAACCTCGCTGCAATGGTCTGCTGCGGCGGGAGCCGATTTGACGCAACGCCTCCGCACCATCGTTGCCGAGTCGCAGAGCTACCTGCTTCATCCTTCCGCCCGAGCGAGAAGCGGCGCGCTCGAGCCCGCGCTGGCCGTGGGCCTGCTCTCGAACGCCCGCGGCGGCCTGCGAATACACCAATGGTATGCACCGGGCGGACGCGACGTGGACGCCACGAAGCTGGTCGAAAGGATCTCCCGCGCGCCGTCCGGTTCGAGGCTGGACATGGTTTCCATGCACAACGTTTCGGCGCTTTTCGGAACGGCCGCCGTACTGATGTCGGTCCCCTGGGAGGATCAGGGCGGCGCGTTGCTCCTGGTCGTGCCCGGCGGCATGCTGTTGCCCCCGGTCGTGGAAGGGCGTCGGGCCCTCCTCGTGGACGACGGCGGCGCAGTCGTCTACGATCCCCTGCCCCCGGTCCAATCCGGAAAGGCGGACTTCTCACAATTTCCCTTGGTGCGGGCCGCGCTCACCAGCGCGCTGAACAACGGACAACTCGAGTTCGAGCACGAAAACCGAACCTACCTGGGCTCGTTTCGAAAAGTCAATGCCCTTGGAGCAACCATCGTGACTTACGTCCCCGAAGCGCTCGCCTTCGCGCCCGTTACCGCCCTGCTGCGGCGTAATCTTCTCATTCTCGCGGCCATCGCTTCCGGTTCGGTCCTGCTCGTCTTCTTCTTTGCTCAGGGCATCACACGACCCATCCGTGCGCTCGTCGACGCGGTCCGCAAAGTGGAGCGCGGTGACTACGAAGTGCAGCTTCCCGACCGCACGAAGGACGAATTGGGATTGCTCACCGACTCTTTCCTTTCCATGACCCGGCAGCTCAAGGAGTTCACCCTGGACTTGGAGGGCAAAGTTCGGGAACGGACCGCCGAGTTGGAGCGGATCAATCGGCAGTTGGAAACCGAGATGGCGGCCCGGGGCGCCGCAGAGGCGAAGGCCGAGGCCGCCAACGAGGCCAAGAGTGCCTTTCTGGCAAACATGAGTCACGAGATTCGGACTCCGCTCAGCGCGATCATCGGATTCGTCGAGCTGTTGGGCGCCACGCCACTCAACGAGGAGCAGCGCGAATCGGTCGCCATCGTGCAGAAGTCCAGCAATGCCCTCCTCGCGCTGCTCAACGATGTGCTGGACTTCTCGCGGATCGAAGCTGGCCGGCTGGAGATCCAAAGCGGTCCACTCCGGGTGGCGGACCTGTTCACCGAAGTGCGGGCCATCGTCTCGCACGCGGCCGGTTCGAAGGAGCTGGAACTGGAGTGCCGGGTGGAGGACGTGCCCGACCTCCTTCTCGGCGATGCCGCCCGCCTGCGCCAGGTCCTCCTCAATCTGGTGACGAATGCCATCAAGTTCACGGAGCGCGGCCGAGTTTCGTTGCTCGCGCGGGTGCTGGATCGACAGGGCCGAACGGTACGCGTCGGTTTCGAAGTCAGCGACACCGGCGTCGGAATCCACCAGTCCGACCTCGAGCGTTTGTTCCAACCGTTTGCCCAGGTCGACGCCAAACCGAGCCGACGCCACCAGGGAGCGGGCCTGGGCCTCGTGATCTGCAGGCAACTGACGGAGGCCATGGGCGGAAGGATCGACCTGACGAGCCAGCCCGCCGTGGGAACGTCCGTGCGGGTGGAACTCCCACTGCAACTGGTGGAGACGACCATGGTGACCGCTCGCGTGCCGGACGAAGGGCCGCTCCCGCCCTATCGGGTGCTGGTAGTCGAAGACGACGAGGACAACCGTGTTCTGGCCGAACACCTGCTCCGGCGCGCCGGATTGCGGGTGCAGTCGGCTTCCGGTGGTCGGGAGGCACTGGCCGCACTCGAAGAGGGTGCCTTCGACTTCGTGCTCATGGATTGCCACATGCCCGACCTCGACGGGTACGAAACCACGCGCATCATTCGCGCCGCGCAAAAGACGGGAGGGCGCATGCCGATCATCGCTCTGACCGCCAATGCAAGCGATGAAACGCACGCTCTTTGCCTTGCCTCCGGGATGGACGACTGTCTCACCAAACCTCTGCGCTTGCACGCCCTGAGGCAATCCCTCGCGCGACTACTCCCGGGGTGATGACGGTGCGGACGCCTGCATTCGAACGGATCTTCCAGGTCGTGCTCTTCGGTTTGCTGCTCGGCGCGCTCGCAGGCCTCGCTCTCGATCGGTGGGGTGCCGGTTCGGTGACCGGAGTCTGGGTGGCCACGACAAAGTTGGCCATCGAAACAGCCGAACAAAGACCACGCGAGGCAGCTCTCTTCCTGCCACTCGAACCGGGTCAGCAGTTGCACGAAGGGGCCCTCGTGCGCACCGGTCGGGACTCAGCGGCCGACCTGGAATTGCGCAACGGGGTGCTTCTCCGGCTCGGCGCGCTGAGTATGTTGCGCCTCAACGTCACGGATCGAGAGCCGCGTTTCTTCTTGGAGGAAGGTCGCCTGGTTGTGGAATCCGGTTCGGGAAGTCACGAGCCTCTCATCCTGGATTCCAGGGGCGGCCAGGTCCGCCTCGATTCCGGTTCCGTGGGCATCGTCCGGTCGGGACGCGAACTGACAGTACGCGTCTTCGAGGGCCGCGCCGAATTCGAGGGGACGACCGGCACCCGACGAACCCTCCACAGCGGGGAGCAACTCGTGGCGCGAACGGGCGAGATGCCCTTCGTCGTCCAGGGAGTGAAAACATTCGTACCCGAGGAGGGGGAACGCGTCGTCGGCGTGGGCAAGCGCATTCCCGTTCGACTGCAGGCCCCCGGCGCCGAGAGCATCGTTCTGGGAAGACACCCGTCGTTGCATGGGGCCCCGCGTCATGCTTTGTCCCAGGGGATCCTGACCATCCTGCTCGCACCGGGCAATTACTACTGGAGGGCGCACGGACAACAGAAGGATACGTCCACCGTTCGCTCCTTCTTGGTTGTCTCCGTCGGCAGAACGGTAGGCCTATTCCCTGCGGCCGGGGCGCGCCTGCGTTTCGTGAATCGACCTCCGGAAGTGCACTTCGCCTGGGACGCGGGGCCCGGCGCTCAAGACCATCGGTTGGAAGTGGCGCGAGACGCGGCGTTTCGCCATATCGTGCACAGCGTCGACGCAACGAGCACGAGGCTGAGCCTCAGGATGCAGTCCGGGTCGTATCATTGGCGTGTCGTTACGCGAAACCCGCTTCTTTCGGCGCCGATCGCAAGCGACCCGGCCACGCTGGAGATCGTGCGCGTGGCCCAGTCTGCGAATTCTGTGCCCAAGCCCCGCATTCTGCAACCGGCACCGGGCTCGGCCGTAGACATGGCGACGCAGTCAGAACTCGTGCTGCGCTGGTCGGAGATGCCGGAAGCGGATCAATACGAAGTCGAGCTGCGCCAGATGGCGCCCGAGACCCGGAGGGTCTTCTCCGGAATGGTCGGCCGCCCTCGCCTCGTCATCCGCGACCTCTCGCTGCTCGACGAGGGCACGTTCGAGATCGTGGTCCGCGGCATGGCCGGTTCGGGACGCGGAGAAGCCGCGCGCGCCAACTTCCGCATTTTCCTGTCGGCCCGCCCCGGTGCCCCCAGGCAGAAACGCTGAACGGCTGCCTGCCGCCCGGAGGGAAGTTTCGGTGAACTCTATAGAGGCCCCTCTGCTCACTCCTTTCGCAGGGCGAGCAGGGTGATGTCGTCACGTTGGCGGTCCTGATAGGCCTCGACGTCGGCGACGATGGCCTCGAGCATCGCGGCAGGTTCGAGTCCGCAGTGTTTCGTGAAGCTCTGGGTGAGTCGTTCGAGTCCATAGAGCTTCAGGTCCGCGTCCACCGCTTCGGTGACACCGTCGGTGAAGAACATCACGGTATCTCCGCGCGAAAGCTCCAGGCGATCGTCCTCCAGAAAATCGCCGAGCGCATCGGCAATGCCCAGCCAGGAGCCCCGCGTTTCGTGCACTTCGACCTGGTTGGTGTTCTTCCGGTGCACGAGGAAGGCTTCGTGTTTGCCGGAGAAGACCAGGCCGCCTTCGTCCAGCCGTAACAACGTGAGCGTGATGTAACGGACGACACCGAGGCGCGCGATGTTCTGGCGCAAAACGGAGTTCACCCGGCGCAGCACCGCGGCCGGCGAAAGGCCGGGCGCGGCGTCCAAGAGCGAGAAGATGCTCGTCTGGGCCATCATCTGGATGAGGCCCGATTCCACTCCGTGACCGGACACGTCGCCGATGGCCAGCCAGGTTTCGCCGGTGGCCGTCTCGATCAGATCGTAGTAGTCGCCTCCGACCTCTTCGGCCGGTTTCATGATCGCGGCCACGCGGCAGGAACCCAGATGGTCGCGCTCGGGTAGAAGAGCCGTCTGGATGCGACGGGCCACCGCCATCTCGCTGCGCAGTCGCTCGCGATCTTCCAGTCCGTGCGCCATGGCCACGAAAGATGTGGTCAAAAGACCAATCTCATCCCGCGACGTGGGCTTCACGTTCACCTGAAAGCGGCCTGCTTCGATCTCGTGCGTGGCCTGCACCAGCTTCCGAATCGGTACGTTCAGACTGCGCGCGAAGAAGTACAGAAAGAGGAACGCGAGCGCCAGAACCATCACCATGATGAGCACGTTGCGTCGCTGCAACTGCCAGACGGGCTCGAAGGCGCGATCGGCCGGTACGCGCGAAACGATGCCCAGGCCCGCAAAGTTCAGAACCTGAAACGAAGCCAGGTATTCCTGACCCCGGAACTCGTAACGGCGCGAGCCGTGATCGAGTTGTCCGGAGAGCATTTGTCGGACGATCGGTTCGTCTTTGCGGTTCTCGCGGCCCTTGGCGCCGGTTGCCGGGGTGCCGGTATGCACCAGTTCGAAGCCCGTCTTGTTCAGAAGGGCGAGTTCGAAGAAGTCGTTGCCGGCAGTAGCGCGGAACGTCTCCAGCAAGCCAGAAGCCTCGAAGTACACAAGCAGTCCGCCTCTGGCCTCCGGCAGGAAGAGTCCGAGCAGTCGCAGGGAGCCGCCCGACTCCAAAGGAAAGAGCAGCGGCTCGCGCGAACCAACTGCCACCGCGGAGGTTACAGCCGAGGTCGCCGCGCCGTGCAGTGTCCCGGAGAAGTCCGCGGGCAGCCTGCTGTCGCGGAGCAGGGCCTCATTGACAAAGAGGCGCTGCGGCTCGCCGGAACCAGGTGTCAGTCGGCCCAAATAAAATGCGGATCGATGCAGCGAAAAGAAACGTTCGGGACTCCCGCCCGCCGCGAGCGTCCTCGCCGCGAACTCGAGGTTGCGCAGGTCACCGGAAAGCTTCGACCCGATGAGCCGCGCGAGGCTCAGGTTGTACTGCTGGATCTGCGTCTCGACGTTTTCGCGGTACACGAGGGTGGCCACGAGGATCATGCCGGCGAGCGCCGCCGCCAGAAGCGAACCGACGAAAAGCAGAAGCTTCACGCGAATCGTGAAGCGCGAAGGTCGGAAAGGCTCCAGCTGCGCCGGCCGGTCGTTTTTTTCAGCAGGTGCTATGGTTTCTTGCCTCCGGGTGGATCGAGTTCCGGCCGGCCCGGGCCTTCGCTCAGCGTGATGCGGAATTGGGCGCGGGCGGTTGGGCCGTTCGTGGCCCGGCCGCCGTCCATGCGCACGGCGTTGACTTCCCACTCGAACGCGCCTATGTCCAGAACGGCCAGATCGCGCAGCACGAAGGTGGCGGCCTGCGTCTGCTGGGAAGCCAGAATCCGCCCCCCGCGGCGCAGTACGAAGCGATACGAATGCGCGCCCGGCACTGCCTCCCAGCGAAAGGCAAGCGACGAGAGCGTGGTCATGTCGACGACGCCGCCTTCCGTGGGGAAGACGAGGCGAGGGGCAGGTGGCGGCGGGAGTTGCGCGGGTGCTTCGAGTTCCGCCTGGAACTGTTCGCCCGGGGGCAACGCGCGCTCTCCCTGCGGTCCCCGAACGAGCAACCCCTCAGGACCGGCCGTGAGCGAAAGCCGGTCGCCGGAGCGGAGCGCCTGACCCTCTCCGGAAATGCGCAGCGTGCCGCCCCCTTTCGTTCGGATTTGCAGCCCGGGGCTCCTCTGAATGCGCAGGGACCCTTCATGGAGGTCGAGTTCCGGCAGGTCTCTTCTAATGAAGAGGGTGATCATGGAAAGAGATTCGAGTTCGATGGACCCGCCGTTGTGCATCCGGATCAACGCGCGGGCCGCATGTCCCGTGCGGATCCACTCGCGTTCCACCAGCGGAACGGTGGCCATCGTCGTCTGCCATAGGGCACGGTCCGAAGCGCGCCGCTGCACGCGACCCGACTCGCGCGTGAGCGTGCCCACCACCTGCCCGCCGGAACCGGGCGCGCCCGCTTCCAGGTACAGAAGCGCGCCCGCGCCCAGCATCACCCCGACGCAAAGGGCCGTGACGATTCGGTCCTGGCCGTCCAGCGCGATCAGGAGCGCAACCTCCGCCACATTCGCCTTCACCCCAGAATGCGCTTCAGCAGGGGCAGCTTTCCTTTGTAAGGTGTGTAGCGCAGCTTGATGTCGGGGAAGAAACCCGTGGAGACCACGCTTTTCTGGTGCGAGAAGATCTCGAAGGAGTAGCGACCGTGGTAGCTGCCGTACCCGCTGTCTCCCCGCCCGCCGAAGGGGAGGTGCGGATTGCCCAGGTGTTGGAGCGTGTGATTGATGCAGCCGCCGCCGAAGGGGACCTCATCGATGGCGCGCTTCTGGTTCTTTTTGTCCTTCGAGAAGAAGTAGAACGAAAGGGGCTCGGGAAGTCCGCGGACGGTATCGAAAGCTTCGTCGAGGGTGCGGTACGGGAGCACCGGCAGAATGGGCCCGAAGATCTCTTCGCGCATGACCGGCTGCTTCAGAGTCACGTCCTCGAGGACTGTCGGCGCAATGTAGAGGGACTTGCGATCGTACCGTCCGCCCGCGGCGACCGTGCCCTCCTTGATGAAGCGGATCAGTCTGTCGAAGTGCCGCTGCGAAACGATGCGGCCGTAGTCCGGGCTTTGGGAAGCGTCACTGCCGTAGAAGCGTTTGATTTCCGCGGAAAGACCGCCCAACACCTCACGCTGCATCTCCGTGGGAACGAGCAGGTAATCCGGCGCCACGCAGGTCTGGCCCGCGTTGAAGTACTTTCCCCAAACAACGCGACGCAAAGCAACCGGCAGATCGACGTTGCGGTCGATGATGCACGGGCTCTTGCCGCCCAACTCCAGCGTGCACGGCGTGAGGTGTTCGGCCGCCGCGCGGCCCACGATGCGGCCCACCTGCGTGCTGCCGGTGAAGAAGATGTAGTCGAACCGTTCGGCCAGCAGCGCCTGGGTCTCTTCCACGGCGCCGGGAACGCAGGTCACGTAGTCGGACGGAAAGTAGCGCGCCACGAGTTCGGTCACGACCTCCGAGACCGCGGGCGCCAGTTCCGACGGTTTCAGCACAGCACAGTTGCCCGCGGCCATGGCGCCGACCAGCGGCGAAAACAGAAGCATGAGCGGGTAGTTCCAGGGACTGATGACCAGCACGACACCGCGCGGTTCGGAGTGGACGTGACTGCGAGAAGGGAACAGCACGAGCGGCGAAGGCTTGCGCTCTGGCCGCATCCAAGATCGGAGGCGCTTCATCGTGAAGCGGAGTTCTTCGAGCACGAAGCCCACCTCGGCCGCGTACGCCTCAAATTCGGGTTTGTTCAGATCCTGGCGCAACGCAAGCAGCAGTCGACGCTCGTTCTCCTCTATGAGCTGTCGGAGCCGGCGCAATTGGGACAGTCGGAATTCGAGGCTCTGCGTGGTCCCGTGTCGGAAGTTGCGACGCAGGCCCTCCAGGGATTCGTGGATGCGCGTTGCAACGGAAGCGGACTTCTTCGGAGTTTTTGTTTTGGCCATGTTGGCGTCCGACAGGACCGTCGCCTTGGCCCGCGGGCAGGGCAAGACTTTTTTCGCTGGGAAAGCCACGCGCTTTCTGCGAGCGTGACGACGCCGAATGGAGATACGCAACATCCAATACCGTCTTCGGCGCCGTCGACTGGACGAGGTGTTCGACTTTGCGCTCCTGGTGTTGCGTACGCATCTCGTGCGCTTCATCCTCTACGCGGCGCCCGGTTTTCTGCTTCTGGTGGGCCTCAATATCTCCCTGTTGATTCTCACAGAATCGGTGGGGGAGTCCTTCTGGTCCGCGCGCCACCTCACCTTCCTGCTCCTCGTGCTCGCGGAGCAGCCGCTCTTCGCGCTGCCGCTCGTGCTCCTCAATGGCAACCTGGTCTTCGATTCCCGCCCTCCCGTCGGTCAGGTCTTCGGTGGTGTCCTGCGGCTGCTGCCGGGCTACTTTCTACGAGCCTTCGTGTGGCGCACGGCGCTCCTTTCGGTTCTTGCGCCCTCGATCGTGGCGGTGTGGCGCGGGGCCGTTCACCAGTTCTTCTTGGCCGAAGTGCTCCTGCTCGAACGTCTGCGCGGACGGGACGTGGGCCGTCGCCTCGGGGCGCTCACGCGCGTGCGCGCGGAGCGGACCGTCGCCTTCCTGCTTCTGGACGTGACGCTGGCCATCTGCTTCGTGGTCTGCGCGGGCTACGCCTACAACCTGCTCCTGGGCGCGGTCGGTCTGGAGGATGTGCCCGAGCATTGGCGGGCCGGGTACGACCTGCTTTCACCGATCACGCACGTCTTCTTCTTTGCGTACCTGGTCTTCCACTCGACGGCCAAGTTCCTGTTCTACCTGGATCTGCGCTCGCAGAGTGAAGGATGGGACGTGGAATTGATGCTCCTGAAGGGAGTGCAGGACACCGAGGCCTCGCGCGGAGGAGTGGCGTGAGGCTGCCTGGGCGCTCGCCCTTCCTCCTGGGGGCAATCGCTTTCGCGGCGGTGGTTTGCGCGGGCTTCGCGTCGGCCGCTGTCTTTGCGGATGAGGACGGGAAGGCCGAAACCTCCGAGGCGGTGTTTCGAGGCGCGCTTCGCGAGATGCCGTGGTACGACGCCCCACGCGACGACTACCGACGCTACGACCCGGCCGCGGTCGAGCGGGAGTACGTGCGCGAACCCGAAACGCGCGAGCGCGCCGAAAGACCGACCGGCATTTCGCCGGAGTTGTTGCGGCTGGGCGTCTACGTCTTCCTGGCCACGATCCTGCTCGGTCTCGTCTTCCTGTTGTTGCGCGCCTGGCGCGAGCGTTCTCTGGCGCAGCGTTCGAGGAGCATCGGTCGGGGCGTGCGCAAAGGTCTGGTGCTGGCCGACGTTCCCGAGTCCGTGCTCGCCGACGAAAGTCCGCTGGAAGACCGGATCGAACGAGCGCTCCACACGGACCCGCGGCTCGCGGCCATCCTGATCTTCGTGTATGCTTTGGTGGTTCTCCTCCAGAAGGGAGTTCTGGCCGACCGGCCGCAGTGGACCGCACGGGAGGTGCTGCGCGGAGTTCGCGACTCTGCGCATGGCGACGCGCGGCTTCAGGAGTTCATGGCCCAAACCGCCGCACAATTCGAACTCTGTCTCTTTGCCCGCCGCGATCCTACGATTGCACTCGAACCCCTTTGGACGTACTGGAAGGAGACCGGCGCGTCGTCATGAAGTCCGCGCTCACCAACGCCTTGCTCGTGTCCGTTTCTTGCGGGCTGTTCGGTTGCGCGATCGTGGACGAAAGCTACGCCACGCTGGGGCGCAAGAGCATCAACGGCGCTGACGCCTTCGTCGCTCTCTTGAAGAAGTCCGGTTCGGTCGAAGTGGTGCCCCACATCTCGGTGCGCGTGCTCCGCAGAGCCGACCTCATCGTGCACTTCGATCCGGGTGGGCGTACGGACCCCGACTACTTCCGCGCCGTGGAAGCGTGGCTGGAGAAACGTCCCCTGTCGCGTTCGAAGGGCCGTTCCAAGAAGGAACGCGGGGGCAAAGCCGAGCGCAGCGATGGTGCGAAAGGGAAGGGGGAATCCAGGGACGGCGCGAAGGACAAACCCGAGCAGGCAGAATCCAAAGCCGACGAGGTGGTCTTTCAGGTGCCGCCCGGAGAACGGACCCTGCTGTACGTCGCCTTCGATACGACGGCCTCCATTCCGTTCTGGGAGCGCTTCCACAGTCTGATGAAAGGCAACCCCCGCGCGCACGCCTGGAGCGAGGTCCAGCTCAAGGCGCGTCGTCGCGCGCGGGAGCGTACACCCGGCGGGCCGGTGTTGTTCGGTCCCAGGGTCCTGCGCCACCGTGGCGGTCGTCTGGCCAACGTGGAGGGGGAACTGGCCGTCGAAAGTTTGCGGTGGCCGCTGCGGCAGGTGGGCCTGGCACCGCGCTCTCAGGAAGGAAAACGACTTTCGGCCGAAGAGGTTCTCACGACGACCCGCGGCGACTCGTTGGTGCGCGCCATGCAGACACCGGCCGCCCGACTGGTCGTCGTCTACAACGCCGAGCCCCTGCTCAACTACAGTCTGGTGCGCAGGCCCGAACGAGAATTTGCCAGGCGCCTCTTGGCCTGGACTCTTCCCGATGTCTCGGACCGCTCGCCGCGCATCTTCGTGGTGACCGGGAGTCTGCTGCCGGCCTCGGACGCAGCGCGCGAAGACAGTCCCTTCAAGATCCTCACGACATATCCGATCAGCGTCATCCTGCTCCACCTGCTGGCGCTTCTCGTCCTGTTTCTATTTTCGCGCTGGCCGCACGAATCCACTCCGCTCGACGTCCCCCGTCGCGGGAGCCGTGCTTTCCTGGAACACATTGCCGCGCTCGGTGACCGGCTTCTGCGTGCCCGGGAGCGGGTGAGTGCGGTTCGGGCGGTCGAGCATTATCTGCGCAGGCACAACCGGCGATCGGCGCTGCGGGAGGTGGGCGGACCATCGGCCTCGGGAGCGCCGCCGGAGTCGGAAATACAGGACCGGCCCGCGGCTTTGCTGCGGAGCGCGGCGAAGTTCTGGGAGCAGGGCTCAATTAGTTTGGAGAAACGAAAAGATGAAAAAGCTTAGTATGGGAGACGTGGCCGGCGAGCTGCGGGCGTTGAAAGCGGCGGCCGCGAAGACATTCGTGGGGCAGACCGAACTGGTCGATGGGGTCCTGGCGGCGCTCTTCTCGGGTGGACATGTGCTCATTGAGGGTGTGCCCGGATTGGGCAAAACTCTGCTCGTGCGGACGTTGGGCCGGCTTCTGGAGTGTCAGTTTGCGCGCATCCAGTTCACGCCGGACCTCATGCCCTCGGACATCACCGGTTCGCACATCTACCACCAGGTGGAGGCCAAGTTCGTCTTCAAGCGCGGGCCCGTGTTCACGAACTTGCTCTTGGCCGACGAGATCAACCGGGCGCCCGCCAAAACGCATTCGGCGCTCCTGGAGATCATGCAGGAACACCAGGTCACCATCGACAACCGCAAGTACGAAATCAAACCTCCGTTTCTGGTCTTGGCCACGCAGAACCCGGTCGAATCGGAAGGCACGTATGCTCTGCCGGAAGCGCAGTTGGATCGCTTCTTGTTGAAGCTGCTCATCGACTATCCAACCGAGAACGAGGAGCGTGAGATCCTGAGGCTCCACGTGGAGGAAGAACAGTTCGACGTGCTCGAAGGCGTACAGCCCATCCTTTCGGCCGCGCGCGTCCTGGAGGTGATCGCGATTGCTTCGACCATCACGGTCTCCCCCGAAATCGTCACCTACATCACCGCTCTCGTGCGCGAGACGCGCCGACGGCGGGATATCTACTTGGGCGCCTCGCCGCGCGCGGGCATTGCCCTCATGAAAACGGCTCGCGTGGCCGCGCTCCTGGAAGGTCGGGACTTTGTTCTGCCCGATGACATCAAGCGCATGGCGCCGCCCGCTTTTCGCCACCGGATGATGCTCACGCCAGAAGCGGAAGTAGAAGGGCGCACGCCGGACCAACTGATCGCGGAGATACTCGAGTCCGTGGAGGTCCCGCGCGGCGCTCGCGCCTGAGACGGCCACCGACGCGTTTGCAGGCCAGGGTCCGATGATCTATCCCACGCAACGATTCTTGGTGGCGGCTCTCGTCCCGGCAGGAGCGGCGATCGTGCTCCTGCCGCTCGAGGCGCTGGGCCTGCCGGCCGTGCTCGAAGTGCTGCGCGGGCGGTTGCTCGAAACGCTGTTCATCCTCGACGGTGCGCTGCTCGGGCTTCTGTTGATCGACGCGCTCTTCGTTCCCTGGGGACGGCGTCTGCGCGCCGAGCGCGTGTGCGATCACATCTTTTCGGCCGCGTATCCCCATCGTGTGCTGTTGCGCCTCGTCGTCTCCGGAGGCCTGCGGCGGCGTTTCCGTGCCCGCATCTCGGACGACTGCCGCGAGAATATGCGCCGCGAAGAGGAGTTGCACGAAGTGGCGCTCGAAACGGGGGTCAACGAGATTGAATACCGCCTGCGCGTGATGCGACGGGGTCGTTACACTTTGGACCGGGTCTACGTTTCCATCTTTTCGCAACTGGGGTTGTGCCGACGGGTGCTGCGCCTTCCCTGCCGCTCCGAGATTGCGGTGTACCCGGACCTCAAAGCGGTCAGTCGCTACATGCTCCTCGCACGCAAATCGCACTTGGGCCTGATTGGGATTCGACGCATGGCGCGCGCCGGCGGTGAAAACGATTTCGAGCGTCTGCGCGACTATCAGCGCGGCGACGAGGTGCGCCGCATCGATTGGAAGGCCTCGGCCCGGCACGATCGCCTCATTGTGCGCACCTACCAGGTGACCCGCAATCAGACCGTGATCTTTCTGCTCGACTGCGGCCGGATGATGACAGCCGAAACGGACGGTCGCAGCATGCTGGACTACGCCCTGGATGCCGTCTTGCTCCTCGCGCGCATTGCCCTCGATCAGGGCGATCGCGTGGGCCTGCTGGCCTTCGATTCGCACGTGCTGCGCTACGTGGCGCCCGCGAGCGGGGCCGGGCACCATCGGAGGCTGGTGCGCGCGGGTTTCGATCTGTTTCCTTCGTATCGAGAGAGCAACTACGACCTCGCGTTTGGACACCTGAACCGCGTGAGCCGCAAACGCAGCCTGGTGTGTCTCGTCACCAGCGTCATCGACGACATGAACGCGGCCCTCATGGAATCATACCTGGGCGCCATCGCCGGTCGGCATCTACCATTTGCCGTGCTGCTCCAGTATCCGGACCTGTCGCGGCTGATGGAGCGACCGCCCACGACCACGGACCGTCTGTTCTGGCAGGCGGCCGCCGCCGACTTCCTGCTCTGGCGGGATCGGGTCGTGGAGCGACTCAAGAACCGTGGCGTGCTGTCGATCGAGGCGCTGCCCCAACAGCTCACCGCTGACATGATCAACGAGTATCTGAGAATCAAGGCGCGAAAACTGTTGTAACGCGGACGGGTCCGGCCCAGAACAGGCGCATGAGCGGGCACGAACACGCGCATGCGCGACACTACGGCGTGATGGGGGCGGGAAGTATCGGCTGCTTCGTGGGCGGCATGCTCGCGGCGGCGGGCTTTCCGGTGACGCTCGTGGGCAGGCCGCGTCTCGTCGACGAGGTCGAGGCTCACGGCCTGACGGTGCGCGCCCTCCAGAAGGAGGAACGGCACGTGGCGCAGGCGCACCTGCGCGTATCGAGCCGGACCGAAGATCTGCTCCAGTGTGATTTCGTCCTCGTGGCCGTCAAGAGCGCGGGCACACTGGCGGCCGGACGGGAACTGGCGGCCACCGGCATGCGCGGCCACACGATCGTTTCGCTCCAAAACGGCATCCGCAACCCCACAGTTCTGCGTCAGCAACTTCCCGGCTCGAACATCCTCGGCGGCATGGTGAGTTTCAACGTCATCTGGGGGGACCATGCACACTTCTCCCAAACCACGAGCGGCCCCATCGTCGTCGAAGCGGGCCCGGTGGCCACGGTCATTGCCTCGGACCTGCGCCAGGCCGGCCTCACGGTTCTGGTCCGCCACGACATGGTCAACGTTCAATGGAGCAAATTGTTGTTGAACCTCAATAATGCGATCAATGCCCTGGCCGGCATCCCGGTTCGGGAGCAGCTTTCGGACCGGACCTACCGTCGGGTGCTCGCTGCTTCCATGCGCGAAGGCCTCGCGGTCTTTGCTGCCGCCGGAATCCGTATGGTGCGCTTCGGGAAGTTGGTGCCGAAGCTCGCCCCGCGCATTCTGGTCCTGCCGGACTGGCTGTTCTTCCGTGTGGCGGCCACCATGATCAACATCGATCCCGAAGCCCGCTCCTCCATGCAGGACGACCTCTCGAAGGGTCGCGTAACCGAGATCGAGGAACTCAACGGAGAAATCGTTCGCCTGGGCCAGGAACACGCGGTTCCTACGCCGGTGAACGAAGCGATCGTCGCCCTCGTGCGTGAGGCACAAACGGCGGGCAAAGGCTCGCCGCGTATAAGCGCCAGGGAACTGGCTTCGGCCGTGGGGCTGGGTCGTTGAAACGCGTTCACGTCCACTTCCGGGTGAAGCCGGGTGGTGAAATTCGCGCGCGTGCCGCGATCGGTGATTTCCTGATGGCCGTGCGGGAAAAGGAAGACCGCACGCGACTCTACGAGTCGTTCGTGGCGCACGATGGCAGGAGCTTCGTGCACGTGATGGAGTTCGAGGATCCGGCCGCCCAGGAAGCGCATCGCCAGGCCGAGCACACGCGGCTGTTCGTTCAGGCACTGTACCCGCTCTGCGAAGAAGAACCGGTGTTCTCCGAATGGGAGCTGTTCGACAGCAATCGGCGGTAGCGCGCCCGCCGCGCTTCAAGCGCCCTCCATCACTTCCACCCGGTTGCGCCCCATCCGCTTTGCTGCGTACAATGCCTGATCTGCCCGCTCGAGGAGGCGACGGGACGGCACGTTCGGCTGCGGCGTGAGGCCCGCAACACCGCCACTGATGGTCACCCGGCCGAGCGGTGAACCCGCGTGCGGGAGATTCAGTTCGAATACGCGCGTTCGAACCAACTCGCCCATTTCCGCGGCAAGCGCCGGTGTCGTGTCCGGAAGCACGATGGCGAACTCCTCCCCGCCGTAGCGGGCCGCCAGTTCGTCGGGGCGCGACAGGGTGCCCTGCAGGGCACCCGCCACGCGATGCAGGCAGTTGTCTCCGGCGGGGTGGCCGTAGGTATCATTATAGTTCTTGAAGTAGTCGACGTCGAAGAGGATCATCTGCACGGTCTTTGCGCTCTGCGCGGCCACCCCCCAGATACGCTCGAGTGCCGCGTCCAGTTCCCGGCGGCTGGCCAGGCCGGTGACGCTGTCCACGCGCAGATGCTCTTGTAGTTCGCGGTTGGTTTCACCGAGCAGGCGCGTGAGCTCCATGAGGGCGTCCTCGTTGCGCAACCTTGCGTCGATCTCGCGCTTCAGCCGCAGCGCCGCCCGCACCCGCGCGATGAGCTCGGCGCGCTGGACCGGTTTGCGGATGAAGTCCATCGCACCCGCGGCAAAGGCCTGCTCGACTTCGCCCCCATCCGAAAGGCCCGTCATGACAATGACCGGCAGGTTGCGATGCTCTTCGCTGGCTTTGACTCGCCGGCAGAACTCCAGGCCGTCCATTCCCGGCAGGACGATGTCCACCAGGCACAGCTCCACATTCTCTCCCGCGGACAGCCGCGCGAGTCCGTCCTCGGCCGAACCCACCTCCAGGCCGCGCAGTCCGGCATCATCGAGGAAGCCCTTGGCCACGAGCCGGGTGACCGCGTCATCCTCTACAATCAGTATGCGCACACCGAGAACCCTCCCTCGGATTAGACGCAGAGTGTCGCACTTTTTTTGCTGACCGCTGTGTCCCCGTGCGAAGAGTCAGGCGGGAATGTCGGAAGGCGCCGAAAAGTTCCGGATCTTGGTCGTGGAATCCGACCCCGAGCTCCAACAGCAATTGGGGTCGCTTCTCGGTAGTTCGGGGTACCTGGTGGACGTTTGCTCGGACGCGGGGGAGGCCACGGCCCGCGTGGCCTCTTGGGAGCCCCAGCTGATGCTCCTGGGCGAGCACCTCCCTCACTCCTCGGGCGCCGAAGCCCTCGAGGAACTCCGGTCACGTGCGAACATCCCGGCTCTGCTCATGCTCGACGAGGTCACCGAGGACGTGGTCATCAGTTCCATGGCCCTCGGCGCCACGGACATCATTCGCAAGCCGTTCAGCATGGCCGAGTTTCTCCTGAAGATCGGGCACGTCCTGGAGCGCGAGCAGCAGCGCAAGCGTCTGGAAGAGCTGTCAGCGCGGCTGCTCCACGAGCGCTCCGTGCTCGCCCGCTATTTCTCCGACGACGTGGTCTCCAAGATCATGCAAAGCGACACCAAGAACCTGTTCGGGGAGAACCTCACCGCCACCATCCTCTTCGTGGACATTCGCAACTTCACCGGCATGAGCGAGCACATGGAACCCAACGCCGTGGCGCAGACGCTGTGCTTTCTGTATACCGATATCATGGACCTCATCTTCGGGCACCATGGTTCGGTGAACAAGCTGATCGGAGATGCCATCCTGGCCACCTTCGGGTGTCCGTTCAACTCCCCGGAAGACCCGCTCAATGCCGTCCGCTGCGCCGTAGCCATCCGCCAAACCCTGGAGCTATTCAATCGGGCAAGGCCCGTCTACCTGACCGACGAAGTGCGCATCGGAATCGGGATCACGACCGGCCGGGTCTTTGCGGGCAACATTGGTTCCTTTCGGCGCATGGAGTACACCGTCATCGGGGATGCCGTCAACACGGCCAGTCGCCTGCAATCCCTGACCAAGAAGGCGGGGACGGACATGCTCATCGACGCCGCCACAGAGGAAAAGGTCCGGGACGCGTTCGAGACCAAACGCCTGCAGGCGGTCAGCCTGCGCGGGAAGTCCACCAAAGTGGATGTCTATACCGTGAGCGGTCCGCGCGCCGAGCAGGCCGCGGACGCGGTCACTTTCTTCTGATGTAGCTCTCCGGCAGGGGTTGCCAACTGGCGGTGAGGGCAGACGTCGAATCCGTAAGCAGTTCCCGGCGCAGCAGCAGCATGGTTTCTCCCTGGTGCACGAGCGTGGCTGCCAGGTAGTCCAGCGTCGGCGGCGGCGGCTCGAAGGTGCGTTCGTCCACATCCAGGACGTCTTCCACCGAATCGACTGCCAGACCGAAAGGCGGCCCGTTCGTTTCAATCAGCACCACACAGGCGCTTTTGCCCGGTACGCTGCGATCCCCGAAAAGGGCCGCGGCGGGATCCACGACCGTGACGTTGGCGCCGCGTAGTATCATCACACCTGCAAGGCGGTTTGGTGAAGCGGGGACCACGGTGATGCCGCTGTAGGGAACGATCTCGCGTACGAGATCGATGTCGAGTCCGAGAAGCAGGGAGCGCAGGCGAAAGGAGAGCAGCTTGCGTCGCATGTCAGAAGCGCACGTAGTGCGTGTCGTCCGCTTCCGATTCTGCGGCGGCTGGCGGTTGTGTGGCCGCCGGCGTGTCCGACCGTTTGCTGCGCTGCCCCGGCCGATTGCCGATATCGAAATAGTCGGTCAGGTTCAGCAGCGCGCCCGCGTGTGCGTTCATTTCTTCGGCCGTGGCCGCCAGCTCTTCGGACGAGCTGGCGTTGTGCTGCGTGACCCTCTCGAGTTGCTGCATTGCTGTCGTGATCTGCTGTACGCCGGTATTCTGCTCGCGGGAGGCCGAAGTGATTTCCTGCACGAGGTCAGCCGTCTTGCGGATTCCCGGCACGATGCGCGTAAGGAGGCTGCCCGCCCGTTCGGCCACCGCCACGCTGCCCGCGGCCAACTCGCCGATCTCTTGCGCCGAGAGTTGGCTGCGTTCGGCCAGTTTGCGCACCTCGGAAGCAACCACGGCGAAGCCGCGGCCGTGTTCGCCGGCGCGGGCGGCTTCGATGGCGGCGTTGAGGGCCAGGAGGTTGGTCTGGTAGGCGATCTCCTCGATAATGCTGATCTTCTCGGCAATCTTGCGCATGGCGCTCACCGTGTCGGCCACCGCGCGCCCGCCCTCTTCGGCGTCTTTGGCCGCGCCGATCGCAATCTCCTCAGTAGCGCGCGCGTTGTCTGCGTTCTGCGAAATACCCGCGCTCATCTCTTCGAGCGAAGCGCTGGTTTCCTCTACGTTGGCCGACTGTTCGCTCGTGCTTTGGCTGAGAGACTGGGCCGTGGCGTTGACTTCGTCTGAGGCCATGGCGATGGAATCCGCCGCATTCTGGATCTCTTTGACGACGTTTCTCAGTCGTTGTGTCATGTGGCCGATGGCCGACAGCGTGAGTCCGACCTCGTCGCTGGATTCCGCATGGACGTCGCGCGTCATGTCGCCTTCCGCCAGCATGTTCGTGGTCTCGGCTGCGTAGGCGAGTTGTCTGCGGATCTGGCGCAGGACCACAAAGCCGATGACGGCGGCAAAGAGAACGGCGAGCGCCACTCCTGCCAGGGTTAGGTTGCGGCGGTTGCGAAAACCGGTCAGCCGCGTCTCCAGCATGCGGTCCAACTCGTCGATGGCCGCGTCCCAGAGCCGGAAGCTGCGCGCCAGAGCGCCCGCTGCGTCATCCCGGATGGTGGTCGGATCCTGACCGGTGCGGGTAGCACGGGCGAGCGCTTGATTGGCCGACACGAACTCCTTGAGGGGATCGCCGACGGCGGGAGCCAGGGAGGCGCTCTTCGAGAAGTTTGCCGTTTCCAGGATGGCACGCCGTTGTTCGAAGTCGATGGTCGAGCCGACGCGGTGCAGGAGCCCCGAAAGGATCTGGACGCGTACGCGCTGAGCATCCGTGAGTTCGTTTGCTTCCAGCAAATGGCTCAGCTCGGACACGAGTTCCCAGTACTCGGGCAGGCGCAACAGCGTGACGCTCATTGTATAGTAGGAATCCAGATCGGGGTCCAGTATCAGATTGGAAGTGTCGCCGACGTGTTTGATGAGTTCGAGCACATCTCGCAGCAGCGCGTCGTGTTCCCGGCTGAGTCCGTCCGGCGAACCGGCGGCGCGTTGCCGGATGTCGCTCCAGCGGGCGGAAAGGAGCGCGGGTTTGAGGGTCTCGCGTTTTCGTTCCCGGAGCTTCTCCGCCGTGGTCTGGAGTTGCACCTCCAGGCGCGCGTCCACCTGAGACAGGGCGCCAAAGCCGTTGTCCACGACGAGCCCCACCTGGCCGAGTCCGGTGCGCAGGGAGCCGTTCCCTGAGCGGGCCAGGCGAACCGATAGCGCGCGGTGCTCGATGAGGCCGGCCGCGATCGCCCGGAGCGGTCGGAGGTACGCGTTCCCGTGAATCTCCTGCTGGCCGAATTCGATGGCGACGTTCTTTTCCGACACGAGGAGAAACAACTGGAGGAGGATGCAGGCGCAGAAGAACAGGCCGAGGAGAATGAATTTGATTCCAATCTTGAGATCGTAGAGTAAGCGCATCATGCTTTTGCCTCTCCCCTCGCAAACGCCACCAGTTCTCGGGCCACTTCGGTGAGGTCGACCACGCGGGCCGCCGCGCCAAGGCGAATCGCCTCGGCGGGCATTCCGAAGACCACGCTGCTTTCGCGATTCTGCGCCACGGTGAAGCATCCGTTGCGTCGCATGCCCAGAAGGCCGGCGGCGCCGTCATCGCCCATCCCGGTCAGGAGGACGCCCGCCGCGCGGGAACCCAGGGGGGCCACCGACTCGAACAGCACATCCACCGACGGCCGGTGGCGATTGACCAAAGGCCCAGTGTAAATATCGACAGCCTGGCCCGAAGCCGAAAGCTTCATATGCAGCCCGCCCGGAGCCACGAGGGCCAGCCCCTGGCGAACCGCGTCGCCGGAGGCCGCTTCCTGCACCTCCATCGGGACCTTCTGATTCAGGCGCCGGGCAAAGGCGGTCGTGAACTTCTCGGGCATGTGCTGCACGATGAGCACGGGCGGACTGTCCTCCGGCAGACCCGCGAGGATCAGCTCGATGGCCTGGGTTCCACCCGTGGAAGCGCCGATGGCGATGAGCTGGTTGCGGCTGCTGCCCAACCGCGGAGGCCTTGCGACCGTCTCGGGGCCCGCAGCTTTGGCGCCGGCCCCGCCGCTTCGGGACCGTGCGGCGGCTTTGATGGCGTCCGAGATCTGGATCCTGGCTTCCTGTAAGAAATCCTTGAGGCCCAACTGCGGCTTGGTGACGATCTCACGCGCCCCCAGGGACAGAGCTTCCAGCGTCACGGCCGCGTCTTTTTCGGCGCGCGAAGAACAAATGACCACCGGAGTTGGACGCTCCACGGAGAGCTTCCGTAGATAGGTGATCCCGTCCATGCGCGGCATATCGATGTCCAGGACAATGACATCAGGCCACTCGCTCCTGGTTTTCTCCATGGCAAAGAGCGGGTCCCCCGCAGTGCCGAATAGTTCGAGCTCCGGGTCCTCCGAGACGATCTGCGAAAGAACCTCCCGCACCACGGCCGAGTCATCGACGATCAGCACGCGAATCCGTTTCTCTTTCACGAAGCGCCTCCGAGTCGAGAATGCCGCGCCACAAGACGACGCAGCCACACGTCGCCCGTGTCCAGATGGAACGCCAGCTTGCGAAAGCGCGGGCCGCCCAGGTCTTCTGCCATGAGTATCAATCCGTATTCGCGAACCAACTCACGGGCCCGGCTGGCGTTGCGCTCACCGATGACCGAGAGCGAGCGATCCGCCTGTAGCAGCAGGCCTGATCCACCGAAAAGCTTTGCCTGGTAGGCCGAAGGCGATCCGAAACGTCGCATCTGTTCGAGCAGGATGAGGAACGCCTCGTCCATGTAGCGCCCGTCCAGACGACCGCTGCGCGGGCCGAACCGCTCGGGCAGCATGACGTGCGCCAGCCCACCGTGCCGGAGTTGCGGATGCCAAACGCAAACCGCCACGCAACTGCCCAGGATGGTCGTGATGTGGATGGAGTCGTCCGACCAAACAACCTCGCCGGGGCGAACGTACACTTCACGCCTGTGTGTTCGCGTATTCATCGCTTTCGGTAGACTCCGTGGTGAACGTGCGCCGCGTCGAGGTCGGTGCCCCGCAGCGTTTCGGCCGCCCCTACGAAGAGGTAGCCACCGTGAACCAGCCTGCGCCAGACGTTGGCCAGCGCAATATTGCGCGAGCGCTCATCGAAATAGATGAGCACATTCTTGAGAAAGATCCAATCGAAGGCGAACTCGAAGCGCGGCTGCAGGAGGGAATCGGTTTCGAAGCGTGCGCGCTCCCGGAGTTCGGGGCCCACACGGAAGGTCCCCTGGCGCGGCCCGGTTCCGCGCAGGCAGAAGCGTCGTAGGTAGGGCCTCGGAATCTGTTCGGAAAGGAGCATCGAGTACTCACCGCGCCTGGCAACGCCCACCGAATCCAGGCTGATGTCGGTGCCGAACACGGACCAGGGACCCGGCAGTCGCTCCGCCAGAAGCAGCATGCCCAGACTGTAGGCCTCCTGGCCGGTCGAGCAGGCCGCGCTCCAGATCCGCACCCCGGATTTCGTTTCGGGGAGCAGCTTCTGCTGAATGAAAGCGAAGTGCCCGCTCTCCCGAAAGAAGCGAGTTTCGTGCGTCGTGAGCAAGTCGAGAACCCACTGCGCTTCGGCGGCATCGTGGCGGGCAAAGCGCAGGTAGTCCGTGAAGCTGCCCAGACCGGTCGCGCGCAGCCTGCGGCTGAGTCGGGCCTGTGCCATCGAACGCTTCTGTGGCGCAAGGCGTACGCCCGTGCGGTCGTACATCCAATGTGCGAGGACTTCGAAGTCGCCCTCGGTCAGGTCTTCGTAGTCGGCGGGCAACGACCAGGCAGAGGTTGGCTTCATGCGGAAACGAGCCGGGCCAGACTGTCCACGGCCAGCATGGCGCGCAGGTCGAGCAGGGGCAAAACTCCCCCGCCGTCCCGACCGACGCCGAGCAGAAACTCGGGAGGTACGTGGACTCCGAATTCGGGCGCGTCGAACAGCTCTTCGGTGGCAATATCGCCGACCGATTCGACGGCGTCCACCACGAGCCCGACCTCCTCGGAGTCCGCTTCCTCGGAAGGCTGCACGATCAGTACCGAGCGACGGGCGGACTCGATCACGCGGGCGCGGCCGAGCCGCAGCGCTCCGTCGATCACCGGCACGATATGGCCCCGCAGGTTGATGACTCCGAGCACCGCGGGCTGGGTGAACGGAACCCGCCGGATGGAGCCAAGCGGTATGATTTCGCGCACGGTCTGCAATTCTGCGCCGAAGACTTCCCCGGCGATCCGCAGGCGCACGAACCCGCGGCCGTTCAAGCAGCACCTCCCACGGTCTCCCGGCGACGGGACAGCGTGCTGATGAGCGAAGGAATGTCCAGAATCAGGGCGACGCTCCCGTCCCCCAGGATGGTGGCGCCGCTCACGCCGCGCAGACCCGAAAACATGCGATTCAGTGGCTTGATGACGGCCTGGAATTCGCCGAGCAGCCCCTGCACGATGAGTCCCGCGCGACGTTCCGCGTATTCCACGACGACCACATTTTCGCGGACATCCGCTTCCACTTCTTCGCCGAAGAGGTCGGCCGGTCTCACGCACGGGAGGATTTCGTCGCGCAGGAGGAGCACGTCGGACTCGTGGCCCGAAGCGGAGGGTTCGTACTCGATGCATTCGGTGACCAGTTCCATCGGAATGACGTACGGCGCCTGACCCACGCGGACCAGAAAGCCTTCGATGATGGCCAGAGTCAGCGGCAACCGAACCCGCGTGAGGCTGCCGCCCTGAGGTCGGTTTCGGAGCTGCACCGAGCCGCGCAATGACTCGATCACCTTCTGGACGACATCCATGCCCACCCCGCGACCGGAGATGCTGGTGACCTGTTCGCGCGTGGAGAAACCGGGCAGAAAGAGCAACTGCAACGCTTCGTCTTCGGAGAGTTCGGCTTCGGCGGGGATGAGCCCGCGCTTCTTGGCCGCCGCCGCGATCGCTTCTGGTCGAAAACCGGTCCCGTCGTCCCAGATTTCGAGCACGATGCTGCCGGTCTCGCGGTACGAGCGGATGCCCACAGTGCCGGGCAAGGGTTTGCCTTGGCTTTTGCGGTCTGCGGTGGATTCGATCCCGTGATCGACAGCGTTGCGGATGATGTGCAGCAGCGGTTCGGAGATGGCCTCGATCAGGTTCTTGTCCATTTCGGAGTCACCGACACGCAGGTCGAGTCGCACTTCCTTCCCGGTGGCCAGAGCGGTTTCGCGAACGGCGCGGTGGAAGCGCGCAAACGCCTCCGCCAGCGGAACCATGCGCACGCGCAGGGACTGATCCCTGAGATCGGAGATCATGCGCGTGAGCGAACGGCTGGGTTCGACGAGTGTGTCGTCCGAGCTGCGTCCGGCCAATTCGTTCATGTGCGCGCCCGCGATCACGAGCTCTCCAACGAGGTTGATCAACCGGTCGAGCTTCGTCGTTTCCACACGCACGAAACCGCCGCGCTTTTCGCCGACCGGTGCAGCTTGGGCCGCGCCCGTAGTGGGCGCGCCTTGGGCCGCGGCGGCAGCAGGTGCGGGCGCCCTGGGGGGCGGTGCTTCTGCCGGTGGCGGTGCGACTGCCGAGGCAGCCGCCTCCGCCTGGCCGATTGCTTCCGCCTGGCTTGCACCCGCCGGTGCCCCCGCAGTGGCGGGGGGCGTTTCGGAGAAGGCGATCTCGGAGTCCGACCGAAAGAAATCGAAGAAACCCTCAGCCTTCGCCAGGGGAGCTTCGGTTCGGAAGACAACGGTCAACCCGAGATAGCAGGATTCGGGATCGAAGTCGGGGGGTTCCGGGAGTTCGAGTTCAGTGCGGACCAGGGTGAGTTCGGCAAACTTGGAGAGCTGTCGAATCGGCGAAAAGGGGTCCAGGCCGCGGCGGAAGACGTCGCGACCGGGTTGGAAAAGTAGTGTGTACTCGCGAAGTATTTGCTGCTGGGCTTCGGCCCCGCCCGCCTCCGCGGCGGAGGAGCCAAGTTGTTTCGTCGCCTCGACCGGGCCGGGTGCGGTAGCGGGGGTGGCTTCCGGCGACGGCGCGGGTGCTTCGAGACGTTCCAACAATTGCCGGCTGCGCGCGGCCAGAGGGCCTGCCTCCGTGGCGGCGCCGCCCGCCGCCGAAAGCAGAGCGGCAGCGTGGTCCCGGCATTCGAGCAGCGTCGAGATCGTAGCGGTGTCGAGAAGTCGTTCGCCATCCCGCGTCAGAGAGAGGAAGGCCTCGATGCCGTGCGTGAAGGCCACGAGGTCGTCGAAACCAAAGATGCCGGCCGACCCCTTGATGGTGTGCGCGCAACGAAAGAGGGCCGAGAGGTCGTCACGATCGGTGGGAGCCTGTTCCAGACGCAGGAGCAGTTCCTCCATGCGCGCAAGCAGGTCCGCTGCCTCTTCGAAGAACAGTCGGCGTGCTTCGTCCAGATTCATCTCGTGACCTTCTGGGTGCCGTAGCGGAAGGGCAGTTCTGACCTGCGGCCCGGAGGAATGACCAGGCGATCGCCGAAGTAGCCCGCCGTTCCGCTGAGCTCGATGGCACGGAGAACGGGGAAGCTGTGGCCGCGCAATCGCAAGCGCACGCCCTGCCGTCGGGTGAATTCGCGCAGGGTCATCAAGAGCTGGAGGCCCGCGCCGTCGATTTCTTCGATCCCCGAAAGGTCCAGGACGGTCGGTAGTTCGGAGATACGAAGGGCCGCCAGAGCCTGCGCCACCTCGGCCACGGAGCTGATCGTAAGTTCCTCCGGCAGCCGAACCAGGCGACCGTCCGGGCTTTCTTCTGCGCGGAGTTCCAACTGCATTCTCCTGGTCCGGTATTCAATATCGGACGGAAAAAACGCGTGACGGCGTAGTTTCTGGAGTCTCGGTGGGGTCATGCCCAAGCCCATACTGGTAGTAGAAGATTCTGCCAGCATGCGGGCCGTCATTCGCCAGGTGCTGGAGGAGGGTGGTCACGCGGTCGAAGAGGCCACGGACGCCGAGTCTGCCATCGGCCGGCTTCAGGCGGCCCGCTTCCGGCTCATCCTTTGCGACCTGAACATGCCTGGCATGGATGGCGTGGAGTTCGTACGCAAAGTGCGCACAGAACCGACACTCAAGGATCATCGCTTCACACCGGTGGCCATCATTACCACAGAAAGGGAAGGGCCGCGCAAAGAGGCGGGCAAGGAGGCGGGGGCCAGCGCTTGGGTGCCCAAGCCCATCCAGCCGCAGGTTCTCTTGGATGTGGTCAATCGCCTGAGCCCGCCGGAAGCCTAGACCAACGGAGCGCCACGAGAGCCGATGGAAGAACAGGCAACCACGAAGCGCCGCGTCCTGGTCGTCGACGATTCCCCGTCCGTCGTGGCTTACCTGCGCACGGTGCTTTCCGCGGATCGCTTCGACCTGGAAAGTGTTGCCTCCGCCGAGGAGGCCAGGGAGTACCTGAAAGGTCGTCCGTGCGACCTGATGCTTCTGGATCTCGAACTGCCAGGCATGCACGGCATGGACTACCTGGCCGAGTTGCGCGCTTCCGGCAGCCAGCTGGTCATCGTGATCCTCACCTCCAAGGGCAGCATCGCCGTGGCGCTGGAAGCAGTTCGGCGCGGCGCCGATGGTTTCATCCAGAAACAGGACGCGTACGCGGGGGAGATCGAGCACCTCCTGGAGCGTGCCGAGGACCACCGGCAGAGTCTGCTCCTCAAGGAGCAACTGCACCAACTGCGCAGCGACTTCTATGCTGCCATCACCCACGACCTACGCTCGCCGATTGGTTCGGCCCAGAGCGCCCTGGCCCTTCTGGAGGAAGGCGTCGGCTCGGAGGCCGAAAGAAGCGAGATGCTGCGCATCATTCGCTCGGCCCTCGACCGAGCTATGAACCTGATCGACCGCTACCTCGACTACGAGCGGATCGATGAAGGCTTTCTGCAAATCCGTCCGAGACAGGTGGACCTGATACAGGTCGTCGAAAGCATCATGCATGACCTGCGCATCCAGGCGCTCGGCCGCAGACAGACGCTCGCCTTCGTTCCCGGACACGCAACGCTGGACGCTTTCGTGGATCCGGAACGACTGGGTCAGGTCGTCCAGAATCTCGTTTCCAACGCCCTGCGCTACACCGGGGAAGGTGGCCGCATCGAGGTCCGCGTGGCAAAGCTCGGCTCCGAGATCGTCATCGAAGTCTCGGACAATGGCGTCGGGATTCCGCCGGCCGAGCAGGGTCGCATTTTCGAGAAGTTCTACCGATCTTCGACGGGCGGCCGGACCCAGGGCACCGGTCTGGGTCTGCTCATCGTGCACGAGATTGTAACCGCCCACCGCGGGCGAGTCAGCGTGGAGTCCAGCGGCGTCCCCGGCGAAGGCAGTCGCTTCACGGTTCGCCTGCCTGCCGAACCGCCACGCTGACGAAAAGGGTTGCGCAGAGCCCGCGCGGCTGCATCGGTAGTCGCCATGATGGCACTGCTCACCGATCCGAATGCGTGGATTGCTTTTGCAACACTGACTGTACTCGAGCTCGTTCTGGGCATCGACAACATCGTCTTCATCTCGATTCTATCGGGAAAGCTTCCACCCGACCAGCAGCCGCGGGCCCGCTACATCGGCCTCGGTCTGGCCTTGATCATGCGCGTTCTCTTGCTGTTTTCGATTTCGTGGGTCATCGGGCTGACGGCGCCCCTGTTCACGGTTGTGGGCCAGGAAATTTCCGGGCGGGATCTCGTGCTGCTGATCGGCGGCCTCTTCCTATTGGCCAAGGCCACGCACGAAATCCACGGCGCGCTCGAAGGTTCGCAGGGGCAAAAAGCGGCCAAAGTCTATGCCAGCTTCGCGGGTGTGCTCGTGCAGATCATGCTGCTCGACATCGTTTTCTCTCTCGACTCTGTCATCACCGCTGTCGGCATGGTGAAGCATGTGGAAGTGATGATCGCCGCGGTCGTCGTTTCGATCATCTTCATGATGTTCTTCGCAGGGCCGATCGGAGACTTTGTTCATCGACATCCCACGCTGAAGATCTTGGCGCTTTCCTTTTTGCTGATGATCGGTCTGGTGTTGATGGTGGAAGCCTTCGACCAGCACATACCGAAGGGTTACATCTACTTTGCCATGGCCTTCTCGGTGTTCGTCGAGTTCCTGAACCTGCGTCTGCGCAAGCGGGCGGAAGCCCCGGTCGAGTTGCACGATGCCTACCACGAAGGTGGCGGGGCCACTTCAGCCACCAAGCAGTAGGTCCACCGATGGACGCGTCTGCTGTCCTGGTCAGCAGGGTGAGCAGGTAGTTAGGAACGCCGGGGCAGTCGGGGCAGCATGAAGGCCAATATCCAGAATATTGTCGTGGTGTCTGCGCTCGTCTGCTGGGCCTTCGGTGTGGCGCGCGCGGAGACCATTTTCCTGCGCAACGGTCAATACGTATCGGGCTCCTTGGTGAGCCAGGACGATCTGAACATTGTCGTGCGCACGGATCGGGGGAACCGCACCATTCCGAAATCGCGGATTCGCCGCATCGTTTACACTGAAACGAGTGCTGAAGCCAGGCGCGAACTGGAAGAGCGAACGCGGTTGGAGGAGTCGCGCCGCCATGCCGAGCAGCGGGAGCGAAGGCTTGCCCTGGAACGAAGATCAGCCGCCGAACGCGAGGAAGCCCGACATCAGGCGCAGGAAAGGGCCCGCCAGGCCGCGCGGCGGGAAGCTGCCCTCCGTGAAGCTCGCAATGAGGCGCTCTTGCGCGCGGTGTTGGCCCCTGGTTTGGGTCACCTCCATCGCGGCAGAGATACGGAAGGCGCGCTTCTTCTGGGGGCCGGCGTCTTCGCAGCCGCATTCTTGTTTTCGGAGCACGCGAAACTTGCTGCGCGCTCCGTCGCCTACCGTCACGAGTCGCGTTCTCTGATTGCGGTGACCGCGCTGTCCCCCGTCGGTGCCTCCGGAAACGCGGCGGTGGGGATTGCCCTGGCTCATCACGCGCGCCGCGCGGAAGTGGCCCGGCTCAGGCACAGCGAGACTATGGGGGAAATCCGGGATGCAGGGCTCCTATTCGGGACCGTCTACTGCATGAGCTTCTTTGATCATCTGTTGTTTTCCACTCCCCAATCGGGTCCAGGAGGCAGGCAGGGCGGGGCGCGCATTCCCAACCATGTCCGCAGCGCCCTGCTGCCGGGCTGGGGCCAGTTGACTCAGGGTAGGACGCAGATCGGCGCGCTGCAGATGACTCTCTTCGGCATTTCCGCGCTGGGTGTCGCACGATCCCTGGCAGAGGGCGCCGCCTGGCGTCGGAGCTATCGCGACGCAGTCAACGGGTCTCTCTTGATAGGGGCCGCGAGCGGGTTGGGGGAGTCCATCCCGGGGTTCCCTTCTTACCGTAACCTGGCGCTTGCCCAAGCGTGGCAGACCCAAGCAGTGAGCCGCCACGCGTACACACGCGCGCAGCAGAAGCTCTCTTTCTCCATAGCTGGTCTTGTGGGCTCCTATACCTGGAGCGTTGCCGACGCAATTCGGCGGACTCCTCCACGCTCCGCCTTCTTTTCGGTAACACCGCAGGCCGACCGTTTGTTTCTGTCCTGGACGACGCCGATTCCGGAGGTGGTGGCCCGGTGAACCGCAACGCGCATTGGGCGGCCTTCAGGGCCAGGCGATGCGCGCACGCCATCCGTTTGTGGATGGCGTCGACAGCGGTGCTCCTGGCTTCGTCGGGGTCGTCTGCATGTCTCCTTTGGAAGGATGGCGGACTGTGCGACAACGCCGACCCCGGATGCGACACGGGTGCCCTCGTGGCCTGGGCGGCCCGCGTTGCGGGTGGCTCGGGCGTGGCCACTGTGAATCCGGGGGAGGTCGGCAATCTTCGTCTGTGGTTGTCGGCGGATCGCGTGGCGGGCCTTGCGGATGGGGCTGCGCTCGCAACCTGGAGCGATGCGTCCGGTTTGGGGAATGACCTTGCGGGCAGCGGGAGCCCCACATGGGAATCCACCGCGCTGAACGGGATGCCCGCCGTCCGTTTCGTCGCCGCTTCGTCGCAGTACTTCACTCGTGCAGCGGTGAGCGGTTTTGACGGCAAGACCATGGCCCTGTTCTTGGTCTTGAATTGGACCGGGACCGGTGCGGACTCCGTTGTTTTCAGCGCTGGCCCCAACCCCAATGGAAAAGCCGTCTTCCTTCGCGGATCCTCGGGTCACGTGACTCTAACGAAGAACAGCGTGATCAATTTGCTGGAAACCGGTTACCGGATCGAGACACCAACCGGGCCGATGATCCTGAGTCTGGCCGGGGACGCAACGGGGCTCATGTTCTGCTATCGCGACGGAGTCGTGCAGGGTGTCACAGTGGATGGGACTACGTTCAGCGCGGGGGACCTCTTCGTCGGCGCCCGCGCCGGGCCCGGAGTTTTCATGGAAGGCTGGGTGGCGGAGGTCGTGTACTATGATGCCGACCTGTCCCAGGCAAATCGCGAGGGGATTCTCTGCCACCTGTCCAAGAAGTACGGCGTGCCGGTTGCACCGTACTGTCTGTGAGATTGTCGCGCCCCATCCGACTCGGGGCTCGCTTTCCGTTTCGCGCTGCGGACAGGGCCAAACGAGATCAAATGATCTCGAAGTAGCGTTCCAGCTCCCAGGACGTCACAGCTTCACGAAATTTTCGCCATTCCCAACGTCTCGTATTCACGAAGTGTTCCACAAAGGCTTCCCCAAAGAGTTCGCGCGCGAGCGTGGACTCGGCCATACGTTCGGTGGCTTCGTTCAGGTCGGCGGGAAGTTTAGGCGCGGGAGAGGCGTAGGCGTTGCCCACCACTCCCTCCGGTGGCTCCAGGCCGCGGTCGACTCCGTACAGTCCGGACGCGAGCGCCGCGGCTATGGCCAGGTACGGATTGATGTCCGCGCCTGGGACGCGCGTTTCCAGCCGCGCGCTTTTTGGGCTGCCGGGAATGGCGCGCAGCGCCGCGGTCCGGTTCTCGACTCCCCAACTCACGCGCGTGGGGGCCCATAGGCCTTCGACCAGGCGCTTGTAGCTGTTCACGGTCGGCGCAAACAGGGGCAGGATCTCAGGCAGGCAGTGGAGTTGGCCGGCAATGTACTGGCGAAAGACGGTACTCATGCGGTCGACCGCTCCCTCCTCGGAGAAAGCGCTCGTCCCGTTCTGCCATAAGCTCTGGTGGATGTGACCGCTCGAACCCGGGAGCTTCGCGTTCCACTTGGCCATGAAAGTGGGCAGGATTCCGAACCGTGAGGCGATTTCCTTCACGCCCGTCTTGAAGAGCACTCCCCGATCCGCTGCTTCGAGTGCGTTGCTCGGGAGAATGGCAGCTTCGTACACACCTGGGCCGGTCTCGGTGTGAAGGCCTTCCAGCGGGACACCGAATCCGTGCAATTCGTCGGTGAGGGCCATGAAGTAGTCCTGGAACTGCGTGGAGCGGATGACCGAGTATCCGAACATCTGCGGTGAGATCGGTTGTGGAAGGCGGTACGCCTTTTCGGAAAGCGACGTTGGTGTTTCGCGGAAGTTGAACCACTCGAACTCCAGGCCAAACTTCGTCTCGAATCCCATCTCACTCGCCCGCGCAATGACTCGTTTGAGTAGAGAGCGCGGGCACACTGCGCCGGCCGGGCCATCCGCAAAGTCGGCCAAGAAAAAGGGGACGTTGTGGTTCCAGGGAATTTGGCGGTAACTTGCGAGATCGATACGGGTTGGCGCGTCCGGGTAGGCCGTGTGCCATCCCGTGAAGGCAATGTTGTCGTAGCAATCGTCAGCCGCGTCCCAGCCGAAGACGACATCGCAAAAACCGAAACCGGATTCCACCGCGGAGAGGAACTTGTCTTTGTGCACGTACTTCCCACGCTGAATTCCGTCGATGTCCGTGATGGCCAATCGCACTTTCTGGTGGTGCGACAGCCGGATTTCTTCGACGACCTGCTTGGGTTCCATGGGAGCCTCCGGGGCCTCCAACTGTGAGGGTCGCCCGCCCGAATGTCCAGCGTTCTTCGCGACAGGAATGCGCTTGTCTTTTGTGCTCGAAGAGCATTTGGTGGAGGCATGAAATCTTTTCGGCAGCCCTGGCTTCGATGCGGCCTGCCCGCCCTTTCCCTGGCACTTTCTTTCTCGGTGGCGCCAGCCCAGGGCACTTCCCCTCAGCCGTCGCGTCCTCCGCAGACCTACATGCAAATCAGTGGTGGCGATGTCGATGCAGCCGGCAATTTCCGACGCCTCGAGGCTGCGGCCGCGGGCAACGACCTCTTGCACGTGCTCTACCTGACTGGAACCAATGAAGAGCGACGCCGGCTTGCACTCGCGGGGCTGTACAGCTCGGCCCAGAGTCTTTCCGGCGGTGCCGGGGGGACCGGTGAGTTCCTGGCGGAGGCGACCGTCGGACCCTGGATCGGAGTCGGGGCGTCCGTTCAGCGGCACTATGTGTTCGTGCGTGATGCGCCGGCTCTTCCTCTTTCCTTGGCTCTCGGCGACGGCGCTTTCGGCCTGACGAAGGCGTTGCCCGCGTTCAACACGAACACCCTGCGAAACAGCGCCCCCAACCTGTTCGACTACTACTTTGCGTTCGCCCGCGTGGACAGAACCATTCGCCGGCTCACGTTTGCGCAGGCGGACGTTTATCTTCACCTGGGGGATCGCACCGGGCTCGATCCGTTCATCCGGTTGGGCGCCGGCACTTCAGGCAATAAGGGCGAACATTCCGGAATGCTCGGTCTGGGCATGCGATATGCGCTCGGTAAGTATCTCTACATCGCCTGTGAGTTGTTCGGCTCCGAGTACGTCCTGCGCAACCGCTTCGCCGCGGTGGCAGAGGGCAGGGGTCACACCGCGATCGCGATCGGAGGATTTCGCATGGGTATGGGGTGGAGGTTGGATTGAAACGATCGGTGCAGGCCGGGGCCTGCACCGATCATCTGGAGAGCGCCGCTGCGACGGCCTGAAGCGCCGAAGAGCTCAACTTGGTACTCCTCGCGCGAGCAGATGACCGTGCCCGGCCACCGAAGCCGGACCGCTGACTCCCCTCACGAAAAACATCTCCATCGGTCCGATTCCCTTCACCGGGATCCGTCCGCGACTCTCCAACTCGAACGTGTCCCCGATCGCGCGCGCCACACGCGACGAGATGTTGATTTGGTCCGGTTCTCCGTTTGCTTCCATCCGCTGCGCAACATTCACCGTGTCTCCCCAAATGTCGTAGTGGTACCGCGTGCGACCGATCACCCCCGCCACGACCGGGCCCAAATGGATGCCAATGCGCAGGTGCCATTCGGGAAGCCCTCGTCGCCGTGCCGCGGAACGATAGCTGCGCATGAAGTCCTGAATGCGCAGCGCGCAGTAGGCCGCGCGAACCGCCGGTGGGCGCTCTCCCTCCGGCGAACTGGCAGCCATAAAAGAGTCCCCAATCGTCTTGATCTTCTCGAGGCCGTGCCGGTTGACGATTCGTTCCAGGTGCGAGAAACAGCGATCGAGTTCGGCGAGCAGTTGGTTCGGTTCCATGCCTCCCGCCAGACTCGTGAAGCCTGTCAGGTCGCAGAACATGACCGCCACTTCGGGCAGGGTTCGGGCGGCCACCTCTCCGCGGTCTTTCAGTTCGGCGATGGCGTGTTTGGGCAAGAGCCCCTCCAGCAATCGTTCTGATTTTCGAAGTGAATCGTTCAGAATGTCGTCGAGCACGTTGTGCATGACCAGGTGTCCCGTGACCGTTTGATCGAAGAGGATGCGGCGTGCTTCTTCGAACGGAAGGTCAGTGTGCCGCAGGGCCTGCTCCTCCGCCAGAAAGGAGAGCGTGGCGCTCAGGTAAGCCCCCTGAAAACCGAACCGTCGTCCCTGCCGGGCGATGCCCTTGGCCATGGGTGCCATCATTGCGTGCATCCTGTCGAAGAGGTTCTTCGTCGGGTTGATCAGATCCTGAATGCGCAGCAGAAAGATCGCATTGGCCGTTTTGAACGTGGCCTCCTCGTATGGGGCGCCGTGGTCCACGGCGGACATGTCGTGGTCCCCCCGCGACTCCCACATGATCTTGAACACATTGAGCGGCGCGGGTGGAGCGGCTTCCAACGCGGGAAACAACTGCGAGAGTTCGCGGAGCATTGCCTCCGTGTAGGCCCGGAAACTCACTCCCTCCACGGTGATGTAGTCCACGACGCGGGATGGTTTCTTCAATTCGGCCAGCAGGTGCAGCCGCAGCCAGCGCGCCATTTCGAAAGCGAGGCGTTCCGGAAGGCTCCGATCGTTCACATCTCATTCCGACACCCTTCGGGCGATCCGCTCAATCCTTTTTCCCCGGACGGGGCGCGGAAAAAAGCTTCGCCGGGGGAGGGCCGACCGGGAATGCAGGAACCGACCGGCGATGATCCTCACTGTTACACTGAATCCCGCGCTCGATCGAATCTACGAAATCGACGACTTCACCCCGCACAGGTTGCACCGACTGACGGAGGCCACCGCGTCGCTGCTTCTGCCGGGCGGGAAGGGTGTGAACATTTCCTTCTTCCTCAAGAAGTTGGGCGTGGACACGACGGCAATGGGCCTTGCGGCGGGTCGTGCCGGTCACATTCTCGTCGATGGTGTCAATCGTCTCGGGATTCCCGTGAACTTCGCTTACACCGAGGGTGAGACCCGGACGAACACCTTCATCCTGGACCGCCGCAATCAGACCCTGACCGAAATCATCGAGCCGGGCCCCGTGGCCATACCCCACAGCTCGGACTTTCTGTGGAGTTCGTTCGGCCGTACGCTGGAAGACGCTTCCTCTGTAGTCGTGGCAGGTTCGCCAGCGCGCGGTCTACCTCCCGGGTACATGGACCGACTCATCACGAGCTGCCAGGCTCGCGGGCGGCCGGTGCTGTTGCATTGTGCTTCGCCTCATTTGGAGCGGACCCTATCAGCCGAACCGGACTTCGTCGTGCCCGACATGCGCGGTCGCCACGAGTTATTCGACCGCCCGCTCGATGGCAGCGACGCGTTTCTCGAAGCGGGCCGACGGATACTGGGTGAATACGAACGAGTGGATACCGTCTTCTTCGTCCATCGCCTCGAGTATCCCACGGCGGTGACGCGGGAGGGGGCCTTCGTGTTTCGTCCTCAGAACCTCCGGATTGCGGGCATGCTTGGCTATGCAGACGCCGTCTGCGCGGGATTCCTTTGCGGATTGCGGCGTGGGCTGCCCAAGCCCCAGGCGCTGCGATTTGCCTGCGCCGCGGGCCTCGTGAACGTGGAGAGCACGGACAAGCTGCACCTGGAAGGCCAAGACGTGCAGGCGGCCGTGGAGCGCATCGACGTGGAGGAGTTTTCGCTTTGAAAGTCGGCGATCACCTGTTTCGGGATCTGACCGCCGTCTTTGCGGGCGACTCGGTGCGGAGTCTGATCACGGTGATGAGCCTGACGCACCTCACCGCCGTACCGGTCGTGAACGAAAAGAACGAGTACGTGGGCTGCGTGGCCGAGGTCGACATCGTTCGCGCCTGCATGCCCGACTACGTCGGTCGACTGACGAGCAGCGCTTTCCTCCCCGAATCGGATCGCTGGCGCCGTAACCTCCAGAGGCTCGTGGATTGCGCGGTGTCCGAAATCATGCCGCCAGACTACCCGAGCGTGCACCCGGACGACACCGTCAGCCACGCCGCGGACCTCATGAGCCGAACGGGCCGCAGCGTGTTGCCCGTCGTGGAGGCCACGCGACTGATCGGACGACTGGGTCGCATGGACCTGCTGCGACTTTCGTTGGAGGAACCATGAGCGGCTACGCGGGCATGCTCTCCGCGTTGGGCGTCTTTGCTGCTTGCTACGTATTCATCGTAATCGACCGCATTCCCGGCGCGGTTGTGGCCATGCTCGGAGCGTTCACCGTAGTGCTGTTGGGGCTCCTGACTCAGGAGGATGCCGTGCGCTCGGTCGACTTCAACACCATCGGCCTGCTCTGCGGTATGATGATGATCGTGCAGGTTCTGCGCAAGACGGGCCTGTTTGAGTATGTGGCGATTCGCGCCATCAAACTGACCCGCGGCAGGCCGGCCCGCCTGCTCGTTGCGTTTTCGGTGACCACCGGCGTACTGTCTGCCTTCCTGGACAATGTCACGACCGTGTTGATCGTCGCGCCGATGATCTTTGCTCTCTCGGACACGATCCGCATCGACGCCGGTCCCTTTCTCATCGGCATCATCCTGTTCGCCAACATTGGCGGCACGGCCACCCTCATCGGCGATCCTCCCAATCTATTGATTGGTGCCGCCGGACATTTGGATTTCCTCCAGTTTCTGGAGCACAATGGACCGATCGTTGTGGTGGTCGCCGTGGTGACTTCGGCTATGCTGCACTGGTTCTACGGTCGTCGCATGTCGGTGCCGCCGAACGCGGAGGAGATCCTGCTTCAGTTCGACGAGGGGCGGGCGCTCGCCGATCGCGGACTGCTGTGGCGGTCGCTTTTGGTCTTTGGTCTTTCGATCTTGGGCTTTGTCACGCATGGTGTGCACGGCCTGGACCCATCGGCAATCGCCCTGGGATGCGCTTTCCTCTTGTTGTGGTTGGCCCGGCAGTCGCCGCAGGAGATCTTAGGAGAGGTGGAGTGGCCGACGCTCTTTTTCTTCGTGGGTCTGTTCGTGATGGTCGGCGCTCTGGAGAAGACCGGCGTCATGCAACTGGTGGCGGGCGGTCTGTTGAGGGTCGGCGGCGGAAAGATCGAAGTCCTGACCGCGGCCACAGCGGTCGTTTCGTCGTTGGCCGCAGGGTTCCTCAGTGCGGTGCCGTACACGATCGCCATGATCTCGGTGATCAAGTCTCTGTCCGCATCGGCGGCCCTTGCCTCGCAACCGTTGTGGTGGGCCCTTTCCCTCGGCGCGTGCTTCGGGGCGAACGCCACGCTCTTCGGCGCGGCGGCGAACCTGATCGTGGCCGGCCTGGCGCAGAGAAACCAGCGCCCCCTGCCGTTCTGGGAGTTTGCGCGCGTGGGGCTGCCCGTGTCGGTCGTCTCGACGCTCTTGGCAGTGGCCTATCTGCACCTTCGGCACTTCTGATGCCCGCTGCCGCAAAGCGCACGTCCGGCAACAGCGTCCGGACCCGCGCCTCTGGTACATGAGGTGGTCTACCCCCAACGCAAAGCGTCTTCGACGCGCAGCCCGGCGCGAATTGCGTGCGTGATCGGAAACCGGATGGGATGCGGCGGCCAGGGGATGGTCCGTCGCCCGACAAAAAACATCTGCGTCCTGGGCGTGGTCTTTCCCGCGAGCATTTCGGCCAGGGTCAGACCGTTGTAGGCGGTCATGGAAACCCCGTGCCCGATTGTACCGAACGAGTACAGCGCGCGCCCGCCGCGACCGACTCGCCCGATGGCCGGAGCCATGTCGACGGTGATGGAAACCGGTCCACCCCAGGCGTGCGTGAAGCGCAGGCCCTGGAGCTCCGGAAACACTTCGGTGACGTGCTTTCGTAGGTGGGCAAAGGTTTGGGCGTTGTGATCCCGATTGAGTCCTGTGCCGTAGGCGATGGAGACGTCACCGCCACCCATGAGAATGCGGTTATCTTTCGTCAGCCGGTAGTAGTGAATCAGGTTGCGCGCGTCTTCCACGCCGCAGCGCGCCCTCCAGCCGATGGAGCGCATCTGTGCGCGGGTGAGCGGTTCGGAAAGAACCACGTGCGTGAACGCAGGCGATTGCTTCGAGGCCAACTGCCCAAACAGGATCGAGTAAGCGTTGGTCGCGAACACCAGCCGCTGTGCGCGCAGACTGCCGCCCTGCGTCCCGATGCGAAACTCACGGCCCGTATCTTCTATGGAAGAAACCGGCGTGTTTTCGTACACGTGGGCTCCTGTCTTTTGTGCCAGTTTCATCCACCCGCGCGCCAATTTGGCCGGGTTGAGAATGCCGCAACGCGGCTCGTACCAACCCAAGCGGTACAGCGGCGACGAGAACTCAGCGCGGAGTCGGCTCTCATCCCAAGTCTCCACGCCGGAGATCTTCCAACGCTCGGCCAGGCGCAGTTCGTGCTCCACGCGCTTGCGTTGCGCTTCGCTCGTGGCCACGAGCAGGTAGCCGCTTCTTTCGTAGTCGCAGGCGATACGGTGTTTCCGGATGATGCCGTCCAGGTAGTCGACAGCTTCTTCCATGTAGTGATGCGCGGCGATGGCCTTCTGCGTCCCGAACCGAAAGGCCGTGATCCCCTTCGTAAGACCGAACAAGGTCATCGAGAATCCACCGTTGCGACCGCTGGCTCCGAATCCGCAGACGTTTGCTTCCAGTACGCGCACGTCGGCGCCCGGCAGCAGCCTGCGCGCGTGAAACGCCGTGGACAGACCGGTGAACCCGCCGCCGATGATGGCGATGTCGCAGCGCTCTTCTCCCTCGAGGGCCGGCCGCGCGCGAATGGCGGGCAACGTTTCGAGCCAGAAGCTCCGCTGTCGGTAGTCGCCGGTGAGTCCGTCGGAAGCGCTGGAGGGTGGGGAGCTCATGAAGCATTTCTGCGGCGACGGTGCGCTCCGGTCAATTCGAAGCGGGGACGCGTTCGGTGAGCTTGACGCGGTGGAGCGGGGTCTCCCCGCTGTAGTCGTGCGGGTTGTCTTTGATGCGCTTGATGCCCTGCAATCGGAAGGGCTGATTGATGGCTACGTTTTGGGTGGAGCCACGGCGCTGCTCTACTACTCGGAACCAACTTTCACGGAGGACATCGACGTTTTCATTGGGATGCAATCCACGCAAGCCCTTACCGACGTGAGCCCTATCTACCGGTTTTTGGCGCAGCGTGGCGCCGTGCAGTCGGACGAATACCTCCTCATCGGCGGCTTTCCGGTGCAAATCTTGCTTCCGTATGACGAACTGTCTGAGGAGGCCTTCCGGAACGCCCGATCAGTTGAAATTTCTGGAAAAGAGGTGAAGATCTTCGGATTGGAGTACCTGATTGCCATCATGCTCCAACTCGCAAAACCAAAATATCGTGAACGGATTCGAATCCTACTCGAAGAGCATTCGTTTGACGAGGCGAGACTCACCGAGATTCTGGCCCGGCACGGCCTGTTGGTCAGGTGGAAGGAATGGAGGAAGACCCTGTCGTGAGCGAAACGAAGCGCCTCGTCACGCCTGCCGAGCATCTGGCCGCCGCCCTCGAAAGCAAGGAACGATACGCGCAAAGGCGGAAGCAACTCTCCTTCGAGGAGAAGCTGCGAATACTTGTGAAACTGCAAGAAAAGGCGTACGCTATGGGCAAGACGAAAGTGAAGCCCTGGCCGGTGAAGTGAGGGGAGCAGGCCGGGCCGGCACGCGCGCCCATTCACTCCCCGCTTTCGCCCACGAGTTCGGCCAGGTCCCCCTTGGCGGCCATGGCCAGCACGCGCGCGGGATGTCCCGCGCGTTCGAGCAGGTCCTGCGTCAAGGCGGCCGAAACCCGTCCGGGTCCGCAGTCGATGACGTGCGTGATCGACCGGTCCGCCAAGAGCGCATGCAGCGTGAGCGGCCAGTCGAGCGAATAGGAGGACTGCAGCAAAAACAGGAATTCGCCCAGGCTGTCCATCTCCTGGAGGTTACGACCGTCGTGCGTCGAATACACGGGCAGCTTGAGCTGGTGTCCGCGGTAGTCGTAGCCCATCCATTCGAGGTCCCGACGAAAGTTCACGACTCCGGGCGGCATGAGATGGCTGTGAAAGGGCGCCGAGATGTCCAGGTAGTGCCACTTCACGCGCCGGCGATCCAGTTCTCCCTTCGCGTCGCGCCGAAAGGCGAAGACATCCTGGCGCAGCCCGGAAACGATCATGGAGTCGGGCGTATTGTAGAGCGAGATCGTAAGGGCGCGCTCTTGAGGTATCGTGCGATTGAACTCGTCAAGCAGCGGCTGGAGTTCTTCGCGCGTGGTCCCGGTGAGCGAAGCCATCGGGGTCGGTGCTTCTCCGTCCCGCTCCTCGGACTCCGCAATCATCTCGGGGGCGAGTTGGGGGATGGGCACGGTCTGTTGGCAGCGGAAACCCCCGAACAGGAGGAACTGCACATGACGCTTGAGTCCCACATACCATTCGTCCCCCTCCAGTGCCAGAGCAGCGAACACCGCCGAAAGCACGCCCTGCGAATGTCCGGTCAGACCCACGACCGAAGGGAGAATGTCGCGATTGTAGCCACGCTTCAAAAGCAGCGTGTAGTAGGCCAACTGCGTGAGTTCCGTGGCGGGCAGCGAAACCGTGCAGGCGTTGAGGTACGAGGCCGGCGGGACGTTCTCCTTGCGCAGCCAGCTTTTCAGGTCGAACCCGAGGGGCAGGAGCCCGGAGGAGCGCAGTTCGGGATGCGAAAGGCCGTGGTCCAGGGCTTCGAAGAGCGTCTCGAAGTAGTCGGAAAGTTCAGGAAACAGGCGATGGAGCCGGCGCAACTCCAACAGAAAGGAGTTGCCCTGACCGCTGTACTGAAAAAAGATTCGCGCCTTCTTCTTTTGAGCTGCCTCGAGCAGAGCCGGTTGCATCGATTCCTGTCCGACGTGAAGGGAAGGACCCATTCCCGTGATGGAAGCGCACAGCACAATAAAAATTCTCCGCCGTCGGAGGGCGGAGGGCGCTTTGATTGACCTTTCGAGGGAATGTGGAGCACCGTCCGAGAATGGCGGCCACCGGACATCTGGTTCTCGCGCGCAAGTACCGTCCGCAGAAGTTCGCCGAGGTCGTGGAACAGCAGGCCGTCGTGCGCTCTCTGCGCAACGCACTCGAAAATGACCGACTGGCCTCGGCGTACCTCTTCTTCGGGCCGCGCGGTGTCGGGAAGACCACGCTCGCGCGCATCCTGGCCAAGCGTGTCAACTGCCGCAACCCGCAGGCCGAAGAGCCCTGTGACGAGTGCGACTCCTGTCGCGGTATCCTCACGGGGAATTCCCTGGACGTGCTCGAGATCGACGCGGCCTCTCATCGCGGGATCAATCACATTCGCGAGTTGCGCGAAAACGTCCAGTTCCAACCGATGAGCTCGGCCCGCAAGGTCTACATCATCGACGAAGTCCACATGCTAACCACCGAGTCGTTCAATGCCCTGCTGAAGACGTTGGAGGAACCGCCGGACCATGTTCTGTTCGTGCTGGCCACCACCGAATTCAACAAGGTGCCCGAAACCATCCTGTCGCGCTGCCAGGTGTTCACCTTCCGCAAAGCGCCTGTCTCGGTCGTGCAAGCTTATCTCAAAGACCTCTGCAAACGCGAAGGCCTGGAGGCCGAAGACGAAGCGCTCTTCTGGATTGCGCGCAGGGGAGACGGCTCCATCCGCGACAGCCTTTCCTTCATGGAGCAGGCCATCACCTACGCGGGTCATGCGCTCCGCGCCTCGCATGTCCAGGACCTGATCGGCGCCATTCCGATGGATCTTTTCATCCGACTGACCGAGCGGATCCTGGATCCCAACGCGCCGGAAGCCGAACTGATCGAGCCGGTGCACGAGATCTTCACGACGGGTGGGGACCTGAATCGCTTCATCTGGGAGTACCTGGACTTCCTGCGCATTCTGATCCATGTCCGCAAAGGCGTGGAAAACACGGAGTTCCTCGGAATTCCCGGAACCGAGGTCCATCGCCTGCGTTCCCTTTTCGGGCAGGCCGATGCGGAGCGGCTGGTCGCCATATTCCGGGCGGTTTATGCGCTGCTTTCCCGGAGCTTCGCGCTGCGGTTGCGCAACTCCTACGAAACGCGTGTGCTCATCGAAGTGGAACTCCTGGCGCTCAAGGACCAGCTTGCCCGGCCTTCGCTTTCCGGAGTCATCCAGCGCCTCAATCGCCTGTCGGCGGCCATCCAGGAGGGCCGCACCTATTCTCCCGAAAGCGAGTTGCAGAAACAATTTTTGGGCACAATCGAGCGGGACGTGTCGCCGCTGCGGGATTGAAGCCTTTCTTTGCGGGTGCCCATGGAACTTTCGGACCTCTTCAAGAACTTTGGCGACCTCAAAGGCAAGATGGAGGAAGCCCGCCGGCGGATGGCCCGACTCCAGGTGACCGGCGAATCGGGTGCGGGCATGGTGCGCGTGACCGTGAACGGGGAAGGGCACGTCACGGACATCAAGATCGACCGTGCGGCCATCGGTCCATCCGACAACGAACTGCTTGAAGAACTCATCCTCTCGGCGGTGAACGACGGGCTGAAGAAGGCCCGCGAAGCGGTCGCCCATGAAATGCGTTCCATGACGGGCGGTCTTTCGATCCCGGGAATCGAAAAGCTGTTCGGAATGCAGTAGCGCGCTTCCGCCATGAACTTTCCCGCGCTCGAAAACCTGATCGATGCACTGTGCATGCTGCCGGGTGTGGGCCGGCGGAGCGCGCTGCGCATGGCCTTTCACATACTCCGGATGGACCCCGCGCAGGCCAGGGAACTTTCGTCGGCCATCGCGCGTGTCCAGGACGAAATCCATTTTTGTTCACGTTGCGGTAGCCTGACCGACGTCGAGCTCTGCTCGGTCTGCACGGATACGCGCCGGGACGTGCGGCTGTTGTGCGTGGTGGAAGAAGCCCAGGACGTGTACGCCATCGAACGCACCGGCGAGTTCCGCGGTCGCTACCACGTTTTGGGCGGAGCTCTCTCACCCCTGGACGGCGTGGGCCCGGAAGACCTCCGACTGCGGGAATTGACCGGTCGCCTGACCGAAGAACCGGTCGAGGAAGTCTTCCTGGCCACCAACCCCACCCTCGAAGGCGACGCGACCGCCCAGTACGTGGCAACACTGCTCCGGCCGCGCCAGGTCCGCCTCACGCGCATTTCTCACGGAATCCCGACCGGTACACCGCTCGAGTACGCGGACGAAGGGGCGCTGGCCCGCAGCATTCGGGCCCGCCGTTCGATGGACGAGTAAACGCGCAAGATTCATGAAAGACAGGATCAAGAAAGGCACGCACCCACACCCTGGCCCCGGATTTCGTGCATCCGTGCACGAATCCGGGGCACTTCGCCGTCCTTGGCTGCGCGGCAGGGAGTGGGTGCGTGCCAGACACCTGTCTTTCATGAATCTTGCGGCCGGGGCGGAGTATGAGGAAAACCGCCGCAATTGCGGCCGTTTTCTTCGAACTCCCTGCATCTTGATTGGTTCGGGCTGACCTTCCGGCGAAGGTCGCTCGCCTTTTTTTGATTTTGGGCCGAAATCTGTCACAGGGCCCATCCATAATGGTCCCGTGAACACTATGGCCCAACGCCCCCTGCGCTTCATCGATCTGTTTGCCGGCACCGGCGGTTTTCGCCTGGCGCTGGAATCGGTGGGAGGCGTGTGCGTCTTTTCGAGCGAGTGGGACCGCTTTGCCCGGCAAACCTACGCGGCCAACTTTGGAGAAGAACCGCAGGGAGATCTTCGCCAGATCGAAGCTCGTAAGATCCCGGCCTTCGACCTCCTCTGCGCGGGCTTCCCCTGCCAGCCTTTCAGTCTGGCGGGCGTCTCCAAGAAGAAAGCGCTCGGTCGCGCGCACGGTTTTGCGGACCCCACTCAGGGGACGCTCTTCTTCGACATTGCGCGCATTTTGCGAGAGCGCAGACCGCGCGCGTTCTTTCTCGAAAACGTGCGCAACCTCCTTTCGCATGACGGGGGTCGTACCTTCGAAGTGATCCGGCGAGTCCTCACCGAGGATTTGGGCTATCATCTTCACCACGAACTCATCAACGCAGCGCCCCTGGTGCCCCAGAATCGCGTGCGTCTCTATATGGTAGGATTTCGGGAGCGCCGGGCCGCGCGCTCGTTTTCCTTCCCGCAATTTGAGGCCGGCGTCCCGCCGGTGCTCCGGGACATTCTGGAGGAAAGCGTGGACGGTCGCTATCGTCTCACGAACCATCTGTGGAACTACCTCCAGGCATACCGCGAAAAGCATCGCCGTGCGGGCCATGGATTCGGTTTCGGTTTGGTTTCACCGGATGGAGTGGCGCGCACCCTTTCGGCCCGCTACCACAAGGACGGTTCCGAGATCCTCGTGGACATGGGGAAGGGGAACCCGCGTCGTCTCACTCCCCGGGAGTGCGCCCGCCTGATGGGCTATCCGGATGATTTTCGCATCGTCGTCTCGGACACGCAGGCATATCGCCAATTCGGAAACGCGATCGCCGTGCCGGTAGTGCGCGCCATCGCCGCTGAGATCCAGAAGGCGCTCGGAGGCGCAGCCGAAGGGGCCCGCGCCGGTTCTGCCGCTCCGGCCGCGGCACGGTCCGCCGCGGCACGATCTGCGGGTGGTGCTGCTTTGCGCGGAGTTCTCCCGGCCGGTCGAAGTGGCCGTTCGCGGACCGGGACAGCAGCGCGCAAAAGCAAGCGCGCGGGCTGACGGCTGCTCCGCGTGCTCTCCGCCATCGCCTCTTCTGGCTCTGGGGTGGGACTGGCGGGACAACGGTTGCCGTGTCGGAGCCACGCGCGCAGGGTGGCGCGTGTCCGCCGCGGGAAAAGCCAAGCACTCACCGGCCCGCAGCCGCCGCCCGAAGGGCGGACGCCCAGGCAGAAGTGCCGCAGGCAACTCCGGTCGCCTGGATGCGCGGGCCATTGCCCGGTTGCGTCAATTGCCGCGGCGCTTCCCGGCGCTCCGCCGCGCCCTGCTCTCCTGGTTCGACCGTAACCGCCGCGACTACCCGTGGCGTACCACCGACAATTGGTTTCACCTGCTCATGGCCGAAATGATGCTGCGGCGAACGCGCGCCGATCAGGTCGTGCCCGTTTACGTACGATTCACCGAGCGTTATCCGAATCCCGCTGCCACCGCCGGAATCGAAACGGGCGTCCTGGAAGCTCTGTTCGAACCGTTGGGACTGCGGTGGCGCGGACGTCAGATGGCTGGGACGCTGCATTACCTCAGGCACAGTTTCGCGCAGCACGAGCCGCATCCGCAAACCGACCTTCGCGCGATTCCCGGCGTGGGAGACTATTCCGAGGCGATGCTGCGCAATCGGCTGTTCGGAGAGCCGCGCGCCGCTGTGGACGCCAACGTCGTGCGCATCTTTCTGCGCTGGCAGGGGCTGTCGCCTTTTGCCGAGGCCCGCCGCGATCGGGAAATGTGGGAACTGGGCAATCGTTTCGTTCGACATGAACGTTCGCAGGACCTCAATCTTGCGCTCCTGGACTTCGGCTCCCTGGTGTGTCGCCCCGTACGACCCCGGTGTGGGGAATGTCCCCTTGCGCGGCTCTGCCGGGGGCGGAGGACAGATCCGGTCTTTGCGCCTGGCCCGCGCGCCCGTGCTTCGCGCGACAAAAAAAAGCCCGCGCGACGGACCCGGGCTTGACGGTTCTTGCTCGGGCGGTCCAGGATGGGCCCCGTGGAGTCCCTGTACCTCACGTACTACTCCGTCAGCAGCCTGATTGCCCTGTTCCTGGGCTTCACGTTGGGAGGGTACTTCCTCTTCCTGAAGGGCGGTTCGTCGGCAATGCGCCACATTGCCGCCATCCTTCTTTCGGCGGCCATGATGAACGTGGCCTACGTGGTTTCCTCCACCTACTTTCATCCGCTCGCCGCCTTCCATCGCTGGCTGACCGTGCCCTTCGGTCTGACCATGGCGCTCCACACATCCCATGTATTTCTCAACTATCCGCGCAAGGAGTACCCGCGCCTCGGCCGCTGGATGCTGATCGTGCAGTACGTTCTGGCCGGCCTGGCATCCCTGTACTTCATCTGGGCTTCTCTGGCCGCGCCGCGGGTGTTTCACTTCGACGGACACTACTGGGACCTGATCGTGGATCGCCCGACCCGGATCGTGGGACTCGTGATCCTGTCCAACACGGTGCTCATGCTGGTCATAGCTCCCTGGCGGGCGTACAACCTCCAGGGTAGGGAAAGATGGACGTTGATTGCCATGTTCGCCGCCCTGTTCAGTTGCGGCATGGCGCAGGGCGTGGCCAACTCGCTGAGCCGGGAGGGTGTGATCGGGCGGGACACCTTCCAGACCATCTTTTCGCTGACGATCATCCTCGGTCTCTTTCTGGTCGTAATCATCTTCATCAACAACACGAGCGACCGGACCAGCTTCATGATGAAGATTCTGGGCATCAGCATGGTGACTCTGTTGTCCGTCATGCAGGCCCTGACCTTTGCCGTGCTCCGCGAACGCAGCCGCGCGTATGACGAGCTGCGCAGACAGGAGGCGCGGGCCGTCGTGCAGGGGCGCATGGATGAGCCGACCGTACCGCCGCTCTTTCTGCGAAAAGGTTCAGGAGACACGCAGTTCTTTGCAGGGGGAGCGGCTTTCCGGCAGACCCGTTTGCCGCCGCTTTCCGGAGACGATCCGGCCGAGGCCCAGAGCAAGAGCGAGTTGCGTCAGACGGACCTCAGTCTGGGCCGATTCCGCAAAGCCCGCGCTTCCCAGACCGAACGCCTGCCCTTCGTCGGCTACCTGGTCGGTCAGGGGGCGGCCACAGCCGAGGTGGCCTTTCCGTACACCTCGTACCGCCAGTACGTGCACGAAGGCGCGCGGACGCTCGCCCTCCTCCTGCTGCTGGTGGCCGTGGTCATTGTCGTCGGCTTCCCTCTCTTCTTCAAGGGAGCACTGGTCACGCCGGTATTGGATCTCCTGGGCGCGGTGCGCCGGGTGGACAAGGGGGATCTGGAAACCCAGGTCCGGATTCGCGTGGAAGACGAGATCGGGCAGTTGGGACACTACTTCAATCGGATGGTCGTCTCGATTCGGGACGCGCGCGGCAAACTCCAGGAATACGCCGAGCAATTGGAACAGAAGGTGCGCGAACGCACGGCGGAACTCGAGCGAACTCTGGGCCGCGTACAGGAATTGAAGGATCAACAAGATGGTGACTACTTCCTGACCTCGCTCCTCCTGCGTCCCCTGGGTTCGAATCGGGTCCAAAGTGAGACTGTGAACGTGGACTTCCTGATCCGCCAGAAGAAGACCTTCCGGTTCCGCAAGTGGTCCGACGAGATCGGCGGGGACCTGTGCATGGCCGAAAGTGTCCAGTTGCGCGACAGGACTTACACTGTCTTTCTGAACGCGGACGCCATGGGCAAGTCCATGCAGGGCGCGGGAGGAGCTCTGGTTTTGGGTGCGGTGCTCGAAGCCATGGTGGACCGAACGGGAATCGTGGCTTCGGCGGCGCAGCAGTACCCGGAGCGCTGGCTGAAAAACGCATTTGTTGAGCTGCACAAAGTATTCGAGGTGTTCGACGGGAGCATGCTCATCTCCCTGGTGCTGGGACTCGTGGAGGATCAGACCGGGCTCGTGTACGTGATCAACGCGGAGCATCCGTGGACCGTGCTGTACCGTCAGGGACGGGCTTCGTTCGTGGATCAGGACATGGAGTTCCGCAAGCTGGGCACGCTGGGCATGGAGGGGACCATCTACGTGAAGACCATCCAGCTCGAACCCGGGGACGTCCTCATTGCCGGGTCCGACGGCCGCGACGACCTGCTGCTGCCCGCGGAGGACGGCGGCAACTATATCCAGCACGACGAGCAGTTGTTTCTGCGGCATGTGGAAGTCAGCGAAGGTCGCCTGGAACGAATTCATGCTTCCCTGACCTCAGAAGGTGAGCTGACCGACGACCTCTCGCTGTTGCGCATTGGATATCGGGAGGGTCACGCGCAAGCCCGCCAGGATGGCCACGCGGCTCTGGCCGGTCGCATCGAACAGGCGCGGCAGTCGTTCCGGCTCGAGCGGTGGCGGGACGTCGTTCATGCCCTGGAAGGCGTGGGTGACGGCGCAGACCGCGAACCCCAGGTTTTGCGATTGCTCGCGCAGGCTTACCTTCGCCTCGGCGATTTCGAACGCGCCCGTGTTGTGGCGGAGGATTATGCCTTCATTCGTCCGGCCGATACCGAGTTGCTCTACGTCGTCTCCTACTGTTCTTCCCGTTGTGGGGATCTGGAGAAGGCGGCGGATTTCGGCGAACGCGTGCGACTGCGCGAGCCGCATAACGCGCGGTATCTGTTGAACCTGGGTCGCATCTATCACGCCATGGGCAATCAGGCCCGCGCGCGCGGCATGGTGGAGAAGGTCCTCGAACGAGAACCGGGCAACACGCGCGCGCAGCGGTTGGCGGCCCTGTTGTGACGGGTCCGGCCAAGCGCGGCAGTCCCTTCCCGCTTGCCATCGTCGAAGACAATGCCCGGCTGCGGGCCGCGCTGGAAGAAGGCTTTTCACGTCTGGGCGATTGTCGTGTGCTCTGGGCCGCGGCTTCCGCGGACGAAGGACGGGAGCATTTTTTCCGAAGGCCACCTGAAGTGGTGCTCATGGATGTCCGTCTGGGCTCTGGCAGAAGCGGGATTGCGCTTGCCTGCGAACTGCGCCGGGAGTTCCCGCGTGCTCCGGTCGTGTTCTATTCCATCGAGGACGACGACGCCTTCTTCCGCGAATTTCGGGCTTCCGGGATCATCAGCCATTTCGCTTATGTGAGAAAGTCCAACTATCTGCTCCCGGAACTGCTGCTGCCGCTAATGCGGGAGGCCGTCGCCGGGCGCAGCTTCGTCGATCCGGATATTGAGGAGCGGTTTCAGGAAGTGGCCGAGCGCGACAGGTCCGACCCCCTTGCGTTGTTGGAAGAGGGCGAACAGCGCGTCATGGAGCTGTTGGCCATGGGCCTGACCAACGAGCAGATTGCCGCCCAACTCGGCTTTCGCGATCCGCGCACCATCAGCCGAGTGAATGGACAGATCTACGCTGCTTGGGGGCTGGCGGACCGCCCGGTCGACGAAAAGATCGCGCGGCTCCGGGCGGTCCTCATCCTTCGTGCACGACGCCTCATCCAATGGGACGAGGACGGTGATGCTTACGTAGAGAGCGCCACCGGCGACCGGGTCCCCTGGTCGGACTTTCGCTGACCACCCCACGTTCGCTCGCGCGCTGCGTACGCTCTCACCGCCCGCTCCAGGTCGCGCGCCCCAAAGGCGGGCCAGGGTCTGCGAACGAACAGCAGTTCGGCGTACGCGCTCTGGTAGAGCATGAAGTTGGAGAGGCGTCTGTCGCCACCCGTGCGAATGACGAGATCGACCGGCGGCATTCCCGCCGACCACAGAAGTTGGGCCATCTGGGCTTCGCTGGGTGCTTCGGGTCGCTTTGCGGGGATCTGCAGCTCCGACCACAACCGACAGGCTCTTCGCAATTCTGCCTGAGCGCCGTAATTGACGCAGAAATTCGCCGTCAGCGAACGTCCGCCTTCCGTGAGGCGCTGGACGCGGCGCAACAGCCGCCTCGTGCCGCGCGGCATTCCCGAGAGTTCGCCGCTGAACCTCGCGCGTACACCGAGGCGGAGCAGCGCTGCTTCAGCTTCCTCGAAGAATTCGCGCACGAGGCGAAAGATGCTGCGAATTTCCGTTTGGCTCCGCTTCCAGTTCTCGGTGGAGAAAACATAAAACGAAACGAACGGAATCCCGAGTCGCACGCAACACTCGACAATCTCGAGCAATCGGCGCGCGCCCGCCTCGTGCCCATCACTCCTGAGGAGACCTCGCCGCGTTGCCCACCTACCGTTTCCGTCCATGATGAACGCAACGTGCACCGGGGAACCGGTTGCGGCAGGCACCATTGTTCTGCGGATTCCGTTGCGACCGGTGGGGGCAGGTGTTCGCATGCGTTGCGCGGCCCCCAGAAGATTCCCCCAGACCCTGCGTAAGAACGGTAGAAGGGAGCCTGATAGCGCACGGCGATGGCCGACCAGCACGTGACCGGCGGCCAGCAACGTGATCGTACACAGCACGAGGACAAAGATCACCCGCCCGGTCGGACTCCCGGCCGATTGGCAGAGGAAGCGCGCGTGAAAGACCAGGTGACGGGCCTCGTCGCGCGTGAGTTGCAGCAGAGCCGCGCCGAGGGGAGCTTGCGCGTAACGTCGACCCATCGTGGCGTAGTAGGCGCGGCCGACAATCTCGGCCAGGAGCAGGACGACCATCTTGAAGCGGAAGCCCATCGCCCGGCGCAATAATCGGAACACCAATTCACTGCGACTGCGCTTCACGATTTGTCCGCCGAGCCCCCTTACGGCGTCCGCCAGGATCGCGGCGTGTCGTCCTTCCTCGCGAACGAAGAGCTTCACGCAGGCTCGGTAGGTGGCGTCCACGCCGACGAAGCGAACCGAATCGACCTGCCGGGCAACGCGACCTTCCCCGGCCTCTCCACATTGAAAGATCGCCAGGGATCGGGCAAGCGTGCGTCGCGCCCCGTCGGGCAGGGGGGGCGGCTCTGTCGGTGGGTAGGGTCTTCGCAGGGCTCGCTCGAATTGTCGTCGAAAGGGCGTCCATGGCGAGCGGCCGAAATCTGAGTCAATGGGTATCGGGTGCATGAGGTTCTCCATGCGGCGAAGGTAACCCGGATACGGCTTCCGGTGCCACGTTCCGAGTGCGACCTTTCACGCACGTGAGTGCTTGCCTCGCGCGGGCGGGGCACACTACTTTGCGATCATGCTGTCCCTGGCTGTCGGGGCCTCGGTGGCGCTGTTCTGCTATCTCGTCTGGTTGGGGACGGCGGTTCTGCTGGGCAGTCGTCGAGAAGCCGGTCCGGTCATTGTCGGCCTTGTCTTGTTTTTGGCTGCGAGTTTCTTTTCTGCGAACGCGCTCCTGCTTTCGGGCTCTTTGTCGGGGAGCGTCGATGAGATTCCTGGGCCCGCCGTCCTCATTTGGGTCCTTTCGCTTGCCTGGGGCTGGGTCAGCGCGCATGTGCTGCGCACGCCGCGGCGCCCGACGTGGGCCCTGGTCGTTCCCTTTGTGGGTGGGCTGTCGTTCCTTGCGTGGGATTACCGAGACCCACAACTGACAGCGGCCCTCCTTCAGGGCCGACCCTCAGTGCGCCTGGTGTGGGCGTCCCTGCTCCTCGCGGGAGGTCCGATTCTGGCGCTCTGGTTTGCACAGCAGGCGCGCCCGCCCGCAAGGCCGGGCCTCGTGGCGTACGTTCGGCAGACTTCCGGGGCGCTGCTGGCACTGGTAGGAGGCGCCACTCTGTGGGGCCTTCTTCAGCCAGGTCTTTCCGGGGCACTCCGGGAGGACCAATTCTTTCTGTTGGCAAATACTATGTGTACACTTATTATATCCCTTGTGGTGGGCCGAACGGGCCGCGCCGCAGTAGTGTACGAACACTTCACGCGCCGGCCACCCCGCTGGCACCTGTTTCAGGAAATGCGACGGGCCGAGTGGGCCTCGGTGGGCGTGGGCCTGCTGGCGGCGCTCTTCTTCATGTGGTCGGAGACGACGCTCCCGGCTGCCCTCGTCTTCGGCGCAGGTGCTCTGTTCCTTCACGCGTACGCCGCGCAGCGTCTGATGGAGCGCCAGGAGGCTGCGCTCCTGCACCTGCGCGGCGTCGGGCCCACCGAGCCCGCCGCGGCCGCGACGCTGCGCTCGGAGTCAGCCCCCGACCGACCTTTTACCCGCGCGGGAGGACCGGGCGAGCTGCCGTTCTCGGAGTTGCACCCAACCGGCCGTTCGCTCCTCCACCTGGAACACTCGTTCGATGCTTTTTGTCGCGCGGTCCTGGGTGTGTCGGCCCTCCTTGTGCCCGCAGGCTCGCTGTTCGCGGTAGTGGGAAGCTTGGTATCTCCGAAGCGAGAGGCGGTTGAAGGAGGGGATTTCGTCCTGTCCGCGGAACTCCGCACGCAACTGGAAGAGGCGCCGCCGGACAGGGAGATCGGGCCGATGGGACCGTGGGCGCACGCAATTCGCCTGTGCGGCGCGGGCGGGCAGTCCGCCTTTCTGCTCATCGGCGCCAAAGACCGACCGATCTCTCTCCAACAGTTGGAACTCTCACGAGCTTTCGGAGAGCGCCTGCTCGAGCAACTCGTGACCTTTCACCTTTCGCGGACACTCACTCTGCTGTACGCACAGCTTCTCCAGAAGGCGAAGCTCGATGAAACACTCGCTCGTCGCACGATCCACGACGAACTCCTCCCCGAGCTTCATGCTGCAACTCTGGCGATTGCCGAGACGGGACGTTCGGACCTGACCGAAGCGCTCTCGCGGGTACACCGCGGTCTGTCCTCCCTGTTGCGCGGTATGGCCAGCTTCGATGCCACGCTGCATGGCCGACCCCTTGTCGCGGCCGTGGGCGAACTGGTAAGCCGCTTTGGTGACCTCGATATTCAGTATTCCTGTAGGATATCGCGGTCGGCCGTGGAGGGCGCTCGAGCAGACGCGGTGTTCTTTGCCCTGCGGGAGATCCTCGAAAATGCCCGTCGCCATGCACCGGGGGCGAGGCTGCTGGTCTCGGTTCGAGAAGGAGCGCAGTTCGAACTTGAGGTCCAATCCTCCGTGCCGACCGAGACACGCGACAGTGCGCCGGCCGGAGCGGTTGGGGCCGGCACGGGCCAGGGTCTCTCCATTCACTCCGCCATGATAGCGCTCTTGGGAGGGAGTCTGGCGATTGGACGTTCGAAAGAGCGGTATCGCGTCACCCTGCGGTTCCCGGTCGGAGCCTGATCCTTGCAGGAAAAAAAGCTGTACGAGCCGCGTTTGGCGTCCGACATCGGGAATAGGATTATGTCGTATTGTCGGCAGTCCGCAGGGAGCAATCATGGCCAAACGCAAACAGGTGGACTTCGTCATCACGGATGACGGGATCCAGGGCCTTTCGCCAGGCCCGGGGAACCAATCGCCGGGGGCGGGGGCAGCGCGGACATCTGCGGCCGGAAAGGCGGCGGCCGTAGCGCTTCAGGCCGGGCAGGCCGCCGAACGCGGGATGACCGGCGCCCGTCGGGCGGCCAAGCTGCTGTTGGCCCTCGGGCCCGAGCAGGCGGCCGCAGTTCTGCGCGAGATGGACCCTGCCGAACTCGAGGGGCTGATCAACGAGATGGCGCGCGTGCGGACCATCTCGGCGGACGAAAAGAAGGACATCCTCGAAGAATTCGGGCGCGAACTCGAAACGTTCGATCCGCCCGTGCGAGGTGGGATCGACCAGGCCCGCGAGTTTCTTCGAAAGGGTCTCGGCGACGACCAGGCCCAGGAGATCCTTTCCCGCCTCGACCGACGCGACCTGCAGCGGGACTTCAGCTTCCTCGAACAGATCGAGCCCACGCTGCTTGCACAGGCCCTGATGGCCGAGCACCCCCAGGTGAGCGCGGTGGCCCTTTCGTACATGAATCCGAAGACGGCGGCCAACATCCTCAAGCACCTTCATCCGGAACGTCGCGCCGACATTGCCAAGCGCATTGCGGTCACCTCTCGCACGCACCCGGACGCCGTGCATCGCGTGGCAAAAGTGCTGCGCGACAAGTTCGAGAAACGAAACGAAGAAATCTACTCGGACACCGGCGGCGCGGACGCATTGGCGAATATCCTCAACCACATGGATCGCAGCACGGAGGACGAGATCCTCAAGACGCTCGACGAGAAATCGCCGGACCTGTACCGGGACGTGCGGGAGCGGCTCTACACCTTCGAGGAACTGATCAACCTGGAAGTCCGCGAGATGCGGATGCTGTTGTCCACGGTCAACGACGACTACATTCTCGCGGCCGCGCTGCGCGGCGCGGGCGAGGAGCTCCGCCGCCACTTCTTCAACGGCCTCTCCCAGAATCGCGCGGCCGACATCCTCGAGGAGATGGAAGTGCGCGGTCCGATCTCCATCCGCGAGATCAACGAAGCCCGGAGTTACGTTTTGCGCATCGCCCGTCGCCTCGAAGAGGAAGGCTCCGTGGTCATCAAGAAGCAACGCGAAGAATACATTTGATTTGGGCCCCGCCGCCCGGTGAGTCGGTCCTATGGCCGATCGGACGCTCATCGTGGCGGGTCTGGGGAATCCCGGGAAAGAGTACGCCCGCACCCGACACAACGCGGGTTTCCTCGCGCTGGACGAGTTGCTCGCCCACTTCGGGGCCGCAGACAATCAGGAGAAATGGGAAGCGCGGTTTGCTCGCGTGCGTGCCCGGACGGCTTCCGGCGAATCGCTCGATGTCGTTCTGCTGCGGCCGCTCACGTTCATGAATCTCTCGGGAAAGTCTGTCTGCCCTGCCGCGAAGTTCTACAAGATCGTACCGGAGGACCTGCTGGTCCTGCACGACGAGATTGACATTCCCTTCGGAGATCTGCGGCTGAAGAAAGGCGGGGGACATGCGGGACACAATGGCATCCGCGACATCATCGAGCGGTGCGGTTCGCGGGAATTCTATCGGTTGCGTATCGGCGTGGGCCGTCCCGAAAAGGGCCAGGCGGCCGATCACGTGTTGTCGCGCTTCCGTCCGGACGAAGAAGCGGCTGCGGCCGAATTGGTAAAGAAAGCAAAAGATTGGGCGATCGAGTGGATTGCGGGGACGCGGCGGTGAGATGCCTTCCGGTTGGCGGCGCATTTGGCCGCGCCGGAAGCTGTCGCATTCCGGCATAGAAGCACAGTCGGAATGTCCCACGTCCTGCTGATACTGCTCCTGGCATCGGGCCTTGTCGCCTTCCTGTTCGCCCTGCACGAGATCAGCCTATTGGTTCTCTGCTTCGTGTGCAGGCCGCGAGTGCCCGAAGCGGCTGAGCCGTCTACGTGGCCACCGCTCACAGTGCAAATTCCCTTTTTCAATGATCCGGCAGTAGCATCGCGTTCGGTTGAGGCGGCGCTTGCTCTGGAGTATCCCGGCGAATTGGAGATCCAGCTTTTGGACGACTCAACCGATGTGACCACGAAGCTTCTGGAGCGGACGGCAGCGGGAAGGGGCGCTCAGGGCCACGCACGCCTCATTCACCGGGCCAGCCGTGACGGATACAAAGCCGGCGCTCTGGCCGGCGGACTCGCGCTGGCAAAGGGGGAACTCATTGCCATCCTCGATTCCGACTTTCTGCCGCCGGCCGATTTTCTGCTCCGCTTGGTGCCACTGCTGCTCACGACGGAGCGGACGGCCATGGTGCAGGCCCGGTGGGAGTTTCTGAACCGAGAGGAAAACTGGATCACGCGTTCCGTGGCGATTGGAATGGAGAATCATTTTGCCCTGGAGCAGGAGGCCAGATTTCGCGGGGGACTTTGGTGCAATTTCAACGGATCCGGGGGCATTTGGAGACGGAGCGCAATCGAAGAAGCGGGCGGCTGGAGCTCCGACACTCTGACGGAGGACCTGGACCTTTCTTACCGAGCGCAACTGAAGGGTCTCGACTTTGCCTTTGCCCTGGAGGTCCCGGTACCCTGCGAACTGCCCCCACGAATCGCGACCTTCCTGGATCAGCAGAGGCGTTGGTGTCGGGGTTGCACGCAGACCGCGCGGAAGTTGGCCCGATCCATCGTTCGGGCCAAGGTGCCGTTTGGGCGCCGGCTGTTCGCCCTGCTGCATCTCTTTGGTTTCTCGGCGCTGCCGGCCCTGTTGTTGAATGCGCTGCTCTGGTTGCCTGCTGCCGTATGGGGAGGCCCAGCTTTTGGCTGGGTTTCGAGGGCGAACGCCGCGTTTCTCGGAGTCTCCAGCACGGCGGTACTGTTGTCGTACGGAGCATCGCAGCGCCTGCTCCATGCGGATTGGCTGAGGCGCCTTCTTCACCTCCCCGGACTGCTTCTGATTGGCAGTGGCCTTACCCTTTCTGGCGCGGCGGCCTGGTTCGCGGGTATACTTGGCGGCAGGGCTGCCTTCGTCCGTACGGAGAAGTTTGCAGGTTCGAGCTCAAGCAGGCCCCAGGCCGCCGGCTGGTCCTCGGTATTTCTGCATGGAGCGTTTGGCCTCTATCTTTTTCTCTCTTCATGGTATTCCATTCTAATAGAACACTATTGGATGACGCCGCTGCTGGTCGTGCAGGGCGGAGCGTCCCTCTTCGTCTCCCTGGTAGAGGTCCGGGAGTTGGCGGCGCCACGTCTGTTGCCGCTTTCAGAGGGAGGAGTTCAGAAGTAGGAGAAGAAGAGCATTCCCATTCCGAGCGTCGCGTGAATGACGGTCACCCCGAGGATGGACCTCCGTCGTTCATAGAGCCAGCCCAGGAATAGCGACAGAAGGAATGAGAGGGCAAAGACGGGCAGACCGTACATCAAATGGAACTGCGCGAATACGACGGACGACAGAGTAATGGCCAGGACTTTGTTGGCCGGTCCTTTCTCGAAGATGGCCACAAAGTAGCTCTGGAAGTAGCCCCTCGTAACCGCCTCCTGAATCAGGGCGGCAAATAGATACACCGGTACGGAGATGACCGTCTCCAGCCACCCCTCCGGCGGGCGGTACGCGAAAAGGGTGAACCCGGCGCGAACGAGTTGGATGCGGACTACGATTGCGAGGGCGACGAGCAGCGCGGAGATCACCAGAGATTCCGCCAGGTCTGCGCGCCATTCTGAGAAATCAAAACCGTAGCTGCGGGGCGGGTAGGGCAGCACGATGGTACCCAACCCGAGCATCACAAGCATGAACAGGTACAGAATGCCGGCGTACCAGGCAGCGGGCACCTGATTTGTATGGTGCAGCGCCAGACCGAGCGCGCTGATTAGGTTGGCCGTGATCAGAGTAGAGATCACGAAGCGGGACTTCTTGACCCGATTCTCGTGGATCTCGGACGAACTCGCGCGCCGCTTCCGACCGACCGCTATTCGTGGCCGAGCCATGTATCTGCCGCCGACTCCAGCCCGTCCACGAAGCGCGCAAACAACTCCGACTCTATCTGGTAAGCCTCGCGCAGCGAAGAAACGCCACATTCGCCGAAGCGCGCCAGCGTCAGGCGGCCGATCTCGATCCGATGCGTTGTCTCGTCGCCCATGATGGAATCGACCGCCGCAGCGACGGAGGGTGACCGGGTTCGCTTTCGGTAGAGCGGATAGACGAACATGGCGCGGCGCTCGACCAGGCTCGTGACCAGGAGGTAGCTGCGTTCGCCGTCCGCCGAACCGCATGCGGCTGCCGCCCACGCGCCGGCCCTGCGATCCAGCGCCTGAAAGTAGCTTCGCGCGCGAGTGGCGGCCAGGTACTGAGTAGGTCCACAGCCGAGCCGGGCTGCTTCCCTCCGCAAGAGGGCCGCGTGACGGGTTTCGTCCGCCCAATGCTCCAGTTGCTGCTGGTTGCCGTGGACGCGCAGCACCGAAGCGCCGATCTTGTGCGCGCCCATGAACTCCATGAGAGACAGAGTGTTCAGCCAGCGCGATTCGAGACCAGGATCGGACACGATGGCATCCAAAAGGCGACCGAACCTGCCCCTGAGCGTTGGTTGCTGCGGTAGGGTTGCGCCGTTTCCCAAAATCACTCCGCGAGTGAAGCGATCTTGCTTCTCAGAGACTGCTCTGCTTCCACCAGCCGCTCGGTCGCGTGACGCAGGCGATCCGAACCGGAGACGAAGGCCTCGGCGCTGCCGTTGATGGCCTCGGTGGCCTTCAGGATTTCGTCAGCCCCGTTCATCTGCTCCACAGTAGTATGCTTCATGTCCCGCGCCATGACCTGAATGCGCGTCGTATCTTCCGTGAGGCGTTCGGCCGCCGTGCCCTGCTGATTCACGAGCCCATGCACCTGAGTTGTGCTTTCGCCTACGGTCTTGATGCCCGCAATGATGGCCTGCAGCGAGTTCACAATCACCTCGATGGACTGGACGCCGCGTTCGGTGTCCTTGTTCGACTCATTGATGACCCGCGCGATCTCCTGCGCGTTGCGACTGGACAGCTCCGCCAGCTTGCCCACTTCGTCCGCCACCACCGAGAAACCGCGCCCCTCTTCTCCCGCGCGAGCGGCTTCGATAGCTGCATTCAGGGCGAGCAGGTTCGTGCGGTCCGCGATTTCGTTGATGACCGTGACGATCTCCGTGACGCGACGAGCACCCACCTGAATGCGGTTGATGCCCTCGGAGACTTCACCGAGTTTCCTTTCGCTCTGCAGCGCCCCCTCGAGCGTGTGATTGCTGTGGTTGCGCGCTTCCTGACTCAGGCGCGTGATCTGCTTCGTGAGGTCCTGCATGGACTGCATACCGCGTGCGTTGCTTTCACAGAGTCGGTCCTGCTCCTGCGCGCGGTCGGCGATGGACCGGATGGACGCCGAGAGTTCCTCCATGGCGGCCATCGTCTCTTCCACCGCCGTCAACTGGTCCTGGCTGCGCGCTCCGTTGGCCGCGGTGATTTCGTTGATCGACGTTGTGCAGTCTTTCAGGCGATCCGCTGTGGCGCGCGTCTCTTCTGCGAGGCCCTTCAGGCTGTTCAGGTGCTCCACGGCCCGGCTCTCTGCGGCAGCCGAGCTGAGAACGACTTCGCGTACGTAAGCAGTGGCGCGCGCCACCATGTAGCCCATGGCCAGAACGAAGAGGACCGTGTTCGTCACGCCTATGTAGCCAATCTTTTCGCGATCGAACAGGACGCCGCCCGTCGTGAAATAAGCGGGAGTGAAGACCGCGAGCCCAACGTTCGTTCCAATATAGAACAGGGCCGAAAGGATGGCGGTGTACCAGGCAAAGCGGGGCGAAAATCGGAGCACGGCTTCGCCGAGAAACAGGTAGTAGACACCGATGAGCGCCGGGTTCTTGACTCCGCTCGTCCAGGCGATTTCACCCGGGGGCACTTCCTGGGTCACGACACCCAGCATGACGACGGTGATGCCGATCAGCTCAAAAGGGAACGCATAGTATTTCACCATGGAGGTGAAGCGGTTCGTGGCCAGCGCGATCTTGGAAATCAGGTAGGAGATGACGTAGGAGCCGATGCCAGCCAGGTTGAACCAGGCCGTACGACCAAGGCCCCCGTACAGGTATCCCAGCGCGCTCGCCAATAGAAAGGTGGCAATGAGAAAGATGCGGATCGAATTGGTGACCGCCTCACCACGGATTTCCAGCTTGAGCTGCGCGTTCTCCGAACCCATGGCGCTCACCCCTGCAGACGCTTGAGGTCGGCGACTATGTTCTTCTGCATGGCCTCGTTTGTACCCCCGCCGATAGACAGGAGAATCGCATCGCGGAGCATGCGCTCCACCGGGTACTCCCGAGTATAGCCGTAGCCTCCGAGGACCTGGATGGCGTTGCGCGCCACTCGTTCGGCCATGTTCGTGGCCACCAGCTTGGCGCTGGCCGCGCCCAGCGAGTTGCGACGGTCCGGCCGCAGCCCCCATGCTGTTTCGTACACCAGAGCCCGCGCCGCGGCAAAGTCCGCGTAGCTTTCGGCCAACATCTTCTGAATCTGTCCGAAGTCTGCCAGCGGTCGGCCGAAAGCCTCCCGTTCGCGGATGGCATAGCGATTCATTTCGTCGATACAGCGGCGCGCGATGCCGAGGGACTGGGCGGCCAGCGTAACGCGTTCAATCTCCAGGTTGCGCATCATGGACGTGATCCCGCCGTTTTCGGCGCCGATCAGATTCTCGGAGGGAACGTGCATGTCCTCGAAGTGCAGCACGGCCGTGCTGGAGGCTTTCATGCCCATTTTCTCTTCTTTCTTGCCGCGCTTGAAGCCGGGGTACGAGCTCTCCACGATGAAGCTGGTGATGTTGCGATGCTCGCGGCTTTCCATCTTGGCGTAGATGAGAAAGACATCACCCTCGGCGGCGTTCGTGATGAACTGCTTGGCGCCGTTGATGACGTAGCCGTCTTTGAACTTGCGCGCGACGGTAGTCAGGCCCAGAACGTCCGTGCCCGCTCCCGGTTCGGTCATGCCCATACCGCCGATTTGCGTTCCCGCGATGGTGCCCGGCAGGTACCGACGCTTCTGTGCTTCGCTGCCGTTGTTGAACAGGTTGTTCACGAACAACACTTCGTGCGCCAGGTAGGAGAGGGTGAAGGCGGGGTCTGTGCGGCTCATTTCCTCGTGCACGATCACTTCCGCCACCGCATCCATGCCGGCGCCGCCGAACTCCTCGGACACCGTTAGCCCGAACAGGCCCAGCTCGGAACCGATCCGCCGGAACAGCTCCACATTGAACGATTCGCTTTCATCGTGGGGGCGCGCCTGTTCTTCCATTACGTCCAGGCTGAAGCGCTCGATCGTTTCGCGCAAGGCGCGATGCGCTTCCGTGGGGTTGTACAGGTCGAAGCCGTGCGCGGCTTGGTTGGGTGCCAGCGTGGAACTCACCTGGCTACATAAGCGGCGAGGGTCCGCACGCGGAAGCAAAAAAAGTCAAAAAGCGGTTGTTGGGAAAACGGACCCAACGGAGATGGAAAGCGCATGTCCGTTCCCCTCTTGGTACTCGGTCTGGCCGATCTGGCTGTCGTAGTGGCGCTGGGTCTGTGGATCCGCGGCCGCTACCGATTGGCCCTTACGACGGTGGCTGAAAAGAGGGAAGGATTACTCTTCTTCTACCGGGCGGAATTGGCGGCGCTCCTGAGCGGCGGCCCGTCGCGGGAAGTTCTCCTGTCCTGGATCCACTACCTCTCGCTGCACCTGCTGGTCCCGCTGCTCGGCCTCGGCTTCTACCTCCGTTCGGACGCTAACTTCCTCGTCGTGATCTTGGGGGGCTTTCTGAGCTTGAAACTCGTGCAACGGGTGTTTCCGGGAACCCGCCTGGCGGAGTCGTCGCCGGTCTGATTTTCCTCCGTGATCCGCCGATCCCAACGAACGACGGACCGCCGTCCGCGGCCTGTTCTGATGGGCCGGTCGCCGGTTTTTCATTGACCCCAGGGGGCGTTTCGGAACGCTGGGCCCGGTCGAAGCGTCCTTTCCTCGGGGTGCTTTGGCCGGAGGTTCGACACTCGTCATGAAAATCTATGTGCTCGTTAAGCAGGTTCCGGACACGGAAACCAACATCAAGATCGACGGCGCCAAGATCAGCGAAGCGGGCGTGAAGTGGATTGTCTCGCCGTTCGACGAGCACGCGCTGGAAGAATCGCTCCGACTCAAAGACAAAGTGGGCGGGACCATTACGGCAGTCGCCCTGGGGCCGCAGCGTTGCCAGGAGGCGTTGCGCACGGCGTACGCGTTGGGCGTGGACAATGCCATTCATATAAAAGATGATTCCTACAATGTATTGGACGTCGGCTACGCAGCAGCCGTGCTCGCCGCGCTGCTGAAGGCCGAAGGCGCCGACCTGGTCCTGGCCGGCCACATTGCCATCGATTCCCAATCGTCGAGTGTTCCCGGCATGATCGCCGAAGCTCTGGGTTGCGCGAACATCAACAACGCCATTGAACTGACGGTGGAAGGGGACAAGATTCGCTGCAAACGCGAGATCGAAGGCGGCACGGCGGTGATGGAGACGACAAAGCCTGCGGTCATCTCGGCGGCCAAGAACCTCAACGATCCTCGCTACCCGTCCCTGAAGGGGATCATGGCCAGCAAGAAGAAGAAGGTAGAAGAGCGGGCCGTGGCCGACGTGATCGGCGGCGCCGCTGTTCCCAAGATCGAAGTGGTCTCCCTGGAGCCGCCGCCGGCCCGTCCTCCTGGTCGGGTGCTCGATGGCGCGGATCCGAAAGCGAAAGCAGCGGCCCTGGTCAAGGTGTTGCGCGAAGAAGCCAAAGTCATTTAAGGAACCCGGTCTTTGCGGGCGCTCACGCTCCATTTGAGAAGGTAAGGAGAAGCATCATGTCTGTGCTGGTAGTCTGTGAAGTGAAGGGCGATTCGCTCAAGAAGATCTCGCGGGAGATGGTCTCTGCCGGGCGCAGGCTCGGAGGAAACGTGACTGCTCTGCTCCTGAACGGAACCGACGCTCACGCCAAAGAACTCTTCAAGGCCGGGGCCGATGTCGTCGTCAAAGGCAATGTGGACTATTCGCCGCAGGGGTTCGCCAACATTGCGGCTGAAACGGCCAAGGCCAAAGGCGCCAAGGTTGTTCTGTGCGCGCATTCCGTGCAGGGTAAGGACTTTGCCGGCCGCGTGGCCGTGAAGATGGGCGGCTCCCTCGTGGCGGACGTCGTCGAGCTGAAGGGTTCGGCGGACGAGGTGACGGTTCGCAAACCCATCTACTCCGGCAAGGCCTTCGCCAACATCAAAGTGAAATCGCCCTCCGTAATCACTGTTCGTCCCAACTCCCAGGAAATCGTCGAGCACTCCGGCTCCGAATCGAGCGAAGCGCTGGGCGCAGCCGAGGGCAATGTGACCGCTCGCCTCTCGAACGTGGATGCTTCCGGCGGCTCCAAGGTGCAGCTCCCGGACGCCTCCATCATCGTCTCCGGCGGCCGCGGCATCAAAGGACCGGAGAATTGGCCCATCCTGCAGAACCTCTGTGACGTCTTGGGTGCGGCGCTCGGCGCCAGTCGCGCGGCCGTGGACGCCGGCTGGATTCCTCACTCCCATCAGGTGGGACAGACGGGGAAAACCGTGAGCCCGAATTGCTACATAGCATGTGGGATTTCGGGCGCCATTCAGCACCTGGCCGGTATGGGCTCGTCCAAGTACATCGTCGCCATCAACAAGGACGCCGACGCGCCGATTTTCAAGGTTGCCACCTACGGCGTGGTGGACGATTTGTTCGAAGTCGTACCGGCGCTGACGGACGAGTTCAAGAAAGTTCTCGGTTGAGTTCCGCCGGAACGGGAGGACGTCGCTCTTTCGGGGGTGTGCTCGCCGCTATCTGATCGGCACTCGGGCAGGATGTGAGTGTGCGGGCCCCTTGCCGCAGGGCTCCGTCGAGCGGCCGAGTTTGAACGAGTGGGTCCGACCGAAGCGCGGCGGAGTGTGAGTGCGCGAGTGCGCGAGTGCGCGAGTGCGACCGAGTTTGACCGTGTGTGAGCGACCGAGTGCAGAGGATGGAGCCGGGTAGGATAGCCATGAAAAAGCTCGCAGCCTTTGCGGCATTTCCCGTGTGTGTGTTTCTCCTCGGACCCCTGCTCGTCGCCCAAGAGGATTCCCCGGTGGCCAAAGTCGTGGCCCGCATGAACTCCCTGGACGGCTTTCGCGCCGATGTCGGCATCACCAGTTCGGAGGGCGGCATCATCCGCGGGGCGTTGTCCTACCAGGGCGGCAAGATGCACCTTGCCCTTTCGGACGGCCGCGTCATCGCCGCCAACGGCCGGCACCTGATCGTGTACTCACCGAGCACGGGCGTGGCCGGAAAGCAGGACATGGGCGCCGGTGGCGGTGGACTCGGTTGGCTCCTTTCCGGTTTCGAAACCAAGGTCCGTGGGAATGCGGCCGAACTCACGGCCCTCGATCCGGACCGAGGCGTGCAGAAGGTGCACCTCCGCTGGAGCGGGGACTATACTCTTCAGCAAATCAGCATACGGCGCAAAGGCAGTGAAGGCTTTCTCACCATTCAGATCAGCAACCTGCGTTCCGTGAAGAGCTTTGCGGCCAACGTCTTTTCGTGGAAACCGCCGGCGGGCAGCCGGACCGTCGAGAACCCGCTGAACCAGAAGAACTGACGTGGATCCCACACTCTCCAAGTCGGACGCACACCGTGTCTTCGGAGATTTGTATCGCAGGTCGCGTTCCCCGGAATTGCAGGCCAAAGTAGACGCCATCGTCGCGACCACCTCCGACATCTTTGTGCGCATCAAGCGCATCGAGGAGTTGGACGAAGCCGAAGAGCACAAAGCACGGGCCGACCGGATTCGCGAGCGCGGCGGCCCGGTGGTCGGTCCCGCGGGCGGAAGGGGCGCTTCGGGCGCCGGGCCAACGCCCGGCGGACCCGCCGGTCAGGCCAAACGAACGACCGAGGCCCCGGGCGGCGGCCTGTTTTCGCGTCTGTTCGGGGGGCCGGTGGCGCGCTGGGGAAAGGATACACGCACCCTCCAGACGTCCGGGCTCTTGGGACTGAACTTCAAGCTCGATCCGGCGGCCGTGAAAGTCTTTGAACTCGAAGACGAGTCGATTGCGGCGCTCTCCAAGGTGTTTCGCGTGCTGGGCGGCAACGCGTTCGAAGCGTTCGAGCCGCTGCGGTTCAACCTCTTGATGAGCGCCTATCAGTTCTTCACCGAGTTCGTGAAGTCGGCTCCGGCCTTCCGGACGGCAGCCAACGCCGAAGAGTGGATTACCGCCACCATCAAGCTCCAGAAGTTCTACGCTCTATTGTTAAAGTATCCCAACTATCGCAAGGTCCTGGCGGAAGATATTCCGGAACTGGCCGCCAGGTACGAACCACTCCAGCCATTCCTCCCCCGCGCCACGAAGCTGCTCCAGCATCTGGCCAACCTGGACCAGCGCAAGCCGACGCTGCGCAACGTTATCCTCGCGCACTATGTCCTGGCTCGCAATCAGGTTGTGGGCTGGGAGGTGGTGGAGCGCGAGGTGCAGGTGGGTGAACCGGAGAAGAGCCGGTACCGCGCGCCCAAAGAGGTGATCGACCGGATCTATGCGCGTATCAGCGAGCTCCAGGCCGAAATCAGAGAAAGACAGGTCAAACTCGACGAGATAGCCACACTCAAGGAACGCTTCTTCGCGTTTGATGACAAGGGACGCCTGCGGGTCGACTTCTTGGTACCGGTCATCACGGCCGGCCTTCAGCACGCGCATCCGAACGTTCAGGTGTCCGACGCCATGGTGCGAACGTACAGCGGGGATCCCGTGCGCCTGCTCCCGCTTCTCATTCGCGATTTCGACCACAACTACGCCACCATCTTCACGGGGTCCGTGGCCCTCAAAAGCGGCGCCGCTCACCCGGAGGACGTGCTCCTTTTCAAGCAGGGACTCTTTCGCAAGCAGATCGACGACCTGAACCTGGTGACCCGGGCCGTAGACAGCTTTGGAAAAAAGTTTCCGAACTTCCAGTACACCTTCACGGACCTGGCCCGGGACGCGCGCCGACCTCCCGCGCAGGAAGAGGTGCGCGAGTTCCTTTCGGTCGTTTCTATTGCGAACCGCTGGTTTCTGGCCGTGGCCCGACCGCTGCGCATGGTGCTCGAAAACCATCTCGAAGCGATGCGCCAGGAAGAGGGGGCCCGCGCCAACGAGGCCCTCAAGCGGACGATCGCGCTGCCAATCGAAACCTTCAGCTACGAGCGCCGCTTTCTGCCCTACTACAACCGCGAGTTTGCCGCGGGCGGCCGACTCGCCCAACGGACCGTCCACGATGTCGTGTTCGGCCTGACGCGCAATCTCTACAACTATCTGCTCCTCTACCGGGATCCCGAGCTTTCCGACCTGCTCGCTTCCCAGTCGCAGTTGAACCAGGAAGTGGAAACCTTCGAGGCCCGCCTCAAGCGCATGGGTGTCGGCGCCGGAGACGAGCGGCCCGGCGAGTGATTCGGTTGCCGGCGGAAGCGCGACCGGAAAAGAAAGGTCCAAAAAACCCTTCCGGTTGGCGGCCCCGAGGGCCGGCGGGCCGGCCGGAAGACGCAACGTGAGGATACTATGTCTATACAAAGAATCGGTTTGCTGACCTCCGGCGGAGATTGCGCCGGATTGAACGCGGCCATCAAGGGGGCGGCCCTGACCGCCGAAGCCAACAACGTCGAACTCTACATGATCACCAACGGCTACGCGGGCCTGTACAACCTGGTCGATTTCCCGCACCTGGTGAAGATGGACGAGCGGCGCCTGCTCTATGACGTGCACATCTACATGGCGGGCAGCGAGGCGGGCAATTCGCGGGTCAAGATTTCCGCCATCAAGGATCCCAACAAGTACGAACGCATCAAGGCGGGCCTGGCCAAGTGGAAGCTCGACGCGCTGGTCATTGCGGGCGGAGACGACACGGGTTCGGTCGTGGTCGACCTGGCGGCGCAGGGCATCAACTGTGTGCACATTCCCAAGACCATGGACCTGGACCTGATGCCTTACAGCGTGGGCGGAGACAGTACCATCAATCGCATCGCCGAGTTCATGCGGGACCTGCGTACGACGGGGCGCACGCACAATCGCATCATTGCCATGGAGGTCTTCGGGCGTTACGCGGGGCACACCGCTTTCCGTGGCGGCATAGCCGCCCAGGCCGATGCCATCCTCATCCCTGAGGTTCCCGTGGACTTCGACGTTCTGTATGCTCACATAAAGAACCTGTACGTGAAGCGCCTGGAAGAGAGCGAAACCAACACCTCCAACGTGGCTGTCGTCGTAGCCGAGGGTTTGCGTGACAGCTCCGGCAAAGAGCTGGTCGACGAGTCGTCTCCCCCGGATGCTTTCGGGCACCGTCGCCTGATGGGAGCGGGCCGCTATGTCGTGCAGCAACTGGAATCGCGGGTGAAGAGGGATCCGGACATTGCGCAACTCCTGAAGCGCAACGGCATCTTCGTGGAAGGGATCTACGAGATCCCCGAAGTGCGCGAAGTGCGGCCCGGGCACCTGGTGCGTTCGGGTTACAGTACAGCGTACGACGCCAACTTCGGAATGGAGGCGGGCGCCGGCGCGGTCAACCTCGTGCTCAACGGGACGTACGGCGTCACGGTTGTTTCTTTTCAGGACGGCACCGTGCAGTACATGGACTGCAAGGATGCCATCGTTCAGCGTTTCGTGAACCCGGCGGCCATAGCGCTGTACGAGACCATGGGCATCTGCTTCGGGCGCACGCCCCAGAAGCATGCCCCGGGCTTCCAAAAAGTAACGGGCGTACCGACACGGATCTATTGAAAAGTAGAGAGGTGAGGCCCGCGGGCAGGCAGCGGTGAATAGGCGACCGAGAGGCAGAGCGTGTGCGGTAGATTCACACTTTCGGTTTCACCTGAGCTGCTTGCGGAGTACTTTGAGCTCTTGGGCGAGCCCGACCTTGCTGCGCTCACCGGTCGCGCGCACCCTCGCTGGAACATCGCTCCCACCGAGGCCATCGGGGTGGTACTGCCCGCCGGGGACTCTGCGCGTCGCCAAATGACCGCCATGCAGTGGGGCCTGGGCTATTCCTTTTCCAAGGGCCGGCCCCTTTTCAATGCACGCAGCGAGCGCCTGCACGAGCGATTCTGGAGGCGTTCGTTTCGAGAGCGACGCTGCCTCGTGCCCGTGACTTCCTTCTACGAATGGCAGGACGTGGGGACGAAGCGGCGCCTCCCGCACGAGATCCGCCTGCGCGATCGCCCGGTGGCTGCGTTTGCGGGGATCTGGGACGAAAACGTCGATCGTACTACAGGCGAAGTCACCCGCTGGTGTTCGGTGATCACAACCGACGCCTGTCCGCTCCTGCGCGAAATCCACAACGCCGGGGCCAACCGTTTTCGCCAGCCCGCCTTCGTGGATCGCGAGGACTTCGCCGCCTGGCTGCAGGAGGGCGAGCCGGACCCGAGCGTGCTTTCGCGGATCTTTGGCGTGCGGGATTCCAACGAGTTCGAAGCTTTGCCACTCGCACGAATCGGCGACGACGAAAGAAGGACCGCGCCGGTCGCGCAGGAGGGATCCGTGGAGGCGCCACGCACAGATCCCGGCGGCCAGCTCAATCTTCTATAAGCCCCGGGCAACGCCCGTTGCTACCAGCGCCAGAGCATGGCCGCCGTGTGCAGACCCGCGCCTGGCGCAAAGAACAGAATGCGATCGCCTGGTTGAATCTTGGGCTCGGTGACGGTGTAGTGATGCAGCGTGAGCGGGATGTTCACGGCCGAAAGGTTCCCTGCTTCTTCGTAAGTGGAAAGCAGTCGCTCCGTCGGAATCCCCAGCGATCGCGCCCAGATGCGCGGCAGTCGTCGTCCGCTTTGGTGGGCGATCATCCAAGAAATCTGATCGGGTGCCGTCCCGGTTTCCTCGAGCAGTTCGCGGCCCGGTCCCAGGCAACCGGAAACCAAGAAGCGGCCGTGCGCCGGGTCCGTGCCGAAGCGAAAGGTCGGCAGCCCGTGGCCGGCGGGAGCACGGCCGCCGGCCGCGCCCGCCTCCGTCTCGTCCTGTGTTCCGGCCGATTCGAAAAACGGCGACGGCAGCTCGAGATACGAGAAGTGCTCACCGCTCGTCCGCTCGCGAAAACCCAAGAACGAGGACTCTTCGGCTTTCTCGTGCTCCACGATGACGGCGGCAGCACCATCCCCCTGGAGGCTGTGGTCGTCTGCTTCGTCCGTGCCGCGATGCACCCAGTTCATCACCATGAGCACGAGCACGCGCCGCAATCCACCGGCCATGATTCGCAGGCGTGCTGCTTCGAGGCCGGTCACAAAGCTCGCGCAGGCGGTGTCGATGCTCCACACCGCCGCCCGGCTCGCGCCGAGCCGGTGAACGACGGCATTGCCGTCCTTGGGATACTCGAAGTCGGGCATTCCGCTGAAGACGATGGCGCCGTCCAGATCTGTGGGCTGGAGCCCGGCCTCTTCGAGGGCGCGCGCGGCGGCACGGGTTCCCATGAAGATGGCCGTCTCATCGTCCGCGGCGTGGTGGCGGAACGCGGGCGCCTCCGGCCCGCTTAAGGCGAATTCACTCACGGCCACGCGACGCCGCGGCAGATAGGCACCTGTGCCTACGATGCGAATACCGGCTGTTGTTGGCATGCTGCTGAGTTCCTATAGGTCGCGCAAGACTGCTATGTGTCCTTTAATACTGTAAGAACATGCAGTATCTCATGGCGAGGCTCTCTCGACAACAAAGCAGGCGTTCGTGGCAAAACTCCCACCGATGTTGAGCATGGCGCCCGCGCGCGCTCCCTCTACCTGGTACGCCCCCGCCGTGCCCGTCACCTGGCGGTAAAGGTCCAGGGCCATCCGCACGCCGGTGGCCCCCACCGGATGCCCGCAGCCGATGAGACCTCCGGACGCATTGATCGACTTGCCGCTGCGCAGGCGGCCTTCCTCGATGTATTCGAGTTCCGCTCCGGGCGCGCACAGACCGAAAACGGAGAGCGCAAGGTACTCACTGGAAGTGAAACAATCATGCGTTTCGAACACATCGATGGAGGCGACGGACCGATCGGCGTCTGCGAAAGCTTCCAGCACGGCGCGCCGCGTCCAGGGCAGAGGACATTCGTGCGGGCCGGCTTCCCGGAACTCCCGCACGCGATCGGACAGACGCATGCCGGCCGTCCGTCGCCCTCGTCCGCTGATGGCGGCAACAGGCGGCTTTCCTCTGTGCGCGAAGTCCCGAGCGAGGTCTTCGGATGCGAGCACGAGCAGGCAGGCCCCGTCCGTCACCTGGGAGCAGTCGCGGTAGCGGGTGGAGGATCCCAGAGATTCGGCGAAGCGCCGATCCAGCGCAGCCATGCGTGAATCCCAGTCATCTATTACGAAAGCGTCCCGTGTTTGGGCGCGCGGGTTCCGGCCAGCGTTTTCATAGTTGAGCCGCGAGATCTCCGAAAGCGCGCCGCGTACGCGTTCCGGCGCCGAAGGGCCATGGCGCTCCGTGGCGCGCTCCTGAATCAGCTCGGTCAGGCTGCCGAAGATTCGCGGGAAGAAAAACGAAACGCCTTCGGCTTCGTCACGCGGCGCGGCCATAGAGAGGTGAGCGTTGGCCGTAACGGGGCTTACGGTCCGCATCACTTCGACGCCGACGACCAACGCCACGTCCAACTGTCCGGCCCGAATGGCCGCGTCGGCCGCCTCGAGAGCAACCGAACCGGAAGCGCAGGCTGCTTCGTAGCGCGCTGCGGGCATCCCGACCAGGGTTCTATCGGCCGTGCCGAGAAAGGCGCCCAGGTGCCCCTGACCCAGGAAGGACGGCGCGTTGAAATTGCCTACGAAACCGCCGATGCGGTTCTTCCGCGCCAGGAGTTCGAGCGGCTCTCCTGCCAGACCCACGTCGGCCAGTCCCTGGCCCAACGTCTCGGTCAGCAGGGCGACAAGTGCGTCCGGCCGCGCGGACCATGACTTGCTGAAGTCACTCTGGTGTCCGCCCAGTATGTAGGTACGCCGTTTCGAGGCTGCCACGGGCCCATGCAAGGCCATCGTCGGGCTGCAGTCAACGCAAATGAGCGGGTCCGGGTCATATTTGGCTGTCGAGTCCAAATAATTGGCTTGTCAGCCAATTAAAGGTCCGGTGGGTTGCTTCCATGACGGCGCTTCAACAACGGCGGGCACCCGAGGAAAGTGCCAATCCCTACAGGACCGGGCTCTTTGCTCCGGTCGCCTCCGAACGCACACTGCTCGATCTCCCCATCCACGGGGAACTCCCGCGCGATCTGGCCGGTGCCTTTCTTCGCAACGGCCCCAATCCCCGTTTTGCTCCGCTCGGGAAGTACCACTGGTTCGACGGAGACGCCATGATCCACGGCATGTTCTTCGAGGACGGTCGGGCCACCTATCGCAACCGCTACGTGCAGACGAAGGATTTCCTGGAAGAGGAACGCGCCGGAAAGTCGCTGTGGCGTGGAATCCGCGAACCATTCGATCCGGCTTCGGAGTCTCCGAACAAGAACACGGCCAACACGGACCTCGTCTTTCACGCCGGACGGTTGCTCGCCATGTACTGGCAGGGCGCTGAGGCCTACGAAGTCTCGCTACCCGAACTCCAGACGCGCGGCGTCTGTGATTTCGAAGGGACCTTTCGCGGGCGCATGAGCGCTCATCCCAAAGTGGACCCGCGCACGGGCGAGTTGGTCTTCATGGACTACAATGTATTCGCCGAGCCGTACCTGTCCTACGGCGTGGCAGACGCGCACGGGTGCGTACGGCACTTCGAGCCCATCTCGGTCGAGGGACCGCGCTTCTTTCACGACCTGGCCATCACCGAAAACTACAGCATTCTACTGGATCTGCCGCTCGTGTGGCACATGGGCCGGATGAGCGCCGGGAGGCGCCTGGCCTACTTCGACGCGAATCGCCCCGCGCGCTTTGGGGTCCTGCCCCGCTATGGCAAAGATGCGGACGTGCGCTGGTTCGAAGATGACGCCTGCTACATCCTGCACGTCATCAATGCATACGAGGACGGAGAGGAGATCGTGCTGCTGGCCGGCCGGATGGAGGACCCCATTCCAGGGCGTCGGTACGATCCGACGCGCGGTCCGCTCCTGCATTTTCTTCAGGTGCAGCCCTTCCTCTACGAGTGGCGTTTTCACATGCGCACGGGCGCCGTCGTGCGTCGCCAGTTGGACGACCGGCCGTTCGAATTCCCGCGCATGAACGACGCGTTCCTCGGAAGCGCCTCGCGCTTCGCGTACTGTCCGCTGCTGGCGCCCGAACGCGAGGTCCTCTTCGAAGGATTCTCTTGCTACGACGCGCGGACCGGGCAGAGTACGGCGCGGACGTACGGGCCGGACCTCGTGGGCGGAGAAGTCGTGTTTCTCCCAAAGAGTGGGGCCGGTGACGGGGCAGTCGCGGAGGAAGGCGAGCGGGATGGTTACCTGGGCACGTTCGTTCACGACCGGCGCAACGCCACGGCCGAGTTCTGGGTGCTGGATGCTCAGGCTCCCGACCGCGAGCCGCTGGCGCGCATCGAGATTCCAGGTGGCGTGCCGCTCGGCTTCCACGCGACGTTTGCGCCGCTGTCTGAGGCGTCGGGCACTTCGGCCGGTCCGGGAGGTTCCGTCTGACCGGTCGCACAACCCGACCTCGTCCTCCGGTTCGCGGTGAGGGTCGTCCGTCGCGCCCGACCACCCCGCGGCGCGTGGGTCGTCCGCGCGGTCGACCTCGGGCGGGCGGCCTTTCGGGAGAGACCGATTCCACGCGCACGCAGATTCTCGACGCGGCCCTTCAGGAGTTTGCCGAGAACGGTTTCGACGGCGCGGGGATTGCCGAAATTGCGCGCCGGGCGGGAGTGGCGCGAGCCCTGATCCACTACCACTTTTCGAGCAAGGAACTTCTGTGGAAGGCGGCGGTGAGCCGGTCCTTTCGGGAAATGAACGAGCTGTTTTCCGACATTGCCCGGGACCTCACCGATCTGGGTCCCGAGTCGTTCCTGCGCGTCTTCATTCGACGCTACGTCTACTTCGTGGCGCACCGACCCGAACTCGGTCGCATCATCATTGCCGAGGCTCCCCGCCCGACGAGGCGGGCCGCCTGGCTGGTAAACCGAAACCTGCGGCCCATGCACCAGGGAGTGGAGCGACTCTACCGCAAGAAGATTCAGACGGGTCCCTTTCGGAAAGTGCCGTTTCTGAACTTCCTCTCCATGCTGACCGGGGCGGTAAGCATCTACTTCTTGGATGCGCTCGTGCTGCGCGGGCATTATGGGATCGACCCGCGCGACCCGGCGGTCATCGAGCAGCACGCGGGCGTTGTCGTCGAGACGATGCTTCAGGGCTTGCTCCTTCCGCGCTGAGGCCGTCGCGCTTCGCTCCGCGCCCGGGCACCAGCGGGTGTCCGTCCCCTCGCAAATGGTCGTGTTCGGCAGCAACCTGGCGCTGCCTGATCCATGGTGGCCCGCCGACCATGAGTCCCTTCACCGGGATACGCACGCGCCACCGCTGCCCTCGAAGTTCGTGTCCGTGAAAAACCCGGATAGGGCGAGCGGGTCGTGTGCAACCGAACCCGAGTAGCCCCGAACATTGACCGTGGTCGTGCATTCGCAGAAACTGTTGTTGCTGTTGGCGAACGTGAGGTAGTCGACTATGGTGAGTGAACCGGCTGATTGGCCGGGCATGATCGTATAGACCTCGTCGTTCAGAGACGTGGTCGACGAAAAGCCGCTGCCCTGGCTTCCGAGCACGGGGAGGCGTGGCGCGGGAATGAACGGCGTGTTTCCCCCGCCGGCAGCCTGCGCGGTGAGCATAACCTGAGATGCCATGAAGGTGGTACCGTTGATCTTGCGTCCGCCGCACGGAGAAAAGTAGTCATCCGTTGGAATCAAGGAGTGTCCGCCGCTGCCGCCGACTACGCTTACCGGTTGCGACCCCGCCGCGAATCCGGGTACTGGTGTGCCGCCGTACGGGTGGGGGCTCGTGAAGACGTCGTCGAACACGATGACGGTCCGCGAGCCCGTGTCCGCAAGGGGAATCACGCCAGAGTAGAGCCAACCGTTGGTAGTCGTCAGCTTCACTTTTTCGCCCTGGAACCCCGGCGACTCGTAGAGGGTGGTGGCGGCCCACAGCTCCACGGCGGCCGCATACACCGACTTGTTCATGTTCTGGAGGTTGGCATTGATTACGACCACCGCGATCTGGCGGATGCCGGGAAGGGAGCAGGCCGTTCCCGGTGAGAACGTTTGGAGCGTGACGGTTGCCCCGGGCGCCGCCAGAACAGAAGGCGTTCCGGCCGTGCACTGACCTCCGGCGTAGGAAACCGGAATCGATAGGGTAGCTTGCTTCTTGTTCGTCGCGTCGTACACGTCCACCGGTACCGAAAATGCGCCGCCGCTGGGAAGCCCCGCCACCGGCCTGGAGTAGTCGATGGCAAAGAAGCCAGCGGTGTCCGTCTTGGCGCAGATAGCCGACGGTGCGATGCTCGATATGGCCACCGGGCAGGTCGTGTTCCCCAGCGCGACAATCGGATAGTTGATGGAGGTGACCACGCTCGACGGGTTGATGGAGACCGTGTAGTTCGGCAGCGGAGTTCCGCCGCTGTTGCGCAGGTTTCCGGACAGCATCAGGTGCAGGTAGCGCGTCCCCTCGGGGCTCAGAAGCAGCAGCGTCCCGGCTTCCAGGCGCCGACGGTCCTTGCTTTCGACTTCGATGCCGAACAGTCCCATGAGCAAGGCACACCGGGCGAGGAGCAACCCCGCAACGACGGGCCCCATCCAGAGGCGAATTTTGGGGAGCCTTTCGGGGCTCCGCACTTCCTCGGTTTCACCCCAGGATGTTGGTTTCACGCAGGTTGGATTCACGCCGGACTCAGCCTCCACCGACACCCTACCCTGGCGGCCCCGATCAGAAGCTGCAAAAAGTCACCCTCGATTCCTGTCAGTTTTCACTGAAACAAACAGGGCCATCCGGTAGCTTTCATCGCGGTGGGAGCGCTACGAATTCCATTCTCCTGGCTGCTTTCGGCCGGTCTGCTGTTCCTCTGGGGCGGTGAAGTTGTCGCGTCCACGCTGTACGTGAAGCACGCCTCGACCCGCCTGCTGGAGAGACCCAACCTCGGCTCCCGCGGGTCGCCGCTCCCTGTGGGCACCGCGGTCACCCGCATCGGCGAGCAGGGGCTCTTCTATCAGGTGCGGGTGGGGGGACGGACCGGCTGGGTAGCCCGGTTGTATCTGTCCCCGAATGCGCGCCAGAGCAAAGTGGACGTTTCGTTCGCGCAGCGGCGCCCAAAGACCACGGTGCGGGTGCGCGCGTCTGCGTACACGCAGACGGCGGCGGCGCGTGGTCTTGGCAAGTCTGCCACCATCCGCGTGCGCGGCGGCCAACACCTCTACGATTTCGACGCCATCGATTGGCTGGAGGCCATCGCCATTTCACCTGAGGCGCAGCGCGAGTTCATTCAGACGGGCAGGCTCAAGCGGGCGCCATGAAAACGCCCGCTGGATTCAGTTTTGCCGGCGCAACCGGTGCGGTGCGCGTCGGTCGATGCTGGCGCGTGGCGCGAGCGACCGCCTTCACCGCATTGACAGTTACGGCCGTCGCCTGTGCCACGCCGTCCGAACGAAGCGCCGAGGTGCCGCCCGAGCTGCGACGCGAAACTATGATCGGACGCGCGCTTGCGGCCCGCCTTGCGCAACGGTACGGCGTGTACCGCGACCGGACCGCAACAGTCTACGTGGGTCTCGTGGGCCAAACAGTCTCCAGGGGCGTGGCCCGTCCCGAACTGAACTTCCACTTTGGCGTGCTCGAAACCGAGGAGGTGAACGCTTTCTCCTGTCCGGGCGGGTACATCCTCGTCACGATGGGCGCCCTGCGTTTGATGGAAGACGAGTCTGAGCTGGCGGGCGTGCTGGCCCACGAAGTTTCGCACGTTGCACTGATGCACGCCGGACCGTTCGAGGAGCGCGGCGGTTGGGTTGACTTCATTGCCGACTTCCTCGGTGCGGGCGGAGGCAACATCGTCAATACGGCCCTTCGCCAAACAGTGGAGGCGCTGGAGGCCCGCCTGCTCGAAACCGGGCGCGCTGCCCGCATGGAGTTCGAAGCCGACCAGACGGGTCTGCTCGTGGCCCAGGCTGCGGGGTACGAACCCGGCGCCGCGTTGCGCTATCTCCGTCGCCTGCATGGCGGCCAGAACTTCGCCGTGCTGAATCGGACGCATCCATCCGTGTCGGCTCGCATCGAGGGGATGCGCTCCTTTCTCTTCGCGCAGAACGTGACCGACCGCGGGGAACGGAACCAGAAGCGCTTCGCGCGATTCAAAGCTTCGCTGCCCAAACCAAAAGAGCAGCCGGGGAGGAACCTATGATCCTACGAATGGCCTGCCCTGTTGCCTGTGCGCTGGTGGGCGTGATAGCGGCGCTCGGGGCTTTCCCCATCCACGCGGATTCCTACCACAACATCAACGGCTTCTTCGGGGAAAGGGCGGCCGGTATTGGCGGCGCGTTTGCGGCCGTTTCGGATGACCCATCCGGCGCGTACTACAACCCGGCCGGACTCGCCTTTGCGTACGACAACTACATTTCGATTTCGGCGAGTAACTATCGTGAGATACGCAAGAGCTACGAGGACGTCTTCGGGCCCGGACAAACCTACACGCGCAAGTCGCGGAATTTCCTGCCGAACTTCTTTGGGGCCATCAAGAATCTCGGTCAGTATCGCTTCGCGTTCTCGATTGTTACTCCCGTTACCGAGTCCTTCGACCAGGCAGACCAGGTTTACCTACCGTTCTCCGTTCCGGCTGTTGGCGCCTATCGAAACGACTACGAGGAAGAGAACGTGTTCATTCTGGCCGGGCCCAGCCTCGCGTACGCCGTGAGCGAGAAGTTCGCGCTGGGCGGTACGTTGTACTACTCCTACGACACGACGAGGGTGACCAGTACGCAAACCGTCACGAACAAAGACGACAGCTATTTCCAGTCCACGATTCGGGACCGACGCAGGACCATGGGACTCCTGCCCGTACTGGGAGTGCAGTACATGCCGCAGAACTGGTCCTTCGGCGCGTCGCTCCGGCAACAGTTCGTGACGAGCGCTGTGCGGAACCTGTCCCAGATCCAGACCTCCTCGGTTGCCAATCGCGCTTCCCTCATCAAGTGGGTCGAAAGTACGGAGAATCTTTCGGGCCTCACGCAGGGCCCCGCGGTTGTGATCGGTCCCCCCGAAACCGGTTCGGTGCCGCGGACGACGGAGGGTCGTCTGGGCTTTGCCCGCTTTGTCTCCAAGTACTTCCTGCTCAGCGCGGATGTGATCTACACCTCAGGGTTTCGGGCTCATCAGGACAACACGCAGCTGGACGCGCGCAACGGCGTCGTCTACATCAACGACGGCGAGATCGCCTCCCTGTCCCGGGAGCCGACCACCAATCTGGCGGCCGGCCTGGAATACTACCTAACGGACAACCTTTCCCTCCGCGCCGGCCTTTTCACCAACGATGCCAACAGTCGCGAAGTGCAGTGGTTGGACGCCGCGGTTGGAGCGGCGGCCCGCAACGCAGGAACCGACAAAGTGAGCGCTCCCGTGATTGGCGGTGTCCTGGTGTACAACATTCCCGAGTTGGCAGTGCCGGTTCGGTTCGAGCACGTGGACACACGGGGGCTGACGGTGGGAATTGCCTGGGAGACGGCGCGTTCGGCCATCAGCGCAACGTATGTGGAGGAGCGGGGCCGAGGCCAGGCGCAGATCGATTCAGCCCAGCTTTCGCAACCGCTGCGCTACCGGAGCTTCTCCCTCTACATCGTGGCCAGCACGCGCAACTGACGGATGAACGTCCTGGGCCGGAACAAAATCCTGTGGGTTCTGGTCTTCGCGACCGTGCCCCTGGCCTACACGACGCCGCTCTTGTTCACCGGCCGGCTGCGGGGTTGGGAGGACAGGCTGGTGGATTTTCGCTATCGCTACGCGAACCCCGGTCATCCCTTCTCGGATCGAGTCGTTCTCGTGGACATCGACGAGGGGTCGCTGGCGCGCGGGGCGGAGGACCCCAAGTTCGGCCGCTGGCCCTGGCGCCGGGACATCTTTCCCCCGTTGTTGGAGTACCTCGAAGCAAGTGGCGCGAAACTCGTGCTGTTCGACCTGATCTTCACGGAGCGCTCCGAACATGACGACTCGCTCGCGGAGGCCAGCGCCGCGCTGCCCGTCTCGCACTCGATGCAGTTTTTGTCGGACGAAGAGGCAACACCAAAACCGGCCCGTGCTGCTTCGGCCGGCCTCCCCTCTTTTGTGCGTCGGCATTCGGTTCGGGTCCGCGAGGAGAGGGGCGCTTCGTGGGCCCACTATGACTCCGCCAGTTTTGCCGCGGGCCGGATTGGACGCGGAGCGTTTTCCATGCACTCCGTGACCTACAATCCGGACCGCGACGGCGTCTCGCGCCGGAGTCGCCTTCTTTTTCGATACGGAGAGGATTTCTTCCCCTCTTTGGGATTGCGAGCTTTCGACGCCCTCTCCCGTGTGACCGGGATCGTCGCGCGGGCCGACTCGATCGCGATTCAGACCGCCACTCGGAGTGTGCTCGTACCCCTCGAGGAGGGTAGTGTCCGCCTCCACTACCCCTCGGAACGCGAAATGGACCGCGCCATGCGTGAACGTCGCGTTCCCATCGAGTCTCTGATCGAAACGGTGGCGGCCGTCAGCGGTGGGGAAGTGGATCCGGCGCGACTGCCCGCGCCGCCGGAGCGGTTCGCCGAGCGCGTCGTGATCATTGGGACTTCGGCGGCGGCGCTCCATGATGTGAAGATCACGCCGTACGGCGTTCTGCCGGGAATGATGTTGCACGCTGTCGTGATCTCCAATCTCATGGACGGTCACTTCCCGCGGCGCGTCCCGGACTGGGTTGCCTTTCTGGTGGTGCTCGTTCTCCTGCCTGGCTCGACCGCTCTGGTTCTCTATGCCACACAAACCCTGTGGCGCATCCTGCTCCCGCTTCTGGTATTCGTGGTCCTGGTGGCTGCGGGTTTCTTTGCCTTCCGATTCGATGTGATCGTCCCACTCATGCCCATGCTCGTCTCTTACCCGGTTTCCTATCTGGGCAGCCTGGCGCTTCTGACGTTCACGGAAGGAGCCGAGAAGCGCAAATTCAAGTCCGCGATGTCGAAGTACCTTTCTCCGGACGTGCTCAACGAGGTCATAAGCCGCGGTGAACTGCGCGCTGAGGTGGGCAACCGCCGCGTGTTGACCGTGCTTTTCTCTGATATCCGTTCGTTCACGACCATCTCCGAGAAGCTGGATGGAGGACGCGTCGTCGAGATTCTCAACGAGTACCTGTCGCAGATGGTCGACGTGATCTTCGCCGAAGGAGGGACGCTCGACAAATACATTGGCGACGCCATCATGGCGTTCTGGGGCGCGCCGGTGGAACGTCCCGATCACGCGATCCGCGCTGTGCGCGCGGCTTTTGGGATGCAACGCGCCCTGCGCGAACTGCACAAGATCTGGGCGGCCCGCGGAACTCCACTCTTGAATGTGGGGATCGGTATTCACACCGGAGAAATGATTGTAGGAAACATAGGATCCAACAGACGCCTGGACTACACGGTCATCGGTGACAACGTGAACCTGGGTTCGCGCACGGAGGGCCTCACGAAGGTCTATCACGTACCGATCCTCATCACGGAAGCCACCTACGCCGAACTCGGAGGGCTGGTGCCGTGCCGAATGATGGACCTCGTCGCTGTGAAGGGAAAGTCGGTTCCCATCGCGATCTACGAGCCCCTCGACACCGAACCGCTGTTCGAAGGATTGAGTAACGAACAGTACGCCCGGGAGTTCACCGAAGCGTTCCGAGCTTACCTCGACCGCGATTGGGAACGTGCCCGGCGCATCTATACCCGCTTCGGCACAAACCGGCGCGGACCGGACGCCGCAGTCGAGCTGATGCTCGAGCGAATCAAATCGTTCCGAAAGAAACCTCCCGCGCCCGAGTGGGACGGTTCGTTTACCATGACCACCAAGTGAAACCAACGACCCCATACGAAACGGTGGACCGGCCGGCGCGCCCCGCCCTCCGGGAAATCCTTTTCGCCTTCCTGGCAGTTGGCGTACAGGGATTTGGAACCGCTATTGCGGATGTGCTCGTGCGGTCGCTGTCCGAGCGGCGCGGGTGGCTGACGATAGGGGCGCTGCGGGAGCGAATGGCGCTCGTCGGGATCCTGCCGGGGCCCTTTCACATCAACCTCGTCATGGCGGTCGGATACGACCTTCGCGGATGGAGGGGACAACTGCTCGCGGTCGTAGGTTTCTGCCTCCCTTCCTTCGTGCTGGCCTGTGCCGTGGCGGCCGTCATCAGCCTGCCTGCGGTCGGCGCCTTCCTCCTCGCGCATCCCGGTGTACTCTCCGGCATGCTCGCTGCGATCGCCGCTCTGGTCCTGGACGCCGCTTACCGTCTCGGTCGCGACCTGTTGGGTTCTGTTGCCGCCCTGGGCGTTCTGCTCGGAGTAGTCTTGGCGCTGCTGTACCTGCGCCTGCCGCCCTTTGCGGCCATCGTGGGTTTGGGCGTGTTGTTCGTGATGCGCGATGCTCTCGGTCGAAAAATCCAGGCGAGGGGACTGGGCGCGTGATGCCCTTCGACGAACTTGCCGGAGTGGCATTCCTGTTTCTCCGGACCAGCGCCATCAGCTTCGGCGGGATCTATTCCGTCTGGGCGCTGACGGAGCGGGCGCTCTTTGTGACTGCCATGCACCCGCACGAAGGCAGTCACCTTTCCATGCGCGCCGAGGGATCGCCCGCGTTTCTGCCCGCGCTGGACCGCGCCACATTCGATCAGGTCTTCGCCGTGGCGCAGGTACTGCCGGGTCCCATGGCTTCCGGGATTTCCATGTTGGGTTACGCAAGCGGAGGTCTTGCCGCCATGGCCGCCATCTATGTGGGCCTCGCTGCGCCGGGCGCCATCCTCGCGCCCCTGCTCCTTCGATTTTGGCATCGCCTGCGCGGTTTTGCGGTTTTTCGCAGCTTTGCGCAGGGAGCAGCTCTCGCGTCGATCGGCGTACTCCTGTACTTTGCCCTGACGATCCTCGGCCGTGGCGTTCTGGAATCGGCAGTCAACCCGCGGGCCTTCCTGTTTCTGTTCGGTCTGGCGCTCCTGGGTGGACTCTCGCGCCGAGTTCCGGCTGCTCTGATCGTTTGCCTGGCGGGTGTGGGCGGTTACTTCCTGCTGTAGCGCTACGATGAACCTGCTGCGTCGCTCTGTCCCGGATGCCATCCTCGCCTGTAGCGCGGGCATGAGTTTGGTGCTCGGTCTCGTATTTGTCGAGAGTCGCCTCCAACTCCCGGAAGGTGGCTACCTGGAGGCGGTGCTGCCTGCCTGGTTGGTGACGGCCGCCCTCTGGTCTCCGGTTCTTACGATAGCGGCCGTTTGCTTCTCGCCCTGGCGGTGGATGCTGGAGCGTTCACCGCGCGGGGTGCGGTTGATCGCGGAGCGCGCCGCCCTCCTGGCCTTTCCGGCAACGGCGCTCTTCTATCATTGGTTGATGGCAGCAGCGGGCCGGTCAGCGCCGATCTCCTTTCACGTGATGTCCTGGAGCATCTCGTGGGGGCTCGTCCTGATCGGGCGTCGCATCGCGGCTGGCGTGGCGTTCGCGGTCCTGATCGGCGGTGGTGGCCTGCTGCTCGTCCGGGCGTACGAGCGGCCTATGCGGGCGGCAAAGCACGCGCGCCCCGGGGCGCCCAGTGTCTTGTTGGTGGTGATGGACACGGCCCGAAAGGATCACTTCAGCCTCTACCGGTACGGTCGGCGCACGACTCCTTTCGTCGATGAGGTGGGGCGGCGCGGCGTCGTCTTCGAGCGGGCCTACTCGACGGGGAGCTGGACGAAACCCTCCACGGCGTCCCTCGTGACCGGCCGCCACCTCACCGAAGATCCCGTGCACGACGGCGCGCCCCCAATCCGCTACCGGGGCGATTTCCTTGCGCAGTACTTCCGGGACCGCGGGTACGACACCGCTCTGTTCTCCGCGAACTCCAACGCTTCCTCGTACTTCGGGCACGCGCGCGGCTATTCGTATCGCCTCCATTCCCTGCCGCCGCCGCACGCCGCTCTACAGCGCTTCACGGCCGTGCGCTATCTGGAGAGAATCCTCTCTGGAGAGACCGAGCTTCAACTCAAGAACATCGAGCTGTCGCTCGATGAGTTTGCGCGCGCCCTCGAGGTCCCCGTTGCGCAGCTTGCCGCGTTTGCACAGGGTCGATTCGATTCGCCGCTCCGGCTGGAGGCTTCCGAGAAAGCAGCGTACCGCGCGCGCGTTCGGGCGATGGTGGAGAAGCAGGCCATCACGGAACTGCGCTCCTTCCCCAAGCTCGCGCCCGCAAGGACGGGCCGTTGGCACAGCTACGCGGCGGGAGCGTACCGGTTCGTGCTTGGGTTTCACTACTTCCTGCTTCAAGGTGCCCGCGGACGGATCGTTTCTCACTGGATCAAGGACCGCGAGTTGTGCGACGAACTCCTTGATTGGATGCGCCGTCGTTCGGACGACCCGCGCCCTTTTCTTGCGCACATTCAATTGATGGGACCGCACACGCCGTACTCGCCGCAGCTTCCCTTTCTCCTGCCGCACTTCGATCGGGGCTTCGAGCCCGCGGTCGTTGCGCCGCCCACACAGCACACGCCACCGTCCGTTCCTGCGCCCAGGTTGCCGGCTCGAAAACTCCACAATCTCATCTCCAATTACGACGATTCGCTGCGAATCACGGACGCCAATCTGCGCGAGCTCTTTGCTGCGCTGTCGCGAATGGGCGCGCTGCGCAACACGATTGTAGTTATACTCTCCGACCACGGCGAGGCCTTTTACGAACACGGTATCTACGGGCACATGAATTCTCTGCACGCGGAACTTGTCGATATCCCGCTCGTGTTCTCGTTTCCCGGGCGCCTGGCTCCGGCGCGCACGCACCTCCCCGCCGGAATCACCGACGTGTTCCCCTCGCTGATTCACCTGGCCGGTCTCGACTCTGGTCGAGCGGACCACGACTCCGGCGCTTGGGATGGTCGTTCCCTTTTCGCGGGAGTCGAACACTTTGCGGTCCGGTCGGACAGCCGCAGCGATTTTGTGCTGCCGCAGGCCACACTCGTTGGCGGGACGTGGAAGAACAAGCAGGCTCGTGCGACGGCCTTCGGCGTGCACACGGCGGTCACCACTCCGGAAGGAAAGCTCATTCGCGAGCAGGAGGAAGGCGCCTTGAGGTACTTCTTCTTTCCGGGCGCAGGCGATTCGCGGGAGGAGCGTGTCCCGGTCGAACCAAAGGAGGCGTCGGCGGTCGTTCGACGGCTGATACAACTGCTCCCGCAGGGCCCGCGCCCGTGAATGGCATACTCCGCGAGGTCGGTCGGGATGAGCGGGCGTTGCTACGTTTCGGTCGGGAGGTCGTCGCGGTCTGAATCTGTCCTTTGAAGCAAGCGCGCCGCGTACCGGGCGGCGGCTTCGTCTTCGAAGGAGCGAATCAGGATGCTGCGCCTGGCGCGACCGTCCAACACGCAAAGGTCGAAGACTTCTCGATGCGTTCGCCAGGGTTGAAATCTCCTTTTCCGCGAAGCCGCGTACGGACCGCGGAATTTTCCCAGTGGGTAGTGCCGCTGGCGACTCCAGGGAAGAGGAGAGACCCATCGCCGAAAGCCGGAAGCGTCAGCCCGTAGGAAGATGCGGTTGATGGCGGCCACCAGCGTCAGGTACAGCAGCAACGCTGACGAGGCCGCCCAGATCATGTATGTGTGCGCGCCCAATCGTTCGTCGACCAGAAGGTACTGGAGCACGGCTCCGGTTGCTGCCAGAACCGTGAAGCCCGCCAGGAAGGAAGCGGGCACACGGCGCTTCACCTGAGGGAAGCTCAGCACGCGCGCTTCGGCCAGGTCCTCGACGCGAAAGCCGTGCTCCTCGATGATGCGGGGAGCCGGGCTCGCGGAGTTCACAGGCGACGGGCCTCCGTCCCTTCGAGCAGTTGTTCCACGTCCGCGCGCCGACAGAGTTCGGTTCCAGGCGTCATGGCCGTGGCCGCGCCGCACGCGGCCGCGAGGCACGCCGCTTCGGCCAGGGTCTGGTTGTGGAGAAGGCCGTGGATCATGCCGGCGACTGCGGAATCACCTGAGCCGATGGTACTCTGAACGATCACCTTGGGCGTGGTCACGTGAAAGGCCGCTTCGCTGTCGACGGCCAGAAGACCGCGGCTGCCCAGCGAAACGATGACGACTTCCAGACCTCCACCGAGGAGCGCGCGCACGCGCGGATGGATTTGCTCGGGTGAGGCTTCGCGCAGGTCTTCACCCAGGAGTCGGGAGATCTCGTGGACGTTGGGTTTGATCAGGAAGGGTCCGGCCTTGATCCCTTCGGACAGGGCTTCGCCATCGGCGTCCAGAACGACGCGGGCACCCTGTTCTTTCAGCCAGGGGATGACCTGGCGGTAGATGTTCTTGGTCACGCCGCGCGGAACGCTGCCGCACAGGGCCACGTAGCTCGGCGTCGGCACCAGATGGCGCACCCGGCGACAGAAGGCGCCCAGTTCCGCCGGACTCACGTCCGCTCCGGGAACACTGATCGAGGTTCTTGTCCCGTGGGAGCGATCGAAGACGTGGATATTGATGCGCGTCTCCCCCGCCGTGGAGGTGAAATCGCACTGGACGCCTCGATTTACGAGACGGCCTTCCAATTCCAGACCGTCCCACCCTCCGACGAAGCCCAGCGCGATGGAGTCTTCTCCAAGTTCCCGCAGCACCACGGAAACGTCGATGCCCTTGCCCGCTGCGTAGCGCGTTTCGCTCACGACCCGGTTGGTATCGTCAGGGCGAAGCTCTTCCACCTCGAGGTGTCGGTCGAGGCAGGGATTCAGGGTAACCGTGTAGATCATCGAAGGCGGCCCGCAGGGTCCGACCTTGGAAGGTGTGCCCGAGTCAGGCAATCGGTTTTCGGGTCCGGTGAGGTGAACCGACCGTTTCCCGGCCGCACAGTTTGCTTGGCAATCGCCCCGGGAACGCTCAGATTGGTTCTGCTTGAAGACCAGCCTTCTCTTCTACGACCATCAGACGCATTCCTTGTCCGATTGCGGATCGCCACTCGTGATCGAAAAGTCCAGCCGCGGACTCCCATGGAAGGGTGTTCTATTGGAGAAGGGTTGGTCGCCACATTTCTACCCGACCGATGTCGTCACGCCCTACTTTTACTTTGCGCTTGCGGTGGAGAAGGATCTCCGCTGGCAGGTGGAGGGTGGCGGCAGGTTTCGGGAACTCAAGACCACCCCCGGCGAAATCTGGGTGAATCCACCTTGGACTCCTTTTACTCACCGGATAGACGAGGCCTGCTTCTTCATCATACTGGCCATCGAGGAATCCACCATGCAGGAGGGGCTCGGCGGGGACATCCCGCTTGCACGCCTGCAGTTTCTGAACAACTACAACGTTGTCGATGAGTACCTCAGACGGTTTATCGAACTGTTGTACGTCGAGGTCTGCGCGGAGGGCGCAAACGGCCCTACCTTCGCGGGGGAGGTTGTCGGGTTACTCTGCCGCTACTACGCCGAGCACTATTCCGATCTCCGTGACCTTCGCGATCAAACAACCCGCCCTGCTGCGTCCAGGTTGCGGCCCGAACAGGTGCAACTGATAAGACGCTATATCGCCGAAAACATCGGGGAGATGATCTCGATCGAAGAGCTCGCGGCCGAAGTCAACCTGAGCAGATTCTATTTTCTGAAAGAATTCAAGAAGGCGACCGGGCGAACGCCATATCAATTCCTGACTGAGTTGCGCATGGAACAGGCCGCTACCTGGATCCGTACGGCCGGCCTGGACCTGGCCGAGATTGCACTCCGGCTCGGTTTCGCCGATCAAAGCCACTTCGGCCGAGTGTTCAAGCGCCATTTCGACATGACCCCCGGCGCTTTTCGCCGCCTCCACGCCAAGGGAATACCAGGCCCCGACAACATCGTTCTATCAGATCATCGCCAGAAGTGATAGATCAGTGCTCACTCTCTGAGGGCTGGAGGAATAACATGGACCGATCTCATCTGCTTGCGCTGTTGGTGCTTTCGCTTTCGCTTGGCGCCTGTGGATCCCAGGGGCGGGACCGGGCCGCTGTCACGGAGACCGTGAATCGTCTCTTTGTGGCGACAGACAACCGTGACTGGTCCGCGCTGCACCGCATTTTCGCGGACGAGGTTGTCTTCGACATGACTTCGCTGTCCGGCGGTCAGGCGACCACGCTCAAAGCCGCGCAAATCACTCAGGCCTGGGACCAGGGCCTGAGCGGACTCGTGGTTCACCATCTGGTGGGTAACCACATCGTCGACGTGCAGGGAAACGAAGCTACGGTCTTCTGCTACGGCGTGGCCACGCACTATCTCAAAAACCCGACAGGCAACAACGCACGCACATTTGGCGGCAGCTACGAGTTTGGGCTGAAGCGTGCGGGAGGGTCATGGCGGGTGAATCGATTCAAATACAACCACAAGTACTTGCTTGGGAATCCGGATCTGCACAAGTACGCCAAGCGCTGATCCCGCATTGTTCAAGCTCATGAAGCATGCGGGTAGACTCGACCCGGCCCCGTCCCGGACAGCTCCGCGCCGGAAGCCGGTTCAGCGGACCCAGATGTCGATTTGTTGGCCGCGCATCACGTAGAGGAAGACGATGGAATCATAGGCGATGTCGACTCGGTAGTTGGGTCCTTCGATCGTAAGCGACGTGCGGTTGTATTCGATGCGCGAAGCGCCCGAGAAGCGGTACGTTTCCGGCAGCGGGCGCGAAACGCTATTGAGCGTGATAGCGCGGACCGCGGCCGGCGTGGCCCGCTCGAAGAAGCGAACGACCTCCTCGCGCCCGATGGCGCGCGCTTGCGCGAGTGGAGTCAGAAGTCCGGCCAGGACGAAGCATGTCAGGAGCGACACTCTGCGCATGGGTTAGATGGGCACGGTGCCGCAAAAGGGTCAAGAGATTCAGAGCGGGCCCCGTCCTGGCGAAGCGGGCTTCTATAGTGGTGGTTGCTCCGCCCTGATTGAGTGCGTACGCGTGTCGGCCCGAGGGAGCCACGGTCACCTGATACGGCTGGGTTCCCGTGGCTACCGTGCCGAGTGGGCTCATGGTTCCCGTGTTCTGATCGATGGCGAACTGCGAAATGTTGTTCACGCCGAAGTTGGCGGTGTACAGAGTCCTGCCCTCGGGGTCCAGGGTCAGTCCGTTCACCGTTGCGCCGGTTGCTTGGGTGCCGTTGGCGCTCAGGACGCCGGTATTCTGATCAATCGAAACCGCACTCACGGACGGAACGCTCGTTTCGCTGACGTAGCCCCAGCGGCTGTTGGGGTGAATGACCATGAAACGCGGATTGTTTCTACCGAACTGATGGAGCTTACGAGGCCGGTGTTCTGGTCGAGCAAAAGCGTAACGAGCAGGTTGGCGCCGAAAGCTGCAACGTACACGAACCGCCGGAGTCCACGTTGGAAACAAGAAGAAAGCGGGGCACAATCTGCGTCTGCTTGCGGGCGAGCAGAGCGATTCCCGGCAGGCATGTGCTGTCCAGGACGTGACACTCGGCGCGCAGGCAGGCCGCGTTCTGGCCCGCGGCCAGGCTTACCACAAGACCCCACCCACACGCAAAGCAGCGCCTGAGATTCACCCGAGTGTCCGTTGGTTTGCGGTTCGGGGGACTTCGTTTCAGGCGACGGTGACGTCTTTGTTCAGGTAGACATCCTGAATGGCATTCAGGAGCGCAGCGCCTTCGGCCATGGGCCGCTGGAAGGCCTTGCGTCCCGAGATCAGGCCCATGCCACCGGCTCGCTTGTTGATCACCGCCGTGCGCACCGCCTCGGCCAGGTCGTTCTGTCCCGAAGCGCCGCCCGAATTGATGAGCCCCGCCCGACCGTTGTAGCAGTTGAGCACCTGGTAACGACACAGGTCGATCGGATGATCCGAGGAGAGCTCCGAGTACACCTTGGCGTGCGTCTTGCCAAACTTCACGGCGTTGTAGCCGCCGTTGTTTTCGGCCATCTTCTGTTTGATGATGTCGGCCTGAATGGTCACACCCAGGTGGTTCCCCTGACCGGTGAGGTCTGCGGAGACGTGGTAGTCTTTGTCCTTCGTGAAGGCCGGGTTCCGCAGATAGCACCACAGGACCGTGGCCATGCCCAGTTCGTGGGCCTCTTCGAAGGCCTCGGCCACTTCGAGAATCTGGCGACGGGACTCGTCGGAGCCGAAGTAGATCGTGGCGCCCACCGCCGTGGCCCCCATGTTCCAGGCCTGGCGAACCGTTCCGTACATGGTCTGGTCAAATTTGTTGGGATATGCCAATAATTCGTTATGGTTGATCTTTACGAGAAACGGGATCTTGTGCGCGTACTTGCGGGACACGATGCCCAGCACGCCGAACGTGGAAGCCACCGCGTTGCAGCCGCCCTCGATGGCCAGGCGCACGATGTTTTCGGGATCGAAATAGACCGGATTGGGGGCGAACGACGCGCCCGCGCTGTGCTCGATTCCCTGATCGACCGGGAGGATGCTCAGGTAACCCGTGCCGGCCAGGCGGCCGGTTCCGAAGAGCTGCTGGATGGAGCGCAACACCTGGGGATTGCGATCGCTGGGCGTCCAAACGCGTTCCACGAAGTCCGGACCCGGAAGGTGCAGCGCATCTCGCGCCACTTTCGGGCGATGCGTCATGAGCGAATCGGCGTCGGAACCCAGCAGTTCACGGATTTTCGAGATGTCCATCCGTCATTTGCGGTCGCCTGAGTGGGAACGCGTCAAGTCCTTTCGCGGTCCCCGGAGCGATCAGGAAGCGTGACTGTTCTCAGTTTGTCGTGGGCCTGGGTACTATGCATCCGTCGGGTAGTGCGACCGGACCGCTGGAACAAAAATGGGATTGCCGAATTCGGCGACATAATGAGACATAATCCACAGTCGGGCCGTTTTCGACCGGACGGATCGGAATCAAGGAACATCATGCGCTATCAGAAACTCCGCGGCAAGAGCACATCCGAATTGATGATGCGGATCCGGGCGGAGTATGGTCAGTCCGCCCTCATCATGGCGACCCGCGAAGTGCGCGAGGGAGGGCTCCTGGGCTCAGGCCTTCTGTCCAAGAAGCTCTACGAAATCGAGTTCATGGTTCCCGAGCCGGCGCGTCGCTCCGCGCGCGCGCGGGACGCGGAGGCGGAAGGGGCCTCCCACGCCGGTGTCGAGGCCGAGCTGGAGAACGCTCCTGTTCGGGCGCCGAGCTTCCGGCGCCTGTCCCGGGGCGGGCCCGAGGGTCAGCCGGAGCCTCGGTCGCCGAGACCGGTGCCTTCTGTAGACGAGATTCTCCGGGCCAATACGTCGCCGGAGGAGATTCTGGCGCTGCTCAACCGGGCCGAGGAGGCCCACGAGAACAGCGGCGGTCGGCCCGAGCGTTCCGTGAGCGCCGCGGACCCCAGCTCCGCCCTGGCCATTCCGGCCCGATCGCCCGGACAGTCCGGTGGCAGGCTGAGCCTTCCGGTGGCAGGACCGCTGCTGTCTGACCCCGTTCCCCCGGCTGAGCCCTCCATTCGCTACTTCCACAAGATCCGCAGTCGATTCTTGGGCGCGCACCTGAGCCGCGAGTTCATCGATTCGTTTCTGGCCGAGCTCGACCAGAAGCTTTCGAGCGTGGATAAGAAGGAATACCGCCTGGTGGAGGAGCGGGCTCTGCGGCAACTGGCGGACCACATTCGGGCCGTACCCGACGTGGCGCCCGCCCGCGGCGAATGCCGGGCCGTGATGCTGGTAGGTCCGACCGGTTCGGGCAAGACCACCAGTCTGGCAAAGCTGGCCGCCAGGTATCACCTGTACGAAAACCGGGAGGTCTCCATCTACAGCCTCGACCACTACCGCTTGGCGGCGACCGAGCAGCTCAAGACCTATGCGGGCGTGATGGGCGTGCCCTTTCATGCGCCGCTCAATCCCGAGGAGTTCGGGGAGCAGATACGCCGGGACGGGGCCGAGCTGATGCTCATCGACACGTCGGGAATCGGCTACAAGGATTTGGCCCGGATCGAGGAGCTCAAGCGCTTCACCGAGGCCTGCGAGGTTCGCCTCGAAAAACACCTGGTCCTGGCGGCCAACATGTCGCCTTCATTGGTAGAAAAAATTCTGCTTGCCTACGACGCTCTGGGCTTTGACAAGATTATCCTCACGAAGCTCGACGAAACGGATTTTATTGGGGCATTTATTGAGCATGCCGATAAATTTAACAGGCCGTTTTCGTTCCTGATGAATGGGCAGGAGGTTCCCGGGGACATCCTGGAAGCCCGCCCGGACGACATGGCAAGAATGGTCCTCAAAGCGGAGGTGCGTGGCGAGGCCGTGCAGCTCTGATCTGGAATCTGACATAAAATGGAAATTATGGACCAGGCCGCAAAACTCCGCAAACTCGCCCTGGGGCGGGGACGGCGCGCCGGAACGGCCGTGCTGGAGCCCGGTGAGGAGGACGCTTTGCCTCAGGAAGAACAAGTCGAAGCGCCCGTCGAAACTTCCTCTGCCCCGCAGACCACGCGCGTCATCTCGGTAACCTCCGGCAAGGGCGGTGTCGGCAAGACCTGTTTCTCGGTGAACCTGGCCATCAGCATGGCCCGACTGGGCAAGCGGGTCATCCTCTTCGACGGAGACCTGGGCCTCGCCAACGTAAATGTTCTGCTCGGGATCATTCCGGAGCACAATATCTACGAGGTCATGAAGGGCAAGAAGCGGATTAGGGACGTGGTCCTCTCTACCTCGTACGGCATCGACATCCTGGCCGGCGCCAACGGCATCTCGCAACTTGCCAACCTCAGCGAGTCGCAGCGCAATGCATTTCTGAAAGAACTCGAGACCCTCGAAGGATACGACGTTCTCCTCATCGACACGGGCGCGGGCGTGGGCGCCAACGTCATCGGCCTGGTTCTTCAGGCGGACGACATTGTCGTGGTTACGACGCCCGAGCCAACCGCCATCACCGACGCGTACGGCATGATCAAGAGTATCGTCGCCAACAACCAATCCAAGCGTATCCGCCTCGTGACGAATCGCGTGGGTTCGGCTGTGGAAGCCAAGCGCGTGGCCGACCGACTCATCAGCATTTCGGATCAGTTTTTGCGGACCAAGGTCGAGAACCTCGGCTTCATCTTCGAGGAATCCCTCGTCCAGAAAAGCATCCGCAGTCAGCGTCCGCACGTCGTACTGCATCCGGCCTCCAAGAGCGCCGCCTGCATTCAGCACATCGCCGCCAGACTCCTCAACACGGAAGTGGAGCCCCGTCCCGAGGGCCTGGGCGGTTTCTTCCGTCGCTTCCTGGGCCTGCGTGCAGGAGAGGAGTGAGGTCGCCCGGGCATGACGCTGATGCTCAAGTTTGCCGGGGTCTTTGCGGTCGTGGGCCTCATCGTTTCGGTCGTGTTCGGGTTTCTCGGTGGCAATCGCTGGATGAGCGTGACCGGGACGGCCGTACTGTGCACGGTTCTTTCGGCCGGACTGGGCATCGGCGTGCTCAAGGTCATTGAAGCGCGCGTTCCGGAACTGTTGCGGATTTTCGAGGGGTCGGTGGCGCTGGACGAAGAGAACGCGCCGGACGCCGCGGACTTTGCCGGCGGTGAAGAAGGATTCGGCGAAGGCCCAGGCGGCATGGCTCCCGAGACTGCACCCGCCATGGCCGCAACCGGTGCGGAGGCGCGGCACTTCGGGGATCACATCCTGGTCAACAAAGTCAAAATCAAGAACGAACCTCGATTGATGGCGGCGGCCATCAAGACGATGCTCGCGCGCGATGAGGAATGATACGCGTCGCCTCGTCCAATGGATGAAGCGGTGCAGGCTGTAGACGAAAGGCATGTCGAGAGTCTGGGAAAAATACAAGACCGAGGATGAGATGGTCCTCTGGCGCCGCTATCGCGACGAAGGGGATCGCGAGATCCGCGACTATTTGGCCGAGAAATACGCGCCCCTCGTGAAGTACGTGGCCGGGAAAGTGGCCATCGGTATGCCCCAGAATGTCGAGTTCGACGACCTCGTGAGCTACGGTTCGTTCGGACTTCTGGACGCCATCGAAAAGTTCGATCCCAATCGGGACATCAAATTCAAGACCTATGCCATGACCCGCATCCGCGGGGCCATCTTCGACGAGCTGCGCAGCATCGACTGGATCCCGCGCTCCATACGCCAGAAAGCCAAGCAGGTGGAAGAGATCATCGCCCTGCTCGAAAATAAAATGGGGCACACGGTCGAAGACGAGGACATTGCCAAGGAGCTCGGCGTCTCCGTCCAGGAACTCCAGGGCATCCTCACCAAGATCAGCGGCACCAGCATCATCTCGCTCAACGACATCTGGTACCTCGGGGACGACAACGACGAAGTCTCCTTCATGGAAACGCTTGAATCGCCGCCGAACCTGAACCCCGACACGCTCATCGAGAAAGAGGAAATCAAGAGCGTCATCGTGGAAGCCATCAAGCAGCTCCCGGACAAAGAGAAGAAAGTCATCGTTCTCTACTACTATGAGGACCTCACGCTCAAAGAGATCGGCGAAGTCCTCGAAGTGACCGAGAGCCGCATTTCGCAGTTGCACACCAAGGCCATCATGCGCCTGCGTGGCAAACTCATGCGCATGAAGAATGCGCTGAAGAAGTAGGGACGGGGCGCCTTTGCGGGGTGCCATTGTTGGCGGGGGCCAGTTCCGGGTGAGCAGCCGTTGGCGAATGACCGTCTTACGTGTGCCAGTGCTGCGCGCGGGCCGGTTGGGCGAGCAGCCATGAGGTCCCCTCGTCAAGGATCGCGGCCCGTTGGTGCGGGCATGCAAAGGCCCGGCCGGAGGGTTTGCGTCCTGCTGCTGCTTGCCCTTTCATTCCGGTCGGCCACGAACGGTGCGCCGCGCCCGCACACTGCGCCGCCGGTAGCAGATGGACCCGCGCGCGCTTCACCTTCCGGTTCTGAAGGCGCGCGGCGTAAGGCTGCCGCAGATCTATCTCGTGCCGTGGAGCGAGGGGACCCTGCCGCCACGCGCGCGGCGCTCGATGCGGGGGCGGACCCAAACGCAGCAAACGAGAGGGACCTGACGCCGCTCTCCGTTGCGGCCGACCTTGGACACGCTGAGGTGGTGCGCCTGCTTCTTTCCCGCGGCGCGCGCGTGGACGTGGCTGATGCTTTTGGCGATACGCCCCTGATGCTGGCCGCCCGCCCTCGCGCCCTCGAAAACGTAAGACTGCTTCTGGACCACGGCGCGGATATCCGCAAGCGTAACAACGAAAGCAGGACGGCGCTGCTTCTGGCAGCAGGGGCGGGCGCCCCCGACGTGGTCCGCGAGCTGTTGAGGAGGGGAGCGAATGTCCACGACCTGGACGATCTGGGTCAAAGCGCCCTGGCAAGAGCGGCTGCCACGCGCTCCCTGGAAACGGTGCGTCTGCTTCTGGACGCGGGCGCGCGCGTCGACCACTTCGATGCGGTTGGTCGCACGATTCTCGAACGTGCGCTCGCGGGGTCCGGACGGACGTTCGGGCCCGCACTGCCGGTGGTGCAACTCCTGCTGGAACGGGGCGCAAGTACGTCCGTGCGGCCGGCCCATGGGCACAGGTATTCGGAGGCGCAATCCATTCTCGCGTTTGCGATTTGGCATCGCAGTCCTCCGGAATTGGTGGAGCTGCTCATCCGGCACGGCGCCGACCCGGACGAACTCGTGGGCGGCGAGACTCCTCTGCTTGCGGCGGCCCGGAAGGAGAACCTCGAAACAGTCCGCGTGCTCCTTGCTGCGGGGGCCAACCCGAACCAGGGCGGCCGGGAACTCATCAACACGCCCCTGAACGAGGCCGTGGAGAACAAGTCGGTCGCTGTCGTGCGCGCGCTGCTTGCAGCAGGCGCCCGCCCGGACGTGACCGATCCATCCCAGTGGTCCGGGCTGGGTGACAGTGCGCTCCGGGTTGCCGTCGTGAGCGAGAACGCGGAGCTCGTGCGCCTGCTCCTCGCACATGGTGCTTCGGTGAACAAACGGGACCGTCGCGGTACGCCACCCATCATCTTTGCGGGGGGCAGGCTGGCGGTTCTGCGCGTACTGCTCGAAGCGGGTGCGGATCCCAACGCGCGGGACCGCGAAGGCTCGTCTCCCCTCACCGAGGCCGCCGCGCGTCCCGGCGCGAGCCAGTTGGAGACGGCGCGACTCCTCCTTGCGGCAGGGGCGCGGGTGAACGGTCGCGATGAAAAGGGGAAGTCCGCCCTTGCCATTGCGCTTGCGGGGCGCAATGAGCCAATGGTGGCGCTGCTGCGCTCCGCGGGTGCGCGCGAGGAACCGGCCGCGTTTGGCGAGACCGAACTCATGTCGGCGGCCCGCGCAGGGGACACAAAGCGCCTCGGTGAACTTCTCGGGGCGGGTGCGGCCGTGAACGCTCGCCACAACGAGGGCGGCACGGCTCTCCACATCGCGGCCGCCGGGGGCCATACAGAAGCCGTTCGCATGCTGTGCGCCGCGGGTGCCATTCTTGATGAAGCGGACATGTTCGGCGCCACGCCGCTTCATGCGGCGGCTTCTCGTGGACACGAAGCCGTCGTGCGGCTGCTCCTCGATAAGGGGGCGGCGGTGCAGGCGCGCGATGCTCGGGACCGCACGGCTCTGTCGCTGGCGGTAGATTCGCGGGATGCGGGCACGGTCCGGGCTCTGCTCGGCCGGGGCGCAGATGCAAACGCGGTCGTCCAGCATGGCACGGAATCACCTCTGACGTTGGCCGTGTGGCACGGCGAGCAGGACATTGTCCGGGCTCTTCTGGAAGCCCGCGCGGACCCGAACAGGGGTGAAGGTTGTCGCACGGCTCTGACGCGGGTCGCGCGCGAGGGGAGCGTGCGCCTGTTGCGCCAACTCCTCGAGGGTGGCGCGGATCCAAGGCAGTGCATGCGGGAAGGCGCCGACGCGCCGCTGTTCGACGCGGCCATGCGTGGAGAGACGGAAAAGGTCCGACTCCTCCTCCACCACGGCGCTCTGGTGAACCAGGCCGATCACCTCGGCCTGACCCCGTTGTGGGCCGCCGCGACGCAATCGAACCCGGAAACCCTGGACCTCCTCATCAAGAACGGTGCCGGTGTGAACAAGCGCGATCTGCGTGGTTTTCGTCCGATCATGGTCGCCGCGCGCGACGGCCTCCTGGAAAACGTGCGCCTGCTCCTTGCGGCCGGCGCCCGCGTGAACGAGAAGAGCATGCAGGGCGAAACGGCTCTGACGCTCGTGGCCCGCACGAGGCCCGTTCCTGGACACACCGAGATCGTTCGCCTGCTTCTGGCGGCGGGGGCCAAAGTGAACACGCGCAACGAGGAGGGCAAGACGGCCCTGGACATTGCCAGGGCCAATCGCAACCAAACGCTCGTCGAGCTCCTGCGAGCGGGCGGCGCGCGGTAGCCAAGACGGGCGCGGGCCGCCCCGCCCGGAAGAGTGTAACCCCTCCCTGGTCATTGCGTTTCCCATGTTACAAGCCAAGGAGGTTTGAAACATGAAGACAATGGATAGGAAAGAACCCATCGGGGGCGGAGCGCCCCAGGACGATCACGATCACAGCCTCTGCATCCTCGAGGAGCAGCGCAGTGCCCAAGCCCAGAACGAGGACCCGCATGCCCATGTGGGACACGTTATGGGCGCAGATCATGACCCGCATGCCCACCATGGGCATGGAAAAAGCGGCGCGAAGGAAACCTCCAACCTGCGACTCGCTGTGATGGCCACGTTGCACTGTTTGGTGGGATGTGGAATCGGGGAGATCGTGGGCGTCGTGATCGGCACCGCACTCGGTTGGGGCATGTGGGAGACGATGGGTCTTGCCGTGGCCCTGGGTTTCGTGTTCGGTTTCGGACTGGGTGTCATCCCTCTGCTCCGCGCCGGCATGCCGGTTCGGGCCGCCTTCAAGGTGATTCTCGTGTCCGAAGGGCTGAGCATTGCCGTGATGGAGTCCGCCGAAGTGGCCGCGCAGATTCTCACGCCGGGTGTGATGGAGGCGGGCCTCACCGACGGCCTATTCTGGTTCGGTATGGGGATTGCGCTACTTGCGGGCTTCGTGGCGGCGCTGCCCGTCAATATCATCATGATAGGGCGCGGCATTCGCCACGTTCACTGACCGATTGGCCGGGCCGAGGGCGGATCCTCGTGGAGGACAGACTCGGCCCGTGCCCACCGCGTCCAGCCCCGCCTTCTGGCGAGCGGCAACGGTTCCTGCCGCATTCTCCTCAAACGAATAGCCCCGTGATGGTCCCCTTTGCTCGACATTTCCCTCGCGCGGCTCCTTCCTGCCGCCCATGAAGATGGAAGCCGATGTGCCACATGTGGCCGTTCTCCTCAAACACCGCAGCAGGCTCGTCGGTTTCGTGCGCTCTCGCCTCGGGGATGCCGACCTTGCGGAAGATCTCTTCCAGGAAGCGTTGCTACGCGCCTTTCGTCAGGCGCCCGATCCCGGTGACGAAGGCCGACTGCTCGCCTGGTTCTACCGGGTGCTCCGCAACGCCATCATCGACCAGTACCGTCGCCGCGCCGCCGAGGGCCGTCGCATGGAGGCTGTGGCCAGGGTTATGCCGGAGGCGGGGCTGCCGGTGGAGTTGGAAGCAGAGCTGTGCGAGTGCTTTCGGGAGCTGCTGCCCGCCCTGAAGCCCGAGTACCGGGATCTCATCGAGAGCATCGAGCTCGGAGGAGAATCGCCTGAAGCAGCCGCGGAGCGACTCGGGATCGAGCGGAACAATCTGAAGGTCCGAAGACATCGGGCACGGCAGCAGTTGCGCCAGCGCCTCGAGGAAACGTGCCGGGCCTGCGCCGTTCACGGTTGCCTGGACTGCACGTGCGGAGGCGGGACCCACCAGCACAACTGACGGGGCCCGCCGATTTTCACCGAACCACGATGCGCCCGACCATGCCCGCTTCGCGGTGTCCCGGTACGGAGCAGAAGAACTCGTATTCACCGGGCGCCGCAATTTCAAAATCGAGCCGCGCAGTGCGGCCCGGTTCGGCCATCACGTGCAGTTGCCCCGGGCCAACGCTGTGCCTATGCCCGTCCGATCCGTGGGGGCTGTCTTCTGACTTGTGCGCATGCCCCTGCGCGGGACGCACTTTCGATCCGCCGTCTGGGACGAGGGTCCAGTCATGGAGAACCCTGCCCTCGTTTTCGAAGTGCAGGGAGATTCGCTCCCCCGCGCGGACCGCAAAGGCGCTTGGCGCGAATGCCATCTCTCTCGCTTTGACTTCTATGGTTTTGGGGGCGGTATGAGAATGCGCCTCCTGTCCTGCACCGGAGCGGCCGCAGTACGCCAGTCCGATGGTGGCGACTGCCGCTATGATAATGTGTAGCTTCATGTTTCCTCCCGGGGGAAAGCCCCCGCCTTGGGAAACGCGGCGGGTGTGCCGGAGTTACAGTGAACCGCCGGAGGCAGCAGCCGCTGAGACGGCCTCTGACTGTTGGCCATGCGCGCTGCGCTCCCCCGGGGTCGCCAGCGTGAAGAAGTCGAGCAGCTCCAGCGCCTGAGCGGTATTCTCCGAGGCCCCACGGGCCAGCCGCAGCAGCCCGGCGGCTTCCTCGGCCACGATCTGCGCCTGTTCGGCCAGGTTCTGCGTCGTCTGAGCGATCTCGGAAACGGCCAGACGTTGTTCGCGGGTGGCCGCGGTCACCTCGCGGGCGCGCCGTTCCGTACCTGCGGCGCTCGTGTCCACCGATGCGGCCAAGTCCAACTGCGTCTGCATGGCCCTGCCGGCCAGGGCCTGTGCCTGAGCCAACGAGTGAACGCCCTCGATAACGCCGCCGAAGAGCGTCATCACCGAACGGATTCTCTCGGTGCCGAGGTCGACCGAGCGTTCCGCGTCGGCAATCAGCTCGGACACCTCGCGCACGCTGCCCGCCGTGAGATCGGCCAGTCGTGACACGTGCTCGGCCACCACGGCGAACCCCCGACCGGCTTCCCCGGCGCGCGCGGATTCGATGGAAGCGTTCAGAGAGAGGAGGTTGATCTTCTCGGAGATATCGCTGATGACGGCCATGGCCTGCGCGATCTGCCGCGACACACCGCGGATTTCTTCTACCGATTGGATGGCCACGGAAATGCTGTCGCGGCAGCGGGTTGCCTCCGCGTTGAGCTTCTCGGAGAGGCTGCCTGCTTCACGAGCGGTCGCCGATACGCGTTCAGCTTCGCTTTTGAGAGATTGCGTGCCGCGTCGCATGGCAACTATGTCGGAGGTCTGGCCCTCGATGCTGGCAGCTATCCCGTCGAGGGATGCGGTGGCCTGCTCAATGGCCGCTGCCGATTCCTCGTTGGCGGCGGCCTGCTGCTGGGCCGATTCACTGAGCCGGTCCGCCGTTGCGCTGACAGCTTCGGCTGTTGTGCGGGACTTCTCGGCGGTATCGCGCACCTGTGTGACGATCCCCCAGAGCGCAATGGTCATGCTGCGCAGTACGCTTTGTACCTGGGCCAATTCCGCGACGCTGGACTCTGGCGCGCGTGTCCGACTCAGATCGCCGATGCTGACGATACGCGCCGTTTCGGCGGCCGCTCCCGCTGCCGACAGGATGCCACGCAGCAGCAAAAACGCGAGCAGGCAACTGACCGCCGCGGTTCCGAAGGGCAGAACGACGGGGTCCCAGTTCCCCGAACGCGTCGCGACCAGAACCGCCTCCACGAGCGGCAGGAGCAGCAGTGCGACGATACCGGCCACGCGAACCGGGAGGGATCGATTCCATTCACGCAGCCGACCCGGCCATCCCGTGGCGATTCGATCCGCGTTCGCCACGCGCCGGTAGTACGCGATGGCGTCCTGCTTCTGCTTCTCGGTGGGCCGGCGGCGTACCGAAAGGTACCCCACAATGCTTCCCGCACGCACGAGCGGAGTCACGTTGGCTTCCACCCAGTAGTAGTTTCCGCTGCGGGCGCGGTTCTTCACGATCCCGTTCCAGGGCTTCCCGGCCTGAATGGTGGACCAGAGATCCGCGAAGATGGCGGGCGGCACGTCGGGGTGACGGATCAGGTTGTGCGGTCGGCCGATCATCTCGTCTCGACTGAACTCGCTGATCCGGCAGAAGTCTTCGCTTACGTACGTGATGCGTCCCTTGGGATCGGTGCGCGAGATGAGGACATCCGAATCCCGAACGGCGTTTTCCAGGTCTGTGACCGGCAGATTCTGACGCATGGCCTCTGCGGGGAGTATACCATACCCGCTATGGTTTATGCAACCGTAGTCTCTACGGGCCTTCACGCCGGGCGATTTGCGGGGTTCCGCCCGGGCCTCGGACGGGCCCGTTTTTTGCCCGGTCCCCTAATGCCGCGCCCCCCCACGGCCGAAGGGGTACCCCAGGGAGTTCCAGAAGGAACAGGGAGGTTCAGCTATGGAAGCAATTCCCGGAATAACGACCGCCGGTCCGCGGCCGGTCGAGGCAGAGGCGGGCGCTCGCGGAGCGGTCGCGCGCCGGGGTGAGGAGCACTCGTCGCGAAGCGACGTGGCGGCCACACCCGAGAACATGGAACGTGTGAAGATGGCGGTCGAAACGCTGGACGTGGTTCTTGCGCGTCAGCCGGAGACGCGGTTTCATTTCCAGGTGCACAATGACTCGGGCAAAATCCAGGTGCAATTGGTCAATTTCAGGACAGGCGAAGTGGTCGAGGAGATCCCTTCCAAGAAGCTCCTGGATTTCACCTCGCAACTGGAACAACTGACGGGCATTGCGCTCGAAAAGCATGCCTGATGCCGGGGCCACGGACCGCCCGTCCTTGGGGCGACTCGTTGCCTCGCGCCGTCAGGCGCGCGCGGGCCGCTGACCCGCGGGAGTGCTTGGCACGCACCAGCACCGCGCCTCTCTGAACCCAGGCGACGGACCTCGAACCTGCTCGTCCGAGCAGGCAGCCTCCTCTTTGCTCTGCGGCAAATGGCGAATCACGGTGACTGAGCGCGAATTCCGTCTGCACGCCTTGCAGCCTGGAATTCCTGCGTCGGGCAGCAGGGCCAAAGTGCCTGCTACGGCCACTATGTGGTTGCCGCCGTCGCCTGTAGGTCGTATGAAGGCTCTTCGGGTGGAGGCAGCCACTGATGCTCTCGAGAAGACACTTTTCAGGGATTTGGGTCCTGGTCGCGCTCCTTGCTTTGCCTTCCCTGTCGGCCGCGCCCGACGAACCGTGGCGCATCGACAGCACCCGATCGAGCATCGCCTTCGTGGCCGACTCCCGCTTCGGAAAAGTGCGCGGCACTTTCGGCCGCTGGAAGTTCCGGGGCACGATTGGGGCGGATCTTGCCGCTCAGGGCGAATTGGTTGTAGAGACCGCGTCTCTGGACACCGGGCTTTCGCGTCGCGACACGCATCTTCGGTCGGAAGACTTCTTTGACTGCGCGCGGCACCCCGAGGCGATCTTCGCATTGAGTTCTGTCAGGCAGGACGGGAACACTGCGCAGGTCCAAGGAACGCTGACGCTGCGCGGAAAGACGGTGGAGGTGCCCGTTCGCTTCATGCTGAAGAAATCGCCTACCGAGACGATGGCCTTCGGCAGCTTCTTGCTCAACCGCCGCACGTTCGGCATGAACTACGACAGTCGCCTCAACCCGATCCAGGACGAAGTACGGGTAGAGGTAACGCTGCACCTGTTGAAGTGAACTCCGGATGAGACTGAGGAATCAACTGCTGGCCGCAAGCCTTTCCCTGCTCTGTTCGTGCTCAGTGGTGGACCCGAACTACTGCGCGCGTTCGGACCTTGTTTGCACCGGCCTTTCGTTGCTATTGGGACCGTTTCGATCGATCTGCAACAAGGACGCTACTGCCGTCATGCAGCCCGCTTACGCACCATCGTTTCTGGCGGAGCTCACGGGCCAGGCGGCGCTTGGTTCACGCGGAACATCGAGCGCGAGCATCAGCGGGATCACGGGCGTCCCGGCGGGCGGCTGCAAGTGGCGCGGGGGCGTGCTTGCACCCAACGGCAAGATCTACGCCGTGCCCTGCGCCCGCACGGAGGTGCTGATCATCGATCCGCAAACGAACACCGTGGATCTGACCACGCTCGCCGGCTTGGGGGCGACCAACAAATACTGGGGCGGTGTCCTTGCTCCGAATGGGAAGATCTACGCAATTCCCGACCAGGCAACGCACGTGCTCATCATCGATCCGGTGGCAAACACCCTGGATACGACGACCCTCAGCGGCCTTCCGAGTTCCGTCAACAAGTGGCGCGGGGGAGTGCTTGCGCCCAACGGCAAGATCTACGCAATCCCGCTCGCCGAATCACGCGTGCTCATCATCGACCCGGAGACCAACACGTACGACCTGACCTCCATCACCGGTCTGGGCGCCGGCAACAAATGGAGCGGGGGCGTGTTGGCACCCAATGGCAAGATTTACGCCATGCCGAGTGCTGCGGGCAACGTTCTCATCATCGATCCATACACGAATACGGCAGACACGACCAGCATTACAGGAATCACGGGCGTCTACGAAGGCGGGGTGCTGGGTGTAAACGGGAAGGTCTACGGGATACCGATCGGCAACGTGCCCGTGTTGATTGTGGATCCGGCCACGAACACGGTCGACCAGACGACCATCACGACGACCGGCGCGACCGGCGCCAACTGGGTGGGAGGCGCGCTGGCGCCGGACGGCAAGATTTACGGACTGCCTTACAACGAGTCACGCATGCTCATCATAGACACCGTAAACAACACCGGCGATATCGCCACCATAACGAACTTTCCCGGTGGAGGCGCCAGCGCCGGCGGAGTGCTTGCGCCGAACGGGAAGATCTACGGCATCCCGGACACCCTCAATTCGGTTTCGGTGACGGATCCGATGGCGGTCGGCTCATACTGTGACGCCGTGATCCGCTCGGCCTACCTGAACAAATTCTGACCCGCCCCGTTCATGAACAAGGCGGGCCCGCAATCTTGGCGCCCCGTCAGCGGGCGACCTTACTTGCTGTAGAACTCGACGATCTTCTGAACGTTGATGCGCGTCACCGGAATGTCGGCTACGCTCGAAATCCCGAGGAACTTTGCGCCCACGCCGTTTTCTTGAAGCTCGAGGTACCCCGGGCCGCTGCCCACGCGGGTCTGGAGCGCCGACTTGACGCGATCGAGTTCCTTGGCCTTGGGATGCAGGTCGATGACCTCGCCCGGCTTCACGCGGTAGCTGGGGATGTCCACACGCTGCCCGTTCACCGTGACGTGCCCGTGGTTCACGAGTTGCCGCGCGTCCCAAACCGTCCGGGCCAGACCCATGCGCCAGACGAGCGAAGCGAGCCTGCTTTCCAGAAGCGACAGGAAAATGTCTGCCGTGTTCCCGGTGTGGTGGACGGCTTCGGCGAATGTGGCGTAGAATTGCTTCTCCATCATCCCGTAGGTCAGGCGCAGCTTTTGCTTTTCGAGCAACTGCTCGCTGAAGGCAGAACGCTTTTTGCGGCGCGCGTTGGGGCGATGTCCCGGCGCATACGGCCTGCGAATGGAGGGGCACTTGGCGCTTCCGTGGATGCAGTATCCAACGGTGCGACAGATCTTGTGTTTCGGTCCTGTAATAGTAGCCAACGGCTGCTCCCGGACGGCCGCCTGATTTCGCCGCAGCCCAGCCGCGGCGATGCGGGATTCTGCCGGAGGTCCCGAGGGACGCGCGACGCTCCGGAGAAGGAGTGAAGCCACCGAAAGAAGTGCCGTCCCTTTGGGTCGGCCCGTCGAAGTGCCACGGTTGGTGCGGGTGGGCCCATCGTCAAGGGGGATTCGGTCATAGGCGACTGCCTGCCCAGTTTGAGCACGCTCTTGGGCCGACCGGGGAAGCCGGGCGAACTCCGACTCCAGGCGAAATGGTTGTCGGCCTGTTTTCGGTTCCAAATCATGCAGGAGTTCCGACGGGCGGGACCAGGCGAGGCTCCCCATGTTCGACCGCGAGTTTGCAGTCAAGGCCGCGTTGGCGCTGATTCTCCTGTGGGTGAGCGCGCTGGGCGCGGTATACGCAGCCTACAGCCTCAACCTCCGCAACACCGAGCGTTTGCTCATGGGCATCGTCGACGGTCGCCTGCGCCTGGCGCACGCTCTCGAGGCACAGGAGCGCGCGGAGTCCGGGCGGGGTCGTGGTGCTGCCGTGGAGTGGCACCGTCGCCATCGCGAGCTCGTGCTCGTATTTCAACACCTCGGCGGATTCGGGGCGACGGGCGAGATTCTCTTGGGGTACGCCGACGACGCACATCTCGTCATCATCGGAGGGCGGGACCATGGTGGACGACTGAGGCGCGTTCGGCGCAACGCCTGGCTGGCCACACCCATGCAGGAAGCGTTGCGTGGCCAGCGCAAAGTCATGCGCGGACGTGACTACGAGGGTCGTCCCGTCCTGGCCGCCGTGGGTTTTGCGCCACTTTCTCGAGTCGGCATAGTGGCCAAAGTCGATATGGAGGAGCTTTGGTCTGGGTATCGCGCGGCCGGCATCCTGGCTCTCCTCGGCATTCCATCGCTGATGGCGCTTGCGCTTCTCGTCTGGGGGCGGTTGCGTACCCACTTCTTTTCGCGTGTCGAGATGAGCGAGCGGCGAGCCCGCAATCTATTCGAATCCGTGCCTGTAAGCATCTGGGAGGAGGATTACACGCAAGTTCGGGCGGCTCTCGACCACTTGAAAAGCGAAGGAGTCACGGATTTCGCTGCATATTTTTCCGCACATCCCGACTCTGTCGTGCGACTTGCGGCCTCTGTGCGTGTCCTCAAGGTGAACCCCGCCACCGTGAAGCTTTACGGGGCCAAGAGTGAGCTGGACTTTCTTGCGGGGATCGACCGCGTTTTCAGCGAGGCCTCCCTGCCCGTCTTCACAAGGCAGCTGGTGGCGTTTGCGGCGGGCGAGCGCGTTTTCGAATCTGTAGCCGAGCAGAGGACGTTTGACGGCCGCACGCTCCACGTTCTCATCTCCGTGCGCCTGCCCCTGCCCGGCGAAGCTGCCGTGGCGTTCGTTTCCATCAAAGACATAACCGAGCGGATTCTCGCAGAACGCCAGCTTGCGGAGAGCGAAGAACTTCTGCGCACCCTGTTTGACCTCGTGCCGATCGGTCTGTGCGTGGGCACACCCGAGGCTCCCTACGAAAGGGTCAATCAGGCCGCGCTCGGACTGTTGGGCTCTTCGGCTCGTGATGACCGGCAGCCTGAGTGGGCCCACACTTCCCCGGAGGATTCCGCGGCCGAGCGCGCTTTGATGGAACTCGTCCTGCGCGGCGAACAAGACCAGTTTTCTCTTCGGAAACGATTCGTACGCGCCAAGGACAAAGTCGTACCGGCGTTCGTTACCGTGACGGCACAGCGTCGTTCCGATGGCAGCATCCGTCGGCTGATCACCACGGCAACAGACCTCACCCAACTCGACGCGGCCGCGGCGGAATTGTCCGTACGCACGACCGAACTGGAGAAGGCGAACAGCGAGCTGCAACTGCTGCTCGATACTGTGCCCGTATTGGTGGTTCTCGTTTCGAGGGAGGGAGTCATTGAACTCGTGAACGATTTTGGTTGTCGCCTGCTTGGATATACGGCCGAAGAGCTCGTCGGGAAGCCGTTCTCTTCGTTTTGGTCGGCAACGCCCGAGTCTCAGGCGCTGGTTGTGGATTTTCAACGGTACCTCGAGGAGCCGGCTTCGATCCGTTTTCCCTACCGCGCCCCCGTGCACACGAAGGAGGGGGATATCCGGATCCTGGAGGTCAACGTCGCGGCGCTCTCGAGCCAAGAAGGACTGCCCGGAATCCTGGTCTCCGGCTTGGACCTCACGGAGCAGACCAGGGCACAGGAGGAGCTCACCGCGAGGGAGGAGCTTTTCCGCACGGTGTTCAACTCTTTGCCGATCGGTCTGTCCATTGTGACGCCTAATATCTACAGCCTCGAACTCAACCAGGCGGGGGAGCAACTCGTCGGTTACAGCGCGGCAGAAATGCGCGGACAGACTTGGTGGGACATTACACCCGAGGCGGAGCGTGCTCTGTCCGAGCGGCAGGTCGAGCTGTTGCGCAGCGGAGCAATCGACTCGTACCGCCTCCAGAAGCATTACGTTCGCAAGGATGGCTCGCTGGTTCCCGTAGACCTGCGCGTCACGGGCGTGCGCAGCGAGGACGGCACGCTCCGCTACCTGGTCGCCACCATGGTGGACCTGACAGAAACCAGGGCGGCCGAAGCAGCACTGGAGGCCGGCCGTGCCGAACTGGAGCGCGCCAACCGGGACTTGAACCTGCTTTTGGACACGATACCCGCCTACGTCTTCTTACTGGACGCAAATGGTTGTGTGGCGCGGATCAACCGCTATGTTTCGGCGCGCTTGGGCTACGAGGGCAAAGACATTCTGGGGCGGCCCTTTGCCGAACTCGTGGCGGAATCCGACTCAACCAACAGCGACTTCAGACCGGAGCGTTTCCTGCTCGAACCTGACCTGCCCCATCTCTCGGCCAATGTTTGGACGCGCGCACGGGACGGAGCGCTGCGTTCCGCTGAGTTCAATGCGGTTCCGCTCCGTGAGAACGGTCGGCCGGTGGGGCTCTTGGTTTCGGGGCTCGACAACACCACGCGGCTGCGGGCCGAGCAAATCGTCCGGCTCGAGAATCGTTTCCGGGCTTCCCTGCTTTCCGGGGGCACGAATGTCTACGCGGCTCTTCTGGATGTCGCCATGGAGGAGTTGCAGGCTGAGGCCGGCGTACTTTTACGTCGGGGGGCTGACTCGATGCCGTTCGTATTGTCTTCAGCGGACCCCGCGGGGCTCCTGTCCGGGCAACTCGCGGAGGTGACCGGGCACGGCTGGAGCGGCCTGCGCCTGCTCCGGGACTTGCGAAACGATCCACGTTTGGGTCCCGTGGCCTGCCTGTGCGGACCGATCGCGCGAGCCGGGATGATCCGGGGGATCCTCCTCCTGGGACGACGCGATCGGCCTTTCGACCCGGTAGAAGAGCACCTGGCAGAGATACTGCTGCGCGCCCTTGCTCCGGTGATGGAGACACAGGAACACACGGAACGATCTGAACGGGTGGCGCGCCTGCGGCTTTCCGCCCTGGACGCTGCTGCCAATGCGATCGTCATCACGGATGACAGCGGCATCATCGAGTGGGTCAACGAAGCGTTCACGAAGCTGACCGGATACTCACGGGAAGAGGTGATCGGCGCCACGCCGCGGGTCCTCAGCTCGGGCAAGCAGGACGGACAGTTTTTCGCGCGCCTGTGGGCCACAATCCTGTCCGGCTCTCCGTGGTCGGGTGAACTGGTGAACCGCAAGAAGTCCGGAGAATTGTACCCGGAGCACATGACTGTCACGCCCGTCATGGATGAGGCCGGTGTCATTCATCACTTCGTGGCGGTGAAGACGGACATGTCGGAGCAAAAGGCGCTCGAAGATCAGCTCAACCACGCCGCCAAGATGGCCACCCTGGGACAGATGGCCACAGGACTGACACACGAATTGAACCAGCCCATCTCCGTCGTCAAGATGGTCGCCCAGATGCTGGAGCTGTTTCACGCGGACGGTTCCCTTTCGGAAGAAATTCTCGGCGATCAAATCCGGAAACTCAGGGCTGCGGCCGAGCGGGTGGCGGGAATCACAAGCCGGCTGCGCGTCTTCGGCCGTAAAGGTCCCACGAACCTTCAGCCCGTTGACGTGAACGAAGTCTTGCGTTCATCGGTGGGCCTGCTTTCCGAGAAACTGCGCCTCCACAGCGTCAATCTGCAAATGAATCTGGGAGAACTGCCCACCGTGGCTGCCGATGCTGCCGCGCTGGACCAGGTCTTCATCAACCTTGTCGCCAATTCAATCGATGCGCTCGACGAACTGCCGCCTGATGCGGAGCGCTCCATCACCGTATCGAGCTGTACTCTCAGCGATCAGGTGGAGATTCGCTTCGAAGACTCCGGACCGGGAATCCCCCTCGAAAACAAGCAGCGGCTCTTCGAACCGTTCTTCACGACGAAAGAGGTGGGGAAGGGGACGGGCCTCGGGCTATCCATCAGCCACGGGATCATTCGCACGCACGGCGGTTCGATCCGGTTGCTGGGTTCGGAGGTCGGCGCCTGCTTCCAGATTCTGCTCCCGATTCGCGGGCCCTCCGTGGACTCGGCCTCCCCAGGGAACGATAGCGAGTAGCCGCCGGAAGGGCAGTGCCGCGGTTGCCTGACTACACAGAGGCGATGGCATTCTCCAGGGCCTGATGAATGGAGAAGTATTCGTGATAACCAAGCACGCGCAGGTAGTTCATCACGGATTGATTGACCTGTGTCATGACGGCACGCTTGCGCGCCTCCTTGAGATCGCTGTGAACATCGAGCAGTAGGTTCAGCCCCATGTTGTTGATGCGGCTCACTTTGTTCAGAGAGAGCACGACACGTGGGGCAAGCACACCCTCGAGCAGATAATGCTGGAACGCGTTGTAGACCTTGACTTTGCTCAACTCGTCCAGATCCACGAGGAAGTGCAGGATCGAAACAGGCCGGGGCTCTTCGCGCAACTCATGACCGACCAGGTACGAACTGCTGGTTGGCGGCGGGGTCTTGCTGCGTTCCCATTGCTCCACCGAGGCGGCCACTTTCTCGCGCAGCTCCACGAGATCGAGGGGCTTCGGAAGAAAGTCGAAGGCGTGGTCCTTGATGGCCTGAAGGGCCACTTTCATGTCGGCGTGGCCGCTCATGAAGATGACCTGCGCGTGTGGTTCGAGCCTCTTGATTTCGTGCAGGAGAGCGAGTCCGTCCATTCCGGGCATCCGGTAGTCCGTGATGGTGACCACCGGGAGGTGCAGACTGAAAAGGCGCAACCCTTCGCGGCCATCCTGCGCGGTGATCACCTTGTACTCCAGGTGCGAGAGGAACAGAGCCAACTCGCCGCAGATGTCCGGCTCGTCGTCAACGACGAGTACCGTGTCCGGGGTGAGTGTTGTCGGTCGGACCATAGTCGTGTCTGTTTCAGACAATAGTTTCAAACCTACACTGCAGCAACAATAGACTTTTCCTCTATTTTTTCGTGTTCCGGCGCACCCAGGGCCCGCCACAGGTAAACAGGGGCCCGCCTTCCATTTCGCACAGGCTTCGGCGCTGTGACGCAGGCACCCAAACGCGGCAGACACATTCTGCCAAGAATGGCAGGTGCTATAGCAAGCGCGCACTGAGTGTGCAGAAAAGTCTTCGCGCTGCGTGGACCGCTTCCAGAACCTGGCCCGTGCTCCCCCGCAACGTTCACGTGCTCTCGCTTGCCCAGGCCCTCGGGATGTCCGGACCGCCGGTTGTGGTGCTCGCGGGCGGAATCATGGGCGCGCAACTCGCCTCGGACCCGCTTTTGGCCACGCTGCCCATCACCGGCTTCGTCGTCGGAAACGCAGTGGCCACATTGCCTGTCGTGTACCTCATGCAGCGCTTCGGACGCCGGCCACTCTTCTTCGCCATGGCCATCCTCGGAGCCTGCGGCGCCGTCCTCTCGGGCATTTCCCTGCTTTGGAACGACTTCTGGATGTTGTCGGGCGCGGCCTGCCTGCAGGGAACGGCCACGGCGGGAGCGCAGCAGTACCGGTTCGCCGCACTCGAAAGCGTGGAGCCCGAGCACGCGCCCACCGCCGCCGCGCGCGTGCTGCTGGGCGGGTTGGTGGCCGCTTTTCTCGGACCGGAGGTTGCGTTTCGTTTTCGGGAGCTCGCGTCGGTGGAGTGGGCCGGTTCTTTCTTTGTGTCGGCGGGGCTCTACATTGGCGCTGCTGTCGTGCTCACGTTCTACCGTGCGCCAACCGCGCAACTCGCGGGCGACGGGGCAACGTCGGGTCACGGTCGCTCCGTCT
>CAZPFB010000002.1:0-71345 GCA_964585735.1 uncultured Leptospiraceae bacterium
ATGAACATGTGGCGCAAGAAGCGTGCCGGCGAAAATTTAAAGAGCGGGAATTATTTGCGCAATGCTGATCTTGGGAAGCCGCAAATTTTGACTCGACGATTTGTTCTTTTCATGTATGGGTGCGGCGATGGCGCGGAGTGTGGTCGGCTTTGGCTGGGGCTGGGCGTTGCGGTCCCTGCTGCTCATGTTGGGTGCACCTGTTTGGCTCACCTGCGGGGGGGGGTCAGTAAGGCGGGTATACCGTCGAGCAACGTTGTCTTGGTGGCGGGCGATCTGTTGCGGGCCGAACAGCGTGGCGGCATCGATCAGGCCTCTCCCGGCATCCGCGAACCGACCGCGGAAGCCTATGATGAGTCCGGGGGGATGCTGGTCGTGCCGCCCGATCGCGGGCTCTTGCGCTTCAAGATCTACGACGACCCTCTACCCGATCCCGAGGGAGGACTGCTTCAGGTGGTCGTGGAGTATTCGGACCTTGGCGAATTGGTTTTTTCCCCGCCTCGGGGCGGCCAGCCAACCCCGGACTCGGCCGATCTGGTCATCGAGCGCATCGAGGTCAAGAGGCTCTCGGACGGTCACCGCCTCTCTTTTCGGCCCACGGGACGGGACCGCAAAGTCTACCTGACGAACTCGCGCCGCTACGCGCCAATTGTGCGCGGTCTGCCTCTCAAACCCGGGCGTTACGCCGGGCTCAAGATCTCCCTTTCGAAGAAGGCCACCGTGCGTTTCGGGGACGATGCGTTCCCGGCGCAGGTAACCGAGCACCACGTCGAGGTCCACGACCGGTTCACGATCGAGAAGGCAAAGATACTCACGCTGCACTCCGTTCCTCGTTTCGAACATGGCGGTCACAAAGGGAGGCGTCACGGTCCCTGCCACGTGTCCCATCCCGATCACCGGCATCGTCCCAAGAAAACCAAGACATACAGGATCATGCTCAATACCCGGGATATCGGCTCGACGCTGACGGCCCCCGTCGCCAAGGTGTTCATCCGATTTGTGCGACTCGAGGCCGTCACTGCCCTTGGCACTCGTGCTCTGCTTAACGAGACACCAACCGAGTTTGAACTGCTTTCCCTACGTGATGGCGCGGTTGCCTTGATGGGGCACAACCTAGCGCCACCCGGCCACTACAGCTACTTCGAGCTCACTTTGGATGGTGCCGGGCACCGGGTGGAATCCGGCGGTCAGTCCTACCCTCTCATTCTGGAAGACAGCTCCTTCTCGACGTTTCGCTTCATGGGTCCTTTTGAGTTGCGCGGAGGGCGAATCACGGAGGTCTTCCTCCATTTCGATCCGAATACGAGCGTCTATCCCTCGCGTCTGCAGGCCGGAAAATGGATTCTGGATCCCGAGGTCGTTGCCACCTCAGTGCTGAGCATGACGCCGCAGCAGCACTACCGGATTATCGAGGCCCTCGGCCCACGTTCCAATGTTGTCATGAGCGAATCGGAGCTGATTTTCCAGGGCAACGTGCAATCCCTGCAGCAGAAACTCCTGGCCAATGGAAGAAACGTACCCATGGTGTATTCGGACATGATCCTCGGGGTGGAGGATCGGCTGTGCGGAGTTGTTCCTGAATCCGGGCGCGTTGCGCTCCTTGCGATCGGTGGCTCCCGCGCCGGGTACACGTTGCGGGTGCGCGGTATGCCATCCTTCGCGATGAGTGATCGTTTTCTCATCTTTCTCAGGCGTGTGGGCGAGCGTCTCGTTGTCGTGCGAGGCGAGGAGGGGAAAATCAATCTATGAAGGCGACTCTACCTATCAGGCGCATCATCACCATGTGCGGGGCGGCCCTTGCCCTGATGTGCGCGGTTTCCACCGTAGCCTTCATGTTCTACACAGAGCCAGCTATTCGTTGGACCGGGCAGCCCGTACTTCGATATCAGGTGAACCCCGACTTTCCTGGGTTAGCGGTGGGCTCGGGTCCCGACCGGCTGACTGTCCTCTCCACCATCCAGGAGGCGGCCGCCGGTTGGTTTGCGCAGGGAGGTTCCCCCGTTGCTCTGAGCTTTGCAGGCGCCACCGAACGCACCGGTCCTGCTGGACCTCCTTGGGTGGAATGCCCGGGCGTAGGACAGCAGGTGAAGCCCCTCGTGGTCGTGGCCACCGAAGAGGACGATCCCGACTGCACCGGTGATACGTGCGTCTTTGTTTGGACCTGCGGCCTGGATTCAGAGATTGTCCATGCGGACATTCAGATCAACGCTCACTCGACCGCTCTCGCGGTCGGCGGAAATACGCCCCTGCTTCCCAGGATGCTTCACGCGTTCGGTCACGCGCTGGGACTTGACCATTGCAGTCCCGGCGAAACAACGCTGGAATGCGCGCGCCGTCAGGGACCGGGACAGGGAGGCGTGCCCGCGGAAGCCGCCATGTCCGCATTCCCGGGTGCCCAGCAACTCGCAGCGGATGACCGCGACGGACTGCGCACCCTGTACGGAGAACTTGACCTGCCTTTCCCCACCACAGGCCCGTACCGGTTGTCAGCGGCAGACGTGGAATCGATCATAGAAGCCCGGAAACTCGAAGCCGACCTCGGCTTCACGACGGCTGCGCAGCGCGCCGCGGCCCAAAAGTACATTTCCGATCTCGTGCAGGATGCCGAAATTCGCGCGGGCAAGAATCTGACGCAGCAAATGAACGAGTTCTACGACTACGCGATAGCGAGCCTCGGTCCGATGAACGCCGAGAACCTCGGCCATTCTCGTGAGACGGTCACGATCGGAATGTATGGAACGCTGCGCTGGATGGAGGACACGCGGGCCGGACGCAGCTCACTCTCTATGGACTTCCTCAACGCTCTGTGGGCGCGGCAGGACCAACTCCGGAGGGCCACGATTGATGCGCAGGGGGCACAACCCTGAAAAGGGGGCATCCATCATGAAGCGCGCCCTTCTGTCAGCGCTGGTCTTTGCCTTTCCCGGCTTGGTCGGCGCCGGCTGTTGGGACCAGGGCGGCACGGACCCTCCCTTCGACGGGATGCTCTTCAACTTTTGTATGATGAGTGCAACCGGCAGTGAGTCGCTCACCTACACCGACCTGGGTAACGGAGTGATCGAGCGGCGGGTGGACCGAGTCACAAAAACCGCCTGTGGCAGTTTTCCGGCGGCGGGGACTCTTGGGCATATCAAGAAGTGTGTGCAGGGGCAGGTGTTTCGATCCGCTCAGAACGACTGCCGTGGAACGGGAACTGCGGGGGACAACTGGGGTGCGCAGCGGTACCAGTTCTGTACGACGAACGACACTGCCTGTGACAAAGGCTACTACGCCGACCCAAGCTTGAGCCCGGCCGCAATCACCTGTGCGCAAGAAAGTACCGGGTCAGGGAACTGGCGGTTGGATGATCGGCTTGGACACTATGGGTCCGCCCTTCCCAGCGCGCTATTCGCGATGCTCCCGGACGTGCCCTTGGGCACGTCGAACCATTTTTGGGGCCGCGGTTCCTTCGCGGACAAGGCCGCGTTCTACGTGGTGCAGGCCGACGGCGCTTTCGGCGGCTCGACCGAACTCAAAACCACAATGAACCTCGCCCATTGTGTTTCAGGAGGGCTTCAATGAGTCGTAACCGAAAGCGATCCCTGTGTTTCATAGCGATAGTTTTCTTTCTCGGGGCTGGTGATGCCGCCCGGGCTCTCCCTGGCGAGCATCCGAGTGATAGTTGCCCCAAGCTGAGGACGACAGACTGTCTTGATCCTGTGTCCTCACCGTCGAACGCCACGCCAGGGAACGCCATCAACCCGGCCTGCGTCGAACGCGGTCATGAAAAGAACCACGACGTCACCATCTTTGGCGACAGTCTCAGCGATTTCATCGTGTTCTACGGTCGCCGGAATCCCAACTACTTCGACGACCAGAATCGCCTGAGCATTGACGTGTCGGATTGTGTGAGTAACCCACAAAATTGTGTCAGCACTATCGTCAGGGACAATGTGCTCGGCGAGGTGGGAGCATACAAGAACCCAACCCCGGACGGGAATTTCTGGCGGGAAGCGCATGCACCATCGCCGAAGCACACGAGGGATGCACCGGCTCCTTCCGCCCGGCCGACGATCCGGTGCTGCCTGGGCCTCGGTCCGTCGGCGCGGAGCCCAAGCGGCCCGGCCATCCATCCGCCGCCATCCGGCCTGGAAAGTCGCTGACAGATCAGGGGACATAACCAAACTGCCCCAGAAAGTGCCGGCTCTTTGGGTCCGGGACGCGTATTATGGTGGAAGGGAAATCACTCTCCCGCCCATACCGTTCTCCCGGACCGCTGGTGCCGGGAACCCGGAGGCGCGCATGTCCACCATTACGAACCAGAGCGAGTTGGCAGACGCGACGCATGCTCGGGCCCTGAGCGAGCTCGAATCCGACGACGTGCGCGACGGCCTTTCGGCCGAAGACCTCTTCAACACGGACACCGGCATCACCTACCGTGACTATCTGGTGTTGCCCGGCTACATCGACTTCCATCCGAGCGAAGTGGAACTCGGCACCATGCTGACGCGCAACATCAGCCTCGCCCGTCCCCTGATCTCGTCTCCCATGGACACGGTGACTGAGGATCGCATGGCCATTGCCATTGCGCTGCTCGGGGGCATCGGTATCGTGCACTACAACAACACTGTCGAGAAGCAGGTGGAGTTGGTGAAGAACGTCAAGCGCTACAAGAACGGCTTCATCATGGAGCCGATCGTGCTCGGGCCCTTCCACACCATTCGAGACATCGACTCGATCAAAGCCCGCTACGGCTTCTCCGGCATCCCCATCACTCAGGACGGCACGCGCAATTCGCGTCTGATCGGTATCGTCACCAACCGGGACGTCGACATGGAATCGGATCGGAGCCTCAAACTGCACGAGGTGATGACCCGCGAACTGATCACGGCCTCCGTCGGGATTTCGCTCTCCGAGGCCAACAACATCCTCAAGGAGAGCAAGAAGGGGAAGCTGCCCATCGTCGACGGCGAAGATCGCCTGGTGGCGCTGTTGTGCCGCACGGACCTCAAGAAGCACTATGACTATCCGGAAGCGTCCAAAGACAACCAAAAGCGGCTGATGGTGGGCGCGGCCATTTCCACGAAGATCGAGGCGCGCGAGCGCTTGGACGCTCTGGTGCAGGCCGGCGTGGATGTCGTGGTCATCGATTCGGCGCAGGGGAACTCCAACTACCAGGTGCAGTTGATCCAGTTCATCAAGAAGAGCTATCCCGAACTGGAAGTCATCGCCGGGAACGTGGTGACCACCGAGCAGTGCCGCAACCTGATTCGCGCGGGTGCCGACGCTCTGCGCATCGGCATGGGTCCGGGTTCCATCTGCATCACGCAGGACACCATGGCGGTAGGGCGAGCTCAGGCCACGGCCGTCTATCACACGGCTCGCTACGCTCGGCGTTTTGGCGTTCCGGTCATCGCCGACGGCGGGATATCGAACATCGGAGACATAGCCAACGCGCTGGCCATCGGGGCATCCACGACCATGATGGGTTCCATGTTCGCCGGCACGCACGAAGCGCCGGGGGACTACTTCTACGAGAATGGCGTCCGGCTCAAACGCTATCGGGGCATGGCTTCGCTCGAAGCCATGGAAGCCGGCGGGGACAAGCGCTACTTCTCTGAGGATCAGCAGGTCAAAGTGGCGCAGGGTGTGGCGGGTACGGTGCTCGACAAGGGTTCCATGCTGAGCTACGTTCCCTACCTGATTCAGGGCCTGCGCCAGAGCTTTCAGGATATGGGGGCGCGTAACATTCAGGAACTGCATTCCGCCATGGAGGCCGGTCGCATTCGCTTCGAGCGGCGCACGGTCAGCGCGCAGCAGCAGGGTTCCGTACACGGGCTGTACAGTTTCACACAGCCCCAGGTCGGAGGCTCCAGGCCGCGCCCCTGATGCGCAGGCGCCGGACCGCGCGACCCGACTCGCAGGATCGAAACACATGATGGACTTCGAGAGATTCAAGAAGATCAACGACGAACGGCTGAACTACCGGGAGATGGAGGAAGCCACTGTCGTTTCTTCGTACCGTAACGTTGGCTGCGGAGATGGATATCGCCTCTATCTGAAGCTCGATGAGAGCGACCCGACGCTCCGTGTGCTGGACGCTTCTTACACGACCACGGGTTGCGGTTTCGGACTGGCGGCGCTGGCCATGGCTACCGAGTGGGCGCGCGGTAAGACTCTGGCCGAGGTCGAAGCCATCACCCCCGAAGACATCGAAGCGCTCTTCGAATTTCCCGAAAGGCGCAAGAACTACCCGGCTTCTGCGGTGGAGGCGTTGCGCAAAGCGGCCGCGGACTATCGCAACGGGACCGGTATCCGGCCGGAGGATCGGGTCACGCGGCAGGTCGCGCTGGACCTGCTGCGCACACAGGGGCATCTGCGCGACGCCAGGTTGACGCAGGTGATCCTGGAAGGCGAAGACCTCTCCGGAGTCGATCTGCGCGGCGCCGACCTGAGCAACGCCTTCCTCCAGAACGCCAACTTCGAGGGGGCCGATCTGCGTGGGGCGCGCCTGCGCGGCGCCTTCCTGAATAACTGCAACCTGCGAAACGCCGACCTGAGGGAAGCGGATCTGCGCTGGGCAAAGCTCACCGGGGCGGATTTGGAGGGGGCCCACTTCGAGGGCGCCACGTACGACATCGGAACGCGCCTGGATCCGAAGCACCTGCCGCTCTTCTCCGTCATGGTCCGGGCCGGTCGGGAGATCTACACCGCCGAGAATACCCCCGCTACAGCGGGAGGGCCCGTATGAGCCCAGTCCAGGTTGGGGACGAGCGTGTGCTCAACCGGCCGACGTTCCTCTTTCAGGGGATCTTCGTGAACCAGGGGACGCGGGTTCGCGTGATGGAGGTCACATCGGAGGGCTACAACGTACAGTTCCTTGACAGGGAAGGTTTTCCGCATGTCCTGACCGGTGTCCGGGAGGAGGAACTCACGTAGCATGGTCGATGTCGTGGATTCAGCCGGTGGGCAGGTTCTGCAACTCCGGGTGGATCTGGTCATGGAGAACTGCCGGGACTTCTTTGAGGTCTTCAAAGAGGTGGTCGCGCGGGAGCCGACCTCGGTGCTCTTGGATTTCACCCACATCCGTTTCATCGACAGTTCGGGCATTGGGATTCTCCTGAAGTGCTCTGAACTAAGCCGCCAGCATTCCTCCGCCCTCTACATCTTTGGCCTGAACCGACAACTCGACCAGGTGTTCAAGCTGGCCGGGCTCATGAAGGTGTTCGACCTTCTGGGTGAGGAGGCAGTCCGCGAACGCTACCCGGAGTTGGGGCCGTAGGCCGGCCCGCTTTTGGCCGCGGCCGGTTCAAGAAAGCGCCGTTCACGAACCGAATTTGTACCGAATACGACCCGGCCAATTTGGCCAGGATTTCAGAGTCATGCTGCTAAATCGCCTCAACCTTCGTCTGTCCCGTGAGTCTTCCTGCCGACTTGCAGTGTTCGTCGTCGCCTTGGCGGTGGGTGTATCCTGCGCGGCCCCCTTCACGGCCAACCTCCGACCGATGCGAGAGGTCGACAACGTGGCCGTCTTTGCCCTCGCGGGTGATCGTTTCCCGGCCGATCCGAAGCTCCGCAAAGAACTGCCGCCGGTCCGTCGCCTGCCCGAGCTTTCGGTGGATCAGGTCAAAGCCCTTCTGGGGAACATTGAGTACCGAAAAGAGACGCTGTGGGGGAGCCTGGAGGGTCGCGTCTTCTATCCCCGCGAACTGGATCGCGTGGCCCGCCTGGTGGCGGAGACGATTCCCAAGCTGGGCGACCAGGATCGTCTCGTGATCATTTCCCGCCACGATCCGGACACTTCCGTCCTGAGCCGTGGCGAGCGGGTCAGCGTGCTCGTGTGGGCAGACGAGTCCTCCATCAACGTCGTCTTCGGAGACATCCGCTACGAGATCCCCCACAACGACTACTATGAACTCCAGGATTGGACGACCATCCTGCCCATAAACCTGAAAAGAGCGTTTCCGTACCAATCCATCGTCGCCTCGCCCTCTTTTCAATTGAAGAAAGTCGATGGCTTCACGCACGAGACGTGGGCGGTCTTCGATGCAAAGGTCATCCCTACGCTGGTTTACCATTCTCCCGAACGGGGGCGGCAGACGGAGTACGCGCGTCGCGACTTTGCCGATCGTCGCCGCATTCTGAGAAAGATGAAGGACGCGGGGCTCGTCAAACCGGATGAGTACGATCGCCGCCTGGAAATGATCTCGCGTGACGAGAAGCGCTACCTCCTACGAGACGCCCTCGAGAGCGGCCTGATTTCGCGCCGAGAGTACGAAGAGAAAACGCGCGAGCTGGAACCGCCCGCGAAGGGCGAGCCCAAAGGGGCCAAGGACGAGCCGGGCAAAGGAGAACCGAAGTCCGAGGAGAAAGGTCAACCTGCGAAAGACGAACCCTCGAAAGGGGAGCCGACCAAAGGCGAACCTACCAAAGGCGAACCTACCAAAGGCGAACCTACCAAGTCCGAGCCCACGAAGTCTGAGCCCAAGTCCGAGGAGGAGTAGTGCCCGGCACGCGCTGGCTTCTCGCCCTCTCGGCCGTTGCGGGGGGCCTGGCGCTGGTGCTGGATGCCGCCGGCGCGCACGCACTTTCCTCCGTTCTCGACGCGCGTCGCCTGAGCATCCTCCAAACTGCTGTCCGCCTGGCCGAAGTCCACGCGGCTCTGGGTGTGGCCATCGCGCTCTTTCTGCTCTCCCGCGAGGACGGGGAACACTCCGGTCCGCCTCACCTCGGCCTGCTGACACTGGCGGGGCTCCTGCTGCTCGTGGGGCTCCTCCTCTTCGGCGGCGGGCTGGTCGCCTTTGCTCTCTCCGGAGAACGCCTCCTCAGTCGGGCCGCCCCGGTCGGGGGCCTCGCCTGGATTCTTGCTTGGCTCCTTATGGCCGCTTCGGCGTTTTTGCGGTCCGGGCGACGGGCCTAACGCCTGCCCGAATCCGTCCGATACTCAGTGCGGGGAAGCTTCGTGCGTTCGTTTGCCATTGCCACTGTCTCGGTCTGCCTTGCTGTCCCGGCCGCAGTCTCGGCTCAGGGTTCGGTCGACCCGCGCATTCTGTCCGGCGTCTACAAAAAGCCGCACGAAGTGGGAATCGACGTGGCGGCGGTGACCCGAGCCGAGCAGTCTCTGGCCGGACCGAATCCGGACTGCGCGGCCATCAAGGAATCGATCTCGCGTGAGATTGCCAAGTTCACCACGCAGTTCGTGGGCGACAAGCGCATCCAGGAGGAGCGACGGACCGAGCAGTACGATCCGCGCAACCTCGACAAGAACACCATCCGGCTGCTCGCACTGGCGCGCTCCAAGACGTTCGGGCGCATGGACTTTTTGGGCGAATCGCCGCTGATGTACCGCATGCATTCTGCCCTCGGAAGGTGCTTCGAGCGCGAGCAGGAACCCTACCGGGCCCTGTCCGAGTACGCCATGGCCATGCGCTACAGCGCTTTCGAGCAGCCCTGGACGGGGGGAGTCCAACCGGTTGCCGCCGCGGGTCTCTCCGGGGAAGCTCTGGCGCAGCGCGAAGACCGCTATCTGCTCATGCTCGAGGGGTTCGCCAGCGACGATCGCCTGCAACAGATTGCGCCGGAAGAGCGACCGGGCGCGGCCGGGTTTCGGGCGGCTTTCGAAGACTACCTCCGCCTCAAACGCGAATCGAGGGCGGCGCGCATGAGAATCGACGCCTTCATTGCGCGACGGGCGCGCGGTGATACGTCCGTCGACCCCCAACAGGCCCGCACCGAGTTCGAGGATCTCGATCGAAGACGGGTGGCTCGCCTGGAGACGCTCGAAGGAGTACGGCTCGGCGCGTACCGGACGTACCACGAGGGTCGATCGCGTCGGGACGGAGGCACGGCTTACCGGATGGCGCTGCTCATCAAGGAACTCGAGACCCGCAACAAAAAGCTCGCCCGGATCCTCAACCGCAGCAGCTTCTACCGTGGACGCGGAGACACCGACATCGAGGAGAGCACTGCGCTGCGGCGTTTCGTCGGCTACGCCCTGTTTCTGGAACTGGCCAACAAGCTCGACCCCGAGAACACGGACTACATCGCACTCCTGGCCGAAGAGTACCGGACCAGCCGCGTGCTCGATCGCGCCATAGCCTTCGAGGAGCGGTTCATCGAGCTGCGCAAACCGGTGGCGGGGGCTCAGGCCGAGGTCGCCGCGCATTTGCGCAGGCTCGGTGGAATGTTCACCGACACGCGCAATTTCGTTCGCGCCGTGGAATCCTACGAAGAAGCGCTGCGACTCGCGCCCGACCTGCCCGAGGCGAACGTCATGCGACTCCATCTGGCCGACCTTCTGTTTTCCCGGACCGGCGGCTTTGCACGCGCCGCGGCGCTGTACTCCGATTTCCTGACGCGCTCGGCCGGTGTGGATACGGCCAGGCTGGACTTTCGTGCTCTCGTCGAGCACCATGTCGTTCGGTTTCGCGCGCACAGGAATGTTGCCTCGGTGGAGAGACGCAGACAGAGGACCGACGCGGAACGCGCCGCACTGAATGGTGCGGTGGTCGAGCACCGCGCTCTGGAAACTCGCCTGCTGGCCTTTCGCAAGGAGCAGGAAGATCTACAGATACGTATCAATAACGTCAAGCGCACGCTGCTCGGCCGGGAGGACACGGCACTCCAACTCGAGTACTTTCGCATGCTCCGGCGCGACATGCCTGACATTCGTGAGCGGGTCCAGTACCTGGAGACGCACCTCGCGTCTTTGAACCTCCCGCATGTGCTCGAACAGCAGGCACTGATCTCCTGGAGGAGGAACCGGCTCGAAGAGGCGACGGGATTCTACCGGGAAATGCTGCTGCGCGGGGACGGCACCCAGCAGACCCGCGCCCGCGAAAACATGAGCCGGCTGGCCGGGATGCTGTCGGACGGGTTGCGTCGCCCTCCGGTGCTTCCCCCGGACTTCGAACGATAGGGCGAATGCCGTTTTCGGCCCGCCGCCGGGAAAATTGGCTTGCCTCGGCGCATTTCCCCGATGGCCTTGTTCCCGTGGCAAGACCAGGCGATTCTCTGAATAGCGTCATTGGACCGGGTTCCATCTTCGAAGGCAAGTTCTACATTTCGGGCTCGCTGCGCATAGACGGCAAGTTCGAAGGCGAGATTAAGACCGAGGACGCCCTGGTGGTCGGTGAGACGGGCAAGATCAAGACCAACATCAGCGCCAAACATGTCTCTGTGGCGGGGACCATGATTGGGAACATCCGGGCCGAGCAGGACGTCCGTCTCGAGGAGTCCGGGAAGATCCTCGGGGATATCACCGCGCCACGTCTGCACATTGCCCCGGGGGTCGTGGCCAAGGGCAACATCACGATCACGGGCGGGCAGAAGAAAGACGTGAAGAAGGTGGTTGAAGAGTCGTACGGCGGCCAGAAGCTACCCGAAAAACAATAGAGAAGCGCCTGTTCTATTGGGCGCAGCGCGCGTCGGCCGCTCGGTCGGCGCGGGCAAGATTGGACAATCCGAGCTTCCGGGATCTTTAGGGGATTCCGATACAGATAGGAGGCAGGCTGCCTCCGACGGTGCAGGTTGTGTACTTAAAGCGGTTCAGAAACCGAAAGAAGCGCCCGCTCTTGGACTTGAAGGGCCGTTTCTCGCTCATACACTTGGGCGGGGGCACATTCCTGTACTCGTATCCCGGGAAAGGTCACCCGGTCGTCCGCAAAGTGGAACTCGGCCGCAAACGCAATCGGGTCCGTGGCCTGGGAGTACTGCTGGGTCTGCTTTTCGTGGGTTTTGTGAGCCTCGTTTCCCAAACAGGGACGGCGGATTCGGTTTCGCCCGAGGACCTGGAGAAGCTGGAAGCGGGCCTCACGCCCGTTCAGTTGGAAGAGCGCTCCGAAAAGCTGAAGGAACAACTGCTTTCCGATTCGCAGAACCGCAAGAATGCTTCCGGCCGACCATTCGAAGAGTACGTGGTTCAGCCGGGAGATTCTCTGGGCATGATCGCCGTGGATCACGGCGTTCCGGTGGAACGAATCACGGCTTCCTCTGGCATCAATCCCGCGTCCGTGCTGCGCCCCGGTCAGGTTCTTCTGATTCCGTTTGGCAAAGGGCTCGTGCATACCGTGAAAGCCGGTGACCGGCTGGCCGGCATCGCTGACTTCTACCGCATCTCTGTGGATGAAATCCGCCAGGCCAACACCGCGGTGCTCTTGGGAGCGGAGTACCTGGCACCCGGTGTTCGATTGTTCCTGCCGAACGCGCGCATCCCCGCACCTCCTCCCGTATGGACGCGTCCGGCCCACGGCGGGCTCACTTCCACCTTCGGGTCGCGGGTGCATCCGGTCTATGGGCGCAGAGCCCAACATACGGGGATCGACATTGCCATTCGTTATGGTTCTGTCTTTGCGGCCCGAGACGGCTACGTCACGTTCGCGGGTTGGTTGGGAAGCTACGGGTACAGCGTCATCATCGATCACAGTGGCGGGTACAAGACGCTCTACGCACACCTCAGTCGGCTTCACGTACGCCGGGGACAATTTGTAAAAGGTCGTACGAAGATCGCGCGTTCCGGCAACTCCGGAATGTCCACCGGTCCGCATCTTCACTTCGAGATCATTCGCAATGGCCGTGCCATCAATCCGCGCAAAAAACTGCGGTTCTGAGTGTGTTTTGTCCGGGTTGCGCTTGACAGGCGCGCCCGGTTCGCTTCTTTGGACTCTGTCGGCTGGCTTCGGGCAACGTCAGTCCGCCGGACGGGCCTCCTTCGGAGCCCCGCTCCCTGTCCCACGACGGTCAGGGCCCTTCCCCTGTTTTTCAGATAATCATTTGTGATCACAGACCTTTAAACTTCCCGAGGAACGGAAGCGACCGTCGGACCGAAGCGCAAAGCGCCGTGCCGTGCCGTCGCATCGACCGGACCTTTTTGGAGACCGAGAATGCCCATCAGAAGATCTGGTAAGGAACGCAGTTCCGAGGATATGGACAGCATGAGCAGAGAGAGATTGGACATCGAGATTGATGGAAACACGAGCCACAACAACGGCCGCTCGCGCGGGCGTCGTTCCCGTGGAGGCCGAGATCGGGATCGGGACCGGGATGGCAATCGCGACCGCGACGGGATCGGCAACATGGCCGAGCGCATCGACCGTGGGCCTCGCGAAGAATGGACGGGACCAACCCCCGATCCGATCGACCTCACCGAGCTCAAACGGAAGCCAATCGAATATCTGACGACGAAGGCCACCGAAATGGGGGTAGAGGAGGCTGCCGGGATCAAGAAGCAGCAACTCATCTTTGCCATCCTCCAGAAGCAGGCCGAGCGCAACGGCGCCGTATTTGCTTCCGGCACGCTCGAAAAGCTGAGTGAAGGGTATGGCTTTCTCCGTAGTCCTGACTACTCCTATCTCCCGGGTCCGGATGACATCTACGTCTCTCCGTCGCAGATCCGCCTGTTCGGTCTGCGCACCGGAGACACGATCACCGGCCAGATCCGCCCGCCCAAAGAGTCGGAGCGTTTCTTCGCCATGCTGCGCGTCGATACGGTGAACGGAGAGGAACCCGCGGTGGCGCAGAGGCGCATCCTCTTCGACAACCTCACGCCGCTGTATCCGGAAGAACGGATTCGCATGGAGTTCAATCCTGCGCATTTGGATACGCGCATCATCGACCTGATGACTCCCATCGGGAAGGGTCAGCGGGGGCTCATCGTGGCTCAGCCGCGGACCGGCAAGACCGTATTGATGCAGAGCATCGCCAACGCCATCACGACCAATCATCCCGAGATCGTTCTTATGGTGCTGCTCATTGACGAACGTCCCGAGGAAGTGACGGACATGGAACGTCACGTCAAGGGCGAAGTCATCAGTTCCACGTTCGACGAACCGGCTTCCCGCCACGTGCAGGTGGCCGAGATGGTGATCGAGAAGGCCAAACGCCAGGTGGAGCACGGAAGGGACGTCGTGATCCTGCTCGATTCCATCACGCGTCTGGCGCGCGCCTACAACCAGGTGATCCCTACTTCGGGAAAGATTCTGTCCGGTGGCGTGGACTCCAACGCGCTCCACAAGCCGAAACGCTTTTTCGGTGCGGCCCGCAACATCGAAAACGGCGGTTCGCTCACGATCATCGCCACGGCCCTTGTGGAAACCGGTTCGCGCATGGACGAAGTCATCTTCGAGGAATTCAAGGGCACCGGTAACATGGAGGTCCACCTGGACCGTCGCCTGGCAGACAAGCGCGTCTTCCCGGCTATCGACATCAACAAGTCCGGCACCCGGAAGGAAGAACTCCTCTTGGCCGATGATGTGCGCGCCAAGGTCTTCGTACTGCGCAAGGTGCTCAGTCCGATGTCCACCACCGAGGCCATGGAACTGCTCCTGGACCGCATGCGCGGAACCAAGACCAACGATGACTTCCTGGCCAGCATGAACGTGCCGGCCATGTGAGGGCGGGGTAGCCGGCCGGATCGACGGAAGCAGGAGATGTCAGAGCCTGTACTGGTGGCGCTCCTGTTTGCCGATCGTGTGATCACGGAGGACAACGGGAAGAAGGGCATCATTGGCACCTTTACGAGCTTCCGGCATCCCCACTTCCCGGTTGCGTTTCCCCCGTGGTTCATCTACGCGGCCGTGACGAATCTCACGGCCGGTCGCCACACGTTCGGCCTCACGCTCACGCTGGCGCAAACGGAGCAGGCGGTCGTTTCCATAGAGGGGGAGCTCCAGAGCGGAGGGCCCGCTTCCATCGATGATGTGATCGAGCTGATCCTGCCGGTGCAGAACGCAGTGTTTCCGCAGGCGGGTCGCTACAACGTGGCGCTGGTTCTCGACAACGACCTGTTGGGCAGTCGCGTGCTCAATGTCGTGCGTCTTGGCGAGTCGGAGAACTGAAAGGCCGCGCTACCTGCTTATCAAGTCCCGGTACCACAGACCGCTGTCCTTCACCGTGCGCTTCTGGGTGGCGAAGTCCACAAATACGATTCCGAATCGTTTGGCGTAGCCTTCCCGCCATTCGAGGTTGTCGAGTAGACTCCATACGAAGTAGCCCTTCACCGGCGCACCTTCTCGTTTGGCGCGCAGGACTTGAGCAAGGTAATCTTTTAGATACTGCGTCCGGAGCGTGTCGTGGATCCGGCCCTCGGTCGTCACGGTATCGGGGAACGCGGCTCCATTCTCGGTGATGTACAGCGCCGGTATCTCGGGGTAGCCCGCGAACTTCTGGATCACCTGATAGATGCCCGGAGGGTACACCTCCCAACCCATGTCGGTGCGCAGCGCCCTCCGCGGCGTCCGCTTCTGCCAGAAGCGGACGTAAGGCATCCACCAGGCGTTCCGCGCCACGGCCCGCGAGTAGTGGTTGATGCCCAAGAAAGCAAACGGGAATCGGATGGTTTCCATGTCACCGTCTTTCGCATAACGTTCGATGCGCCGGATGGAAGGCAGCGTCTCGACGGGGTACGGTCGGCCGAAGACGGGGTCGATGTGCAGCCGATTGAACAGCGCGTCCTGGCGTTCCAGCGCGTGCACGTCGGCCGGCCGGTCAGACGCGCTGTCCCCGGCGAGCGTGGAAATGGTCGTGCCGAGCACCAGGCCGGAGTGGGACGCCTGCATGGCCCTTGCCGCGAGTCCCTGCGCGAGCAACGCATGATGCGACGCGGCGAGGAACTTACGAAAACCAAAGCGGCCCGGCGCGTGATGCCCGACGCCGTAGCCCAGCATCGTGAAGATGAACGGCTCGTTCAGAACAATCCAATCACGGACGATATCCCCCAGCCGTTGCGCGCAGAGTGCTGCATAGTCGGCGAAGTGTGCTGCCGTGTCCCTGTTCAACCAACCGCCGCGTCTCTCCAACTCCAGAGGCAGATCCCAGTGATACAGCGTGGCGAACGGCCGAATTCCGGAGGCGTGCAGTTCCTCACAGAGGCGGCGGTAAAAGGCGATCCCCTTCTCATTCACGCCCCCCCGACGGGTGCCGTCCGGGAGCAATCGCGGCCACGAGATCGAGAAGCGGTACGCGCGCAGGCCCAATGCCTTCATGATGGCCACGTCTTCCGGTACGCGGTGGTAGTGGTCCGCCGCCACGTCCCCGCGGTGGCCGTGCTTGATCTTCCCCCGCCGGGAGAAGTCGTCCCAGATGGAGAGACCCTTGCCGTCTAACGCCGCGGCCCCTTCGATCTGGTAGGCCGCCGTGGCCGCCCCCCATAAAAAGTCCCCGAAGTCGGAGCCGTTGGGTTCCGAGACCGGACCGCTCACCAGTTGTGGTTTCCCACGTGGTTGAATTCGCAGAGGACGGGCTCCCCGCCCAGCGCGGGAATCCGTACGGACGCGCCGCCCAGCAGGCGATATTGCACGCGACGCGACTTGATGGCCTCGGAAAGCCCGACAGAAACGGACTTGAGAGGAAAGGTTGTGACTACTTTAACAGTGCTCTTGGTCCCGCGCGACTCGATACGTGTCCCCCGACCGACCAGAAAGCGCTGATCGTTCATGAAAAACTCGTAGTTGAGGTCCCGGAATTCGAGTCGGGCGGCGGCCCGGTTCTCGAGAAGGATCTCGAACTCTGTGCGGATCTCGATGTCTACCGCGTCCAGGCCCGCCTGCGCGGCCGAACCCGGTGAGCTCCCGCCCTTCTTGAGCAGCGAGTCCAGATAGGTGGCCGCCTTCTTCACGGTTTCCGCGGGGTTTTTGGTGACGGTGGCCACGATCTTCTTCTTGAGTTCTTCCGCGTCCGGCTTGATGATCCGGAAGTTGGCTATGGACACCGAAGGCAGGACGGCCGGAAGGTTGCGCTTTGCTTCGAAAGCGAATGAGAGCTTTTCGGGGACGCTCGGCGAAAGCCGCGCGGCGCGCGGGACCGGAATGTTCAACTTGCCGGCCAGTTCGAGGAGGAGTTCCTCCTTACCGGGGAACTTGGAGTACACACCCTGAAGTCCGGTGTAGGGAATGGCCACATCGAAGCGAACCGGCGCGGTAGCCCTGGCGGGGATCTCCTTTTCCTCTCCGTTCAGGTCCGCAAGCTCCGTGCCTTCGACCTTCAGCTTCAGCACCAGTTGCGCGCGCGGCAGGGCCACCGGATACGGGTTGGTCACCTTGGTATGCAGCGTAAGCTTGGCCGCCTCCAACGTGAAACCAACGAATTCGACGCGTTCGAGTTCGAAACCGGGCTTCATCGGAACGCGGTCCACGAGGGCGCACGTGCCTGCGAACGTGGTCAACGCGAGCAGAGCGCCGACGGCAGTGCGACCGGAGTTGTGCATACGCCGGGTTTGGTCCGTTCCCGATACCGGTCAACGTGTTTTGGTAGGACAGTCCTTTTGCATTTTTTCGAAGTGCCCCGCGGCGAGCGCGGCCGCGGGAAGCTGTCCGGTCGGGGCGTGCCCGGGGGTAGTAGCAGCCATGAAGGCCAACATCAGACACGCGCTTCTCTTTTCGTTGTGTCCTACGCTCCTCTTCGTTTCGGGCGCGTGCGGCGAGCCGACCGGCGCTGGCCCCCTCGGACCGTTTCCGCCGCCTCCACCTCCAGGCGACATCGACCGCGCTCTGATAGATGCACTCGGTCGAGCCGGTATCAGACCTCCGGACGGGGCAGGTCCCGCGCTTCCGGGCGACGCTGCCAATTCCGCCATGGTTGCTCTCGGGGAAGCGTTGTTCTACGACCCCGTGCTTTCCGGAGACCAGAACATATCCTGCGCCACTTGCCATCACCCCGCGGCGGGAACGGGCGACGGGCTTCCGCTTTCGATCGGCGCGGGCGGCGTTGGCACAGCCTCAGCGCGAGTCTTCGGAAGCGGCACACACGCCGGTCGGAACGCCCCGCACCTGTTTGCGCTCGCGGGTCCGGGAGGGCGGCTCAGTTTTTGGGACGGTCGGGTCCAGCGAGATCCGACGACCGGCGCCCTTTCGACACCGGAAGCGCGCCTGAACGGAAGCGCGCCCGACCTCGCCAGCATTGCTCAGCAGCTCACGTCGGCGACAGCCGCGCAGGCGCTCTTTCCACTCGTCTCGAACGAAGAGATGCGCGGACAGCCCGGCAACGAGATCCGCGACGCGGCCGACAATGCGACCGCCTGGTCGCGGCTGGTCGAGCGACTCGTGGGCACCGCCAATGGCACGAGCGGTGGCAGTTCGTCATACCGGGCCCTATTCGCGGCCGCCTATCCGGAGGTCGCTCAGTACGACGATTTCCACATCGGCCATGTCGGTCGCGCTATCGCCGCGTTTGAGTTCTCGGCTTTTCGACGCGGCGGGCCGAATCCGGGCGCGTTTGGCGCCGCTGCGTTCGATCGGTACGTCGCTGGAGATCGGGAAGCGTTGACATTCGAAGAAAAGCGGGGCGCTCTCACCTTCTTTGGTCGTCGCGGCGCCTGTGCTCGCTGCCACCGTGGACCGGAGCTCTCCGACTTTCGATTCCACTCGATCGCTGCACCTCAGATTGGTCCGGGGCCTGCGGGCGCCGGTGGCGATGACCTCGGCCGCTTCGCGGTAACCGGAAACGCCGCCGATGTATACACGTTCAAGACACCGTCGCTGCGAAACGTGGAGCTCACCGCGCCCTACACGCATTCCGGCGCGTACGCGAGCCTCGAAGCCCTGTTGCGTCACTATGGCGATCCGGTTCTCGGCGCGCGCAGCTACGATGCGACTCAACTGCGCGCCGACTTCGCTTCCCTGGTGGATGGCAATCCGGCGCGACTCGAATCACGTATTGCGGCACTGTCGCCGGAACTGCGTGAGCCTCCCCGTCGCTTCTCACCCGAAGAGATCCGGGAGGTGGTAGCTTTCTTGAGGACCCTTACGGACCCGGCCGCGCGCGCGGGGGTATCGACGCCGGCGACCGCGGTGAGCGGCCTTCCGGTTGCCCATTGAGACCAGGAGAAATAGGTGCAATTTCCAGGGGCCCGCGCGGAATGGTTGGACGCCATGGAGGTCCGAACCGAACACGCGGCCCCCTTCGGCCGACTGATCCTCCGCGGAGAGGTCGACTTCTATAACGCGGAAGCCGTCACGAGGTCGCTCCGGGAACTCATGGATGCCGGGCTGCACCGGATCATCGTCGACCTGGAGGGCGTGCCGTACATGGACTCGGCCGGGATCGGCTCGTTCGTCAACGTCCTGCACCCGCTGCAGAAGAACGGGGGCGGTATCGCCTTCCTGAAAGCGCCGCCGTCCCTCGTGCGCGTCTTCGAGATCATCGAGATGAAGTCCGCTTTTCACTTCTGTGAGGACGAACAGTCCGCGCGCGCCGCGTTCTGAATCGGGCCCGCCTCATTTCGAGGCGGCGGTCGGAACCTCCGAGCGCATCGACTGGTGTGCTGTGCTTTTTTCCGATCGTCCCGGGCGAAAGGGCAAACAGCTTCATCAGGGCAATTCCTGAGACGGTCGGAGTGGTGGCGCCCATGTACTTGGATACGACCCTGAACGCCTGGAAGGCTTTTGGATCCTGGAAGTACGCCAGATACAGAGCAAGCAGAACCGGCACCGCGGCCGCACCCGCAAGCAACAATTGCGTCCGAACTGTGTCTGGAGCCAACGCCCGCGTAGTAGTAGATGTCGCTCGTAAACGCGGGCGTTGCCGCAGCCAGCAGGAGGGGCGCCACAATCAGGAACTTATGCAGAAGACCTATTCTCTGCGTGCGCTGACGGGCAACGGCCCGCAGCAACACCACGTAGACGACAACCTGCGCCACTGACAGGATGCCGAACGCATAGACGAGCGTTTGGTATTCGAGCGGCCACCGCATCAGGAGGTAAACAGCTTCGATGGGCACGTCCCGGGGTTCGAGAGGAACGAACCAGGCCGCAACGGCGAAGAGGAGAAAGCACAAGGTCGCGTGGATCGCGAGGAGAAGCGTCATGCCCGGGACCGGCGTGCGGCCAAACGCTTCGACGGTCCAGCCCTTTGCTGTGGGATGGCGCCGGCATGTGTACGAGTCGGCCCTTACGCTTCCTGGTTCGGAACCGCCGGTCCCGCTTCATCCGACCGAGGGCGGCCGGACGGAACGGACGGTCACAGACGCGTGTCCAGCGGATCGAACAGCGGTTGGGCATCGTGCGCCCGCTCCACATTGGCTGCCAGAGTGCCCGCGGCCTGGGCCACTGCAGACGCGGCCTCCGTTTCTACTGCTGAGGTGCCCGCCCGATCTGCGCCACTCCCGCTCCCGCCGGCTCCCGTCTGCCTGCGAACATCAGGCGGAACGTCCGTGCGCCCGCCAAACTCGCGAAGCGCGTCGGCCTCATTTCTGTAGATGCGGAACGCGTCCACCATGCGGGCCAGGTCCAGGACATAATCCACGATGGGCGAGGGCTCGAGCAGCGCGAAGGCTCCGCCTGCGGAAGTGACCAACCGCTGAAGCTTGAACAGACCCGCGATGCCCGTCGAGCTGAAGTCCGTGACGCCATCCAGACGCAGCAGGATGGACCTCCCGCCGTTCTTCAGCAACTCGGCAAGGGCCTCATGGACTTCGGCCGCGCTCTCCATCGTGAGGCGCCCACTCAGGTTCACCATGTGCGCGCGGCCACGTTGTTCCACTGCGATGTTCATTGTGGTGTCCCTCTCAGGTGTAGAACCTTCCCGTTTCCCGGTCGGTTCCCGCATCCTGACAACTATCAGACGAGAGGACCTCGCTACACGTTCGACGGCCCGACCGACAGAGTCCAAGGTGCGCCCCCGAAATTTGCGTCGCGCGTTGTTAGAAAAGTGTGCGGAGTTTCGTCCTCGGAGGAGGCGGCAGGATTTGGCGCAGGTAGCGGTCCACTCCCCGCCTGGGATTCCAGTGTCGGGGGTAGCCGAGACTGACTTCCTCGAAGCGCACTCCGTCCAGGTAGGTCGTGTCACGGATGTGCAGGTGCCCGTACACAACCGTCTCCACGGGAAACCGGCGGTGCCATTCTTCCGTAAGCTTGGTGCCGCACCAGATCGAGAAGCGTGGGATTTGCCACAGGCGTGCATGCTCTTCGCGCAGCGGAAAGTGATTCACGAGAACGATACGCGCCTGGGGGTGCTCGGCAACGACCTCGTTCAGGCGGGCTTCGGTGTAGTTCACGCGGTCCCGGCACCAGTAGACTTTGCTCGTGTACGGGGCGGGGTCGATGTACTGTTCGTCCGCGCACAGCACACCGGAGCGCACGGCCCATTCCACCGCCTTCTCGACCGGCACCTCGCTCGGTCGAAAGGAATAGTCGTACAGTACAAAGCAAAGCGCAATGGCCCGCGCCACTCCATCGGCCTCCCAGATGGCGAAGGGATCTTCCGGCGTGAGTACTCCGCGGCTTCGACAGAGCTCCACGAAGCGGTTGTAGCGTTCCACTCCCAGCGCCTCTTCGCCGCGCAGCGTCCACAACTCGTGGTTCCCGGGGACCCAAAGGACCCGGGCGAACCGCTCCTGCATCAGGTCCAGCGTCCAGGTCGTATGCGCCTCGCGTTCTCCGATGTCCCCGCCCAGGATCAGCCAATCCTCGGGGTAGGAGCCCAGCGTGGTCAGGGCCTCGCGGTTCTTGCGGTGGTTCACGTGCAGGTCGCTCAGGGCCCAGACGCGCATCAGGCGATGGGTCTTCTGTGGGATTGGGCTTGCAAGTGAGATATTGGCAGGTTCTTCTGGGCGCATGAGTGAGCGCCGAACGGTCTTCCGCGCGTGCAATCTGTGCGAGGCCATCTGCGGCCTCGAACTGGTCGTGGAGGATGGGCGCGTCGTGTCGGTGCGCGGGGACGAGCAGGATCCCCTGAGCCGCGGCCACATCTGCCCAAAGGGCGCTCAGATCGCTCGCGTTCACGAGGATCCGGACCGCCTGCGCACCCCGCTCATCCGTGAAGAGAATACCTGGCGGGAGGTCACCTGGCCCGAGGCCCTGTCGTTTGCGGCCGGACGGCTGGCAGAGATCCACGGACAGTTCGGTCCCGATGCGATTGCCGTGTACGCCGGAAACCCCAACGTCCACAACTACGGCTCTCTTCTGTTCGGCTCGCGTCTGTATTCGAAGCTGCGGACGAAGAATGCATACTCGGCCACTTCGGTCGATCAGCTCCCACATCACCTGGCCTCGTACCTGATGTTTGGGCATTCCTTTCTGCTCCCTGTCCCGGACATCGACCGGACGCACTACTTTCTCATCTTGGGCGCCAACCCGATCGCTTCGAATGGTAGCATGATGACGGTCCCCGACGTGCGCGCGCGGCTCAAGGCCATCCGGACCCGTGGCGGTCGCGTCGTGACGGTGGACCCGCGCCGCACGGAGACCGCGGCTTTGGCGGAGGAGCACGTCTTCATCCGTCCTGGTGCGGACGCTCTGTTTCTGCTCGGTCTGCTGAACGTTTTGTGCTCCGGGGAACCGCCGGCCCGGGCGGATCGACTCCTTTCTTTTGCGACCGGTTGGGACGAACTGCGCGCGCTCACACGCGGGTTCGAACCCGAAATCGTGAGCGGGCATACGGGCGTACCGGTCGAAAACATCCGTCGTATTGCTCGGGAGTTTTCCGAAAGTGAGTCGGCGGTTGCGTACGGACGCGTGGGTCTCTCGACCCAAGAATTCGGCGGACTCTGCCAGTGGTTGATCCAGTGCCTCAACATCGTCACGGGAAATCTGGACAGGCCGGGCGGGGCCATGTTCACGCTCCCCGCGGCGGATACGGCGGGCGGCGCCTACGGACAGAACCGAGGGAGCTTCGATGCGTACCGCAGTCGGGTGCGCGGCCTGCCTGAGTTTTCGGGCGAACTACCTGTGGCCGGACTGGCTGACGAGATCCTGACACCCGGACCGGGTCAGGTGCGCGCGCTCTTCACTTCGGCGGGGAATCCCGTCCTGTCGACTCCCAACGGTGGGCGCCTCGACAGCGCTCTGGCCACGCTGGACTTCATGGTGAGCGTGGACATCTACCTGAATGAAACCACCCGCCACGCCCACGTGATCCTTCCACCGACCTCGATGCTGGAACACGAGCACTACGACATCGTGTTTCACGCCCTGGCCGTGCGCAACACGGCCCGGCTTTCTCCGGCGGTGTTCGAGAAACCCGAGGGAGCCCTGCACGACTACGAGATCTTCTCCGACCTGGCCCGCCGGCTCGAGTTGGCCAAAGCCGGCAAGACCCTTCCCGGAACGGTGATTCCCACACGCTCGGGGCCACGCGACATTCTCGCCCACATGCTGAAGAATGGGCCCTACGGAAAAACACACGGGCTTTCGGTGGAGAAACTCGAAGAGTCCCCGCACGGAGTGGACCTGGGTCCGCTCCAGCAAGTATTGCCCGAGCGGCTACGAACCGAAGACGGCAGGATACAACTCTGCCCGCCCGAATTCGTGCGCGATTTGCGCAGACTCCAGGAAAAGCTGCAGGAAGGAACGACAGCCCACCCGGAACCGAACGGAAAGCTGCTCCTCATCGGCCGCCGCGAGCTGCGCAGCAACAATTCGTGGATGCACAATATACCTAAACTAATGAGTGGAGCGAATCGGTGCACTCTGCAGATTCACCCGGACGACGCGCGCAGCCGCGGCATCGAGCAGGGCGGCCGCGTCGTAGTGCGCTCTCGCACGGGGGAAGTGATCCTGCCCGCCGAAGTCACCTCAGACGTGATGGCCGGCGTCGTGAGTCTGCCGCACGGCTATGGGCATCACGGCCGAGGAACGAGGCTGCGTGTGGCCGAAGCGCACGCGGGGGTCAGTCACAACGACCTTACCGACGAGCAGCTCATCGACGGCCTCACGGGGAACGCCGCCTTTTCGGGCCTCGAGGTGGAAGTGGCTCCCGCCGCCGATTGAGGGCGGCGCTGCTCCGCGCACCAAACAGTTTTGCCCTCCGCCGGGGCTCTGGAAAACCCCCCAACCGGGGGTGTCCCGAACGAAAACTTGCTTGCGGCGGTCGAGCCTTGGGACGGCACCTGCAGCGCATCTTCGCGCCGGACAAAAGAAAGGTCGCCTCGACATGATTCCGTTTCCACCGCTTTCCGATCACCCTTCCGGTTTCGAGTACTTCTGGCACCAACTGCCCTGGGCCGTCTCCGGTTTTCTCACATTCGCTGTCGGTATGTCCCTTGTGGGCGCGGCACTCTTCGCGCTGCCTCGGTCCGGCAACAAACGGCTCCTCATCAGCTTCATCATGCTCTCGGCCGGGTTCGGTTCTCTTGGTCTCGTGCTCGGCCTCCGCGCTGTGATCATCGATCTGGAACTCCTCCTTCTGCTGAACCGCATCCTCTACTTCTGCGTGGTGTGGCTTTCGCCGGGTTCCTTCCTCTTCATGTACTATGTCATCGAGAGGCGGTATCGGCCGCTGCTCGTCTGCGGCATCATTGCGCTCGGAACGGTCGCCGCAAGCTATGCAGCCCTCCTCGTAGGTTACGATTTCACCGGTTCCTGGTTCCACTATCCGTTCGGCAGCTATCCCATTGCGGCTCTTCCTCTCAAACTCTGGGGCGCAATCGCCGCTCTTGGCTATGTCGTTGCCGGAATCCCAACGCAGATCCACGTCTACCGCCACAACAGGGAGGAGCTACGGAAGAAGAAGTATCTGTTCATCGGCGTTCATTTTTCAAGCCTGCTCGTCATCACAAACCTGCCGAGCCTCGCGGGGATCCCCGTCTTTCCGTTGAGCACGTTTGCGTTTTTGCCCCTCCTGGTCATCGCCTACGGGATCTTCCGCGGTGATTTCCTGAACGTCAACGAGCTCCTGTTTCAGAAGCGGGGATTGTTCAAAGTGCTCGCAGCCATCACAACGGTTGGATTTGTGGGGATTGCTGTTCTTGCTGCCCTCACATTGAAACCCGCCGACCATCCCGGTGCGTATTCGCGCCCGCTCTTTCTCATCCCCCTATTCTCCGGCGTGTGTGCTTTCGGTCTCGCTATCTACCTGGCGGGCAGCAACCCCGACCGAAAATTGAACATGCTCGCCGCGGCCTCTCTGATGCTCGCAGGATGTTTCATGATTGTGATGACGGCATTCAAGCTGGAACTCCCGCTTGTGGTCGCGCGCCGCATCGAGCAGATCTTCTATTCCGTCTTCCTCTTTACTCCTGGCGTCCACCTGCGGTTCGTTTATCTCGCGCTCGGCAAAGAAAGGCCCCGCTCCGTCTACATTGCTGATGCCGTATCACTGCTTCTGTGCGGCGTTCTCTGGACGCCATACTTCTTTTCCGGTTTCTACCAGTACCCATTCGGCCTAATTTCCGTCGCGGGTCCCGGATTGAGTGCGTTCGGGGCGCTCGGGCTGGTTGCCTCAGGCGCCTTCCTTTTCAGTTGGTGGCGCGGGAGGGGCACGCATCCGAACAGCCTCGGGGGACTCATCGTTCTTGCGCTCGTCGTGGGGGACCTTTTGATTCTGTTGAACCTCCCGGCGACGATGGGCATCGCCCTCTACCCGCTCGGAGACCTCCAACTGATACCCGCTTTCATGCTCGCACTCGCTGTCGGCCGGTTCGGCGCAATTCCTGTTGAGGGCGAAGCGACCGCAATCGGCAATCGTGTTTCTCGATTGATCCTGCTGCTCGTACCCGTGAGCATGATGTTCTATTTCCTGAATATCATCCAGACGACGAGCGTCCTCGCCGCCGTTTCCCATATCCTGCTCGTCGCATCCCCACTCGGCCTCGCCTTCTATATGATCTCCTTCATCTTCCTCCGGCCCACGGCGATCAAGATGGACGAAACCATGCGTAGACTGGCCGAGGAGAAACAGCGCGCGGACGAAGCGCTTCGGACCACGGAGGAGGCGCGGCGCGAGGTGGAGGCCCTGAGTCGCTTTGCGCACTTGATCAATTCACATTCTGATTTGAAGCAGATCTTCAAAGAAGTCTCCAAGTATGTTCACGAAAATTTCGGAATTGCTGCTGCGTGGCTCTTTGTGCCGGATGAACAGGAAAAGTACCTGGTCAGCTTTCGGGCCTTCAGTTACCGGAGAGTCCCAGACGCCGTGTACGAAAAGATCATCAACACGCGAATTCCCCTCAGTCCGGAAGGCGGGATCGCGCATGTAGTGTGGAACCGGAAAAAGACTCTCTATCTCCCGCGCATCAGGAAGTTCGAATTCGAATTCGACCGTAGGTTGATCGAGATGACGGGCGCCACTTCTTTTCTGCATGTTCCCCTCGTGGTGAACGACAGGAGTGTAGCCATTGTCATTTTCTCGAACGTGGGCACTCCAATGACGCTGACGAAGAGGGACATTCGCACCGTAGACACATTCTGCGCGCAGATCGCGGGAGCGATCAACAACGCTCACCTCCTCCGGCAGACGGAGAAGCAGAAGGCGGACACGGCAGCGCTGAACAGGCTCGTGAAAAGCCTGAACGAGAAACTCGACGTCCAGACTATCATGCAGAAAGTCCATGCCTATTTGAAGGAGAAGTTTGGAATCGAGTACTACAGTCTGCTTTCGGCGGACGCAGAGAAGACGCATCTGCGCATACTCGCGAGCGTGCTCCCGGATTCGGTGACAGACGAGGAGCGCAGGTGGATCGACGATTTTGTGGTGCCGATGAAGAAAGCGAAGGGAGCACACGGCTTGATTCTCAGAAGGAGAAAGCCGGCCTACTTCCCGAACATCGATCTGAACGATAGTGTCGGGCTCTCCTGGCTGACCGCTGACGAGCTCGCCACAGCCCGTGCCTGCCAGGTACGCGATTATCTTCTCATTCCTCTACTCTTGAACAACGAACCCGTAGCCATACTGAATCTTTCGAACTCGGTGAAGCCGATGAGTCTCTCCACCGATGAGATCGTCCGGCTTTCGGATCTCGGGGAGCAACTGGCCGGTATTGTTTACGGTTCGGCTCTTTTCAACGAGGTTCAGGCCGCACGGAACGCCGCGGAAACGGAGCGGCGGAAGTCGGAGAAACTGCTTCTGAACATCCTGCCGGCCGACGTGGCAGCCGAGTTGAAGGAGAAGGGCGCAACCGAGCCTGTTCTATATGAAAACGTGAGCGTGATGTTCACGGATTTCAAAGGATTTACGCAGATCGCGGAAACCATGTCGCCGCACGATTTGATCCAGGATCTGGACGCCTGTTTCGTCCAGTTCGACAAGACTACGGAGCGCTTCAATCTCGAAAAGCTCAAGACGATCGGCGACAGTTACATGTGTGCGGGTGGAATCCCCAAGAGGAATCGGACCCACGCCGTCGACTGCGTTCTCGCCGCGCTCGAGATCCAGGCGTTCATGAATCTGATGAAGACCATCAAGGCGGACCAGGGCCTGCGCTACTGGGAACTCCGTCTCGGAATCCACAGCGGGCCGCTCGTGGCGGGAGTAATCGGTGAGAAGAAATTCGCGTACGATGTATGGGGGGACACAGTGAACACTGCGTCCCGAATGGAATCGTCGGGAACGGCCGGCAAGATCAACATCAGCGGAAATACCTTCGAATTGGTCAAAGACCTCTTCGTTTGCGAGTACCGCGGTCAGATCAACGCCAAGAACAAGGGCGAGGTTGCCATGTACTATGTTGAGGGATTGAAACCGGAGTACGCCGTCAACGCGGACACGAAAGTACCTAACGCGAAATTCTGGCAGGCTTACAGTTCCCTTTCGCAGGAGGCCTTCCCGGGAAACGGACAAGGGACCTGGAAGTGACTCCCGCCGCGGATTGAGAACGGCGCTACTCCGCCCCCGGCTGCGCCGCCGTAGCCAGCGTGAAGGAAGCCACCGTACTGTGCAGAAGGCCGGACCTCTGCTTCAGATCGGCGGCGATGGATAGGACATGCTCCGACTGGGCCGTAAGGTCCGCGAGCGCCCCGTTCATGGAGGCAATGGCCGTGAAGACCTCACGTAGTTCACGCACACGTTCGCCGAGCAGGGCGCCGACCTGACTCAGGGCGCCGGTCGCCACATCGAGTGTCGAGCGGACCCGTTGCACCTGTTCCTGGTGGGCCACGCTGCGGTCGCGCAGGTCGGTGAAGCGATTGTCCAACTCCGCCGCTGCGGTTTGAATGGAGGAGAAAGAGGCGACCGCAGGGCGGAGTTCGCCCGCGCCGCGTTCGATGGCGGTCCGGATGGTGCGCAGGTGCCCTCCGGCTGCATCCGAGTAGCGCGCCGCGCGTTCCGCCAGCTTGTTGATCTCCTCGGCCACCACCGCAAACCCGCGCCCTTCGACGCCGCTCCGTGCGGCTTCAATCGAAGCGTTGAGCGAAAGGAGGTTGAGCCGATCCGACAATTCGCGCATGCGTTCCACTGTTTCGACCGTCTGTGCCGCGGCCTTTTCGATTTCTTCCATGCCGCCCGAGGCGCCCGCAAGGTTCTTCTGCCCAGCCTCTGTGAGGGATCGGCTGTCCCGGACCAGTGCGACGCATTCGCCGAGCTTCGTATCCAGGCGACGAAAGCCCTCGTCCAAGAGGGTCATGAGGCGGGACAGATCCTGCATCTCTGTGGAGCGTTCCTTCATGACCCGATCGATGCTGGTCATGGAACCGTCGATGTTCTCGAGAACCCCGGTAATCTCTTCCGTGGCCCCGCTCTGTTCCTCTACCGTGGCCGCTATCGAAGTGGCGCTGTCCGCAAGGCGATGCGTGGCGGTGTCGAGCTCGCGCGAGTGGCCGCGGAACTGGAGCAGGATTCGCGAAAGTCGCTTCGTGAAGCGGTTCAGAAGCCGGGCAATCATACCCGATTCGGTCCCCACCTCCACCTCGGCGCGATGGGTGAAATCCCTATGCGTAGTGATATGATTGATGCTTTCCATCAACTCGACGTATGTTGTGCGGGTGTTGTGTTCTGCCAGGTTCAGGCCCACCTGCTCGTCGCGGCCGGACACACGCAGCATGGAAATCCGGCCAAGCCAGAGGAATGCGAGGAGTCCCAGGCCGAAGGACCACACGGCGCACGCCGCCACTCCGGTGAGTTGTGTCAGGAGCATCTCAGCGCGGGTCAGCCCGGCAGGAGGCGCGCCAAACAGTGCGACGGCCACTGTTCCCCAAATGCCGGCCACCGCGTGCACGGGGAAGGCGCTGACGACGTCGTCCAGTCGGAAGAGTCTCTCCATCAATCGGTCGGCGCCGACTGCCAGCACAGCGCCGACGACTCCGATAGCGATCCCCTGGCGTGGGGACACGACGTTGCAGGAGGCCGTGATGGCCACGAGGCCCGCCAAAAGGCCCGTGATGCAGTCCTCGGCGCGCGGTCTGCGGTGCCCGAAAGCTGATATCAGCGCCGCGATGGAGCAACCCGCCGCGCCCGCCACGGTAGTCGTAACCAAGATCCGCGGCACCGCATCCGTGAAGGCAAGTGTGCTGCCGCCATTGAAACCAAACCAACCGAACCACAGGAGCATAGCGCCGAAGGTTGCCAGCGGCAGATCGTGACCGTGTATGCGCCGGGGTGTGCCGTCCGGACGAAAACGATGGATGCGCGGGCCGAGCACGATCACACCGGCCAGCGATACCCAGCCGCCCACAGAATGAACTACCGTGCTTCCCGCGAAGTCCACGAAGCCGCGCTGCGCCAGCCAGCCACCGCCCCAGGCCCAATGTCCAAAAACCGGATAGATGAGGAGCGACACAACTCCCGACACAGCTACGTACGCGCGAAAGCGAATTCGCTCCGCCACGGCACCGGAGACGATGGTGGCCGCGGTTCCCATGAAGACCAGTTGGTACAGGAAGAAGGCGTATTCCTTGCCCGTGGTCAGACCCTCCAGAGCAAAGAGACTCGAACCGACCACGGAACGATAGCTTTCTCCGAACATCAGGCCGTAACCGACAAGCATGAACAACACGGAGCCGACCGCAAAGTCCATCAGGTTCTTGACGGCCACGTTGATCGAATTTTTTGAGCGAACGAGCCCCGTCTCCAGAAGCAGAAAGCCACCCTGCATCAGGAAGACCAGCGCGGCCGCGATGCATACCCACCATGGATCTACCGAGGCAGCCAGGCTCCGGCCGGCGGGTTCGGCGTGTAACGCTCCCGTGGCGCCAAGGAGTAGGGATAGGACCAGCGTGAATCGCAACAGCATAAGGAACCGTCCGGCTTGAGTGTGTCGGACGGACCTTCGGGAATGTCAAAAACATGTAAAGGCTTTATCAATCGTGTGTCATCGATCGTTTGTCCGCCTACAATGTCGAAAGGTCGCTCGCTGCGACGGACTCATGTGGACGTGCTGCCCGGTCTTTACTCGGTACGCGTACGAACTGGGCATCCGCTTGGCCGACGCCTCAGCATTCAGCGAGCAGAAGGTAGCTGCGGACGCTGCCAAGTCCCTTCACATCGATGGCGCCGCGTTCCTCGAACGAGAACCGGTCCCGAATGAGCTGGTAGGTGGACTCCGTGACCTGCACGCGACCGGGCAGCCCGTGGGACTCCATTCGGGACGCCGTGTTGACGCTGTCTCCCCAGAGGTCGTAGACGAACTTCTTCTTGCCGATCACGCCGGCCACGGCGTCGCCCGAACTGACGCCCACGCGCAGTTCAATCGGGTAGTCGTGATCGCGGCGGTACTGCCGGACCACTTCGAGCATGTCCAGGGAGAATCGAGCCACACGTTCGGCGTGCCTGGTGTCGGGGTCCGGGAGCCCGCCCACCACCATATAGGCATCCCCGATGGTCTTGATCTTCTCCAGGCCGTGTTTCTCGGCCAGATCGTCGAAGGCCGAGAAGATGTCGTTGAGCAGGCGTACGACTTCGACGGCAGAAAGGCGACGGGACAATTCCGTGAAGCCCACGATGTCCGAAAACAGCACCGTGCAATTCTCGAAGCGCTCGGCAATCGTGTCCGGCCGTTCACGCAGCTTTTCGGCAATGGCCGCAGGCAGGATATTCAGGAGCAGGCGTTCCGACTTCTCCTTCTCCGCATGCAGATAGCGTTCGGCAGTCAGAAACGTGAAGCTGGCATAGGCGGCAAAGGCCAGGGTCATCAGGCCCAGGGCAATTCCATTGATGATGCGGGCCTGCGCCAGAGCCTGCCCTTCGAGCTTCTGCCAGCCGGGGAAGTCGTGGAGAAAACCCTGGTAGAAGACGTAGTAAAGAGTGAAGATGCACACGAAGAAGATCATCATGCGGCGATTGCGCCTGGGAAATACGAAGAACTGCACCATGATACCGACGAGCAGAAAGTTGTGGAAACCCGAGGGGCCGCCTGAGTTGAGCGAACCGTGCAGAAGGAAGAGGAAGGTCAGACCGGCGAAATAGGTGCGGGCGGCCAGGTGGTTCCCGCGCGCGTTGAGCCAGAGGGAGACAGGCGTCAGTATCGCATAGGCGATCGGCTGGGCAAACGCGCGCAGGTGAATGGCGGGCGTCACGATGGCGAAGGTGCCCACGATCATGAGGGTGAACAGTGAGATGATGAGAGCCAGGCTATTCAAAAGAATCACATACTTCTGTTCCGACTCGTCCTCCAGCTTGAGAACGCCCAGGTAGGCCAATTGGTTCCAGAGCAGCTGAAGCATGCCGTCAATCAACGGCTGGGGAATGCGACGGCAACAAAAAAGACCCTTGAGCCGTGTGTCAGGTTCGTGATGAGACTCAACCAAAAAGTGCTTTGCTGCCCTGGCGATCCGAAGTGAGTGGTCCTGTGCGCGGACTGCCCGAAGTGCGTGACTGCCCCACCCGAGACGAACTGAACCGGCACGTGGACGAAGTGTGCGAAGGCGTGGCCGCTTTCGTGAAGGAAATCCCGCCGGAGCTGATGCGCTCGCGCGCGTACCCGGATGGATGGTCCGCGGAGAAGAACGTGCAGCACGTCATCTCCAACGGTCGGTTTGTGGCCAGGTGGATCGGATTGCCTGCCTGGTTTTTGCGCCTGTTCGGATCGGCGCCGCGTCCTGCCAAGACCGCGGCCGAGCTGGTAGCCACGAATCGCCCGAACAAGCGCGACTACGGCCGGTACGAGAAGGGCGCACCCGTGGGCCCTGAGGTGTACGACCGCCTGGAGCGAGCGTTGCGGGATGCGGCGGAGCTACTCAAGCAGTCCATCAACAGGCATTCCGAGGAGGAACTGGATCGGCTGCGGGGTCTGTTCGGAGGAACGAGCCTGCGTACATTCGCCCTCTTCGGACTCAAACACATGGTGCACCACGTTGGCGTGGCACGGCAACGCCTGATTGCTTCGCGGGAAACTGCCGGCGCGGGCAGACCCTGACCGGAGGCCTGCGTGTCCAGACTCACAGCCGACGTCTTGCGCGTGCTGTCCACCATCGCGGTGATCCTGATCCATGGGACGTCGTTTTCACAGGAGCCGTTTCGGACGGCACACAACTACATTTCCACAGACTTTTTGGCCGTGTTCCTCGGACAGGCTTCCCGCTTCAGCGTTCCCGTCTTTCTGATGCTTTCCGGGTACGGGCTCACGCTGCGCTACGCCACGCCCGGACCTGACGGTCGCGTCAGGATTCCCCTGAGCGACTTTTTCCGCAGTCGCGCGAGCAAGATCCTCATTCCCTTTCTGGTCTGGACCCTGGCCATGCTCCTGTTCACGGGAAGGTTGGGGGCAGCCTGGGAGGCGACCGAACCACCCGGTGGATGGTGGGGTGCCGTTCGCGTCTTCGTGCGCGCTCTGGTGTTTGGCGGCGCCGACTATCATTTGTACTTCTTTTCGATCATTTTGCAGTGCTACCTGCTGTTCCCACTGCTGCTGCGTCTTCCCGTCTACGCAACGCTGGCCGTGACCGCCGCTGTGCAGATGTCTTTTGCCTCGCCCCTGAGCGGCTGGCTTTACGAGCAGGGCGTACGCCTTCCATCCCTGCCCGCCACCTCCGTCCTGTACTGGCTGGCCTACTTCCAACTGGGTATCGCCACGGCGCGGGCAAAGCAATGGGTACAATTGGCCGGGCGGCTGCGCCATATACTCGCCCTCCTGGCGGTCAGCGCTCTCGTCTGGGTCCTTGCGGACTACATCCGACGTTCGTACTCCGGTCAGACCCCCGGAGCGTACGATCATTTCAATCGACTGAGTGTGGTTGCCTGGGCTTGCCTGTTCTGGTTTGCGGCGTTGGGTTGGGCGGATCGGATCGAAGGGTTCGTGCATCGAACAAAAACGGAAAGCCACGTACAATCCCTTGCGGCCGTAAGCTTCACGATATATCTGATTCACCCCAGCGTGCTCCGGGTGCTGCACCTGATCCCGCTGAATATCATGCTGCTGAACCTCCTTGTCGTCGTTTTTTCGGTTGCGCTGGCCCTCGTGCTCTTCCACTGGGTGTGGCGTCCGGTCGTGCTCCGGACCATATTGGGTTTGCCCGGTCGCGGCAGCTGATGGACGCTGGCGGTTTATTCCAAAGTGACCTCCACGACTTACGGTGAGGCTCCGGACCGAGTGACTCGGCTTCCGGACCGAGGGCTCGGTCCCATCGGCCGATTCTTCGAGTACCTCGATAGGAGGCGCGGGGCGCCAACCTCGTTCGTCCGTATTCCGCTGCCCACGAAGGGTCGCCTCTATGTGAGTCCGATGCCGTACGGTCCGTACGACGTGCGCGGCGCGCTTTTCCGGACGTACCGGCGCACCGGAATTTCCGCAGTGTTCACGCTGGTCACAGACGAGGAGTTGGCCAAGAAGGCCAAGAAGGACCTGCTGCAGTTGTATGCCATGTCCGGGATTCGCGTCTTTCGTCTGCCGTTTCGTGACCTGACCGCACCCGTGGCCGACGAGTTCGACCGCTTTGTGCCGACGCTTCTCGCACATCTGGAAACCGACAATCTGGCCATCCACTGCAACGCGGGGGTGGGCCGCACGGGCGTGGCTGCGGCGTGCCTGGTTGCTCTTGCCTACCGGATCAGCGGGGAGAGGGCCATCGAACACGTGCGGGCGCAAATGATGACGGACCTCACGGACGAGCAGGTTCGCTTTGTCGCCAAATTTGCGCGGAGGCGTCCCGGATGAGTGGGCTCGGTCGTTTGCGTCGGGCGGTGTTCGTCCCGCTCGTCCTGCTTCTGCTGGCCGTTGCGGCGGGAGGGCCGTTGCAGGCGCAGGTTGTTCTCCCCGCAGGCTTTGGCTCCCTGTCGCTGGCGCGGGGCGTCGGTTTTCAGGTGGTGGAAGCGGCGCCCACCGATGAAGAGCTGCTCCGCCTGAGCCCGGACTCGTTCGACACGCGTCGCTTTCCGAGCGCGCCTTCGCTGGGGTTCACGGGCCGCACACTGCTCGTCCGCATCCCATTTCGGAATGAATCCGGTCGCACGGAATTCTTCTTACAGACGGGGCTGCCGCGGCACGGGTACTCGCGCGCCGTCTTCGGTTCGGGCGGCGTGCGCGGTATGCAGGAGGGACAATTCACCACCGGAGCTCAGGTCACGGGCGCCGAATTGCCGTTCTATTCGCGGCCGGTGGTTGCAAACCGCCCGACGTTCCACGTACACATTCCGAGGGGGGAGTCCGAGCTGCGGCTGATCATGCGGTCGCAGGACGCCCTTTCGGCCCCGCTGGATCTCCATACGGTGGACGAGTTCCGCCTGCAGCAGGATCAGGAGCATCTCTGGTACGGCCTCCTCTTTGCGGCTCTGTTGATCATCGGATTGTACAACCTGCTCATCTTCCTCTCCGTGCGCGACTGGAGCTATCTGCAGTACGCGCTGCTCACTTTTTCGGCATGTCTCTATTTCGGCGTCGTCTCGGGGTACACCCGCAGGGTTCTCTGGCCGGACGCGGTGTCCTGGGACCTGCGCGCCGCGGTACTGGTGGTCGGCGCATACTTGTTCTTCATCGTTCTGTTCGGGAGGACGTTTCTGAAAACGAGGTCGGGCGTTCCCGTGCTGGATCGGGCGCTGCTCGTTCTTCAGTGGTGCGCGCCGCCATTGGCTTTTTGGGTTCTCGTGGTGCCGCTTGGCCGTGTCTCTCCGTTTGTCATGGTCCTTGCCCTCGCGTCGATCCTGACGCTCGTTGCTGCTGCCGTGATCCTCGCTTTGCGCCGCAGCCGCGAGGCTCGCTTCTTCCTGGCGGCGTTCAGCCTCTTCGCTCTGGGCGCGGTCACGTTCGTTCTGCGCGTGGCGGGCATCTTCCCGGTGAACTTCTTCACCGTTCACGGCATCCAGATCGGTTCGGTCGCAGAACTGCTGCTGCTCTCCCTGGCGCTCGCGGATCGCGTGCGCGTTCTCCAGCGAGAAGTGCAGAGCCGGATGTCGGACCTGGAGCGAGCGCACCGGGATCTCGAACGATCGGAGAAGCGCTACCGTCATTTGGTTCAGGGAACACGGGATATCATCTTCGTGCTGGACCGGAAGTTTCACTTCGAGAGCCTCAACGACTCCAGTTGGAACCTCCTGGGCCGAGATCCGCGGGAATTCGTGGGCACCTCCTTTCGGGAAGCTCTGTACGAGACGGAACGGGAGCGTTCGTTTGTGGGCGTCATTGTCGACGAGAGGCTTCACGCCCTGAGTCGCGGAGAGAAGGTTCAGTTTACGACGGAATGGCGTACGCGTCGCGCGGAAGGGCGCACGATGAACGTGCTCATCGAACCCATCGCCATGGAAGGCGAAACCATCTACCTCGGTCGGGCCAGCCCGGGAGACGAGGACGCGCTCCTTCCCTATCTCACGTCGGAACGCGCACGCTTCGTGGTCACGAACTATTTCGGCATCGGCGAACTGCTGGGAGACCGGCTGACGCGCAACCTGCGGCGATACGTCAGCCAGGATCTGATGTTGGACCTCCGACTGGGCGTGCGTGAAGTGTTGATCAACGCCATCGAGCACGGCAACCTGAACGTCACCGGCCGCGAGAAGGCTGCGGCACTCGAAGCAGGCACATACTTCGCTTTCTTGCAAGAAAGGCAGGCGGATCCCCGCTTTCGCGATCGCACTGTTACCGTGGACTACTCGCTGTCCCCGCGTCGGGTTTGGTTTCGGATCACCGACCAGGGAGAGGGGTTCGACCATCGCGCCATGCTTCAGAAGACCCTCGCGGAGGTGAACGAGGCGTCCTCCCTGCACGGACGCGGGATCCTGTTGGCCCGACAGTACTTTGACGTCTTGCGCTACAACGAAAAAGGAAACGAAGTGCTGTTGATCAAGACCCTATGAGTCGGCCGTTTCCGCCTGAAGCCGTTCCACTCGGGCGCTCTGCTCTATCCACTTTTCTTCGCAGGCAGTGAGCGCTTCGGCCGTCTCGGCCAGTTTGAGCGTGCGCTCCCGCGTATAGCCGTTCGCGCCGGCCGCCAGTTCTCGGGTGAGTTCGTCGCGCTCTGCGGCCAGTTGCGTCATGCGGGCTTCCAGCCTGGCCAGTTCGGTCCGCGCGCTCTTGAGCTCGGACCTTCGTTCCTTGCGTTGGACGTGCGCGTTCGGCGAACGTGGCGATCCTGCCGGCTCCGCGTGGGAACGAATGCTTTCCGGTTCGGAGGGCGACGGGCTCGCCCGGCCAGGTCGGCCTGCGCGCGCCCGGGAGGAGGACTGCTCGCGCGCGCGCGCCTCTTCGGCCTCCTGAAGCTGAGAGAGGCGATACACGTAGTCGTGGTAGTTCCCCGGGAACAACCGAACCTGCCCATCATGCACCTCGAGCACTTCGTCGGCCACCAGGTTCACGAACGTCCGATCGTGGCTCACGAACAGCAGTGTCCCCGCGTAGTCGCGCAGGGCGGCGCCCAGGGCCTCGACCGTCTCGAAGTCCAGGTGGTTGGTGGGCTCGTCGAGAAGAAGGGTGCTGTGTCGACCGAGCAGCAGCGAAGCGAGGCTCACGCGCGCCCGTTCGCCGCCGGAGAGAACGGCGATACGCTTGTCGACATCGTTCCCCTTGAACAGGAAGGCGCCCGCCAGATCCAAAATGTCCTGACGCGACGACTTCCCGCCGGCATGCGTCATGAGCACTTCCAGCACAGTTTTGTTCTCGGGCAGGGTGCCGAAAACGTGCTGCGCATAGAAACCGGGGGAGGGGTCGTTCCAATGGACGTTACCCGAAATCGGAGACAGGCTCCCGGCCAGCGTGCGCAGCAGCGTGGATTTGCCCTGGCCGTTTGCCCCGACCACGGCCACACGCGCGCCCCGTCGGATGATGACATCGATGTCCGAGGCCACCATCCGCTCGGGATAGCCGATGCTGACGTGTTCGAGACGAACAGCCTGGCCCTTGCGGCGCGGAACTTCCGGGATTCGAATGCGCACGGTGGCCAGCGACTTGGAAAGTTCGACGGGTTGCAGCCGGCTGAGCTGTTTTATCTTGGACTGGGCCTGCGCCGCTTTGGAAGCCTTGGCACGGAAGCGTTCGACGAAGGCCTCGAGCTGTTTGCGTTGCGCCTCGATGTTGCGGTTCTGTCGCACGAGTTCGGCTTCCCTTTCGGCCTTGAACTCCAGGTAGGCGTCCACGTCGCCGGGGAAGAGAAAGAGCTCGCCGTTTTCCACTTCGAGAGTGTGGTCGCAGGTGTTGCGCAGGAACTGACGATCGTGTGAGATCACGAAGAATCCGCCGGAGTAGCCGCGGAGGAAGTCTTCCAGGAGAAAGAGGGTTTCGAGGTCCAGATAGTTCGTGGGTTCGTCGAGGAACAGGAAGTTGGGCTCTTCAAGGAGCATGGCCGCCAGGCGTACGCGCATTTGAAAGCCGCCCGATAGGTTGTGCGCCGGTTCGTTCAGGCGCTCTTCGGCGATCTGAAACCGTGCCGCCATGCGCGCGCATTCCCAGCTCTCGCGTCCCGAAGCGCGTTCCAGAAACTCGAGTACCGTCTCGTGTTCCCCAAAACGGGCGTCCTGGGAAAGGAACGCGGGCCGGAACTCGGCGGACACAGCCCAGTCGCCCGAGTCGCGCTCTTCGGTCCCGATGATCATGCGAAACAGAGTGGATTTGCCCGCCCCGTTGCGTCCGATCACTCCCACCTTCTGGCCTGTGCTCAGGGCGAGCGAAGCGCTCCGAAAGATGGAGCGCGCGCCGTAGCTCTTCGAGAGGTTCTTTACCTGTAGGAGTGGTGGTGCGGCGGCCATGGAAGGCGGGTGAAGCGCAGGAGTGATTCGGATGAGTGACTCCCCCCGGGGGCTGCGGTGTTGGCCGGCGCCCATCATGCGGGAGGTACAGCCACTACGGCGCTGTTTGGTCCTCGTCCTCGGGGGTGGCGTCTTCACTGGTTTCGGCTGCTTGTGCGGCCTCCTCTCCGGGAGCCGCAAGAAAGGGCGAGATGGCGGAAGCATCGACGATGTCGTCAGCCGCCAGGGTGGGGTCCTGCTCCTTCTCCAGCTTGCGGGTGCGCTTCTTTTCTTCCTTTTCCTTGCGCTTCTCGTCCCGCTTTTTTTCTCGCTGCCGCTTGGCGAAGGACTGTTTTGCCGGTCGTGCCATTTCTACTCCTGTGCGCCGCCTCGTTGCTCGCAGCGCTTACGGACAACAGACAGGTCCGTCGCTCCAGAGGGGACGCTCCCTTCAGGTGGCGCGGGGATCTCCCCCCGAACGAAGGCATCCGATTGGACGCCGCCAGATGAGACCGGTGGGGTCGTTTCAATCAGAATCGCTGGAGACAAGATCCTGCTTTTTGCCTGGACGGCAATCGGTTTTTTTGCGCGTGGCAGCGGCCTGTCCATCTTTTCGAGAAAATGCGGGACTCATACTTGACATTTGAAGTGTACGCGCTGGAATCCGGTTACGCAAAAGGAGGTGGTCCAATGAATGATTGTTTATCCATGACCGGCGAGGTGGCTGAGCGGTAAGCTGGCCAACCCTGATGCAGTAGGCGCTGGCTTATTGCAATCCAATCAGACCACCGGCCTTCCATAGCTCCTGGGTTTGGTCACCCACGGGCGCTTGGCGCAGTCGCTATGGAAGGCTCTCTTCATTCCCCGCAATAGCCGCAAGTCAGACCATTTCACACGGCGCGGCACGTCCTGGCAATGGGAACCGGACAGCACTCCCTGGGGTTTTCGGATCATACACCGACCACAGGAGGACGGTCATGAAAGTCACTCTCTCAAATAGGCTCTTGGCTCTGGGGCTCGTCTCAGCGCTCGGTTTCACGGGGAGCCTCGCGGCGGCTCCAGGCGGCAAAGGACCCAAAGGGGGCAAGGATCCGGAAAGACGTCTGCAGATGATGAAGAAGCATCTGGGCCTCTCCGATCAACAGGTCACCCAGATTCGTGCCATTCACAAGAAGAACGAAGACCAACACCAACAACTCCGCGAGAAACTGCGTACGGCACGCCGCGAACTGCGGGAGCTGATCGCCAATGACTCTTCCAGCCGGGACGCCGTGAAGGCCAAGATGCAGGAAGTCAGCAGCGTCAAGGTGGAGAAGCGCATGCTCTGGTTCGACCAGCATCGCGAGGTCCAGGCCGTCCTGACGCCGGCGCAGAAAGCGAAGCTGCGCAAGCACATGGAGGAAAGGCGCAAGGATTATAGAAAAGGGAAGGGCAAACACAAGGGCCGCGGCCACGGTTGCTGAATGCAGGAAGCAGAGTTCACGCAGTTTGTAACGGCCACCAAACGCGCGGTACTCGGCGCGGTCCGGGCGAATCTCCGCCCGGACCTTCGTCATTCTCTGGATGACGTAGTGCAGGAGGCGTACATACGGATGTATCGCTTCATCGAGAAGAACGGCTCACCGGCCGAGCACGACCACGTGCGGGCCTGGGCCTATGTCGTGGCGCGGAACGAGGCGCGGCGTTGGAACGGGCGCAATCGACCCATGGAACGCGAGCCCGAGTTTGAAAGACCGGACCCCCGCTCGGCAGATCCTTCCCTGCGCCTCGAGGACGAAGAGGAACTGGCGGAACTGCTGGCTGCCATCCCGCCGCCGTTCCGCGCGCCGCTGGAACTCTTGGGCCGGGACCTTTCCACGGGAGAGGTGGCGCTCGCTCTGGGAATACCGCCCGGCACCGCCAAGTCACGGATTTCGAGGGGCCGCGCGTTGCTGCGAAGACTGGTCGACAAGAGGCGGGAGTCCCCGGAGGGACTTTTCCATGATGCGTCGTGAAACTCGCGGAGTCGAGGGCCTGGAGCGAACCGAACAGCAGGCTTTCCGGGTAGAACGAGAGAGGGGTGAGTGATGGAACGAAAGAAAAAAGACAGGAGTAAGCACGCGTCCGCAACCGGAGGCGCCAGGGGCGACGAGGTGCGCACCGAACTCGATCGGGAAGTGGAGAGGCGTCTTACGGATCCCGAGTTTGCGCGGCACATCGCGCGGGCGGTGATGACGCGCGTGGGCCGGCAGCGTCGGATGCGTCGCTTCGGAATGGCTGCAGGCCTCGCTGTGGCGCTCGGCGCGGGCCTTACCGTTTGGTCTTGGACCGGCCGGGCAGGGGACGACGCCGTCGGATTTCAGAATGCCCTTTCGCCCGAACTCGAGTACGCAACCGAAGGGATTGAAGCGGACGAAGAGATGGATGTGCTCCTGCGAACCGCCGCGTTGCGCTGAGCGGATCCAGGGTGCCCGCGCCAGGGGCCGAGTGTTGTGATCCGGCTCCGATATCAGGCCGCCGGGCGGCGGCTTGCACCTGGAGCCGGTTTCGAGAACGGTTCTATTCCTCCAGTACGGACTTCAGTGTGGACAGGCCTTCATCGAAGTCACGTGCCAGCTTGCCCTTCATGATGGCTGTCAGCAGGTTCATGGGGAACGGTGCGCGTCCCATCATGCTCCAACTGACCAGAGTGCGATTTTGCCCTGCGCGTCGTCAGATAGGCTGTGTTCGTCGCCACGAAGGGCTCCCTGAACCGAAGCTCGAAATCTATCCTCTTGTTTCTGTCAATCTTCAGGATTTCCTGCTCTCCGGCCCCGGCTTTCGGTCCGGACCAGGAATACGTGAAGCCAACGGATCCGTCCTGGCCCTTGAATTCCCGGCAAATGGCCGGATCTCTCCGCGACCAAGGATTCCACGCGTCGTGATTCTTTACAAACATCAAGAAATCAAAGACATGGTGCACCGGTCTGGCCACGACGATGCTCCGTTCCATTGCGAAGGTCTTGGGCAAAACAATCCCCAGAAGTGCAATGAGCAGACCAACGCCGCCGATGAGGTACAGAACAATCATGCCTCCTGCCCCCTGCGCAGCGGCAGGATTCCTGCCAGACGACCTTCTCGCAAATAAAGCCCGCCCCAGATGAAGGCGGCTACGTAGACCGGGAAGAGCACGTGGGAAAAAAGCGGATCCCCGACGCGCATTTTGGCGGAAATGGCGCCGCCCAAAAAGCCGGTCAGGAGGACCGCTCCGAGGACCGAAGTGCGCGGAACCGCATACAGGGAAAGGCAGGCGAGTTCCACTACTCCTACGACAAGCGCCAGGTGTTCGGGGTATCCCATCTGCGCAAACGATTCGATGACCGGCTGGATCCGGACGACCTTGATGATTCCGTCAAAGGCGAGAAACGACCCACCGGTGACGCTCGCTGCGATTCCCGCAATGAGTCTTCTCTTGGAAAGGGACTGTATTTGGCGATCTGTTGGCATTTGATGCTCCTGCAATTTGCTGGATGCAGGCTACATCAAGAATAGCGCGAAGTCTTGAACAGAAGCGACAGCTGAGTGGTTTCCCGCGGCCGGAGGATTTGGCCCGGGGTGAGGCCCACGTAGTACTTCAGGGACCGCGTCAGATGCGGTTGGTCGGAATAGCCCGCCTCGAAGACCGTGTCCAGGATGGAAACGCCGTGCTGGAGGAGCCACGCAGCGTACCGTGCCCTGTCGATCTGGCCGATGGCGCCTTTTGTCAAGGCGGTTGCTCTGACGAACCTCCGTTCCACAGATCGCACGGACATGTCGACGCGTCCACCGCGCAGTGCTGCATCAACCACAGGCTCGCGTACCACGAGGCCGGATCGGACGAGTCGTGAAACGAAAACGTCCATGTTTTCGAAAGTTGGGAACTCCCAAGCACTTCCGTCGAGCCAGAACTTGCGGCGGGAGTGCCGTGGCAAAGTGACGGTCCCGTCGGCCAGACCACGGTTCGCAAACAGAGGCATGAACGCCCCGACCTTCAAGCAGACTCCATAGTGTTCCGCGTCTGGCGGACAATCCGCGACCGTGGCTCGAGTCTCCGGGCCGCGGACGTGGAGAGCGAGCCGGCCCTCCAGGTTGGAGACAACAATGCCCCAGTAGTTGGTAGCCACGGAATGAAAAGGGCCTCCGGGCTCGCAGCGGTTGCTCCAGGTCACGTCGGCGAGGGGAGAATCGGAAAGCCTGATCTCGAAATGGAACATGGTCGACAACCTGCTCAGCCCGGCGGCCACGTCTCCACGCCATCGCGCTCGGCCACGCGGCAGGTCCAACCCAGTTCTTTCTCGATTCGATCGCGCAGCGCAGCGGAAGCGGCTTCTTCGCCGTGGTTGAGGAGAACCAGGCCGGGAGGCCTTCGGAACTTCCGCAGCCAGGCGAGGAGCTCCTCCTGATCGGCATGCGCGGACAGGGAATCGACCATTCGCACCTTCGCGCGCACGTGATGCATCTCGCCAAAGAATTTGATTTCCGTCTGTCCATCGAGGAGGGCTCGACCGCGTGTTCCCTCGGCCTGGTAGCCGGTCAGCAGCACGACGGCACGCGGATTCCCCAGGTGCGCCTCCAGGTAGTGCAGTATGCGTCCTCCCGTGAGCATGCCGCTGCCCGCCACAACGACGAAGGGTTCCGCGCGTTCGCGTAAACGCAGCGTTTCCTGGAAGTCCCGAATGATCTCAATCTCGTCGTCGAGCCGGCGACACTCGGCCTCGGAGATCGTGTGCCAGGCCCTGTGGCGCAGCAGAAGATCGGTGACGGAAGCTCCCATGGGGCTGTCCAGAAAGATGTCGATGCGCGGGATGCGCCGCGCGGCGCGCAGCCGCAGAAGCAGAATCAACAGCTCCTGGCTGCGCTCCACCGCGAAGCTCGGTATGAGCAGCGGACCGCCGCCGGCCAGTGCCGTCTCAACCGCTTCCACGAGCGCGTCCGCGGGATCCGTTTCCGGGTGCGTGCGGTCGCCGTAGGTAGACTCCAGGACGACGACGTCGGCGCTCTCCACAGTGGCGGGCGGTGCCAGGAAAAGCGGCTTGGGGCGACCGAGGTCGCCGGTGAAGAGGACGGCCGCCGCCTCCGTGCGCACCTCCACGAGCACGGAACCGGGGATATGCCCGCTCGGGCGAAAGAGAACCTCGATAGGGCCATCGCCTGCGCGAAACTGCGCGTCGCGTGGTTGCGTCTGAAACCGATCCATCACGGACTCCACGTCTTTCTGGGTGTAGAGGGGTCGCGCGGGCGCATGCTTCGTATAACCCAAGCGGTTTGCGCGTTCGGCGTCTTCTTCCTGGATACGGGCGCTGTCGCGCAGGATAATCCCGGCGATGTCGCGCGTGGGTTCGGTGCAGTAGATCGGACCGCGGAATCCTTCGCGCACGAGTACCGGAAGGAAGCCGGAATGATCCAGGTGTGCATGTGTCAGAAGGACCGCGTCGATGGAGCCGGGAGGCGCCTTGAGGTTCTCCCAGTTTTGCAGGCGCAGTTTCTTGAGTCCCTGAAAAAGCCCGCAGTCGACGAGCAGGCGCTGTCCGTCGGCGGTGACGAGGGTCTTGGAGCCTGTAACGGTGCCCGCCCCACCGAGAAATCTGAGTTCGATACCCTTTCCCATACGCGTCGGACTCTAGCGGAGTCCCAACTCCTTGAGCTTGTAGTAAAATGTGGCGCGTTTGATACCCAAGAGCCTGGCCGCTTCCTGCTTGTTGCCACGGGCCTGCTCCAGCGCGCGCAGAATCAGGTTGCGGGTGAACGTTCGCAGCGCTTCGTCGAAATGCCCGACCGGAGGAGCGGTGAGGGCGCCCGACTCGTCCCGCGCGACCCCCTCCCTGCGCAACTGCGGCGGCAACGAATGGCGCGTGATGCCGCCGTCCTCCGAATGCAGCACGGCCTGAATCAGCACGTTTTCCATCTCGCGGATGTTGCCGGGCCAGTCGTAGCGCTGGAGCGTCTCCATGGCTTCGTCGTCGATCCAGCGAGCATCCACGCGCAATTCGCGGCTGAAGCGCTCGATGAAGTGACGGGTGAGCACCGGAATGTCGGCACGGCGATCGCGCAGGGGCGGCAGACGCACTTCCAGTACGCTAACGCGGTAGTAGAGATCCTCGCGAAATTGCCCGGTTCGTTGCATCTCTTCGAGGTTTCGGTTCGTGGCGAACACAAAGCGACAGCGGGCTTCGAGTGTCTCCCGTCCGCCCAGCCGAAAGAACTTTCGCTCCTGGAGAAGGCGCAGGAGCTTCGGCTGGATGTCAAGAGGCAGCTCACCGATCTCGTCGAAGAAAAGCGTGCCGTTTGCGGCCTGCTCCACCCGTCCGGAGTAGCGCTGGCGCGCGTCCGTGAACGCGCCCTTCTCATGTCCGAAAATCTCACTCTCCCACAGGGAGGCGGGCACGGCGGCACAGTTGACCGCCACGAACGGACCGCGCGCTTCCGCGCTGCTGTCGTGGATAGTGCGGGCGATCAGTTCCTTCCCGGTGCCGGTTTCACCGGTGATGAGAACCGGCAGCGACTGTTCGGCCATCTTGCGCGCGCTGTCGAGCACTCCGCGCATGGAGGCGCTCGCGTAAACCAGCGAGCGGTCCTGCACGGTGTGCAGCACGGCGGGCGTGACCTCGTCGATGTACTGCGCGAGGCGGGAAACTCGAACTTCGGCCCGCCCTTTCAGCTCGCGCAGCTCTTCGAAGAGCGAGAAGTTGCGGATGGCCAGAGCCAGCGAAGTGCGAAATGCTTCGAGCAGGCTGACCTCGGCGGGTGAGTAGGATTGTTCGGCGTCTCCCAGCAGCACGTACCCAAAGATCTCCTTGCGAAACGACAGTGCCACAATCACGCGGATCTCGTGGCGACGGAGTTCGGCGAGCAGCATCCGAATGATGCTCACGTGCTCGGGATGGCTGCGCTGGAGTTCTCCTGCTTCGCCGAAGACTTCGGGCGTTTGCGGGCGAGTGAGTTGGACCAGGTTCAGGTAAGGGAAGAGATCGGGCGGTACGTGCAGAAGGTACTTCACGAAGCGGTCGCCGGAGATCATGTCACGCAGGCCGGTGTCGGCAGTGCCGCGGGGAAAGGACTGCAGGTGGATGTTGGCGGATCGATCGGAAACCGCGGCAAACCCCGCGCGAAATCTCAGGATCTCGTGCAGCGCCGCCAATATCTTTTCGAGCAGGTCCTGCATGGAGAGTCCTTCGCTTTCGAGCGCCAGGACCTCGTTCTTGAGTAGCTCGGACCGCCGCAGGTGTTCGATGAGTTCGGCCTGCGAACGGCGCGCGCGTCTTTCCTGTTCGAGCGAATCCTGCTGGGCCTCCTGTTTCTGCCTGCGCAGAAGGTTGTAGCGATCGCCGAGCGCGAACGAAAGCAGGAGGGCCTCAGCGGCCATGCCGACCTGCATCGAGGACTCCGTGAAGAAGTTCGCGGGCAGGACACCGAGGGCCTTGAGGGAGTAGAGCAGCGCGCCCGCCAGCAGCGCCGTCCAGGCCAGCAGGAAGAAGAAGGCGGGCCGAAAGCCCTGCCGCAACGCCAGCCAGGCAGCCAGAAGTGTCGCAATCGCGGCGCTCGATCCGACCAGAATTCCAATCTGCACGGCAACGAAGTGCGGCAGGAACGTCGAGATCGGTAGGAGGGCGAGAGCAGCAAACCGCAAAGCGCCCAGGATCCGATGCGCGAGCGTGGCGTAGGTGACGGTGTGGAGAAACGCGCGCGCGAAGAGAATTCCGCTGTACACGCCCAGGCCGAGCGCCCAGACGATGGCCTCACGCGTGAGCCAGAGCGAGCCCGCGCCCATCACGCCCGCGCCCAACCCGTTGAGCGCCAGTTGAAAGGAGCCGTGAAGCGAAAGCAGCGTCAGCACGTAGTAGAGGTAGCTGCGGTCGCGCAGGGTGAGAAACAAGAAGAAGTTGTACAGCGCCATGATGCCGATGGCTCCGTAATACGTTCCGTAGAAGAGAGAAGCAGTCTCGCGATGCCGGCGGCTTTCGTCGGGAGTCCGCAGGCGAAGGGGCACCGACAGGGAATCCTGACTCTCGACGCGCAACAGCAGCTCCGTGGCGCCGGGAGGCGCCCACAGGCGAAAGTCGATCTCGCCGGCCGTCCCGGCGGTGACGCCGAGCGCGCGCCCGGCGCGCCGCACGAGCAGCCGATCTCCTTCGGGCAGGCGCTGGTAGAGCTGCACCTGATCGAGGAGCGTGTAGGGGATTCCCAGCACGGCCTGGGCCTGACCGGCGCTCAGGTTCACCACCGAAAGCGAGAAATGGACCGGCCCGGTCACGTAGCCCACGTTGAAGTCCACCGCCCCCACGGACCGGACTACCGGCACTCTGCGCAATTCTTGAATGAGACGGTCCAGGGTTGGTTCCGCGAGGCCCGAATGGCGGATCGGATCGGGCGCGTATCGCAAGACCGGCTCGGCCGCGAGCTGGGGGGCGACGGCCAAGCCCGCGGCAATCGAAACAAGGATCCTGATCGCCAGGGGAATTCCGCCCCACTTCTCCATCAAGGGCAGCCGCATCATGCTCCTTTTGGCTCAGTATTCCAGAATTTCAACACCAATTTCCAGAATTCTGACAGTCACGGGTCGATCGGGGGCGGAAGCAGAAGCAAGGTTGAAGGCCACGGCGACCGGATTTGGCGGTGGGGGAGACAGCCCAAACATCGGGCGTTGCCTGGAGTCGGGCATGCTCGCCTGAGGCCAATTGCGGCTGGCGGCGAGCATGGATGGCCCTTCGGGTGCGCCGTGACAGGAAAAGCTGGGCCGAGTAGCAGTCGCGATCTCGGGCCACTACCTGGAGTAGGGTGTGACCAGCCCCGTCCAAGTACGGCTCGAGTCCCTTTTTGCGCGAGGCCATCTTCTCGCGCCCCAGCCTACGCGGCGCAGTGGATCGCCTGACGGCAGACGGCCCGTCGCGCAAGAAAGGCGAAGGCACTGCGGTTGTCGGCACTCCGCCGCGCCCGTCGCCTCCTCATCCGACCCAGGCACGGAGATTGCAAAGCTCTCTGCGTGCCGGTCGATGGCGACCGGACCAAACGGGGGAGACCAAAACACATGTTTCAAAAGAAGACACTTCTCGTGGCGCTCGCGGTGCTGCTGTCGGCGACGGCGGTTCAGGCAGGCGCTGACAAGACCACCTATCCGGTCGTTTTTGCGCACGGCATGGCCGGCTTCGACGACATTCTCGGCTATGACTATTGGGGAGACGACTACGGCGTTTTCGTAGGCGACCCCTGTGACGAATTCTTGGAAGTCACCTGCAACGGCGACATCCACAGCAGCCAGAAAGCCTTTCAGGCCCAGGTGCAGGCTTTTCAGAGCTCGGAAGTTCGCGGTCTGGATTTGGCCAACGACATCGAAGCCTACATGGCCGCTCAGGGCGTCACCAAAATCAACATCATCGGCCACTCCCAGGGGGGCATCGACGCGCGCAAAGCCGCGAAGGTTCTCTACCAAAGAAAGGGCGCCACGGTGGTTCGCGTCCTGATGTCGGTATCGTCTCCGCACCGCGGTTCACCCGTGGCCAAGTATATCCTGGACCTCAAGCCGGGCGTCACGTCCGTGATCGCGGCTCTGGCAACGATCTTCGGCAACGTCATTTATCAGAGCGGCAACGACGCGTACGCGGCGGCCAAGCAACTCGTCTACAACGACTACAGCTCCACCGACGGCGTAACCACCGGGATGAAGGCCTACAACAACACCTACCCGGTTTCCAGCACATACGCCGCGCGCTACGTCTCCATCATCACGGCGCAGTCCGGCTTGGACGTGAACCCCGCGCTCTTCATCTTGAAGAATGGGTTCTACAACATCGATGGCGACGGCTATTGCACCGACGACTGCGACAACGATGGCGCGGCCGGCAAGGGCAACGGCAATTCTTCGGGCAACGATGATGACGGTCTGGTCGGCATCAACTCGCAGCAGATGGGCTACCGCCTGAAATTCACCGAGTGCTTCCTGTGCCTCGATACGCTGACCACCAACACCACGCTCGGCCAGGTGACCAGCATCAACTATCCGAGTTCGGCCCAGATGACCAGCTCCAGCGACGTGGTGATCCAGGACCACCTGGACGTCATTGGCGTCGGCCCGGACCTGTTCGACGAGATGGAGCTCTACGCAGCGGCGTTCCACTACATCGCTTCGTACGATTGACGTAGGTGCGCGCGTAACAGCATCAGGGGACGTCTCCCGAGGGGGGCGTCCCCGTTGCTTTTTGATGAGCCTCGTCGCCAATCCTTTTGGAGAGAATCATTCCATGAATAAGAAGATCATCATCGCAGGCGCTGGGGCCCTCGTGCTGGCAGCCGCCTCCTTTCTGCTGCTCTATCGCCCCGATGCGGTGGAGCGTCAGTTCCAGGCGCGTCGGCGCAACCCGGTGCAGACGCCGGTCATCAACCAGAGCGTCCTGGACTCCATCAAGATGGAGAGCATCGGCGAAGGCGCCATGGTCCGCTCCGGAGAGCTCTCCCTCGAACAGATCGTGGCGCTGCTGCGAAAGAAGTACGGCAAGAACATCGGCAACGCCTGGGTGCAGACGCGCATGCTCGAAGAGTTGATGCGTTACCTCAAGGCGAAGTACCCGGACACCTGGGTCGACCGCCTGCAGGAGATCCTGGCGGCCGCGTTTCCAGACCTGGCCGCAAAGCTCTTCAACCGATCCGAGCAGCTCTATCGCTACGAGAAAGCCTTCCGTGAAAACCAGGAGAAGCTCGCGGGGATGACACCCGACCAGCGCAGGCAATTTCTCTCGGACCTTCGACAGGGCATCTTCGGGGGCGATGCCAAAGACATTTGGGCCGCTTCGGAGAGGTCGGGGGCGGTCGGGGCCACGCTGCGCCAGATTGCGGGCGACAAGAACATGGACCTCCAGCAGAAGCTGGACGCCTACCACCAGAGTATCAAGAAGGCGTACGGCGAAGGCTTCGACCGGCAACTCGAGTTGCGCAGGCAGGAGTATACGAACGCGTTTCTCTCGGCCGTACAGGAAGACCTGGCCAAACTCGACGATTCGGGTCGCCTCTCGGTCTATCGCTCTCTGTGGAAGCAAATGGGATACTCACCGGACGCGGCCGATCGGCTGGAAGCTCTGGAGAAAGAGCGAAACCGGCGTTGGAGCGATGGGGAGGCCTACTCGACCCGTCGCAAGGAAATCCTCGGCCGCTACACCGGTGAAGAACGCGAGCAGAAACTCGACGCGCTGCGTCGTGAACTCTTCGGCGCCGAAGCTGAAACGATACGCGACGAAGAAAACGCGGGCTTCTTTCGCTACGAGCGCAAGCGGACGCACGGCAGGAATTGATTCTGGTGTGCCGAATCGGCCCCAAGTTTAGGAAGGGTCGTGACCGGATCTTGACAACCGAAGGGCAATCCCACCCCTGATTGTGGGATTGCCCTCGAGAAGCCTTTCTATTTGTATACTCGGTAGGCCATCGCGCTGTTCTGTCCAGAGGGATACTCCCCGAACGCAACATGCACCGCCGAACCGTAGATGGCAAGGTCAGCACGGTAGATGAACTTCCCGGGCGAGTTGACCTGTGCGTCGGTGCGCCAAGAGGCCAGAGCCGGGTTGTAGTGGCGCAGGGTTGTGGTCCTCGTGGAGCCAAAGCCCTCCGTAATGAGGACGTACGGTCGACCCGCCGCATCGAGCGCAATCTCGGGGCTGCCTTCGATTCCGAAAGCGCCAAAGCTGGTGTCGCTGTTCAGCGGTCCCGCTCCGAACGGAGCGCTCCAGGTTCCGGCCGGACCACCGGAATAGCGTCGCACATACGCGTTCTGCGTGGTTGCGTCGGTTTCCCGCCAGGTGATGGTCAGACCGGATCCGCTACCCGCTGCGTCGACCGTGCCAGCGTTTAGGACACCCGAGACATTCAAGGATGTTTCGGAGCTCCAGGCGCCATTGAAGACCTTGGCATATAGCTGCCAGCTGGTGCCATCGAGTTCCCTCCAAATGACCATGGGCAAACCGCCCGCGTCGACGATTCGCGCATGCTGGGCATTGTTTGTCGGAAGGCGGTTCAAGGATGTTGCTTTGAGCTGCCATGCACCCGAGCAGTAGCACTTCACGACAACTTGGAAGTTGCCCGTTCCGTTGTTCTCCGTCCAAGTGATCCACAGATCTGAACCGACGAACGCCATCGTAGGGTTCGTTGCGGGTCTTCCCGTATTCAGGTTGAGCGACGATGGTCCGGCTCCAGCGGGGACATTGGCCCACTGACCGCCAGCATAGTTGAGCTTCTTCAAGCGGACCTGTTCGAGGTCTGCATTCCAGGCAGTGTCAGTATAGGTCACATAGGCGTTTGTCCCATCGGTGGCGAGAAAGGTTTGCCCAGAGCCAACTTGGTGGTTGAGGGCATTGGCAATTCCATCGGATGTGCCAGCGTCAGGCCGCCCGCCCCCAGCGGGCAAGTAGTGGTCACGGATTTCGTAACCGTAGCCGGAGGAAGTGCTGGTGTACGGGGACGCCCAATTATTCTGGTGCGTGTAGGTGAGGTGGAGCACCGGTCCCACGAAAACGAGCGAGGGTGACCACGATTCGTTGGCAAAGTGGTACGGAGCGCCTGAGATATAAGGCCCTTCAGGTGCAGTCAGCGCGCGCGCGGCCACGTTGTAGATTGCAGACGCGGTTTTCCCCGCGAAGCTGATCAGAACCCGCACGTGACCGACAACATCCAGAGTGTCCCAGAAACCGGAACTTTCCGGAGCAAGAGGCGGACAACCGGGCGGGCAGCCGACGATGTTGGTAATCGTTCCTGGCGCAGTGGCTGCGGGGCCTGCGCTGCTGTCCGGGCTCACCGTCCAGCCCCCCTGGCCCAATAGCTGTTGCGGTAGGATCGCGATCCTGTTGCCCGGTCCGTCCACACCACGGACGTCGAATTGCACCGAGCTGCCTTCCGTAGCCGCCTGAACCGTAGCATTCACCACTGCATCGAGGGGGTCGAGGATCTCAAGACCTGTTACAGGACCTGCAGAAACAGAGATGGCCGTAGTGGCGATCGGCGTGGCTCCAATCTGAACCCCTACGTACCCTGTCAGGGTCGTTGCGGGGCCGTCCGGGCTTAAGGGATTCAGGATCCCGCGGGCCTCGAAAAGGACGTTGTTGGTATTTCCCGGGCCACCAAAGGAAAACGATCCGAGTGCGAGCGGCAGCGGTACGGCTCCGGCAGGATCGCTGGACCAAGAAGGAACGACTGTGGGCAGCGACGACTGCTCGTCCGTATAGATCGGGAAGTTGGTTCCGAGCGTATCCCGACCGAGCAGAGTCACGTAGAACCTCTGCCCTGCCGTGAAGCTGCCGGGCGCCGTTACGACCTGAAGGCCAAAGCCAGTATTGAGACGGCGGACAAAGCTTTGCGTGACCGGTACGCAGGCCCCCGGGCTCCCGCCCGCAGCGCTTGGCGTGCCGAGATTGTCGTAGGCCACCATGCAGTACTCGATCGCCCAGCCCGGTGCCGCCGTCGTTGCGCTCGCGGGTACAACATAGTACCATACATCGGTAGCGGGCACACCCGGGTAGGCCGGGTGCTGCTGCATCCACACACTCTGGAGTCCGGGGTCGGCAGCAAACGGGAAAGGGGGCGCTCCGTTGTACGTGCGATAGAACAGCTGCACTCCGGCTACTCCGTTGCTGTCGAAGGCCCTCGTGCGCAGGAGCACAGGGGCACCGGCGCGGAGGCCACCAGCGGGGAGAGCGCCTAACGTGGGCGTTGTCGGTGCCGTATTCATGGGTAGCGAAGGAAGCGCTGCCGGCATGTAGTCGGTGAAGTGCTCCAAGGCTGCGACAAGCTTTCCTGTTGTTGCACTCACGTATGAGGCAGAGGCCACATAGCGACCAAGACCTGGGTCAAACGAAAAGAGCGAAAGAGTAGCCGGGTTTCGCCCCTGAGCCGCCAGCTGTGCGCTATTGTAGATCAGCTCCAAGCGTGCCGGGTTGCCCGGGTCAAACGTAGTACCGTCTGGCAGCATCCTGTATGCCTGGCCGTAGTACTGATAGCCATCTGCGTACCCGCTGGGGACCTCGCCCAAGCGCTCCACAGTGATCACGCGATCTCGATCCATGGAGTTGGGGGGAATCGTCAGGACCAACTCTTCTCCCAAAGTAACCGTTCCTCCAGTGACCGCTCTGATGAACTGCGACTGCGACGCCGAGGTTGTCGGAGCTGAACCACCGGTGGGCGAGCCGGAAGTGACAATGGGAGCGGCGAGCGCAACGCCAGCCAACAACGGGGGTCCGGACTGCGAGTCCGGCTGGAAAAGGCTGCACCCCAGGACGGTCGCAAGGAACATTTGGCCGCTGATCGCAGCCCAGGTGCGCTTGCCGGTGAACAGCGCGCCCCAAGGGGGTCTTTTCGACGATAACATCTTTCTGTATTTTCTCATCTTCTACGCTCCCCTGCGGCGCGAATATTCTGGGTTTTTCCGTTTGCGTCGCAGAATTTGAAGAGGGCCAACTTCGGCGCGTGCCCTATGCGTGACAAGTGGTTTATCGCAATAAAAAGTTGTGTAGCATAGTTGTTCGATAGTATTACACTTTGCACGACTGCAGGCGCATGCCTTTCCGGGCTTTGATGCGCTGGCGCTGATTGGTGCTGACAGGGCAGAGAGAAGCACGCCGGGACGTCGAAGTTTGCGTTCCGTTGGAAGCGTGGCACGCGCTACCGCGGCGACCCCCTTCGCCTTGCCTCCACCCGCGGAACCTGCGATTTCGCAATAGACGTTCTGACGTGCATCAGAGACCAAGATGTCCAGCTTTGGGGTCTCCCTCGCAGTCGATACGAGGGGTGCGTCGAGACTTCCGCATGTCGAGGGGGTGTCGGCCACTTCATCCTTCCAGAATGCGCGAATCGCTTGACAAGCCGTCTTCGCGGTGTTTCCTTGCCTCCTGTCCGCGCGGGGTCGGGCGATCTCTCGGGCTGCGCTGCGCGCGCCTCATCACCCCGCAGAACTCAACGCGTTAAGGAAGGAAGCAATGGCAGACAAAACAGTGGAATCCGTACTCGGTGAATTCAAAAGCGACGACCTCACAGTCAAACTGGTGAGCACCATCTTCGGCGTTGTCCCCGGCGGACCCAGCTTCGTTTTCTACAATAACCTGGAAGGAGCGGTGGGCCGAATCGCCGGCGGGGATCCCGCCGTGCTGGAAAAAGCCCGCGCTCTGGCGGCCGGGGATGACATGAAGCGCGCCATCTGGGTGGCGGACAAGTTGGACATGGCCGATGCCGGCCTCGGCGTGTATTCGGGCGTGAAGAACCTGCTCGGCCTTTTTGGTGGGAGCAAAGGGGAAGCCAAACGCACGTTCGAGTCGGATCCCCAACAGGCAACGGACGCGGCCCTGAAGGCGGCCGGTTTGGCCTACATGATCCACAAGATGTATCCGGGTGGAATTGGAGAGAAGATCGGCATGTTCCGCGAGACTCCCGCGGGGCAGGAACTGGCCATCTTCTATGCCGTTGCCGAAGTCGCTCTGCCCTTCACGGATAACCTCGTCGAAGGCGGCGCCAACCTGGTGCAGAAACTCCTGTCCAGCCGCAAAGGAGACATGGACTCGAAGTTCTCGAGTGTCGTGGGCAGTGACGCGCTCCAACAGGCCAGCGGCGTGCTCGGTCAGTTTACCGCTCCTCTGGGCGGCTACGTCGATCAGGTAAAAGGACACACGGGTCCCATCGCCGACAAAGTGAAGAGCTTCCTGCCGTCGGCAGCCACCGCCATGAACATCGGGGACTCGGCAACGGGTGTTGCCGCTACCGGCATCGACCTGATGCCCGTGTGGCGTTTTCTCGGCGGCCGGGTCGTGGCCGAAGCGTGCGCGCTGCGCGCCATGCGCGGGGTCTGAAAGCCTCGCGGGCCGGGGGCGCCTTCGGCGCTCCCGGCTGCGGCGAGGGCGAGGGCGCCGACGACGGCTGTTGGCGGGTGGCCGAACCGGGCCGTTGTGGTGGGCCGGTCGCCTGCGCTTTTCGAAGCCGGGGTAGAAGCCTGCTCCAGGTGGCGCTCCCTGTCGCCATGCTGTTCGTTGGGCTCCCTCTTCCTATGCACGCGGGCCCGGATGTCGATGCCGGTCCTCGACGCGGTCGTAGGGCAAGCGGCGCGGCTGGTGCCGGTGGGGAAGCGACGACGCGCGGCGCCTCAGGGGACTTCGTGGAGTGGCAGTGGCGGGGGCCCGGCCTTCTGTTCTCTGCGCCCGCATCCTGGACGGTGAGCGAAAACCACGGCACCGCCTTCACCGCGCGCTCCCGGGTGGGGGTGCTGCGCTTCGCGCTCGTGACGGGGCCGCTTCAGCCGGATGCTCGCGCGGTGGCGCGGTTGGCTCTCGCCGATTACGAGACGCTGGAGGACCGTCGCACCTTGGGTGAGCGTGTCCTGCCCACGCGACACGGTTTCTCGCGGCACACAATTTGGGGGACGGGGCGCTACAGTTCTCACGCAGTGCGCTTTGCCGTACTCGGCTACCATGGCCACGGTCACCAGGTCTACCTGCGCGCGTTTTGGTACGAAGTCGAAGGCGACGGTCCTCAACAGTTGATCGAGCGCACCGCGGACAGTCTCCGACCCGAAGAACCCTGAGGTCAGCTCACAGGTCGAGGTCACCGTACCGGCGAGTAGGGATTCTCGGGGTCCGGTTGGCCGGTCGCGAAGGGCGTTGTGTCGACGCCAGGAACATCCGCTGTCTGGTCCACCAGACCGGCGAAGACGTCGAAGTCGCTTCCGAACTGCCGGAGAAAATGTACGGCAAAGAGTCGAAAGAAGACCGTCATCGGCAGAAGGACGACCGCGCCGACGAAAGGCAGCACGAGCAGGATCAGACCCATGCAACAGGTGAGCACGCCGGCCAGGAGGATGGCAATGCTCAGGCCGAAGGCGAGAAGCACCTTGAGAACCAGGAATACGAAAAACGAAAACGGCCTTTGAGCGACGAGCGTCATCACCTGCGCAAGCGCAGTTCCGGTGCCCAGCCGCTGTTTCCACATGAGTGGCGCCACGAAGTCGTCGAGGAAAGTGAGCAGCACCGTGACCGCGAGTACGGCAAGAAGAAGCAGGGAGGCGCCGGCGGCAAACTGACCGAGGGGGAGTTTGTCCAAGCCAAGCAGCAGCGCCGCGGGAAAGATACCGCGTTCTACCAGCAGCGGGAGTACCCAGCGAGCCAGCACCATCACCGCAAGGCCGCCCGCCAGCGCCAGCATTACGAATCCCAGCGCGACCCGCCACAGGGTCTGCGAAAGTGCCTCGGCGCGGTATTCCCGCCACGGCCGAACGACGTCCTCTCGCCGACGGACCACCTGGTCGATGAGCAGGAAGCGACCCTGAGTGGAAAGCCACGTGAAGATGAGGAGAAGAATCAGCGCCACCGCCGCCCCCGCCACAATGGCGACCGCCCAATCTTCCCAGGCGAAGCGGGCCACGCCACGCATCGCGTCTTCGAACCACTTTTGGGCGTCCGCGCTCGGGCTTCCGAAGTCCAAGAAGTTGGCGGGGAGTTGCAGTCCGCCGCCGCCCTCCGTCAGGCTGATGAGCCAGGCGGAGAAACCCCAATGAATCCACCGCGAGAAGTCGAACGGCGAAAACAGAAGGGCCTTCGTTCCCGCCGCTGCGTCCTGGACGGCCCGTAGCACCGAAATGCGCATCGGTCAGCCGTGCCCGGTACCGGCGCGCGTGTCAAGGACGGAGTCACCCCCCCTGCAGGCTCACGCTTGTCTTGACACATGATCGACAGCGGACGCCTTAAGTCGCGTGAGCCTCAGTCCGCGTCAGTCCCGGTTGGTCCAGGGGGCCGCTGCCGTCCTGGTGCAGGGCCTCCAGCTCAGCGTAGAGGACGCCGTCGGGCTCATCGCCTCGGCCCTGCGCGCGGAACTGGAAGCGCGCCACCTGACCATGGAGGTGCTGGACGTTTCCTCGCGCGCGGAACGAACCTCCTTCATCCGCGCCGTGGTGCACCGGGTTCAGGAGAACCTCGAGGCGCGGCGGGAGTGGTCGGCCGCGAACGTGCGCTCGGCGGTCGAGTCGTTCATGCGCGTCCTGCACGAGTCCTGGGAAAACGAGCGCTCCGGTTGATTTTTGCCGGCTAAAAGGGGCCGGTTCGGTAACTTGTGTCCATGAATCACCTTTTCCTTCGCCGCGCACTTGCGCCGGCCGCCCTGATTGTCCTGTTTGCTCTGCCCGCCTGCCGTCCGTCCGGTCCGTCCATCACCGTCGGCGGCAAGAAGCTCGATGAGGCCTATCTGAAAGAGAAGATGCCCGACCAGTACCAGGAAATCCGGTCGCAGTACGAAGAGCAGATCCTGGGCGCGCTCAAGAATGCCGCTTCCAAGCGACTCTTTGAGCTCGAAGCCGAGTCCCAAAAGATGAAGCCGGAAGAGTACTCGCGCAAGCTCAGCGGAGCGGTCACGGCTCCTACCGAAGGCGAGATCGCCGCCAAGTACGCGGAACTGAAAGCGCAGGGGCAAATTGGCAAAGAGTCCCTGCCCGAGCTGAGAGATCGGATAGCCTTCTTCCTGCGTCAGGAACGTCAGCGCGCCGTCTTTTCCGAAGAGTTTGCCCGCCTGCGGACCAAGTACGGTTATGAGGTCAATCAGGTCCGCAAACTGGCCAAGATCGATGTCGAAGGCGAACCGGCCACCAAGGCCGATCAGGCAAAAGTCACCGTGGTCGAATTCACCGACTTTCGTTGCGGCTACTGCCGACGCGTGCGCGGGACGGCAGACGAACTCCACAAGAAGTACGGAAACAAGCTGCGCTGGGTGATCAAGGACTCACCGTTCCAACCCGGCAGCATGGAGATGCACCGCGCCGCCAACTGCGTCTACAAGCAGAACCCGGACCTCTACTGGAAATACTTCAGCCTGATGTTCGAGGAATCGCGTGCCGCCGACATTACGACGGAAGCGGGCCTGGAGCGCCGCGCCGTGAAAATGGGCGCTGACTCCGGCAAATTCCGCGCGTGCATACAGGACCCGGCCATGACCGCCGAGATCCAGAAAGATCTCGAAGAAGGCCGTTCGGTGGGTGTGAACGGAACCCCCGCCTTCTTCATCAACGGTCGCATGCTTTCGGGAGCGCAGCCTCTCGAAGAGTTCGTGGCCGTGATTGACGAAGAGCTGCAGAAGAAGTAAGCGGGCTGTCTTGCGGTCGGGAGCACGGAGGCGGCTCCCGACGCGACCCGAAAGAGGGTGGAAGCGGACATCGAAATCAGTCAGCTTCCCAAGATGTAGCCCCTCAGTTGATCGCGCGACGTTCACTTCGGACTATCGGTCTGCCGAGCAATGCATGCACGCAACCGAGTGAGGAGGAGGTCTGCTTCTCCGAGTTCGTTCTGAAGTGATCCCGTCCATTTTTCTTGGTGCGGATCACTTTGCAGAAAGTGAACAATGTAGCCGAACGAGCCGTCTAAAATTGCGTCCAACATTGAAGTACCGTGCGTGAAAAGGTCCTCAATAAACTTGCAGTGCTGAATTCTCCCCGCTCACCTGTCGCTGGACTTGGGTTGCGGTGCTGACATTCGCACTGGCCTTCGGTTGCGCCGGGCCCCCACAGAACAGAATGCCTGCGCTTTCATCCAAGCCTTTGGCGGTAGTTGGGGGGCGCCGTGTATCGGCGCTTCGGGCGGCTGTCGTAGCGGTCGCCCTTACAATCTTGGCGGGTTGCTTCTCATTCCGGGGAAGGGAGGAGACACCCGAGGCGCAACTCCTGGCAGGGCTGACCCAACGTCGGGCGGCTGATGTGCGCCGGGCCCTCGAGCGCGGTGCGAATCCGCACGGACGCGATCGCGAGGGCGTTCCTCATACCCTGCGCTTGGCGGAATGGGGGGATCAGGAGTGCCGCCGGCTGTTTGAGCAGCGTGGCGCCAAGTTTTCCGTTCATGAGCAACTCTTCTTTGCCGTGCGTGCAAACAATCCGGCTCTGGTGCGCGACCTGATCGCCGGAGGCGCCTCGGTCCGCGCCGCCGGCCCGTCCGGGGAAGGACTCCTGATGGCGGCTTCCGAAATGGGGCATGTCCCCTTGGTCCGCCTGCTGCTGGATGCCGGTGCGCTCGTCAATCACCGGGATCGCTTCGGATTCGGGCCACTCGCTGCGGCGATCGGCGGCGATCATCCCGAAGTCGTCAAACTCCTGCTGCAGCGCGGCGCCAATCCACTGCTTGAAATACAGGGTTCGTTTTGCGGTTTCGCGGATCACTTTTTGGGGGCGGTATCGATGCGGCGGCTCCAGATCGTACCGATCCTGCTGGATGGCGGCGCCAACATACGCGCCTACACCGAGGCTTCCCAGCACTGTGACCCCAAGACCGCCCTGCATCTGGCGATTGAGAACCAGGACGAACCGATGGTGCGCCTCCTGCTCAGTCGCGGCGCCGAACTGGAGAAGGATACGCCCCGCACCGGCACGCCGCTCATGTTCGCCGTGAGCGAGGACACAGAACGCATGGTTCGTCTGTTGCTTTCCTTGGGTGCGAATCCAAGGGGGCGATCGGTCGGACCGGATTGGCTTTCTTTTTCGCCACTGGCTGTTGCAAGGTCCCGAGCGGTGTCTGCCGCGCTGAAGAAATGGGGAGCCGTATTGTCCGCGGAGGACCGATTGGTCCTTGGCATCCGGCGTAGGAATCGGGAAGACATTGCCTCCGCCCTCGCGGCCGGTGCGGACCCGAATATCGGCTGCGCAAGCGAGTACTACACCTGTCCTTTGAGTCTCGTCGCCGCGCAGGGCGAGGCTGCGGCCGTTCGCCTGCTTCTCGATGCGGGCGCCAGGGTGGACGGCCCTCCCTCCGGCTGGTCCCCGCTCCGCGAAGCGTTGGACGCGTACCAACCGAGCGTCGCGGTGGTCCAGCTTCTGATCGCCCGTGGCGCCAACCTGCGCTTCCTCGACCGGAACGAACATGTTCTGGAAAATCTGGCGCGCCGGCCGGGAGGGCCGGAAGTGCTCGCGGTCATCCGGGCCGCTCGGAAGAAGTGACCTTGGGAATGATTCGTCTTTGTTGACAGATTGGACCTCCGTTCCTTTTGGTGACATGCCGCAAATGTTTCGAATCGTCGGGACGCTCTCCCTGATCTTTACAGGGACGGTTGCTTCGGTGTCTGCTCCCGCCGGAGCCTCTGACGCCCTCCTCGTGCTGCAAGCTGAGGATGTCTCGGTCGCGGACAAAGGTGGAACGCGACCCCTGTCGGTCGGCGCTTTCGTCGAGGTCGGACAAGCCGTTCGGGCTGGCGGGCGCGGGTCCGTCCTCCTGCAAACGCGGTCCGGCACCACGGTCGGTTTGCAGAGTTTCGGATCGGTTCTGGTCCGCGCGGTCCGCACGGGACACGTGGGGTTGGAATGCGCGCAGTGCAGTTTCGAAGCAACTGTGAGCGGGGGTGACGCGCTTCAATTCACCGTCGGTCACCTGATCGTGAAGTCCCCTGAGGGGATTCTGTACTTTTCCCAGGGCGGATTCGGTCCTCCGGGGCAGACCCTTTTCGTCCTGCTCGGTTCGGCCTCGCTGTTCGTGGACTACGGCAGGCTCTTCGGGAAACTCCGCTTCGCCGGTCGGTCGGCCGCTCTCGCCAGGCAACTGACGAAGGAGAAACCGCGGCCTTTTGTGGTAGCGGCCGGGCAAAGGGGTGAAACCAAGCAGGCATTCGCCTTTTCGGCCGACTTCTTTCGACGCGCGGCCGAAAGAGGTAGTTTCGAACGTCGGGAATCATCCCGAGTTCATGGGAATCTTTCCGTCCTCGATCGCCATCGGGCTGCCGCCTTCCAGCTCAAACCTCTCGCAAGAATGGTGTCGGAGCTTCCTTCCGTTTCGTCGGACGTCTTCGACGCCGCGCGCCGCGCTCCTTCCGCTGAAGCCCTCACGGCGGCCCTGGGTACGTCCAAGAAGCGCCTGCTCGAGCGGCTCCTCAAGCGAGCCGCGGAGGCGAACCTGAAGTCGCTCCCAGACCTGCGTGCCCACTACGGAATCCTCGACCGATTCACCCTGACCGATGGTCGCAAGGTCACGGGGGCAGTCGTGCATCAGGACGAAACGGGCCTGTGGGTGCACACGACCGAGGGCGTCGTTCGCCTGGGTCGAGGGGAGATCACGGCCGCGGAGACAGCCGACTGAAGCACCAGGGTGCAGTTTTGCGCGTCGTGCGGCCCGGCGGACCCTCCCGCAGAATCCTCGACGAAATTCCCGCATCTGGGAGCGCAGTGAGCAGCGTGCGCGCGCGATTGTCTTTCAGGGAGAGTCGAATTGGGACCCTCGTCTTCGGGATCCTCGGCCCACTTTGCGTCCTGTCGGTCAGCTCATCCTGCGCGGGCGGCACGCACATCAAGCCGAGCTGTCCGCCCAGAGAAAGCATGATGAGCCCGAAGATCGCGGTGCTCTTTCTGCCTTCCTCCATCCATGCCCCAGGAGAGAAACGGACCGTCCCTGCACCTTCGAGCGCGGACTTGCTTCTGACGAACGTCACGAGCCAGTTGCAGGCCGCTTTCCCGAGAGGGAAGATTCAGGCGATTCCAGAAAGGCACATGGGCTGGCCGCGCATCGCACCGCCCGTGGGCCAAGTGGACGGAACCGTCGCTCTGACGTTGCGCAGTACCTACGGCCTTTGGATAAACACCGGTTGTCCATCTGGATACTTCGATCTAACGCTCGATCTCCACATGGACGTTCTGGCCGGAGGTTTGGGGGTCGGGAGATTCCTGGACCGCGTGATTTCGGATTGCGCGCGCATTCCCGGCGGGGGATCGCCACGTGAGCGCAGGGACTCGGTCACCCTCGAGGAATTGACTGGAGTCCTCCCGCCCTTTGACCCGGCCATGATCCGCATTCTGTGGAATCAGGTCCGCGGAGCGGCCGGGGAGACCGCCTACAATGAACTGCGACGCAGGCTCTGGAACGGCTGCGCCGTCCACATTCTGTGAAGGCGGATTCCAACGCGCGCATGCGGGGTGAAGACAGAACCGGCCGTTGGCCCTCAATACTTGGGAACTCTATGATACTTTTCACCGACCGAGATAGTGGCCGCGGGGTGGAACGTGCCTTTGACCCGCTCACCACCCGACTCAGTGGAAGACATCACTTCAAGGTCGTCCTTTGAGGTAAATGCAAACACAAACTCCGTGACACCACCCTTGAAGGTACAGGTCCCATCGAGGCAGGAGCACTTCAGGGCTTCATACCGAGCTGTAACCGGACCCCGAACTTCGATCGAGCAGGTTCCTTTGGCCTGCTGTATCACGAGGTCGGACAGGCAGTCGGAACCACCCGGGCGGCACCAACCGCCGGCCAGGCGTTTTGCCTCTTGTACGCCGTGGAGTTCTTTGCCGCGGGCCGTGGCTCTGTCGCGGGAGAAGGGGCCTTCGACGTAGTTCTTGGCCACCCACGCCACGCGCCCGTCCTTGACGATCGCCACCCAGGTGTGTTGGCCTCCCGTCCGTTCTCCTGATGCATGGCCTTCGACGATCTCTCCGCTGCGCAAAGTGAACAGTACGGCCGCTTCCGTCGAGGGCTGGGCCCGCGCGTTGAGCACGGTGCGGACCTCCGCGGACACGACGAAGAACTGTGCCCGGGCAGGGGGCGCCTTCTTCCCGCACATCAGGGAGCCAAGCGACAGTGCGAGGATGCAGGCATTCGCTATGCACATGGCCGTACAGGCAGGTTGGGGAGAGTAGGTTCTCTGAATGGTCACCAGCTTTTGTTTCCTTTGTCGAATTCACGAGGTGCGGGCATGCGTCCGTCCCTACCCTTGTTCCCGGCTGTAGCACTCCCGTTTCCCACCCGTTGGGCTTGCATAGTCTTCATCAGTCCACTCGACGCAGAGCAGTTCGACGGTCTTGCCCTCGTGCGCGACTTTCTGGAGGGAGTAGCGAAACGTCGACTTGCGGTTGATCGAACGCTTCCCGCCAGTTTTGTTGCCGCCCACCACGCGAACCTCCTCCTCTGATTCGCTGAGGGAGAACGATGCTTCGCTACCGTTGCCACTCCAAGTGCCAAGCATCCTCCCGGACGTGCCGGAGATTCGGAACTGTCCATCGCCGGAAATTGCCAGGGATTGGTACTCCACCGGTCGGTACGTGTTGTAGGGCGCCGGCAGCAACCCAATCCAGGCAGTCGTTGCCCCCGTCCAGTTGCCCACCAGGGCGGCAGGCAACGCGACCGGCCGCTCACCTTCCCCGGAGGACAGGAGTGTCCCGAACTCCGGCATTTGGCGCAACGCAGTCAGGTCGCTGTCGGACCTCATCCACGAGATCATCTGAGGCGATTTCTCCACTTTGAGGGCAAGTCTCAACAGTTCGATGGCTTCAAGTTTTCTGCCCGTGAGGGCGTGAATGCAGGCGAGCTGGTAGTACGGCTTCCACCATGATGGATCGGCCGCCGCGGTCTCCAGCCACAGTCGTTCCGCGCGGGCATAGTCTTTGTTCTTCGTGTGTACGACGAAGGCTCCCTTTGCCAGGGCTTCCGCGCGCACCCGATCTCCCTTGCGGCCGCCGAGCCGACGCGCCTCCTCCAAGGTCGAGCGCCCGCACGACAAGCACAGGAGCAACCAGACCGCGGCCCAAGCCGCGGCACTCTTGGCAGGCAACAACTGCAACAACCTCCGGAACTCTGCTGGTTGAATTCTTCTCATGGCCCGCACTCCGGGAAGCGCTCTCGGACTTCACGCATGCTCTTCATGACATTCACTTCTGCGAACGGGTCGGGAACGGAGCAGTTCGCGGGGTCTCCGCACGGATAGTTCGTGTATTGGTGTTCAAACAGCAAATACAGGGATCCGTCTATCACCGCCCACCGACCTCGCTTCATCTTCACACGATGCTGACCTCCGCCCCGCGTGTACGTGCCCTGGACGACACCCCCTGAAGCAAATGAGAGGTCGTAGTCCGCTCGATACACGACACCCGGGTCTCCGGGCTTCAGACGACGTTCCCGATCCATTTGCCCGCCCCGTGCCGATTCGGAGGTCAGCGAGCAACGGATTCTTTTCCCTTTGAGGGAAGCGAATTCGGTCTGGCCCAGATCGGTGCGCAGAAACGAGCGAAACGCGTGTGATTGGCGGATGGGGCGGAGGTCTGAGTCCGTGTAGAGATACGTGATGAGATCACCGTCCTCCATCCCCGACGATACGTTCAGGTATTCGTGGCCGCCCAAGAATCTACCGCGCCTGAGAGCCTCACGCAGGAGCGCCACCGCCTCGTCGGGCCGCCCTTGGAGCGACCGAACGCAGCCGAGGTTGTAAACGGGTTTCCACCAGGACGGGTCGGCTCGGGCTGCCTCGAACCACTTGGTCTCTGCCTTCGCGAGCTGCCCCTTCTTGTGCAGCGCAAGGGCTTCTTGGACAATCCGGAGGGATGCGTTTCGATCTCCCCGGGCCGTGCCGAGCGCTACGACTTTCGTGTATAGGGGATCCGGGGGAGCGCCACGGGAAGCTCCGTTGCCCAATAGTAGAATCAGGCTGATGACAAGCGTATGTCTACCTTTCACTTCACTCCTCCTGCACTCCGACGAGCGGTGGTCTGACCAGAAGATCATTCCGTTGCCCAAAAGACCTTGCCAAGCCGAATTCTCCCCGCTCACTTCCATGGCTACTGTAATGCGCTGGACTTGGACCGGGGCGCTGACATTCGCGCTGGTATTCTGCGCCGGGCCACCGCCTTCGATTCCTGCGCCGAAGGCCGGAACGGCCCATTCCCTCCACGATGGTCCCAATGACTGTGCGCAATTCCAGCACCCTCTGCCCCAGTTCGTGCGAGAGAGCAGATCGGCCCGGCTCGTAGCCAAGAGAAAGCTCCATGGTTAGCGTTGCAGAATCGCGCGTTCGGCACCGGAATCGCTCCGGGAAACGAAACGTATCCAGGGGTGGCGGCGGTTCTTGACTTGCTCCGCTCGGTAGCTGGCGAACAGACCCGTGTGTCTTGAAAGAGCAAGCCGACCCACCACGAGTATCTTGTCCGCCTTGAGCGATGCGCGGCGTCCACGATCGCGTTTCTATCGCGAGAAACGGGGACCGTACCGGAGACGCCCGTAAAGCGCTCGCCCTTTGTCATCCCTTGCAATGATCGAATACAGACCCACTTCCTGGTGGGCAAAAACGCTGGCGCCGGCAAATCCGCTGCCTCGCGCACACTCGACCTCGTACTGCACGCGAATGTCACGAGCATGTGACTTCACACTCCGAACCCTGGTGACATGGCAGACGAGCTTCGGAAGCCGCGCGGCTTCGTCCAGGTCCATGCTTTGATGAAATGCCTTTCGAATGATGATGGTACCGGCCGTCTCGCCGACGGCCTCATGACGCCACGACGGTTGTGGCGTTTTCAGAGCCGGAAAAGCCCTCCCGGTCTGCGCCCAATGCAGAGCCAGCGTGTGAAGAAGAAGGCAAGTTCAGCTGATCCCCCTGACCATGAAAGAGTCCCTTCACAGCCCGCCCTGCAGCGCCGTCGCAGTGCGCAACTCTGCGGCATTGGCCGTCAGGAAAGCGCCGTCAAAATCCCTATACGCGCGTTGGCCTGCCGCAAACACGATCGGCAATGTCCCATCAAGCTTGCGCCGCGCCAAGAAAAGCGCGATCTGCATGTTGACCAGGCGACACTGATTTTCGTCCTGGATGGTTGCGCACTTGGGCAGTCGGATCTTCTGATATTCGCCGGGGTAGAGAATCAGGATTGTCGGTGAGGCTTCCGCCTTCCGCTGCAGTGCCTGCATTTGGAGGCGGCGCACACGATTCCAGAGTTCCGGATTGTGGTGCAGGTGGATGGCCATGACGGCAAACTGTCGGGCAAAGCCCTGGTATATGCGGTAGAGCTGGCGTGCCTCGTAGCTGCCAAACCACCTTCCGCGGGGATACAGATCCTCGATCAGGCCCTTCAGGATACGCGGGTCCAGCCTTCCGTTCCGGTTGTGCTCACTTTCCTCCCAACCCGGAATGGCCGGCGTTCCGAAACGATGATAGCAGTAGGCCATGACCGTTTCCAGATTGAGGCGCTGACTGATGCGGGTGAAACCTCCGGTGACGGGCGCAATGAAGCGGAGATCCCCCTGCCGTCGAATCAACCGGACATCTTTGGGATTCGACTTGTGGTATGTGAGTGGATCCACAATGGAATCAGCCACATCCGCGACTGTGCCCGTGAAGTCCGGCGGGGGATCGGCATAGAGCATCATCCCGAACACAACCAGGATCCCGACCAGGCAGGCAGACCAATGCTTGACATTCACGCTGTGCTGACCCCAGTCGCTTTGTCTTCTTCTGACAAAGAGGGGTCAACTATTTTCCTTGCTATAGGATTTTCAGGCTTCCTGCCCGCAGTCCCCTCCGGCCTTCGAGTGAAGTGAATGGTAGAAGCACGCCAGGGCTGCGTCGGTTGTGGAGGACACCAGTTCCGCAGTCCCTGTCCTGTTCACAGCAGCCGACGCCGTCGGGACCGGACCGACGTTGGCGCGCGTGGTGTCAGCCGCTCACGGCCAACAGGGCTTCCTCGTCGTTTGCCTTCACGACGAAGATCTCATTCATGCGCGTGAGTTCGAGCGACTCGCGGCAGGCCCTCGAGATGTCCGAGAGCACGAGTTTGCCGCCCGAGGACTCCAGGCGGTTGCGAATGCTCAGGAGAAGCCCCAGGCCGCTCGAACCAATGTGCGCGACGTCGCGCAGGTTGAAGATCAGGTTCTGGAAGCCCTCTTCGATGAGCGCAGAGGTGCGCAGTTCCACGTCCCGGAGGTAGCCGAGCACGAGCCGGCCCTCCAGCCGCACGATGGCCGTGCTGTTGTGCCTTTCGATTTCCATGCGGATGGCGTTCTCTTTCATTCGGACCTGCATCCTTTCGTCCCGCGGTTTTCCCGCCGGTAGATTAGACGAACAATACTCGTTGCGCGATCGCAACGACCTCCTCCGGAGTCCGGACCGTGGAATCGGGTGGTGGATTGGTAGGAGCTACCGCGTAGTATCCCCAGCCGCACCAAATGGCGTGCGCGCCGAATTCCCGCGCGGCCAGCATGTCCGCCTGGCTGTCTCCCAAGAACAGAGCCGCGTTATTGCCGGGCGTGAATCCCTCATTCTTCGCGGCGGCCTGCATCGGCTCCTGGGCCGGCTTGGTCTGTGGGTAGGTATCGCACCCGATGACCTGCGAAACGTACGAGTCCAGTCGGAGCGCCGCCAAGAGCTGGCGCGAAAGGGCTTCGGGTTTGTTGGTGTAGACAATCAGGCGAGCCATCCCGGCGAGTTCCCGCAACGCTTCCGGGATGCCGTCGTAGGCGACGGTCTCGTCGGCAATGTGCGAGCCGTACTCGTCCGCGTAGACCCTGGCCATGTCTTCCGGCGAAACGCGTTCGCCCGCCCCCTGCCAGAGTTCCGGGAAGCAATACCGGTACAGGTGATCCATGCCCTTCATCACGTGCGGCTCCAGCGCCTCGAAGGCCAACTCCGGCAGCGCCCATTTCTGGCGCGAGCGGTTGGCCGCCGCGACCATGTCGTGGCGACTGTCCTCCAGGGTTCCGTCGAGATCGAGAAAGACCAGATTCAGGCTCGGGCTCCGATCAATGCGCCGAACTTTGACGCGCGAGATCTTCGAGGCTGCCTTTGCCGTCTCCCAACTCGGTCACGCTGCGCTGCCCGCTCATCGATCCCTTGTACGCCGAAAAGGCCTGGCCGTTGTGCGACCGCACTTCGTGCGGGATGCCACCCGGTATCACGAGGATGTCACCGGCTTCGATGGTAACGGGACCATCGTCAAAGTGGAACGTGGTGACGCCGCTCACCGCGCCCCGGATCTCGTCGTAGTCGTGGGCGTGCCTGCTCCTGTGGAACCAGGGCGGGATGGTCTGCAGGTCGTAGACAGAGAAGCCGAACTGCTCCATCTCCTTGCGGACGGATCCTTCCGTGGGCTCCTCATGGTGGGGCCACTTGTAGACCTTCACTCCCGCTGGCATTTGTCTTCTTGGTGCGACCCGCTGCGGGTCCGCGGGTCAGAAGTCGTACGGGCGCAGGGTGGTGCGCTTGTTGTCCTTCGTCCGTTTGACGGCTTCGTCCAGCAGCCGATAGACCTGATTGTTGAGTTCGCCGATGGCGTCTGCGCTGACGATGCAGCCCTGGCTCTTGATGTACTCTTTTGCTTTGCTGACTACGATGAGAGATGCTCTTTCGTCGGACATGGATGGACCCTTGTGTCTGTGAGTGGATTTTGCATTGACGCCCATTCGGGCGCCCGATCGCGGTATTCTGTGTCCCGCCGGTCGTACCGGCGATGCTCGCGGGGCTTGGGGAAAACGGCAAGAAAAAATGCGCATAGGGGTGACCGGAGGCGCCGGCTACATTGGAGCCCACGTGACACGGGATCTCCTCGACCGGGGACACGAAGTGCTCGTGCTAGACAGCCTGGTCGCCGGCAGCCGGACGAATACCCTGGATCAGGGCGCGGGCTTTCATTTCCTGGAGGGCGACGTCCGGGATCCCCGAGCCCTGGCCGCCTTCTTCGATTTCGAGCCGGACACCGTCTTTCACTTTGCCGCTTCCAAAGCCGCGGGCGAATCCATGCTCGTCCCCGAAGCGTACTCCGACAACAACATCAGGGGAACCCTGCACCTGCTCGAGACGATGATCCGCCGCGGCTGTCGGCACCTCGTCTTCAGTTCGAGCGCGGCCGTCTACGGCGCTCCGCGCTACATTCCCCTCGACGAAGAGCATCCCTGCGTACCCGAAAATTACTATGGATTCACTAAGCTTTGCATCGAGCAGAATCTGGCCTGGTTTTCCCGCCTCCGGGGTCTGCGCTTTGCCGCGCTGCGCTATTTCAACGCGGCCGGCTATGACCCCAGCGGTCGCGTGAGGGGCCTGGAGACGAACCCGCAGAACCTGCTGCCGATCCTCATGGAGGCGGCCTCCGGTTCGCGGCCCCAGATCGAAGTGTTCGGTACGGACTACGAAACGAGAGACGGCAGTTGTGTGCGTGACTACATTCACGTCTCGGACTTGAGTCGCGCTCACCTTCTGTCTATGGACTACATCCGCAGCAACGACCGCGACCTCACGGTGAATCTCGGCGCAGGCAATGGCGTCACCGTTCTGGAGATGCTCGAAGTGGCCCGGCGTGTCACCGGTCGGGCCATTCCGCACGTCACGTCGGGGCGTCGCGCCGGTGACCCGCCGGCCCTCGTTTCGTCGGCCCGTTTGGCCGAGCAACTCCTCGGCTGGAAGGCAGAGCATTCCGACCCCGTGACTCTCGTGGAGACCACATGGCGCGTCTATCGCGAAGCATCCTGATCGCTCTGGCCTGTTGGTTCGCTGTCCCGGCCTGTGTGGACCTCGACCTCCAATCCAGGGAAGGGCGGAGGCTGCTGCGCCAGGGGAAGTTCGACGCCGCGCTCGAACGATTCAGTCGCGCCTCCCTTTCGAGGCCGAAGGATCCGGCGCTCCTGGCGAATCTCGGTCTGGTTCTCTCTCTCAAAGCCGTCTCGCAGCCAGAAGCCGTGCGCGCGCTGGAAGCTTCCGTGTCACGCAAGCTGGACGACGCGGTGTTGCTGGAACTCCTGCTCCTCTATCTGCATTTGGGTCTGCACGCGGAGGCCATCAAGCTCCTGGGGCCCGATCGGATTCCCGTTGAGCGCTACTTCCGTCCCGAGATGGTCGCGCTCCAGGCAGGGACCGCGTGCATGGCGGAACCGGGCGCACGAACACTCGCCTCGTTGCAACGCCACGCCGCCGGAGAAGCCGGCCTGTACTTCCTGGCGCGCTGCAGCGCAGCAGCGGGCCAGGCGGACGCGGCGCGCAAGGCTTTCACGCAGATTCAATCGGCAGAGTTACGATGCCGTCTGGTTGCCGACGTCCCCGAGCTGTTCAACCAACCGCCCGGGCCGCCCCCGTCGGGCAAGACGGCCGGCGGAGCCGCGGTGGGCTCGGTCGCGCCGGATTCACCGCTGGCAAACTGCCGTGCGCGCTTCCCGGGACTCGTTCACATTTTCCGCGACCGCCCGCGCCTGCCGCCCAAGGGCAAGCCGACCCTGCCCGCGCGAAAGCTGTTCCAAGAGGAGTTCGAGTTTCCCCCGTACGCCGAGGATCACTGGCGCTATCAATCGGGGAGCTGAACCCACAGCCGCCAGCCGATCCAGGCGCCGAGCAGGAGCTGAAGCAGGACCTGCGCGATCAGCTGAAGTCTGCGGAATTCCCGAGGCAGTCCTGCGCGGTCGAGCCTGTGCCAGACCCACATGTTGCCCGGTCCGATCGACACCCCCAGGCCGATCGCAGCCGACCAGAGCGCCCATGGTTTTCCCAGAAAACCCAGTGTCACGACCAACAGCGGCGCCAGGTAGTGCAGAAGAGAGATGGGCAACCGTTGTTGGGAGAGAGCCTCGGAATGGGGCTCGGCGAGCCTTCGGCGGGCACGATGGAGGGCGCGGTTGTTGAGGAGGATCACCACGAAAAGGCCGCAGATGGCCACAAAAGCCAGGAAACGCAGGGAATCCATGGCAAACCCTGAACGAAAGGACTGTGGCTCACGTCTACCGAATGGCGATATTTTTGTTGAAAAGGCGACCGGGAGCGTGGTTTCCTCAGGGAGGAGCCGCGGCCGGCGCCCCGCAAGCCCCATGTCGAGCCTGAAGACCTCCATTGCCACATTCACCCTGGCCGCGAGTCTCGGCTCGGCGGGTCTCTTCGCAGATACCGTCTATCTGCGAAGCGGAGCCGCCGTGGAAGGGGCCGTCGTCCGTCAGAATCGGAACACGCTGTATTTGCGAACTGCCACAGGGGTCCGTCCCATTTCCAAGGATACCATCCGTCGCGTGGTGTACGGTTCTTCCAAGCAGGCGGACGAAGAGCGTAAGAAGCGCGAAGCGGCCGAAAGAGCGCGGGCGGCCGAACGCGAACGCCGCGTGGCCGAAGAACGTCGCCGGGAAGAGAATGCCCGAATCGGACGAGAAGAAGCCGAACGCCGACGCGCCGAAGAGCAGCGCAAACAGGAAGAGGCCCAGCGCAAACAACGCGAAGAGGACGAACGAAAGGCCGAAGCCGAACGATTGAAGAAGGCTGAAGAGGAGCGCAAGCAGGCCGAGGCGGAACGCAAGCGCGCGGAAGAGGAAAACCGCCGCGCTCAGGCCGAGAGAACCAACAAGACCGAAGAAGATCGCAAGCAGGCCGAAGCCGAAAAGAACCGGAAGGCCGCCGTCGTCACCCGCCGCGGCGACGATTCCAAGAACGAGAAGAAGACGCAGGAACCCCAGGTGGTCATGCGCAAGAAGGAAAGCGAGCCCAGGTCCACGACGGCAGAGATCTCTCCGCTGCGTGCCCTTGCGTACTCGGCCATCTTCCCGGGCGTGGGTCAGTGGTTCTCGGGGCGTAAGAGCACCGCGGGTACGTACGCAGCGCTCGGTGCGGGTTCGTTGTTTCTCGTCTACGAGGGCGGTCGCCTCTATCGTAACTCGCTGCGCGACTACGAACAACTCAACAATCCCTTCTCGCAGAGCGGCCTCATCTCTGCGGGCCTTGGCGTTTCGGTCGTTCCGAGTCCGCAGACGTTGGCGGAACCGGCTGCGCAGGCCGCGTACAGCAATGTTTTCGAGGACCAGCGTGCGGCCGTGGATCGCCAGTACACCAACTACCGCAAGGCGGGCCTGCTCTTCGGGACCGTCTATCTCATCAACCTGGCCGACGCCTACTTCGGTCATCCCGATCAGTTCGGACGCGGCCGGGTGGAGACGGACCGACTGGGAGCTGTCACCTGGAGCGCGGCGTTTCCCGGCCTGGGCCAGTGGAAGTCGGGACGTCGCCCGGAAGCTCTGCTGTACGGGTTTCTCTTTTCAGCGGCGGCGTTTGCCGCGTACGACACCAGGCGCGAATACCTCAATGCAAAGCGCGTTTACGAAAATACGGGCAATCCGTACTCCGCCGAAACGCTCACGAGCTCGGCTTTGATGGGTCGTTCGGCGGTGCCCACGCCCACCGAACTTGCGAATCCGGTCACGATGATGGCCTACAACCTTCAGTTTGCGGAAGCCCGTTCGTATATGGATCGTAAGTATTACGCGCATCGCCTGGCCCTCTATTCCGCCGTGGGCCTGTACCTTTGGGCCGCAGCCGATGCTTGGCTCTTTCATCCTGGAGCCGGCGGCACGGGTGGCGGTGGCGGCAGCATGGCGTCCGGCGTGGAATTCGAAGGGCTCGGCGTGGCCGTTGTTCCGGTGGCGGGCAATTCACCCGGCAGAGTCTCGGAGCAGGGCGTCGTGACCGTGGATTTCCGATTTTGAGCAAGGCAGGCAAGCCCCCGGGCCGCAGGCTGTGTATGAGGCGCGTGGCGTCGGTGGTCGCGGCCCTCGTCCTGTTCGCATCTTCGAGCATCCCTGGAGACACGATGGTGCTGCGCGACGGTCGCGTACTCCGGGGCAGGGTCGTCGGGCAGGACCGTCGCGTGGTTCGCTTTCAAATCCGCGCCCGGACGCGCGTTTACTCCAAGCACCGCATTCGGCGAATCGTATACTCGACCCCGGCTCCTCCCGCGAAGTCGCAGGAACAGCCGGCCGCGCCATCGGCCGAGCGGTCGGCCGCCACAACGCCGCGGGTGGCCGAGTTAGCGCCGAGCCGAACGCCCGAGCCGCAGAGAAAGCAGGCACCCCCGCCAGGCGAAGGTGTTGCCCGCCGGGAACTCGGCCCCGTCGCCACAGTCGTGGTGCCGGAAGTCAAGCGCGAGCCGGAAGTCAAACGCGAGCCGGAAGTCAAACGCGAGCCGGAAGTCAAAC
>CAZPFB010000002.1:71445-106989 GCA_964585735.1 uncultured Leptospiraceae bacterium
AGTCAAACGCGAGCCGGAAGTCAAACGCGAGCCGGAAGTCAAACGCGAGCCGGAAACCAGGAGTGATCCTGCCCCCACAACGGAACCCGGAACTCAGGTCGGCCCGCTCTCTGCGGGTCTGTGGTCGGCGCTCCTGCCGGGGCTCGGCCAGTGGCGCACCGGGAGGCGAGGTCTCGGGTTTGTGTACGGGTCTTCGTTTGCCGTGGTCGCTCTGCTCGCCGGGGGATACCGCAACAGCTATCGCGAAGCGCAGGCCACCTTCGCGCGCTTCAACGACCCGCTGACAGGCGTGCCGATCCCTGAACTTCAGAACGCGACTCTCTCTACTGCGTACTTCGCGGCCTACCAGGTGGCGCAGGCCGACGTGGCGCTGTGGGGTGGGCGCTATCGCCGTGCAGTGGCGGGTGCCGGTCTTCTGTACGTCTGGGTCGTGCTGGACGCTGTGCTCTTTCACCCGGGTGGCGGAATCGCTTCCGCACAGCCAGGGCCCGCGCGCGCAGCCCTCGCGGAAAAATCCGGCTGGGACGTGGACCTCGGAGGCGCTCGTGAAGGTGTTCGCGTGACTTATCGATTTCGCTGGTAGCTGGATGCGCCGCCGGCCCTCCTGAAACCCACGCGGGCATTTGCACCTGCCACAGGAAAGCTGATCCGGACGCCAACGAGGTCATGAACTCGATCGCATCGGAGACAAGAGGATAAGAGCTTTGGAAAAAGGGTGGTTGCGTCCGGTGGCGATTCGCGCTGGTCGGCCGCGCCTGAACGACGGCGCGTTTCCCATCTCGACTACGCCGCGTTGTCGCAGCCCGAGGGCGCGGTGAGCGGCCGTTTCCGAAGGAAGAAGGAGCGGTGCGATGAGTAATCGGACTCTCGCCGCGCGCTACCAGGTCTCGAGCGCCGGTGTACTCTTGGTCCCGCATTCATCGGCCGCTGAGAGCGCGCGTGCCGCTGGCGGTCCTGAAGCAAGTGCGCGTTCGCAGCCTCCAAAGGAAAAAGCTGATCCGCAACCGAATGCGATCCTGGACCCGATTGCGGTCGAAGACAAGAAGACAAGAAGACAAGAGCTTTGGAGGTGGTGGTTGCGTCCGGTGGCGATTGATGCTGGTCGGCCGCGCCTGAACGGGGGGAGCGGCGCCGCGGCGACTTCACTTGCTTGTCGTAGCCCTACCGCGACGTGAATGCGGGCTGCCGCATGAAGAGGCTTGGCTTTGTGCTCCGGTTGACCACCAGGGCCATCCTTTCGAGCATGGCGTATGGCCGCTTGGGGTGAGCCTGCCATCCTCGTTCTGGAGAATGGTTCGTACTATCGGGGCCGCTCCTTTGGCTACCGGGCAAGCGCTTTCGGCGAAGTTTGCTTCAACACCTCCATGACCGGATACCAGGAGATCCTGACGGATCCTTCCTACTGCCGCCAGATCGTCACCATGACCTACCCGATGATCGGGAACTACGGCGTGAATCCGGACCTGATGGAGTCCTCGCGGATCCAGGCCGCGGGCTTCATCGTGAAGGAGTACGTTCCTCGGCCGAGCAACTTCACGGCCAAAGGCAACCTGGGTGATTTCCTAAACGAGTACAAAGTTCCCGGCATGGAAGGCATCGACACGCGCCGGCTGGTGTTGGAGCTGCGCAACAGAGGTGCCATGCGCGGCGGAATCTTCATGCGGGCCGCTTTCGAACCCGCCCTCCTCGAAGAGGTGCGCGCGCAGCCCGAGATGACCGGCAGCGATCTGGCCTCGGTCGTGACCACACGGGAGAAGTACAGCTACGGAAACCACGTAGGCAAGAAGTACCGCGTGGCCGTCTTCGACTACGGAGTGAAGACCAGCATCCTGCGTTTGCTCGATGAGGCCGGCTTCGCAGTGGACGTCTTCCCGGCCGACGCATCTGCTCCGGATCTCATGCGCGAGGGTTACCACGCGTTCTTCCTCTCCAACGGACCGGGAGATCCGCAGCCGCTCGCGCACGCGATTGCTTCCGCACGTCAAATCGTCGAGGCCCGCAAACCATGCTTCGGCATCTGCTTGGGGCACCAGCTGATCGGACTGGCCGACGGGCATCCTTCGTACAAACTGAAGTTCGGGCACCGCGGCGGAAACCAGCCGGTCAAGAATTTTGCCACGGGGCGCGTCGAGATCACGTCGCAGAACCACGGCTTTGCCATCGAACGCAACCCGGCGGCCGGCACGCACCTGACGCACGTGAATCTGAACGACCAGACAGTGGAGGGCTTCGCCTCTCCGGAGCGAAACCTCATGTGCGTTCAGTACCATCCGGAAGCCAGCCCCGGTCCGCACGATTCGGCCTACCTGTTCCGACAGTTCTACGAAATGACGGACCGGCACTACAGCGGAGGCTGAACTGGAACCGTCCTTTCACATCGGGCCCATTCCGATTCAGGGTCGAGTGTTTCTTTCTCCGATGGCGGGAATCAGCGACCTGCCGTACCGGTTACTCTGCCGTCGCATGGGCGCGGGTTTTGCATTCACGGAGTTCGTTAATGCTGAACTGCTCGCAGCGCGCAGGCCGAGCGCCGTGGAACTACTGCGATTCCACGAAGCCGAGCGACCGATCCTCTTTCAGATCTACGGCGCCGATTTCTCGACTCTGCTGGAAGCCGGTCGCGTGGCGCGTGACCTGGGAGCGGACGTCGTGGACGTGAACATGGGCTGCTCTTGTTCGCGGATTGCGCAGCGTGGCGCGGGCGCAGGCATGCTCCGCGATCCCAAGGCCGCCGGTCGGGTCGTGGAGGCTCTCGCCCGGGATTTGGACGTCCCCGTGACGGCCAAAATCCGCCTGGGCTGGGAGAAGCGCAGTCGCAACTACCTCGAGGTGGCCCACGTCCTGGAGGAATCGGGCGCGTCTCTGCTTTCGGTTCACGGTCGCACCCGGGATCAGGCCTACGCTGGCACGGCGGATTGGGGAGCCATCGGCGAAATCAAGGCGCGGGCGCGGATCCCCGTGCTCGGAAACGGGGACATCGCCACGGTGGAGGACGCGCGCTTTCGGATGCAGGAGACCGGCGTCGATGGTGTGCTGGTCGGTCGCGGCGCCATCGGCAATCCCTGGATCTTCGCCGGCCGAGATCGAAGTGAGCTCCTGCCCACCGAAGTGATCGGAACCGCCCGGGAACACCTTGCCATGATGGATGACTACCACTACAATGGCGCCGTGCTGTTTCGAAAACACGCGGCTCGCTACCTGGTCGGCTTCGAGGGCGCCGTGGAACTGCGCGCGCGCGCCATCCGTGCACAGAGCGCGCGCGAGCTGGACGAGCTGTTCGCCTCCTTTATCAGGGAGGGCGTCGCCTGTCTTTCGGAAGAGGGCACGGGAGGCTCGCATGTGGCGGCGTGAATCCGGAGTCGAGAGCGGACGAGGGCTTGCCATGGCAGGCGGATGGCGCGTTTTCATTTTCGCGGGGGTGCTGCTCTTCCAGTGTTCGAGCCCCGCGCGCCGTGAGGGACGTGAGCGCAAAGAAGAACCCGAGCCCGCACCGACCAAGACAGCTGATGCCAAGAAGGGGAACACCAAGACCGCCGGTGGCAAAGCCGCCGCGGGGAAAGCGGTGGCGGCCAAGAAGGCGGGGAAGGGCAACAAGAACGCAGGCAAGAAGGGCGAAGAAAAAGCCGCAGGAGAGGTCGTCAATCGCGTGCGCTACGTTGTCGGGGACATTGCCATCACCGAACTGGACATCGAGCAGATGAAGGGGACCCTCAAGTACCTCCAGAAGGCCCGGCTCGTACCTGAGGATGCCCGCGATCCCGTGGAGGAGCTGATCAAGCGCGCCATCGTTAGACTGGAAGCGACCAAAGAATCGCTGCTGGTCACAGACGCCCGTATCGAACACGAGATCTCGCGGCGCAAGGAAGCCGCGGGCGTCACTTCCGACGAAGAGTTTCAGAAATTGGTCGAGAAGCAGGCCGGGATGCCGTACCGGGTTTGGCTCGAAGACATGCCCTACCAGATCCAGAAGCGGCAGATCATTCAGCTCAAGGTTCAGGCGGCCCCGCCGACCAAAGAGGAGTTGGAGTCTTTCTATAGAAAGAACCGCGACAAAGTGGGCATGGAAGTCGCGTGGCGGGAGATCGTTTTCGTGCCGCGCAGCGCAGCCGACGAGCGTCGCATCGCTTCCGTGGCCCGCGATGTGCATACCTCCCTTTCGCGCAACCCGCGCTCCTTTGCGCGGGTTGCCCAAACACATCCGGAAAACCGGTCCCGCCTCGCGGCCGCAGGCGGCTACAACGGCTACGAGCCTCTGCACGAATTGGCCCGCAACAACAATCGCCTGGCGGGGATGCTCTATCAAATGGGGGCCGGGCAGGTTTCACCGGTCTTTGTGGAAGCCGGGCGGTACTACATCATTCAATTGGTGGGTCGTCGCCCCACGCCATTCGAAAACGTGCGTAGGTTGATCCAGGGCCGGGTCATGCTCGAAAAGGAGGAGCAGGAGTTTCACCGCTGGATCGAACGCCAGAAAAAGGAAATCGCCATTGTCGAAATCAAGTGAGGCCGAAGTCCGCGCCGTCTTCGTCGCGCAGAGTTCGGCTGATGCGGCGGCCGACCAACTCCTCACGCAGGCCGCACTACGCAGGCTCGACCGCGTTTTCCCCGGCGTTCCCATCTACAGCAACGGGCCCCTCCACAACGCGTCCCAACTCGACGGAGACGTGTATTCCTGTTTGCGGCAGATCCGTTCGCGCTGCCTTTCCTCCGACCAGGACAGTGTTGCACTCTGCACGGACCTGTTCCCGATGCTCGACGCCAACCTGTTCGAAGAAGTGCGGCAGCGGCACTTTCGGTACCTGGCACAGTACTCCTTTGCCGAAAACACACCGCCGGGTCTTGCGCCCGACCTGTTGAGTTCCGAGTTCATCGCTCTGCTTCCTCCCGAACCGAAAACTGCACCGCGCGACTACGTCCTGGCAAACATCAACGAGATCGATGTCGAGCTGATCTATCGCCTGCCGGATCTGAGACAGTACCGCATGGACCTTACCACTGCCACCGCCCGCTCCCGGCGTCTCGCGCACGGCCTCTTGCGGGCCAAACCGGACGCCACGTTCTCCGACCTCGAAACCCTGATTGCCGCGCATCCCGAGTTGCTGCGACCGTTTCCTTCGTACTTCGAAGTGGAACTCACTTCGCGTTCGCCGGCCACGCCCATCTACGGGCCCGCGCCGCGCCGGGCACGCACACAGGTGGACCTCGCGGACACAGTACTGGAGGCCCTCTTCGCGGAGATCGAAGACGAAGGTTTGGCAGGCGACGCTACCATCTGTTTTGGCGGGCAGGGGGATCCGCTGCTGCGACCGGACTGGCAGAAATGGGTCCGTCGCGCTCTCACCTGCGGAGGCGTGCGGGAAGTGTTCGTCGAAACGTACGGTACGACATTGGACTCAAGCGTTGCGCGCGAGCTTTCCGCGGCCACAGGCGTCGACCGGCTCCGTTTCATCGTCCGCCTGCCCAGCCTCAAGAACGATCGGTCGCTGCGGCTTCTGGGTGCGGACATCCTTCCCGGCGTAATGAGGAACCTCGCGGGAATCGAAGCCCTCTCGGAAGCCCAGCGTCCCTTTCAACTGTACGCGGAGATGCTGAAGATCCGGGACGCAGACGACGAGATCCAGGCCTTCTTCGATCGCTTCGAACCGTCGCCGTGCGTACGGCCGCTTCTGAACAAGTTCAACTCCTACATCGGGCGCGTGGAAGAACGACGCGTCTCGGACCTCACTCCACTGGTGCGCGACTACTGCCGGCACCTGGCGCGGGACCTTTACGTTACCGCGGAGGGGCGCATCCCCCTGTGCAAACAGGACCCCTTCGGAGAAGGCCCCTTCGGTCTGCCGGGCGGGCCGGGTTGCGTTCGTGCCTTTCTCCAGGCAACGGCAGGCCACCACGCCGCTTCTATGCGTGGGGATCACGCGGAGATCCCCATGAATTGCGAGGGCTGCGACGAGTGGTTCACCTGGAATGCCTGAACCCGGAAAGCCGGCCACCTCAGGGCGCGCCCCTTTCTACCGATAAGGTACCATGTCCGCACGCGTAGGTTTGTTCATCCAGGCCCGGAGCAATTCCGAGCGACTTCCGGGAAAGATCTACGCGGGCCTGCCGGAGCCGGGGGATGTGGCTCTGATCCTTCACCTCTACCGCCGCCTGAGCCGGGTTGCCGGCGTGGATGTCGTCCGGTTGCTGGTGCCCGAGTCGGACGCCGCGCTCTGGGATTTCTGTCGGGCACACGGCGTCGATGCCTTCGGGGGAAGCGAACTGGACGTGCGCGAGCGCTACCGACAGGCGGCCGTGCACTTTGGAGTGGACCTGGTGGTGCGGGCGACGGGCGACAATCCCTTCACCGACCCGTTGGTGGCCGCCCAAACGATCGAGGAGCTCAAAGCCAGCGGCGCCGACTTGTTATCATTTCACAACCTTCCGCTCGGTGTGGCCGTGGAGGCCTTCCGCACGGAGGCGCTTCTGCGTGAGTCAGCGGACGAACGACCCGAGTACCGCGAACACGTGAGCCTGCATATCAAGCACAACCCCGAGTCGTTCGTCGTGTTGCATCCAGAGCACGAGTTGACCGTGTCGGGCTCGCCGCTGCCCAGGGTTACCGTGGACACGCCCGCGGACCTGAGCGTCGTGCGTCGTCTGTATCGCGAACTCGGGCCGCAGGCGGATACACGCGCGCTGTTGGAGCTGTGGCGGAAGCGACCCGACCTGTTTGCAGCCAACGCGCACGTCGAGCAACGGGTCTTTCCCAAGCTGGCCCGCCAGAGCCGACCGGTTCGCGCCGTGCCTCAACTGGCGGCTCTCGGACGCGCGCGAGCGCAAACGTGACTCGGAGGGTGGCCCTCGTCGTCGGAACCGGACCGGAGTACGGGTCGGGTCATCTCGTACGCGGGCGCCTTCTCAGCGAACTGCTCCAGGCCCGCGGCGCCTCGGTGGACCTGGTTCCCGTGTCGTCGCCTCATGTGGCCCAGGAGCTGCGCGAACAACTGAAGGCTGCAGACGTGGTGCTGGTGGACGCGCGAGACCTCGACGTCCGTGAACTACCGGTGGATGCTCCGGTACTGGCCCTCGACAACCAATGCGCGGCGCGTGGCATCGTGGCGGATCGTTACTTCTTTCACGACTCGCTGCCCCATCCCGCCGTCCCACTGGTGACGGCTTTGGAAAACGCCCTCATCGGGGAGGACGTTCGCCGGACCACGAGAGGTCGCGGCCGGCATCTGCTGCTGTACGCCCCCACTCGAACCGAAGCCCAGTGGCGGACCCGCCTGCTGCGGGGATCCGGTTGGTCGAATCCGATTGTCGGCTGCTCGGGAGACGCGCCCCTTCCCCGAATGCGGCTCGTGCATCTTTTGGCCAACTCCCAACTGTGTGTGACCCATTTCGGCATGCTGCTGATGGAAGCTTGGTACCTCGATGTCCCCGTGCTCCTCGTACCCACGCGACTGCCCGTGCATGCGCACCTGGCCCAATACCTCCAGAGGGTGGCCGGTTTTCCGTACCTCGACGATATTCACCGGCCCGGGCCGCGCGCGATTCGCGCCGCTCTGCGAAAGGCGCGCGTGTTCCGACCGGTCCTCCGTCCCGGTCCGGATGGATTTGAGAATCTCGTGGAGCGGATTCTTTCGCTTGCCGGTGCCGCTGGCTGACGGAGGCAATGTGGAGGTTAAGCAAAACATGCATGGCCCTCTCCTCAGGCGCTTGCCCGTGTTGGCGGTGATTTCGACCGCCCTGTTTTTCTCACTCTGGACCTCTCCTGCTGGAGCCTGGGACCGGCGGCGCCACCGCGTCGTGGAGACACAGGCTGCGCTCGGGCTCCCCGACGATGTTCGGCGCCGGCTGGAGCCGTTCCTCGTGGACGTGCGGACTCTCGAAACGGGCATCGACGCTGATCGGTTGCGCTACCGGGGCGGCCGCTGCTTCGGCCCGTCGCACTTCGTGAACTTGGACGGAGGGTCATACGAAAAGCGGCGACCTGCGCGCCGTGGTGATGCGGTTCGGGCGCTGGTTTTTCTGGAGGACGAACTGCGGTCGATGCTGCCGAAGAGTGCCGAAGGAGCTCGTGTGAGTCTGGCGCTCGCCCTGTGGATCCACGTGGCCGCCGATGTTCACCAGCCTCTGCACTGCGGCTACCGCTGCGACCGCGGCGGAAACGATCGTGTGGCGCGCCTGCTTGGGCGCAAACGCAAGCTCCACGCCGTTTGGGATGGTCGGTTGCTCGAAGCGTTGCGGCGGATCCGCGGGGACGGCCGCGCGGGCGCGTTGACTCGTGAAGGGGCCGAGGCCCGCTTCGGAGCTCCCATCGGAGTGGACCTCGCGTACGGTCGGTGGGCCGACGAGTCGGCCCGTCACGTTCGTTCCGCGTACGGTTGCGGCAAGGATGGTCCTTGTTCGATCTGTCGCTCCGATCCCGGCGAAATGCAACTTGATGAGCCGTACGTTTCCGCGACCGGTCCGGTGCTTGAAGCGGCGCTCTTCGTGGCGGCCGCGCGCGTCCGCCTGGGATTGGAAGCCATCGTGCGGGGCCGCGCGCCAACCGCCGCCGAGCAGCGCCTGCGCGACTACCTGCGTGCGCAAACGGGAGGCGCTTCGGTGCGTCGCTGTTTCGAGTCGATGGTCCGTCGCACTGTCCGGTGAGTGCCTCGCATCGACGTGCCGTGCATCGGCGTGCCGCAGCCGCGTGGCGGGGCCCTCCTCAGGCGTGACTCATTCGACGAAGCGCGGGCGCCGACGTTCCAGAACGGCCCGCATCCCTTCCTCAAAGTTACCTTCGAGGAAAGGTTCGAGCTTCGTCAGGTCTTCGATGCGACGGAGGTTGGCCAGACGCGCAGCGCGCATGTCCTCTTTGACAAGGGTCATTCCGGCCTGCGGGATTTCGAAAAGGCTCTTGATGTAGCGTTCCGCCTGCTCGTGCAGCTCATCCGGTGGGACGACGCGGTCCACGAGGCCAATCCGAAACGCTTCCTCCGGGCGAAAGAGTTCCCCGAGCATGGCAGCATCCCTCAGGTGCTGCGGCCCCACGACTCCTTCCAGGATGCCCAGGATGCTTCCGGGAATGGTAAGTCCGACGCGCACTTCGGAAAAAGAGAAGCGGTGTTTGCCCTCGGCCATGAAGCGAAAGTCGCAAAGGATACCCAGTACCGCGCCGCCCGCCATGGCGTGGCCCCCGATGGCGGCCAGCTCGAGCTTAGGAAAGGAGTACATGGCGATGGACATTTCCATCAGGGTACGGAAGTACTCGGCGCGTTCGGCGCGCGTACACTTGAGCATGAACTCGGGATCCAGACCGTTGCTGAAGAACTTCTGGTTCTGCGAACCCAGCACGATGGCGCGGACATCCCGATTGGCGGTGAGCTCCACGTGCGCCACGCGCAGGCGTTCCAGAAGATCGGGCGTCAGCGTGTTGAGCGGCGGCCGGTTGAGCCACAGCCAGGCGATCCGGTCCCGTATTTCGATGCGGAGCTCTTCTGCGGACATCCTGACTTTGCGCCGCCGGCGCGCCGCTGCGCACAACTCATTTTGAAATGCCGGGTACGAATTCGGCGGCTTCGAGGTACCGGTAGGGACCGCGCTTCTGGGTCTGCCATCCCCGTCGCCTGAGTTCTTGGCCGAGCAGCCACAGGAAGAACCCGTGCGCGTACAGAAAGACATGGCCTCGATCCTTCGAGTGGCCTTCGAGTTCGTCCGCGGCCCGCTGCACGCGGACCATCGTGTCCCGACGGAGCTCCGGTCCGCGCATGGTGCCCAAGTACCAACCCAAACGGGAGATGCCCATGAAGAGCGCGCCCGGTAACCTTCGTTCCTTCACCCGGAAGCGGGGCAGCGGGACTTCGCGGTAGAGCTCGCTCTGCTGCGCGGGCGCGGCGCCGGAAACCAGATGCGCCGTCTCGACAGCCCGGGGGAGATCCGACGAGAGGCTGAAGCCGACGAACTGGCGATTGGCGTTGCGTTCCAAGTTCCACGGCCAGTCGAGGCCGGCGGCATCGTAGCGATCGAGCAGCTCGTTGAATTCGAAGGCCGTCAGGCGCGCCCTTCCGCTCGGGTACACAAATTCGGGCTTCCCGTGACGAACGCAGGTGATTTTCATGACACGCGGCTATGCAGGAAGAGCAGCCAACCGCGTTCCTCTCAAGCTTTTTCTCGCCGCGGAATATCATATTCCTGCTCATGGGCCTGGCCACGGCAGCGTTCGTGCTCCAGCGGGCCGGCGGCGAGCGATTGCCCGGAAAGGCCACCGAACGCCTCGAGTCTCACCAGTACCGTGTCATGGTCCGCGTGCTGGTGGATCAGGTGGCCCTCGTTCGCATGAACCCCGCGGGGAGAGGTCAGGATACGCAGGCCCTCATTCGCAATTTGAACCTGTTGGATACGCGAGGCAATTTCTTCCAGGGACCGCGGCAGTTGGATCGGCTGATCCTGCTGCACTATCTGGGAGAGAAGCAGATTCCGCAGCCCCTGCCGGAACTCCAGTCCGCCCCGGGCTACGGAGACTACGTTCAGTTCTTCGCGCATGGAAAGGTGATCGAGGAGTCTTCCCCGCTTCTTTCGGGGGCCACCAAAGATGCCATGCGGGTGCTCCTCCTGCGTCGGCGCAAAGCCGACTTCGCCGCCGATCAGCTGGAGAGCCAGATGCGTCTGCGCATGCTGGCCACGGGTGCTGTGGTCATGGCCGTGCTGGGAAGCATGTTCGTGCTCTACATGATCGCGCTGGGCATCGTTCTGTTTCGCAAACCCGCCCGGCGATTTCCGGTGGTGCGCCGATTGTTTCTGCCTGAGACTCAGCGCGCTTCTCTGGAAGCCTTTCTCATCCACCTGTTCCTATCCGTTCCGGTTTTGGGTTTCGCCGCCGGTTTTGTTCCCGCGGAACAGCGCCTGGCCGTGGCCGCGGCCGGCCTGCTCCTCTCCTTTGCCATCGCGATCGGCTACTTCTGGCGGGAAGCCGGGAGCCATCAGTTGCGGATGATCGTACACGCCGAGAGTCTTGCGGCACTCCCCAAAGAAGTGTTCATTGGCTTCCTGGGCTTCGCGGTGATCTTCCCCGGCGCCGTGGCTGTGCTCCTCTTCACGGTGGCCGCCTTCGAGCCGGAAGCCGGCGTACGCGCGGCGCACCCACTGGTGTTCGAACTGGACCGGTCCTTCTGGCTGCCCCTCTTCCTGGCGGGGCTCGTGGCGCCGGTCGTCGAGGAAGTCATGTTTCGGGGCTTCCTGTACGGTTTCATGCGCAACTTCTTCGCGGGGATCGGCTCCGCGCTCCTGACCGGCCTGGTCTTTGCGCTGCTACATCCACAGGGGGTCGTCGCGCTGCCGTACCTGACCGTGCTGGGCGCCGGGCTTGCCGTGCTGCGTGAAATGCGTCCGAGCCTGATAGCACCCATGACGGTGCATGCCATCATCAACACGGGCGCGATTGTGGCCGCCGCCTGGCTGTTGAAGGCGTGAGCAAGACCCATGGCGCGTCTGACAAAGCCCTGGGTGGGAATTGGGCAGTGGACACGGCGGGCCTGGCAGAGCCGCGGCACCCATCTCACGCCGCCGCAGGTATTCGTGCTCTCCTTCCTGGGACTCGTCGCCTTCGGCACCATCGGGTTTCGGGTTCTGCCCGGACTGTACACGGGTCCGAAGTTGTCGTGGGTGGATGCCGTTTTCACCGCGACGAGCGCCGTCTGCCTGACCGGGCTGACGGTCGTCGATACGCAAACCTACTTCACGATGGGCGGGCAGGCTTTCCTGCTTCTCCTCGTTCAGATCGGTGGCATCGGGTTCATTACGTTCACGTCCCTCTTGATTCTGCTCATCGGACAAAGGCTTTCGGTCAGGCAGGAGGTCATCTGGCGAAGTTCTTCGGCGCCGTCCGTCGACTACCGGCTGCTGGTGCGCGGAACAGTGCTTCTCACGCTGACCTTCGAGGCTCTGGGCGCCCTCTTTCTGTTCGCGCTGTGGTACCCCCAACTCGGAAGTGCGGCCCTCTGGCCTGCCGTCTTCCACGCGGTGAGCGCTTTCTGCAATGCTGGATTCAGCACATGGACGGACTCGCTCGTCCGGCACAGCCACTCGACCGGCGTGCTGACGGTCGTGATGGTGCTGATTGTGGTGGGCGGCCTGGGATTTGCCGTGCTTCAGGATCTGGGCCGACGGTTGCGGGGCGTGCTCCGACGGGAACGCCGGCGGCTGCTCCTGACTTCCAAGCTGGTTCTGTGGGTTTCTTTGCTCCTGATTGTCGGGGGGGCGGCAGCTTTCCTGTGGTTCGAGGGTCGCGGCGTGCTGAGCAAACTGGCAGCCGGAGATCAGGTCGCCAACGCGTTCTTCATGAGCGTGACCGCGCGCACGGCTGGTTTCAACACGATTGACTATGCTCAGGTCGGCGACCGTACCGCCTTCTTTACGATACTCCTCATGGCCATCGGCGGTTCACCGGGGTCCATGGCCGGGGGCATCAAGACGACCACCGTGGCGGTGATCGGCCTGCTCGCCTGGTCACGATTGCGCGGCGACCGAACGGTCTCCATCTTCGATCGCTCTATTTCGGAGGAGAACGTGCAGCGCTCGGTCGGCCTGTTCGTGCTCGCCTTCGGGATCACCACCGCGGGGCTGCTCGCCCTGACTTCGACCGAACTGTTTTTGGCGCCGGAGAGGCGCTTTTTGCGAATCATGTTTGAGACCGTGAGCGCCTTCAACACGGTAGGACTCTCCATGGGGATCACGGCGGAACTGACGACGCCCGGAAAGTCGATCGCTTCGGTGTTGATGTTCATCGGGCGTGTCGGTCCGCTGGCTTTTTCGGCTGCCCTGGCCGCGCGAACGGAGCGGGGCACGTTTGTCAGGGTCGCGCGTGAGGATGTCTCGATTGGGTAATCATTCCGCGCGGCCTTTCAGTTTCGGAAGGAACCCATGAAGAAACGCTTTGTGGTCGTCGGTCTGGGGAACTTCGGTTCGAGCGTGGCCTCCGCACTCTACCGCGGCGGCAACGAAGTCGTGGCTGTCGACACGCGCGAAGAGCTGGTGGATCGGATTGCCAACGAGGTTTCACGCGCTGTTGTGGCCGATGGAACCCAAAAAGAGGCGCTGGAGCGGGCGGGCGCCGAGCGCGCCGACTGCGGCATCGTTTCCACGGGGGACAACCTGACCGCGAGCATCCTTTCCACGCTGGCCCTCCAGGACTTGAAAGTGGCCGAGGTGTACGTGAAGGTGATCTCACTGGAACACAGGCGGGTCATGCTACGCCTCGGAGTCGAGGAGACCATCTTCCCGGAGCAGGAAAGCGGTAACAACCTGGCGCGCAGGCTCATGGGCTCGGGGCTACTCAATTACCTCCAGATGGGGCACGGTTACAGCATCCGCGAAGTCGTCGTTCCGCCGGAGTGGCAGGGCAAGAGCCTGAGGGTCATCGACATGCGCCAGCGTTTCGGGCTGCATGTGGTCGGGGTGCACGACATGCTGCGGGACCGCATGGTAATACCGCCGGACCCCGATCAGCCTCTCACCACCAGCGACACTCTGCTCGTAGCCGGTTCGGACGAAGCCTTCAGTCGCGTACGCTTTCAGTAGGCGGTAGATCATCCGCTGCGGCCGCCACGAGCTTTGGTTGACGAAGTCTTTCGGCGGAAAAAGACCGTTGAGGAACTCCGTGCTCGAACGTAACACCGCACTGGCCCGAAAATTCGTGAAGGACGTGGGTGATTGAAGCGCACCTGGCGACGGGATTGGGTACGGGCCGCACGGATGCAACAACCCGGACGCCGATCTTGATGAGGCGCAGGATCAGAGTCTGAACCTGCGCAGCCGCGAACTTGGTTCCAGCCGCATGGTTGGTCACTTCGGCCTTGTAAGTGATGCGCCGCTTTCGGGACCAAGTTCCGGGCATACCGGAATGAGCCGTAGACCCTGCAGCTTGTGCCGGATCGATCCGCCTGCCCGCGCACCCGTTCCATTTTGGGCTCAATTTTGCCCTTCAGAATGGGGTTTTTCCCGATGCCGATTGCGTAGCGCAGATGGGGTTGCGTGTCGAGAAAATCGAAAACCTTTGGGGAACAGAACCCTGCGTCAGCCCGGATGCGGATCTCTGCATTCGAGAAGTGCCCGCGCAACGCAGCAAGGATGCGCTTGAGAATCGGAACGGCGTGATCCGCCGAACCCCTTTCCCAACTTCTCAAGGGCTCCTTTCGCCCTGCGGATTCGATCTGTCGCCTCCGTTCTTTCCAAAGGCAGATGGCGAACCTGGTGGCCGAACGCTCGCGGACTGTTCAGTGGCTGCAGAAAGCTCTCGATCAGATGAACGTTCAAATCCATCGCGCGGTATCCGATCTCACGGGCGTCACCGGCATGGCGATCCTGCGCGCAATAGTTGCCGGGGAAAGGGATCCGACAGTCCTGGCACGGTTCCGCGACAAGCGGTGCCGGAAGAGCCTCCATGAAATCGCCCGACACCTGACCGGCAACTGGCGCGAGGAACACCTCTTCAACCTTACCCAGGCCCTTCAGCTCTTCGATACGATCGAGCGCATGATTTCAGACTACGAAAGCCGAATTGCTCACGAACTTGCTGCCCTGTGTCCACCAGAGCTTGCTGATGAGCCGATCCCCACACATCCCAATGCGCAGAAGGAGAAGCATATCAACGCCCGCAACGAGCAGCAGGCTCGGTTGCGACTCTGGAGATTCTCCGGAGTGGACCTCACGCGCATCGACGGCATCAGCACCCGCGCTGCCCAGACAATCCTGACCGAAGTTGGTCTGGATCTCGCGGATTTCCCCACTGAAAAGCATTTCGTGTCGTGGCTCCGCCTCGCACCCCGCATGGCAATATCGGGCGGAAAGAAGATCTCGACCAAGAACATCCGCGGATCGGGTGCCAACCGTATCAGCGGAGTTCTGCGGATGTCCGCCGTATCCATGGCCCGCTCTCACACGGCGCTCGGCGCGTACTACCGAAAAATCGCACGGGCAAAGGGCGGCAAGACGGCTGTCTTTGCGACCGCCCGGAAGCTGGCTGTGCTCGTCTACCGAATGTTACAGCACGGGGAAGACTACGTTGACATAGGCGAGCAGGCATACGAAGCAAGGTTCGCAGCGCGTCGCCTTTCCAACCTCGAAAGAACCGCTCTGGAGCTGGGCTACAACCTTGTGCCCGCGGCGGCGGCGGGTTGAAGTTTCAGGTCAGTTCCGTCGCCCGGTTTCCACAATGGCCTGGTACAGGCTGATCTGGTTCTGGCGGATGCCCGCCTCTCCGCTCAGGATCCGCTTCTTGGAAAAATCGAGGGCCGCTTCTTTATGTGCCTGGTAGTAGCTCACGAAAGCCTTGTCTTCCAGTGCGATGTGATTCGTCAGCCATTCGCGTAGATCGTTGACGAGCGTCATGGCGTCTCGCTGATTGCCGGACTGGAATTCCTCCCTTCGCTTGGCCACGAACTCCTCGAAGAACTTGTGCTGCTGCTTGTGAGCCGCTGCCGTCTCAAAACCGATGACTTCCATGAGAGCCTCCTCGGTGCGGAAGTGAACGGAGATGTAGTCTATGGCTTCGGCGATCGTTTGCGCGAGCACGGCCTCGCGTGTCAGCGGAGACTCGTTCATGGCCTCGTCCATGTCCACGATCATCTTGATCAACCAAACGTGCTGGATGTCGATAAGCGGAACGCCGATGCGCAGGTTCAGTCGGTTCCAGATCGAAGCGATTTCGTGCAGGACTTCTGGTGTGGTGCACTCAATGAGGTCCTGCTTTTTCGAGACGAGCGCAAGGAGTTCCATTCGATCGGTGGATACCAGGTGCCCGTCCGCATTCTGTGCATCGAAAAAGCGGTTGGCTTCATCCAGCAGCTTCCGACGCCGAAAGAAATCGCCGTACTTGCGGTCTTCTCCACGTATGTGCAAGATCAACCAGTCGCGAAGCAGCTTCTGGAGCTTCTCTGCCTCCGCGGATGTCTCCACGTTCGTCTCCGATGCCAGCCTGGCGACAGCATCGGCGAAGCTGCGGTGCGTCTTGATGTGGCGGTCTTCTTCGGTGAAGTGGAACTCGTGAAAGAGCCGCTCCTCGGCTTCAAAGTGACGAAGGGCGTAGTCTTTTGCTTCTTCGACGATCCGGCGAAAGTTGGCGGACACGGACTCGGGTTCGTGGTGCAGCAGCCACTCCAGGTGCAGCACCAGCGCCACCAGCCAAACGTGCTGGGCGTCGATACCGCGTATTCCCAGGGCCAAGTCTTTGTGCTGCCAGAGCGCACGGACGCGTTCGAGAACGATAGAGGGGATCTCGATGGGGTGGGCTGGGGCGCTCATTTTTTCCAGGCTGCCAAACGGGCCCGGGAGATAAAGTGGCTTTTGCAGACCGGACGATCGGATCAGCCGGCGGGACGGTTGCCATAGATGAGCTGCATGTCCGGCTTCTCAGTACAGAAGTAGTGACACCAAACCAGAAGATGGTGCGCGAGTCCCGCTACCAAAGCCGGCGTGCTGTGCGCGGCGAGTCCCGGATGGTAGACGAGTAACAGTACGATCGTGTACATGCCGTTTGGGATGTAGCGAAAGACCCCCCTATTCTCGAGCGGCCTTTGTCGACAATCCGGGTCGAAGTGATCGGCGCCAAAAGCGCGGTTGAGTCCGAAGTAGCGGACCACGGAGTACAGCCCCCAGACAATCGCAGGCGTGGAAAGGACGATGAGCGTTGTCGTCAGCGGGCGCGGCACCCTCAGCGTTCCGGCAGTGGACAGAGCGATCGGGATGAGTGCGAGAAATCGGCCCGCGCCCAAGAAGACGAACCCGACGCGGTGAACCGTGAACGCAGCCGAACCAAATACTGAAGTCCCCCACCGGTAGTGGTACTCGAGGCGCCAAATCAGGACGATCCAAGTCTGGAACAGAAAGCCCGCCACCCAGGAGAAGAGTGTCCATCCACGCGCGGACAGTCCCCAGATCTGGTTCTGATGCGCGGCAAACGTACCCACGAAGAGGTCGAGCCCTGTGCCCACCGCCGCGAAGGCCAAGAGATGGTACCCCTGTCGCCGCAAAATCCGCTGCACGATTGAATCTGCTCCGGTCCACGGAGCCGTCAAGGCCACGACCATCGCCGCGGAGTGCCGCAAACAATCACGCAAAAAGCCAGCCGGGTCCGGCGTGTCCTCGGCTACTCGCCCTCTTCTTCTTCCTTCGGTTTGGGCTGCACGAACTCGATCATGCGCACGACGTCCTTGTGCGCCTCGGCGCGCTTGCTGCCCTGCATTCCCGTGAACCAGGTCCCATCGGCGCGCCGCAGGTCCATCCAAAACGCGAAGAGCTGCACGCGACCGTCGTCGTTGACGAGTCCGAACTGCTGCAAGAACGGCAGGAACGAACCGCTGCGGGAAAGCGTGGCGCCCGATTTCAGCCGGACCTCGAATTCGAGCGGCTCGAAGCGGAACACTTCGCCCTGTTTGTTGCGGCGAACGAACACGGACTGCCACTGACGAATGCGCACGCTTTCCATTTCTTCGATCGGAAAGCGTTTGGTGTAGCGTACGCCGGATCTTGTATGCTCGAAGGCGAGCTGCTTCGGTGCCCGGAAGACAACAAATCCGCGCACGGTGCGCCCGTCGCCGAGGACGACGCGAGCTTCGCGACGATACGCCACTGTGGTTGCCTGATTCGACTTGCTCGTGCGCGCCGGGGCGGGTCTTTCTTGGGTTTTCGGCGCGCGCGGCTCGGGAGCATCCGGCGCGTCTTCGGAGGAGACATGCGCCGGCGTGAGCAAAGCAAGCAGGAGGCACAACGCCCCCACAGAGCGTCGGAAGGCGAAGGCCTTACAGCAGGCCGCGCAGGGAAGCTGCGATTCGTTCCACATTGTTGGCCGTCAGACTTGGATACAGCGGCACCGCGACCGCCTTCTGGTAGATCCGTTCCGCGTTGGGATACTCCAGTCGCGCGCGTTCGGCCAGATGATGCAACGGCATCTCGACCGCGCGGTAGGCGCCGATCTGAAGCGAGCTGAAGTAGCGCAGCGTCTCGTCCATGTTTCTGCTCACGATGACCGGAAAGCGAAGGTAACCATCGATGCCCGGCTGTTGGAAATACGTTTCGTGGCGCGTGCTTCGCAGAGTTTCGAGGTACCTGCGGCCGATCTTGCGACGGCGTTCGGTGGTGTCGCCCAGTCGGGAGAGCTGGTCGATCCCCAGGGCGGCCTGGAAGTCGGCCAGAGCGTAGTCGAAGGCGACCGAACCCGGCTTGCGTTTGCCGCCGTAGCGCAGGGAAACGAGCTTCTGGTGCAGTGGTTTGCGCCCGGTCACGAGCATCGCGCCGTTGCCGGTCGTGAGCAGGTCGTGCTGGGAGAGGCCGCAGATGGAGATGTGGCCCTGATTCCCGGCGAAAACGCCGTCGACCTCGGAGCCGACGATCCCGGTGAAGTCCTCGATGATGCGCGTGCCCAACTCTGAGAGGAGCATTGCCCGAATCGGTGACAGCGCGCCGAAGGTGTGGTCGAGGATGAAAGCGGCGATGGGTCGCTCGGCGGTGCGGAACAATTGCTCCACGTCGGCCGGGGTTGGATGGAACGAGTCGCGGCCCACGTCCAAGAGGACGGGCTCGGCGCGCACGTAGTGAACCGCGTCGAAAGCTTCGACCGGGGAGAGCGCACTCATCGCGACCAGATCCCCGTCGCCCACGCCCAGAGCGACGAGCGCCAGGTGGTACGCCGCCGCAGTCGAGTTGACCGCGCTCACGTGCGCAAACCCAAACGCCGAGGCGAAGTTCCGCTCGAAACGCTCCAGGATTTTGCCCGGGCCCAACTGGTCGTGGATGAGACAGTCGAGGACGGATTCGAGTTCCTGCTTGCTGATGGTCGGCCTGTGCGACTCGATGGGGTTCACTCGACTGGGGGTCCGAAGGAGGGTTGCGGTCATGTGTGCCTCAAATGTGACCGACTTGGGATTATGTCTCATTCCCACCCCGTCAACACATTTTTGCCCTTGTTTGGGCAGAGCGAGGCCGGGCGAGGCCGTTGGAGCAGAGGGGGGCCAAGCCACGGGGCGGCCGAGCGTGCGGCTGGCGCTGCAATGCTCGGTTCCAAAGGCATCCAGTTGGGGATGCCCATCCAACGATTGCGCCATCGTGTCCCGGCGCTCACGAGTTCTCGGGCGAGAGTGCCGGTGGCGTTCGCCAGCCCGCTCGCATTCGCCAACCTGGAAAGGGGAAGCCGGTCCTGAACAGGAGTGCGATCCGATACATGCCTGCATTCGTGGAAGACCTTTCGAAAGGGGCGAGCGCGGGTTGTGCCGATGCCAGTCGCTCAGCCGCGCCTGAGCAACGGAGCGGCGTCGGGTGCGACCGAGTCAGCTTGTCGGAACCCGAGGGCGCGCTGAAGGGCTCCGGCCGCAGGGAGTGGAGGTGAAAGCGCGCGTGCCGGTGGCGTTCGTTAGCCCGCTTGCATGCGCCACCTCCGGAGGAAAGCCGGTCGGGAAATGCGATCGAGAGCCCGATGGCGTTCGTGGAGGAGTATCAGGAAAAGGGGTGAATGCGGGCGTGGCGAGTCGCCAAGCAGACCCGGCATCCTGGAAGCCCCTCGCCCCGCCCCCAAACGGCTTCTTGGATAACCCCCGAACCTCCACCGGAGTTCCGGTCGCCCCCATCAGGGGCTGCCCTGCGGGCGGGGTCAGCGCATTACTTGCTGAGCTTCTTCTCTTTGAAGAGAACGTGCTTGCGGACTTTCGGGTCGAACTTCTTGACCTCGAGTTTTCCGCCCTGGAGCTTCTTGTTCTTGCTGGCCGTGTAGAAATAGCCGGTCCCGGCGGTGGACTCCAGTTTGATGAGCTCGCGCATGAGGCATGGCCCCCGTTCGGGGGGTCCCGGTCAAGGCGTTTTGCGGGCAGGGGTGGCGGGGTCCTCGTCCGGCAGCACCTTCCCGGGGTTCAGAATCCCCCGGGGATCGAACAGTCGTTTGAGCTCCCGCATGAGGGCGATTTCACCCGGCGACCGGCTCAGGTGCAGGTGGGACCGCTTCAACAGGCCGATGCCGTGTTCTGCGCTGATGGAGCCGCCCGCGTCGCGGACGAGCCCCAGGATGTCCGCATCGAGACCCGGGCAGGCTCTGCGAAATTCGGCCTCGTTCATCGAAGGCGGCGCGACGACATTCACATGGAGATTGCCGTCGCCGAGGTGGCCGAAGATGGCGGCCCGGAGACTGCGGCCATCTGCACTCAGGCGACCGTGCACGTCCCTCATGAAGCCCTCCAGGCTCCGTGGGGGCAGCGAGACGTCGTACTTCTGGATGACGTGCCCCATCGAAAGGCTTTCGCTGATGCCCTCCCGGTAGCTCCAGAAACGGGACCGCGCCGCCGAACTCTCTGCGGACACAGCATCCCGGGTGACTCCATCGTCGAGAGTGGTCGCCACGAACTCGGCTGTGCCGGTCGCGTCGCCTTCCACTTCGAGGAGCGCGTACAGCGCGAAGTCTTCTGTAAAGGGAGCGGGCAGATCCAGATGAGCGCGCACCGACTCGAGCGATGCTCGGTCGAAGAGTTCGTAGGCATGAACGCACAGTCCCGCTTTCTGCGCGCGGTGAAGCACTTCCAGCGCCCCGCCGGGAGTTTCGAAGGCCAACAGAAAAAGCGCCGTTCCCTTGGGAGCAGCGGTCAGTCGCACAGTCACTTCGGCGATGAAACCCAGAATGCCTTCGCTGCCGATGAAGAGCTGTCGGAGATCGAGCCCCGTGTTGTCCTTTCGCAGCGGCCCGCCCAGATGGAGCACGTCGCCCGTGCCTGTGACCACCTTCAGGCCCATCACCCAATCGCGCGTCATCCCGTAGCGGACCACGTGAATCCCGCCCGCGTTTGTAGCTACGTTGCCGCCGATTGTGGCCGAACCGGCGGCTGCAAAATCAATCGGAAAGTACAGGCCGCGCCCGCGCGCGCAGGTCTGAAGGCCGTGGGTCGTCATGCCCGCCTGCACGGTGAGGCTCGGCACGTACGGATCGAACGCAAGCAGGCGATCCATCTTCAGCAGGCTGACCGCCAATTCGCCCTCGCGCGCACAAGCGCCGCCGCACAGACCCGTCCGTCCGCCCGACGGTACGAGTGGCACTTGGTTTTTGTACGCAAACTTCACGAGGGCGGAAAGCTCTGCGATGTCGGCGGGAAAGGCCACGGGGCCCGGCCCGCCCGGAAAGCCCTGCGCCCGATCCATACGCAGCGCCGCGAGTTCGGCGTCCGTGAGTTCGCCGCCGGGGAAGTGGACGCGACCGGGTCCGAGGAGCCCTTCCAGATCGGTACGCAGATGTCCTCGGAAGAGCACTGATCGCTTCATTCACGCGCGGCGGTCCGCCTGCATTCGCTCACGCATACCACCGGACCCGAACCTTTGGCCTGCGTTCAGAGCAGAGCCGTCTTGTAGTTCTGCTTCGGCTGCACGCCGACCATCTGTTTGTGGATGGCGCCGTTCTTGAAGACGATCACCGTGGGAATGGCCGAGATGCCGTAGCGCGCGGCCGTTTCCGGGTTGTTGTCCACGTTCATCTTGTAGACCGCTGCGTTGTCGCCCATTTCCGCGCTGATCTCCTCGATCACGGGCCCGAGCATCTTACACGGGCCGCACCAGGGCGCCCAGAAGTCAACGAGCACCGGCTTGCCCGACTTCAGCACGTCTGCTTCGAACGTTGCGTCATTGGTTTCTTTTGCCATCTTTACATCCTCCGCCGTCGGTTTTGCCAACGTCCTGTCATACCATACCCCGTATTCTATATGTAGCGGGGAGCCTTTCCACAATACGACGGCCGGGCGCGCCCGGCGTCACGGTTTTTTTTGGCCCGCAACCCGTCCGGTCGCCCCGGGTCCTGGAAAGGGTTTTACAGGCGTCCCCCCGGCGACGGACTGGCCTCGTGCAACGGTACCGCAACTGGAAAGAACGAGCAATCCTGTTTTCCAAGGGAACGGCCATGGGGACGGCCGACATCATCCCGGGCGTTTCGGGCGGGACGATTGCGCTCATCAGCGGCATCTACGACCACTTCATCATCGCGCTGTCCTCCCCGAAGATCTCGCACCTTAAGGACCTGCTTCACTTCGCCTGGCTGGTTGTGCGCGGGTTGCCGGCCCTGCTGCATGGTCCGCGGCGCGCGGCTTACACCTCGCGACCGGACTGGGCCGGCGTGGTGGAGAGGCTCTCCCAGATTCACTGGTCGTTTCTGATTCCGCTGGTGCTGGGGATTCTGCTCGGTCTGGTCACGATGTCTCAGGTGATTCCGTTTCTGATGACGACCTACCCATTCTACACGTACTCCTTCTTCTTTGGTCTCATCGCCTTTTCACTCACGATTCCGTTCGGTCTGATGGACAAAAAGCCCCTCGAAATCAGCCTGCTCATCGTTTTCACGCTCGGGACGTTCATACTCGTCGGCAATTCACAGCTCTTCGACGGTTCGCTCAATCCCGTGTTCCTTTTCTTCTCAGGCGCTCTGGCCATCTGTGCGATGGTGCTTCCGGGGATCTCCGGCGCCTTCATCCTGGTGATCCTCGGCCAGTACAAACTCGTGCTCACCTCGTTTCAGAACCTGGTGAAACTGCGCGACATCCTATCCAATTTCCAGACGATGTTCTTCTTCACGCTCGGCGTCCTGGTGGGTATCTTCTCTTTCGTGCGGTTGCTCCGCTTTCTCCTCAAGCACTACCATTCGATCACGATGGCCGCGCTCACGGGCTTCATGGTGGGCAGCCTCCGCAAGATTTGGCCGTTCTCGTATCACGAAGCCGGCTACGAGATTTCGACCGTGACGGTGGTCGGCGGAATCATCGCTCTCGTGGGTGCGCTGTTGGTCTTTGCCCTCGAACGGTTCTCCGTGGCCATCGGAGACCCGGAGCCGCCGATCCATCCGGTCGAAACCGAAATCGAGCCGTGAAACCGCCTACTTCACAACGCGCCACAGGCTGTCGGCAAACCATCCGCGATCGTCGATGAGGTTTGTAACCAGCTCGAAGCCGTTGTCCTGCGCCAGATCCTGAATGTCGCGCAGCGAGTACTTGCACGAGTACTCCGTGTGAATGGGCTCGGCGCGGTCGAACTCGAAGGAGCGGCGGAGTCGTCCGATTCGGACCTTCTGGCGTTTGCGGCTGACCAGGTAGCTTTCCATGGCGCCCAGGTTGGGATTGTAGGGCGCATAGTGCTCCCATTCGCCGATGGCAAAGTCCGCCTCCAATTCGCGATTGATGCGACGCAGCAGGTTGAAGTTGAACTCGCGCGTCACACCCTGCGAGTCGTTGTAGGCCCGCAGCAGGGTGGGGATGTCTTTCTTGAGATCGAACCCGATGAGGACGAGGTCTCCTGGAGAAAGGGAGTCCCAAAGCCGACACAGGAAGCTCCGGCACTCCCGGGCCTGGAAGTTCCCGATGTTGGATCCCAAGAACATGACCAGGTTGAGAGAATGGTCCGTGCGCGAGAGCCAGTGCAACCCCGTGAAGTACTCCGAGATGAGGCCGTGAGCCTGCACGTCCGGCAGCGATGCGGCGAGCGAAGCCATCAGGGTATGCATGGCATCCACCGAAATGTCGATGGGCACGTATTCGAAGGGCAGTTCCTCGGCCCGAAGCTGTTCCAGGACCAGGAACGCTTTGTGGCCGTCCCCCGATCCAAGTTCAACGACGTTCAGGCGCTCGTGCGCGGATTCCGAGAGGTGCTCGCGCACGAGGCCGACCAGGCGGACGCGTTGCTTCGTGAGAATCTCCCGTTCGCAGCGTGTCAGGTAGTACTCCGGAAGCGTGGTGATCTTCTGGAAAAGCTCGCTGCCCCGGGCGTCGTAGAAATAGCGCGAAGAGAGGCGACGCGGATGGCCCGTGAGGCCTTCGAGCACCTCCGCCGCGAACGAATCTGTAGACTCGGCCTGGGGCAGCGGAAGGGTCTCGATGCGAAAGTGCGCTTTCACCTGCGACCTCCGCGCGCTTCGGCTGCCAGCCGCAGTCCCGTGAAGGGCCAGCGTCGATCCGCCTGAAAGAAGTTCCGGTACGTGGCGCGAATGTGAGAACGGGGAGTCACAGCGCAGCCGCCGCGCAGCACGCGCTGGTCGTTCATGAACTTGCCGTTGTACTCACCGAGCGCGCCGCTTTCGGCGTGAAAGCCGGGGTAAGGCAGATACGCCGACTGCGTCCACTCCCAGACGTCCCCGAAAAGCTGGCGTATGCGCGGCCCGTCGGCCGTCAGCGCCGTGCTGCTGTTGCCGAGAGGTCCGCGGTCCGGACGCGGATGCAGCGACCCGGTCTCCAAAAGGTTATCACCTTCCTGGACTGTGGTGTCCCGGGCCGCGTGCTCCCACTCGAACTCGGTTGGCAGTCGGGCGCCGTCCCACGCCGCGTAGGCCCAGGCTTCGTGAAAACTCAGGTGACAAACCGGCTCGTCAGGCCGCAGGGGCCTTTCCCCGTGCAGGGTGAACTCCCACCACTCGTCGTCGTGCTCTTCCCAGTAGAGCGGCGCGTTCCAGTTCTCGGTACGCACGCGGTCCCAGCCGTCGGAGAGCCAGAGGCGAAAATCGCCATAGCCGCCGCTCTTGATGAACTCCACGAACTCCCCGTTCGTGATGAGGCGATCGGCCAGTTGGTAGTCTTCCAGAAAGACGCGGTGGCGCGGCCCTTCGTTGTCGTACGCAAAGCCGGCGCCGGCGTGGCCGAACTCGAAGAGCCCGCCGCCGAAGTCCTGGAAGCGGACGCCGCGGGGAACCGTGGCGGCGCTCTCGGCTGCGACTTCGGGGAGATACGCAGGTCGAAGGTGGTTCGTAAACAGGACGTGCTTGATGTCCATGTACAGCAATTCCTGGTGCTGCTGTTCGTGGTGCAGGCCGATCTCCAATCGACGTCGGATTTCGGCATACATTTCGTGGGAGTCCAAACGCGCGATGAGCGTGAGCATGGCTTCGTCCACGGCGGCCCGGTAGTCCAGAACCTCTTGTAGCGTGGGCCGGGACATGAGGCCGCGCGTGGGCCGCAGCACGCGCGGGCCCGCATTTTCGTAGTAGGAGTTGAACAAAAACGCAAAGGCTTCGTGATGCACGCGGTAACCGGGCAGGAACTCTTTTAATAGAAATGTTTCGAAGAACCAGGTGACGTGGCCCAGGTGCCATTTTGCGGGGCTGGTGTCCGGCATGGACTGGATGACCGTGTCTTCGACCGCCAGCGGCGCGATGATTCGCTCCGTCTGCGCGCGGACCGCTGCGAAGCCGCCGGGCGCCTCGTTATCGGCGGTGCGCCCGGCCTGCGCGGCCTGCGGGGATTGCGTCGACAGTTGGCTCATGAGCTTCGGGCAGGAGGGGCAGGAGATAGGAGTCGCGAGGGCGGGATCGGTTACACCTTCCCTCCACCCCGAACCGACGCGGGGCCTTCCTGATGCTGATCTCAGGCGCGCGCCTTTTCGTGCTCCCGGATGTATTCGGCCATATCGGCCTGTGTGATGAAGCAATGCACGCTGTCCATGTAGCGGCTGCCGTTCATGAACGCGCCGGTGTGTCGACCGGACAACACCAGGCAACGGTCGGGCCCCATGCGTTCGATGAGGCCGTCCAATAGCGGGACCTCGGTAGCCTGGAGTGTTGGCAGCTGGGTCAGGTCCAGTGCGATGACGTCGAACTTGATGCGCTGCAGAAAACCTTCCGTGAGCATCGGCGCGAATTCCGCCACGGCCCGACCCAGCGCGTTGCGAAGCGCCACCGTAGTCTGGTTGAAGCTGCGATTCACTTCCACGGAGTGGCGGTAGGTCTTGTTCTCCGAGACGTGCACGGCGTCCGCCACCTTCTGCGCCAGCGTTTCCGAGTGGAATGGTTTGGCGATGTAGTCGGCTGCGCCGAGCTTCATGGCGCGGAGAATGGCTTCCCGTTCGCGTACGGCCGTCATGACCAGGACCGGGGTGGGTGCTGTCTTCTCGTCCTGCTTCAGGCGATGGAGCGCGGTGAAGCCGTTCATTTCTGGCATGTTCAGGTCCAGGAGAATCACGTCCGGATTTCCCGAAACGGCCAGTTCCAGCCCCCGCAGGGCGGTGCGCGCGCCCACGACATTGTGGCCTGCGGGCCGCAGCGCGCTTTCCACGAGGGCGTGCATGTCCGCGTCGTCGTCGATGACCAGGATGAGGCTCATGGCGGAGGGACCCCGAGAAGGAAGCCTCAAAACAATCCTTGAGGTCGTCAACCCGAAGTGCTCCGAAACCGACACTGTAATCGTGGCGACCGCAGTCGATCCCAGCGGCTCCCCGGAGCCCGATCCGCAAGGCCGGTCCGCCCAGTCTCCCCTCGATCGTTTCCGGGACTATCTCGAAGTCGAACGCAACTACTCCGAGCACACGGTTCGCGCCTATCTGGCGGACGTCCGTGAGTTTCTGGAGCACCTCGAACGCGAAGGTCTCTCCGTGGAGAAGGTCCGTACGGTTGACGTACGTCGATTCTTCGCCGATCGCGTGGGTGTTCGTTTCCGGGCGCGACACCCGGACCCGCGAGCCGTCACCGGCATCACGACCGGCCGCAAGCTATCCGGGCGCAGCCAAGCGCGGAAACTCTCGGCGGTGCGTACGTTCTTTGCGCTGCTCCGTCGCCGGGACTGGATTGCGGAGAACCCCGCCGCGGGTTTGCCCGCTCCGCGCTTCTTCCGACCTCTCCCGGGCCGACTCCCGGTGGGTGAACTCGAAGATGTCCTGGACACGGCGGCTGCCGATCCGCGACCGGCCGGGAAACGTGATCTCGCCGTGTACGAAATGCTGTACTCATCCGGCATGAGGATCGCGGAGCTGATGAACCTGCGCGTGGCGGATATCCAGGGAGATCCCGGTCGCGTGAAGGTTCTGGGAAAAGGGGGCAAGGAACGCATTGTCTTTCTGGGCCAGGCCGCCCAGACCGCGCTGCGGGAATACCTGGCCGTGCGCGCGCGGTTTCGACCGGAAACCGACCTGCTCTTCTGCAACGCGCGCGGCGGACCGCTGACGGCCCGCGGCGTACGCTATCGCATGCGCCAGCTCGAGCGTTCCATGGGTTTGGGGAAACGCTTACACCCGCACAAGTTCCGGCACACGTTTGCCACGGATCTGCTGAACGCCGGCGCGGACATTCGCGCCGTCCAGGAACTCCTGGGGCACAGTCGGCCGAGCACCACGCAGATTTACACGCAGGTCACAAAGGAGCGGCTGCGCGAAATCTACCGACAGGCGCACCCGCACGCGCGGACCGATTAGCTCCACAGATAGCTGCGCTTGCGGCGGGCGGCCTATTTCCGAAAGTAGAGGATGAGGTCGGTCGCTGGGGGTTTGCCCGCCACCCTCCGGATCAACGAGGCGACCTGGCCGCGATGGTACGTTCCGTGGTTCAGCACGTGCGCAAGGATTTGCCAGACCGGAGTGGAATACTCCTTGCCCGCGAGGTTGCGGTACGCGACCGCCTTTTCCAGCGCGCCTTCGTCCAGTCCTTCGAACCAGTTCTGGAACCGCGTGCGCAGGTCCCGCCAGGCGACCAGGAGCGCGTCCCGCGTGGGATAGAGGCTGCTCTCCGGAAAGCGTTCAGCGCTCGAACCGTGGAGCCTGTCGAACCAGATGGATTCCGCGGCAAAGATGTGGACGAGCTTGTCTCGAATGGAACCAACGCCGTCTCCGAGATCTTTCAGGAAATCATCTTCGGTGATGCCATCGAGGGCGACGAACACCTGATCCTGCGCCCAGAGGTTGTAGGAGAAAAGCGTTCGCAGCAATGGAAGCATGGACTCGAAACGCGCGTCCTGGCACGCGTTGGCAACACCGTTTTGTTCGGACCACCGTCCGCGGCCCCCACCTAAAAAACTCTTTCTCTGTGGACCCCTTTCCCCAGTGTTGCAGGAGTCATGAGCCATGAGGCTTTGTCGAGACCCGAAACCATGGCCTTCCACGCCACCACGATTGTTTGCGTTCGTCGCAACGGCCGTACGGTGATCGGGGGAGATGGCCAGGTGAGCATGGGCAGCACGATCGTGAAGGCGGGGGCCAAGAAGGTCCGTCGCCTGAGAAACGGACGGATTCTGGCGGGCTTTGCCGGGTCGGCTGCGGACGGTTTCACGCTGTTCGAGCTCTTCGAAAAGAAAGTGGAACAGTACCAAAACAGTCTGAGTCGGGCGGCGGTGGAACTGGCCCGAGACTGGCGTACGGATCGTCTGCTCCGTCGCCTCGAGGCTTTGCTCATCGTGGCAGACACGACGGACGCCTTTCTGGTCTCGGGTACGGGGGACGTGATTGCGCCCGACGACGGGCTCTTGGCCATCGGTTCCGGCGGCAACTTCGCCCTGGCGGCCGCGCGCGCTCTCGTCCGACATACGGAGCTGGATGCGCGCGCCGTGGCGGAAGCGTCCATGCGCGTGGCTGCCGAAATCTGCGTGTACACCAACGACAGCTTCCATTTCGAGGAACTGGGCGACTGACGAGAAAAGGGGCGCCGGGGCCCGCGAAGCATGTCCGAGATCGAAGAACAAAAGGCGCTGCAACTCGACGAACTGACGCCGCGGCGGATCACCGCGGAGCTGGATCGCTACATCGTCGGGCAGGCGGACGCAAAGAAAGCCGTGGCGGTCGCCATTCGCAACCGCTACCGGCGTCGGCGCGTCCCCGAGGCCATGCAGGACGAAATATATCCGAAAAACATCATCATGATTGGCCCGACCGGTTGCGGCAAAACCGAGATCGCCCGTCGCCTCGCGCGTCTGATGGGCGCGCCGTTCGTGAAAGTCGAGGCCACCAAGTACACCGAGGTGGGCTACGTCGGCCGCGACGTGGAATCCATGGTCCGCGAACTGGTCACCAGCTCCATCAACATGGTGCGGCGCGAATACCGCGAGCTGATGGAGAAGCAGGCCGAAGTCAACACCGAGAATCGCCTCCTGGATCTGCTGCTGCCTGAGAGCGCGGGCGAAGGTCAGAGCCCGGAGCGCGCGCCGGACTTTCTACGCGCGCTCGGCGGCATGTCGGATCTTGGCAAACAATCGCGCGCGGGCATGGACTCGGAGTCCGCCGAGGCCAAGGCCGACGAGCTGAAGCGCCACGAGAAGGTGCGCGAACTCCTGCGCCAGAAACTGCGCGCGGGGGAACTGGAAGACCGCGAGGTGGAGGTCGATGTGCAGAGCACCCCCACGCCGATGGTGCAGGTGCTTTCGGGCACCAACATGGAAGAGATCGACATGCAGGTCCAGAACATGCTCGGAGATCTGCTGCCGCGCAAGCAGAAGCGCAGACGCCTTTCCATACAGGAGGCGCGTCAGGTGCTCAAAGACGAGGAACTCGATCGGCTCATCGATCCCGACAAAGTGCAGGCCGAAGCGGTGCGTCGCGCGGAGCAAATGGGCATCATCTTTCTTGATGAGATCGATAAGGTGTGCGGTCGCGGCAGCGGCACGGGCGGTGGACCCGACGTTTCGCGGGAAGGCGTCCAGCGGGACCTGCTTCCGATCGTGGAAGGCTCGGTGGTCAATACGCGTCACGGACCGGTGAAAACCGACCACGTACTGTTCATCGCCGCGGGTGCGTTTCACGCCACAAAACCCTCGGACCTGATCCCGGAACTCCAGGGCCGCTTCCCGATTCGAGTCGAACTCGAGAAGCTGACCCAGGCAGACTTTCGCCAAATCCTGACGGGACCCAAGAACTCCCTCGTTCGTCAGGCGGCCGCACTGATGCAGGTGGAAGGAGTGGAGCTGGAGTTCACCGAAGACGGGCTTTCGGAAATTGCCGAGACCGCGTACCAGGTGAACGAGCAGACCGAGAACATCGGCGCCCGTCGGCTTCATACGATCATGGAACGGATTCTGGAGGATGTTTCCTTCGACGCACCCGAACTCACCGGCCACGGAAGCCGAATCGTGGTGGACCGGGCGTTCGTCCAGGCCCGTCTGAAAGACATCGTTCAGAACCAAGATCTCAGTCGATACATTCTCTGATGGCCGACGAAGAGCAAAAGACGCAAACACAGGGAGCCGGTGGCGAATCGGCTTCCACCGATACGGAACCGATGACCGCCGAGCGGCTGGTCGACTTTTTCGATCGTTGGGCGCGCCACCTGGTGCCCGCGCCGGAAAAGGCCGAGGAGCACGTGCCGCCGCTGCCGCGCAAGTTCTCGGTCGTACTTCTGTTCCTCAAGCTGCTTCCCTGGTTGACCGGCGTGGCCTACCTGGCCTCGTTGTGGTGGGACTTCAAAGGAACGATGGCCTACCAGCCGTTCTGGCGCACGGAGCCCATCATCCTGGACGGTCTGATGCGCATGCTGGCCGTGTGCGGGCTGGTCGGCTTCGGCACGAACTGGCTGGCCATCAAGATGCTCTTCTATCCACGCAAACGCCGACCGCTGCTCGGGCAGGGGTTGATCCCGTCGCGGAAGGATCGGATCGTGCTGCGCTTGGGCGAATCCATCAGCAAGGAGATCATCAACTCCGAGCTCATCCTCAAGCAGATACGCAAGAGCGGTCTGGTGCGCAAACACCGCGAAAAGCTGGCCGGTTCCATTCGCAACCTGGTCGCCCAACCGGACTTTCGCCGCGATCTGCTGGACGTGGCGGAGCACTACCTCACCGGCTTCATGCGCTCGCGCGACGTGCAGGAGCAGCTTCAGTCGCTCATTCGTTCGGTGGACTTCGAGGGGCTGGAAGGCCTGGAAGGCGGCCTGTTGCGGTTGTATCGCTTCTTCAAAGGGAATGAGGACGTGGCCGATCATTTCCGCAAGATCATGCAGACGGCCACGGTTCGCATGGATCACTTCGAGCCTCACCTCGAGCGCTACCTGGACTCCGTTCCGGGCCTTCTGGAGGAAAAAGGAGAAGAGGTGGAAGACTCGGCTCTCAAGGCTCTGATCTTTCTCATCGAACAGGTGAACGTCAAGAAGGTGATCATCGACAACCTGGGGAACTTCGACGAAATCCGCCTCGAACGTCTGCTCATGCGGTCGACTTCCGATCAATTACAGTACATCCAGTACCTGGGCGCGCTGCTCGGGATTCTGGGTGGTCTGTTCATCTGGCAGCCCTTCGAGTCCATCGTACTATTCGGCGGCCTCGGCCTGGGAATTTGGGGTCTGGACGTGCTCATCGTGCGCCTGCGTCGCGCGCGCAAGAAGCGTGGGTGACGTGGGCGCGGCCTCCGGCGTTTCGGCGCGATCCGGCAATATGGGTTGACGAACCATCTCCATATGGGTCCAATCCCCATATGAAGACCACCCTGGAGATCGACGACGCCCTGCTTCGCGAGGCCATGTCGGCCAGCGGAAACAAGACGAAGACCGATACGGTGGCGGCCGGTCTGCGCGAACTCATCCGTCGCCACCAACTCGAACAACTGGCCAATCTGGGTGGGAGGGTGAGGCAGATCAAAGCCCCCCGACGCAGACGCCCGTGATCGTTCTCGTGGACACAAGCGCCTGGGTGGACTACTTTCGCGCAGGCGAACCGAATCACCTCCGCGACTGGATTGTTGAAGGTCGCGTTGTTTGCCACACGCGCATCTGCTCTCAGCCGCACTCGCGGGAAATGCGCGGCTCCTGACGTTTGACCGCGCGCTTGCGAAAGTCGCCCGGCGCCACGGGTGCCTGGCGCGGTTGTGAAACGGGGCATGGAAAAGTTCGAAAACCTGGAGTAGACCCTCCCAAGCAATCGCGATCAGAATCAGGGCGCGCTGGCGACGCCGCAGAATGAGCCGCACCGGAATACCGAAACAAACTGCCGGGCGGCCCTCAGTACTGGATCGGATTTCCGTTGTAGTCCCGAACGAACATTTCGAGGTCGAGCGGCGTGTGCTCGCGGGCGCCGTTGAACAGAGTGCGGTGTGGACGGTTGTTCATGATGTTCACGACCATGAGGGGGTGAACGGTGGCGCCTTCGAGTCGATTGAGCTTCACCTGATTCACGCGACCCCTGTCGATCGTGATCTCGGCAAAGCTACCGCCTTCCTGCCACCCGTACGCCGAATCCACGCCGCCGAAGTTGCTCGTATTGAGGAGAACCGTTCCGTTTTTCTTCACGCACACGCCGTAGTCCTCATGGACGTGGCCCGAAACGACGAGCGCGGGAGAGTACTGGTCGATGTGATTGCGCAGGCCGAGGGAGCCTACATGGCCGATGCCGGGAATCCGGTCGAAGAAACCGTAAGCCGGGTTGTGGATGACCATCACGTCGGGCTGCGATTCGGCAAAGAACAGTTCCGGTTCCGAATAGAGGTGACCGTCGTGGCTGGATTCGTGAAATACCACCGCCAGCTTCTCGGGGATCCCTGAAGTGGCAATCGGCGCACCACCGTACCCCGCGAATTTCATCCCGCCGATCGTGACTTTCTTGCGGTGCAGGTCCCGGTGCTCGAGCGCCGTGTGGCGCAGGTCAATGTCGTAGTTCCCGGGAAGCATGCGACATTCCGCGTTGCCGTACTTGCGGATCAGCTCCTCGATGAGCTCGTACTTGTCCTTCATGGTCTTGGCCGCTTTGTTGAAGAGCAGACGGTACTCCGCGGCCTTGAGCATCAGGTCTTCGTCTTTCCCGTACTTGTCCGGGTAACGCAGGATGTCCTGAGCCAGATCGAACGGGGCGATTTTTTCTCCCCGCTCCGCCGCCAGCGACCAGAACTCCTCCTGCAGGCAGACGAATTGGTAGATCGTGTCTTCTTGGTAGAAGGCCTTGTAGAGAATGTCTCCCGAAAGGAGATACAGATCCGCGTCGGTGGCCAGCAACAGTATCCGCAGCTCTTTGAGCGCGTCATGGATATCCGTGCAGTAGACGATCTTCAACCTGGACTCCGCGGACCGCTGTGGGGCAAAAGCCAGAAGAGAGCAGGCGAAAGGTTGGGGACGGGGTCAAGTGAATATTGGCGCCTTCCAGGGTCCCAAAAACCCATTGTTGTCCTCGTGACCGGTCGGTTTGGTGGCGTTCGCGCGGGTTGGTGCTGACGGATGAAAGGAGAGTTGCCCGTAGTCTCGTTTGCGGCTGCCTGCTTCGGGGCCCTTCTTTCGATCCTGCCGCTCCTGCTGCTCTTGGCCGTGAAGGAGGTGGCGTCCTATCGGCCGGCCCTCGCGGACCGACCGTGGTTCCGTCGCTGGGTCTTGCGCCCCAATCGAAGTCTTCCGGGGCCGGCGGTGACTCTGGGGCTGGTATGCGGCGGCGCGTCCGCCGGAATTGCGCTGCTCCTCGGAGAGTCGTTCATACCGAACTACTCGATGGTCTTTCGCCCGAAGTCCGCGCTGACCACGACGATGCAGATCGCGTTCGTGTACGCGGGTGCCATCGAGGAGCTGGCCAAGACCGCCTTCTGCGTGCCGGCGGCTCTGCTGCTCTCCCGCGCCGCCCTTGGCGACGGGCGGTGGCGCGTGCTTCCGTCCGCTCCATTCCTGTGCGCCGGCGTGGGCCTTGGCTTTGCGCTCGTGGAGAATCAGCACTACCTCGAAGGCATCCCGCTGCCGGCCATGCCGGGCATGTTGTTTGCGCGCGGCGCCATTTCGACGACAGTGCACACGGTGATCAACTTCCACTTCGGGCTTTCGCTGTTGGCGGCTCGACCGGGGCGGACGACTTCGGTGATCCTTGCGGGTCTTTTGGTTTGCGTGCTCCAACATGGCGTGTTTGACTTCTTCGCGCTGTCGCCGGAACCGATGCCCCAATTCCTGGCAGCAGCCCTGGTGCTGGCCAGTTGCGTCGCCGCGGTCTACCGCATGCATCGCCTTCTTCCGGAGACGCGCGTCTCACCGTTCGTGCCCGCGGCCCGCGCTCAGGACGAAGAGCGGGAGCGCATGATGTCCGATCTGGGTCTTCTGCTTGCGCTGGTGCGCGACCCGCACGCGCTCCTGCGGCCGCCCCTGCACCCGCCGCCGTTCTGGGCGGAGGACTTCCCGGTGCCGCCCGCTCTGTCGAAGCGGCTGTTCCGCGACCAGGCTCGTTTCCCGGAGCCCGCGGTGGTTCGAGAGGATTGGCTGCGGCGGGAAGCGCGCCTGCTCTCGGTAGCGTCTGAATCCGGATTCCGTTTTCGCGTTTTCGACTCCGCGGTCTTTTCTGAGGATCCTCAGGGCAGCTACGAAATGCTGCGCGCGCTGGGATTGGATCTGACCGCGGTCGCCCCGCTGCGCGTGCTCGAGTTGGCGCCGGGCTTCGACGTCGATTTCGAGAGGACGGCCGGTGCCAACTCCATCCAGCGGCCGCCCGCGCGAGGGGGAAATGCACCCGATGCGCCCGAACTGGTGCGGGTGGCCGATCGCTACGTGTACACCACGCTCGGCCTCGCGGACCTGTACGGACGGGAAATGTGGGTCACCTTCCCGCACATCCAACCCGGCATTCGCCTTTTCCTGCTTTACCTGGCCTCGGGCGTCTTTGCCGCGGATGGCCTGCCCGACTTCCGCGTGGCGCGCGCGCCTTCGCTGCTGCTCGGTGACCTGACCGGCGTGTTCCGGGGTTTCGTCGTTTTGCCGCTCATCGATCCACTGCGCGAAATCTTCCTGCGCGAACGGACGCCGGGCATGCCCGCCGAGATTCTCTTTCTCACCGAAAGGGACCTGGGCCTGGTGGAGGAGTACGGCGTGCCGACGTTACTCGGAGCCATGCGCAGGTCCGGTATTCCCTGGGCGAACGACTACCGTCGCGGCCAGTGAGGCCTGCATGCCTCATGAAAGACAGGGTCAAGGGCTCTTCTGTCCGAAGGCGTTCCTGTTCAGGATCGCGTTCGTTTGCTGATCGGCTCTCCCTTGGGAGGGTGCGACTGCGTGCTTGTTCAGGAGTGCTTTCGGAACGCGCGCCCAGCCGGGCCGAATCCGCACGGCTGCGTTCACCCCCTTACAAAGGCTCTTGTCTCGGATGCATTCTTGAGGAAAATCGCATGCCTGTCCGGATCACTTCCTCTCAGGAGATCGCGGCTCGGAAATAGTCTGTGTTCAGGAAAGCTCTCGGTCCGGGATCGGCTCTCCCTTGGGAGTATGGTGAATGCGCGCTTGTTCAGGAGCGCTCTCGGCACGCGCGCTTTCAGCGGCCGAGCGGTGGTGGCCCAAGAATGCGGACTCGCTCGGACCTCGAGACCGCGCGGCGAAAGTCCGTTTCTTGCTCCATTTCGGCCGCCAACCTTCGCCGCGCCTTCGCTCCGTCGTTCAGGCGCGGCCAGCCAGCCTGAATCGGCACGGCCGCGTTCACCCCTTCCAAGGACTCTTCTCTCCGATTCATTCATGAAGAAAATTGCCTACCTTTCCTGAGCCACTTCCTCTCGGAAGATCCCCGCTCGAACAGTGTCAGTTTTCAGGAACGCTTTCGCTCCGGGATCGGCTCTCCCTTGGGAGAATGGTGAATGCGGCCGTGCTGATGAGTGCTATCGGCACGCGCGCTCTCAGCGGCCGAGCGGTGGTGGCCCAACGACGCGGACTCGCTCGGAACCTCGATAGCGCGCGCTGAAAATTGGTGTTCCTATATGAAATGCTGGCAGGCTGCCCCATCGGCTGATGCCGTGCCCGCGCCCTCGAGTTGCGACAGGCCAGCAGAGTCGCCGCGCCTTCACTCCGTCGTTCAGGCGCGGCCAGTCAGCCCGAATCGGCACGGCCGCGTTCACCCCCTTCAAAAGCCCATCACCGGCTTGCATTTGCAGCGCCGTCCCCGTAGGATGAAACAGGGAGCCGGGGCC
>CAZPFB010000003.1:0-23371 GCA_964585735.1 uncultured Leptospiraceae bacterium
GCAAACACGAACGAAGGCTGCACCTTCTCCATGATCTGCATTTGGGTGCCGGAACCGCGCAGGCCGAACTGGTGGAACTTGTCCGGCTTCTGGCAATCGGCCACCTGACGCCACTTCCAAACGGGGACCCAGTAGGTGATGTTGGCAAACCACACCTTCTTGGTGCGCTTTTCCCAATCGAGGTACTGCTCCCATTTCTTGGCGTAGATGTTGTTGCATTCGCCGCTGGTTTGCAGGGCCGAGGTGTATTCGCCGCCGGTGATGCCGGCATGCGTGGGTGTGCTGACGGTTCCGTTATTTCCGCCGATGATGGCCGCAATGATGCAGATGGGACCGCAGCGCAGCTTCAGGACATCCTCGAGGTTGACGAAGGGTCCTTTCAGCTTGTTGTAGCTTACGGAAGCACCGGCCTGTTTAGAGACGATGACCGGGTAGGCCCAGTTTTGCGTCTTGGACTCGACCGTGACGCCGAAGAAGCCCTGGGATAGGGAATCCCCCATCACCCCGGGTTTGCGGAACAGGTTTCCGATGGTTTCGGCGCCCACCGGCGACAGAGACAGGCCGACCAGTCCAACAAGGACTGCGACCAGCATTCGATTTCGCATAGCTCTTCCTCCAGAAGAAACTTCACGGCACGGCTCCCCGTACCGCTCATCACCTCCTTCTATATTGAGGCGATGTTGCTCCCATTCTTGACACGGTGTCAGAGATGGCAAGAAAAAAAGGGGCGAGGCCGCCACAGCCGAACCTGTGGTCCTCCGTAGGCTTCTTGGGTCCCTACAGGGGCCGCGCCAGCCCCGCGAAACGAAGTGACAACGTGGGCTCCGAAGGGATGCAAGCTCGAAGTCGGAGCAGAAATGCCGGAGCTTCCCGAAGTAGAAACCGTTCGACGGAGCCTTCTGCCCTTCCTGGTAGGCCGCACCATCCGTAGCGTGACCACCGTCTGGCCGCGGGTGGTCGAAGGCAGCACGGCCCCCAGGTTCCGCCGAGCCCTCAGCGGTCGCAGGGTTTTGGGGCTGTCCCGTCGAGCCAAGTACCTGGTGGTGGAACTGGACCGCGGGCGACTGGTCATTCATCTGCGGATGACCGGCAAGCTCATTCCCGTCGCGCGCGCGCCGCGCGACCGCAAGCACGTCTCGGCTCTCCTCACACTCGACGAGGCGCAGCCTGAGGCGGGTGTTCTGATTTTCCACGACGTCCGCCGCTTCGGTCGCCTGCAACTGTTCGAGGATGACGGCGAGTTTCGGAATTTCGCGGAGCGATTCGGACCCGAGCCGCTCGACCGCCGCTTCACGCCGGAGCGCCTCGTCCACAGCCTGCACAACCATCGCCGTCTGCTCAAGGCGCTCCTTCTCGACCAAGAATTCGTGGCGGGCTTGGGCAACATCTACGTGGATGAGGCTCTTTGGGAAGCCCGCCTGCATCCACTCACGCCGAGCCACCACGTCTCCACTCCTCAGGCCACGGCGCTCCATGCAGCCATCCGCAAGGTGCTCCGTGAGTCCATCCGCCGCAACGGGACCACCTTCCTCGACTTCAAGTTTTTGGGAGGACAGCGCGGCGGCTACACGGAGTTCCTGCGCGTGTTCCGTCGCCAGGGGGAGCCCTGTCCCCGGTGCGGAAGGACCATCCGCAAGTTGCGGGTGGCCGGGCGCGGTACGCACGTCTGCGAAACATGTCAAAGACCACCGAAACCGTCACGAAGGGCCGACTGATCCTCCTGACTGCCGCGGGCCTGGTTACCTGGCTGGGCATGCTCGTGGCGGGCTCGTGGTTCTCTCTACCGCAGCGGGTCACGCTTGCGGAGCTTCTGCTCCTGCTTCATGTACTGGTGCTGTCGCCCTCGGTCGTCTTTCTGCTGGCCTCGCGGAACGGTGATCGTTTTGCGCTGCGCTGGGCAGTGGCTCTGCAGCCGGCGGCCATGATCTCGGGTGGGTGTGCGCATCTCACCGCGCGTGGGTGGGAAGGTCTGCTGGTCGTGCTGCCGTACGTCGCCTTCACCGGACTCGTGGCTCTACACTGCGCCCTGCGCTTCCTCGAACGCAGCGGCGGCGGGCCCGGTGCGTTTCGATTCACGGAAACGTGCGTGGATGCCTCGGGCGTTTTCTTGGTCGTGGGCGGAATCTGGCTGGCCCTCGACCGGTTCGCCTCCATTCAGACGGGGTTTGCCTCGACGATCGTGCAGCTCACGGCTGTGCACTTCCACTTCGCGGGGTGCAGCGCCGCACTGATCACCGGGCTCGTGGGGCGCGTCCTCGTAAGCAACGGTGGCGTGCTTCCTGGCCCTTTTGCATTGGCATCCAGCGGCGCGCTCCTGGGCCCGGTGCTGACCGCGCTGGGCATCGCCTTCTCGCGGCGGCTTGAAGTTTCCGGCGCGGTCATCTTCGCGCTGTCGATGTGCGCCCTCGCCGTTAGCCTCGTGGCCGTTGCCGTGCTACCGCGGGTGCGCATGGTGGCACGCGTTCTCCTGGTGCCGGCCGCGCTCGGGTTGCTCGTGGCGATGGGGCTCGCCATCGTTTTCGCAGTCAGTACGGCCACGGGCCGGCCCATGCTGTCGATTCCGGACATGGTGCGGACGCACGGAGTCCTGAATGCGGGGCTCTTTGCCGCGGGAGCCACCCTCGCCTTGCTGCTCTTGCCCGCGCCACCGGTCTGCCGAGAGCCTCCCCCGTTCAGCCGGTTGCGTGCCGGATTGCGCGTGGGTGGAGACTTCTTCGACCGCAGGGGACTCGTACTGCCGGCGTCGAGAGCAGGCAAAGCCGCTCCGACTCCGCAGGGATTGTGTGACTCGCTGGACTCGTTTCGCGGACAGGACTTAGACCCGGACCGATTGCCACCCGAGATTCGCCGCTTCTACGAGGAGACGGCGCGCTACCGACTCGATGTGCGCGCCCGCTGGTCGGCTTTGTTTCGCCTGCCCGGTCTCTTCTACAAGCCGCTCAGCCGACGGATGGGACAAATGAACTTCCCCACGGGAGGCGGGAGGCCGGAGGAGCGCATGGACAGTCGCATCCTGCCCCTGAGCGACGAAGCCGATGGACGGTCGAACGTCCGCGCCTGGGTGCGAACCTTCGAGACAACGGGAGAATGCATCTACGCCGCGGCCTACTCGCAACATCGAGATGCAGGGCGGACTTACATGAACATCGCCTTTGCGCTTCCAGGCGTGAACCTCACGAGCATCCTGCGCCTGAGCAACTGCCTGGCAGACGACGGCACCGAGGGATTGGAGCTGACCACGCGGCCCCCCCCCGGCGAAGTCCCAGGCGGCGAGGGAATCTACCTGGTCCTTCCATTTGGACAGGAGCGGCCCTTCGGGATTCGCTTGCCCATGAACGAGACGATCGTCGTGCGTGCAGGCGGACTCGCGGCGCGTCACGAGATGTGGCTCTGCGGACACCGTTTCCTTACGCTCCACTATGAGATGGAGCGCGTGAGCTGAAAGTCGTGCCACGCCTGCATCGGGAATCGCTTCCCCCGACCGCAGCCCTGTTGCCGTTGAAAAAGGATTGTCACACTGCCCCGACGCAGCGCCCTGAGCCGATATGACCGATGCGCGGGATCGCATCCTCTCGCGGGTCGACCTTCTTCCCCGCATCGCCGGCGGAGCGGCCATCGTCGGCTTCGTATTGGCCTTCTACCATCGCTGGGTGTGTGACGACGCTTTCATCTCCTTTCGCTATGCCCGGAACCTGATACGGGGCTTCGGTTTGGTTTTCAACGAGGGCGAACGGGTCGAGGGGTACACGAACTTCCTGTGGACGGTTCTCACGGCTGCGGCCATGGCGCTTGGCGTCGAGCCCATGGCTTTCTCCATCGCAGGGGGCCTGGCCGCGTTTGCCGGGACTCTGGTGTACCTGTACCAGTTTTCGCGCAGGTTCCTTGCTGAAACAGGTTCGCGCTTCCTGCTGCCTCTGGCCGTTACCGCCTTCGCCCTCCATCACCACGGTCAGCTGTACGCGACGAGCGGGCTGGAAACATCGCTCTTCACGTTTCTCCTGCTGGCCGGGGCCTTTCACCTGTGGCGGGCGCGCCGGTCGAGCGAACTCCTCCTGGCGTTCTTCCTCTTTGCGCTTTCAGCGCTCACCCGACCGGAGGGCCTGCTCTTCTACGGGCTCGGCGGGCTCACCGCGCTCGTTCTGGGACCGGCCGCGTTTTCCCGGCGGACATTACCCTCCTTTCTGGCCAGGCAGCTTCTGGTCCATCTGCCCCTGCTGTTGATTGTGCTTCCTCATTGGTTATGGAGATACAATTACTACGGCTGGCCGTTTCCCAACACCTACTACGCCAAATCCGGCGGAGGCTGGAATGTTGCGCAGGGTCTACGTTATCTCTCCCTCTACTGGAACGCTTACTACGTGCTCTACCTGGTGCCGGTGCTTTGCGGCATCTTCACCTACCGCTGGGCCCGCGGGCGCACGGTTCCGATCAGCTCGGATCTGCCCATCCTCCTGATTCTGCTGACCCCGGCGGCGGCCCTGACGGCGTACTACGGCAAGATCGGCGGGGACTTCATGTTCGCACGATTTCTCATCCCGCTCACTCCTTACTTCTTCCTGATCATAGAGTATCTGCTGATTCGCCTGTGGGGCAACCGCCCCACCGTACTCCTGGCCCTCTCCGGCTTCGTGGCGCTCGGCACGATCCTCTACAATAATCCGTATCGGGGGCAGCTCCTGCCGATCCTTCACGGCATCACGGAGGAAAGTCAGATCTACAAGCGTGAGGTGCTCCACCGGATCATCGGGATCATTCGACCCTGGGGCCCCGTTTTTCAGAAGGCCAAACTGCGCGTGGCCATCGGAGGCACGCAGGCGTTCTTTGCGTACTATCTGGACCCGCCGCTCGTCATCGAGGCGGCCTCGGGGCTGACGGACGAATACCTGGCTCATCGTCAGGTGCGCGCGGCCGGCGCCATGATGGGACACGAAAAACCGGCACCCCTCGAATATCTCCAGAAGCGCCGCGTGCACCTCCACATGAACGCCCTGCTCCTCGAGGGCCGGACGGACTACAACGTGGTTCATGTTGTCGGCTTCCCCGGCGAAGGTCGCATCATCACCTACGAAAAGCAGGCCATGGAGGCCCTCGGCCAAATCCCGGCGTTTCGTTTCCGTCGCTTCGAGGAGTACCTCGACGCCTATCTACGCAGACTGCCGTCCATCCCTCCAGAGCAGGTCGCGCGCCACTACTCCGAGTTCCGAACCTACTACTTCGCCCACAACCACGATCCGGACCGTGAGAATCCCATTCGACGCGCCCTCGGGTTGAAAGCCATCCCGCGATGAACGCTGGCGGACGAAGCTACGAACGCACGGTCGTGCTGTATCCTCTGGCGGCCCTCCTCTGCATCATCCTCGTGGACAAGATCGCCATCCTGCCCGGACTGGAGAAGTACGGCCGGAAGCCCTCCACGCCAATGGAAAATGTGCGCATGGCCATCCGGGAAAGCCGGAGGGAAGCAATCGCAGCGGGAAAACCGGAAGTGCTGGTGCTGGGGACCTCACGCAGTGAGTTCCTGAAATACCTGCACCCGGACGACATCCGGCGCGCGCCGTTCATCGACGCGTCCGAGCGGCGGCGGCTGCTGGCCGTTCGTTTCGAGACCGGAACCATACTGCCTGCCGCGGGCATGCTCGTGCAGTTCGTCTTCCTGCGAGAATACCTGGACGTCGGCGTGCTCCCGCAGTTGGTGCTGCTCGAGGTTTCACCGGCTACGTTCAACGCCAACAGCCGCAACAACATCGAGACCTTCATGACCGGACACGTCTACGATGCGAGGCTCCTCGTCGAAGTCTTCCCACATCTCCGCGGTGCAGCCAGATGGGATGTCGCTACGCGCTTGGTGTTTTCCGCGCACAACAATGGCTTTCGCCCCGAGGTCGCCGTGCGCAACATGCTTCGATCCCGGGACTACCTGCACGAAGCGCAGTTGCCCATCCGACTCATCGCTCAGAAGCCGCGGGCTGTTCGCGTGCCTGCAGACCATGGCGACGTGCATCAAGAGGACCGTTCCCACCCTGAGTATCGCGCCCGCATCACGGACTACTCGCAGCACGTGGCCAACGAGTACCTTCGTCGGTTCCAGTTCTCGGAATCGGAATTCGCCCTCTTACGGGAAGTCCTCGAACGGTGCGGGCGGGCAGGTATTCCCGTTTTGGCCTGGCGTCCTCGAGTCCACCCCACGCTGGCCGCAAAGAACCGGGAACGGGGTATCGACAGGAGCTTCGAGCGCGTCGAGGCCGAACTGCGCCGGCGATCCGTACCCTACTACAGCGCCCAAGGCGATAAGTCCTTCCAGTGCTTGCGTTTTACAGATGCCAGCCACCCTTCGCCTTGGTGCGTGCCGTACCTCGCCCTTCGCCTGCTGGGCGCGGCCGAACGGGCGTACGGGCAGAAGAGGCTGATGGGCTGCGGCGGCCCGCGAGAGCCCGGAGTCGGACAACGGGCGGCCGGCTGCCTTTGAGGGCGAGGTTCAGGAGGGGCTTTGCTTTTTAACTCGGTCAGCTTCCTCGTGTTTTTCGTTTTCGTCCTGGTCGTCTTCTGGCGCCTGCAGGGTCGAAACCGCAAGTTCTTCCTGCTGGCAAGCTCCCTCTTCTTTTACGGCTGGTGGGACTGGCGCTTCCTGTTCCACTTCGTAGGGATCACTTTAGTTTCGTACGTCTTCGTGCGCCTGCTGCTCGGCCGCCGCTCCCGGGCGCTCCTCACCTGCGCCGTCGGGTTGAATCTGGCCAACCTCATCTTCTTCAAATACACCAACTCGGTGCTCTTGATCGTGGCCGATCAGTTCGGGTTGTCCGGCGCGCTCGTCGTGAAGGAGCGGCTCTCGATCGTACTCCCACTCGCTATCAGCTTCTATACGTTCCAGATCGTGGCTTTCCTCGTGGATGTCTACCGGGGCCAGGTCCGAGACGCCAGCGTTTGGGACTTCTTGGTTTTCATTCTGTTCTTCCCGCAGCTCATTGCCGGCCCGATCATGCGCCATAGCGATTTCATGGATCAGTTGGATCGACCCACGGTCGATGAGAATTCCGCTCCGGAAGGGATGTTTCTTCTGGGACTTGGTTTGGCCAAGAAAGTAATCATCGCCGACGGCATCGCCGCCATTATCGATCCGGTTTGGGTTTCACCGCGTGAGTACAGCGCGTCTGCCAACGTGCTCGCCGCGCTTGGTTTCACGGTGCAGGTCTTCTGCGACTTCTCCGGCTACACGGATATGGCGCGCGGAATGGCTCGCCTCCTGGGCTATCGGATCCCCGAGAACTTTTACGCCCCCTACCTGGCGGGGAGCTTCGCCGATCTCTGGAAACGATGGCACGTGACTCTTTCCACCTGGCTGCGGGACTACCTGTACATTCCGCTGGGTGGGAGTCGCGTGTCGGCCTGGCGCCTCCACGCGAACATACTGATTGTGATGTGCCTGGGAGGTTTGTGGCACGGAAATAACTATACGTTCTTCATCTGGGGCTTTCTGCACGGCCTGGCGCTGGTCCTGGAGAAACTCGCGGGCGCGGAGCAACCGTCCGAGCATCGATTCGTGCATGCCGGGCGCGTCGTATTGGTCTACACATGGTTCGTAGTCGGGGCCGTCTTCTTTCGCGCACCCGATCTCACGAGAGCCTTCGATGTATTCCAGAGCGTGGCCCGTGAGGGCAAGGATCTCACCCAAGCTCAGGCGCTCCTGGAGCTATTGGCGGCAGGATGGTTGCTCGTGGTTCTCCAATATCATATGCAGGCGGTCACCCGCTTCGTCGTGGCACGCCACAGATGGCTTCTCCCGCTGATCTCTTTGGTGGTCTATTTCATGATCGCGCGCATCGAACGCGGGACAGGTGAGTTCATCTACTTTCAGTTCTGAGTCAGGGAACCGGGGGCGCTTCCTGGGACCGTGCATAGCTCAGGTGGTGCGCGCAATGCAGGCGATTCCAGGTGCGCCACTCGTCCGCGTTCAGGACACCGAAGAAGGTGTGCACGGGAAAGGGTCCGGAGTAGGATTCGAGCTCTCGTATGGCCTCTATTAGTTCACGAAGGGGCAGCCGATGGTCCCCTTCCTCCCGCGTGCGCGGCGCGTTGGGATTGTCCACACCGGCGCGCATCTTTCCGGACCGGACCATGCGCTCGTAAAAACGACGGCCGGCCTGGGCCTCAAGCAACGGGCCATTCGATCGGTAGGCGGCAGGATCCCGGTTGAGCGCCCAGTACACTCCGTCGCGTAGATGCTCCAATATCTGCGAAAACGACCAGAGCCCCGTGGTCCGAACCGGCCCGCTTCCCAAGCGGTTGAGCTCTGCCAGCAGTTGATCGGTGTCTTCGAAACGCAGATCCCGCCTCATGCAGCCACACAGGAAGGTTCGCCGGTCGCGGTCAAGCCGTGATGTTCAGGAACTGGCGCTCGAGTACGCGCGCAGGCCCCGTCTCCACAGGAAAACCACGCACACAAACACAAAGACGGTCACGACCGATATTTGAAACAGAATGGGCCACGAAAAACCCTCCAGCAGCAGCCGCGCCGGGAACGAGGCCATGATGGAGAACGGCAGGACCGTGGTGAGCAGCCGATGCATCCAGCCCGTGAAAATTCGATCGGGGCGTTCCATGAATCGCGAGAGACCCCAGTAGAGTTGCTCGAAACCCCGCCCCCACTGTATCCAGAATACGGGAATGATCGTCAGGAGACGCAGAAGATGATACAGGATGGCCCCGTTGAAAAGCAACACGACGAAGAGAAGGACGTCGCCCGGGCCGTAGGGACCGCTGTAGCGCCCGAGCGCCCAGACCAGGAGAAGTGCGGCCATGATCAGATTCAAGAACGAGTTGGCCGCAAAATCACGCACTGACAGAAAGAACAGACTCGAAACAGGACGCACGAGGTGATAGTCCAGATCCCCCCGGTTGATGTAAATCGGGAGGAGCCACGCGTTGTTGGCAAAGACCGTCATGTTGATCGCGTCCAGAAAGAGATAGCCGGCAGCAAAGACCAGTGCCTGCTCCTCGGTCCAACCGCCCAGCATTCCCGTGTGCAGAAAGATCACGCGATAGAAACTGATGTTCACGCCGTAGTACGCGAGATCCATGACGACCCGAAAGAAGAAGTCGAACCGGAACTCCAGCGCGCGGCTGAACGCAAAGCGCACGAAGTGAACGTACAGTCTGGCGTACCGAATCAGATCCCCACCCCCGTGTAGACCCGTCGGCCCTTCCTCCACAGCAAGAGCGCGAGAGCCCAGAAAGCCAGACCCCAGACACAAACAACGCCAAGCGCGCCCACAGCTTCCGCAGGGGGAAGGCGACCCGACCAAATTCCTATAGGCGTACTGAATATATGCGGGAACGGAGTCCAAAACAGGATCGCCCGGACGGCCTCGGGAAAGAACTCGAGGGGAATCATACCGCCGCCCAGCAGGTACACGATGAATCGAAGCAGAGCCAGGAGACTCCAGACGTGATCGACCCAGAACGCGAGCAGCTCGAGGCCCAGCGATAGAAAGAAGTGCATGCCACCGGCCGCCAAGATGACGGCCACGGAGGCGGCTACGCTCCGCGCGCTCAGCTGGAGATCGGCCGGAGGACCCACGACGACAAGGAACAAGGACACGCCGATACAGGCCTGGGCCAGGGAGAAGACCAGCCCCCCTGCAAAAAGCGCGAAACGGTATCCGAAGAAGGAAACCGGATACAAAAGGTAGCGGTTGAGGCTGCCATCGTAGATGTCGCGCGATACGTACGAGCCTTCTGTTCCGCGCACCAGGCGTTCCGTAAAAGCAACCAGCAGGTAGTAGAGCAGCAGGGAATCCAGGTGGAAACCGTTGAGCGATTCCACCGCTCGCGCGCGAAACACCGCCCGCCACAGAAAATAGGCCAGAGCCATCTGCGCGAGTGTTCCACCCAAGAAGTGCATCCAGAAATCGGCCCGATACGAAAGGAGCCTGCGCAGTTCGAGGGAAACGACGGCCCCCAACCAACGACCGGGTGCCGAACCCCTTTCGGGAAGCGTAGCTCCGGAAAAGACGGAGCTCACGTCTCCTTGGTCCTCCTGCGCATGATGGCCTCGACGATTCGACCCACATCCTCTTCGACGATGGTGAGGTCGACGACCCGGTGCTCGGAAAGCAGTCGACCGGCCGCCTCCGCCACGCGGTCCCGCGGAATCGAAAAACGCAGGAAGCCATTGTCGGCTTCCAACAGGCGCCCGAGTTCGGCGGGCAGTTCCACTCTCGGGTTCTGGCCGTTTTCGAGCGGCAGACGCGCCATGAGGATCTTGTGCGTGGCAAATTCACGCACGATCTGTTCGAGCAGACCGTCGAAAACCAGTTCCCCTTCTCTCAGAATTGCAATCCGGCGACAGAGGCGTTCGATGTCCTCCATGTAGTGAGAGGTGAGAATCATAGCGATCCCTTCCCGCTGAATGTAGTCCAGGAGGAAATTGCGGATGTGGCGCTGTGCAGTCAGATCGAGGCCGATGGTGGGTTCATCGAGGAACACGACGCGGGGCTCATGCAGGAACGCCGCCAGGAGTTCCATCTTCATCCGCTCGCCCAGGCTCAATCTGCGGATCTGGATATCCAGCAGATGCTCCACTTCCAGATCCGCGGAGAGTCGCCTGAGTGTTTGGCGAAAGCGCGCCTCCGGGATTCGGTAGATCTCTTTTAGAAGCAAGAAGCAATCCGCGGCGGGAAGGTCCCACCACAACTGCGCCTTCTGTCCCATGACCAGCGCAATCTGAGAGCGAAACGCGTTCTCCCGGTCGAACGGCCGAAAGCCGAGGACGCTCACCTCCCCGCCGCCGGGGTAGATGATTCCCGCGAGTATCTTCACCAGCGTGGTCTTGCCCGCGCCGTTCGCACCCACGAGCCCCAGGATTTCTCCGGCGCCCACGTCCAGAGAGACGTTGTTCAGCGCGCGGTTCTCGATGCTTCGCCGCACGAAGAGGGAGCGCACAGAGCCCAGCAGGCCCGGCTCCTTGCGGTGCACGAAAAACGACTTGTGCAAATCACGTACGCGAATCATCGAACTTTGGGATGGTTCGGGCGACGAAGGGGCCGGCGGCAACCGAAAAGCGCTTGCCTTCGTCGTTTCGTCTGCCTGGGCTAACGACCGGTGTACCAACGCGACTACGTCCTTTTTCTCATCGAGCAGTTCGCACGGGTCCTGCGCGCCATACTCTCCAAGATCGTGGGAGGCAGTCATGATGAGGCGGAATTCCAGATCGAGCAGGCCTACCGGCAGATATTGGGCCTGAATTCGGATCTGATCCACATGTTCTCGTACCGGTATTTGATGCAGTTGCAGAAGGCCGACCCGGACCGCTACGTCGACCGTTGCGTCATGATGGCCGAGCTCCTGCATCTGGACTCTTTGCTGTTGCGCGCGCGCTCGCAACCGCGCGCGGCATTCGGCCGGGCCCTCAAGTCGCTGCAGATCCATCTGGAGATCCAGAAAGAAGCGCCCCAACGCTTGGGCGATCAGGTTGAGCACCTGCGCGAACAGTACCGGGAATTGGTGGAGCTTGCAGAGGAAGCGCGGGCCGCCGACCCAGTCGAGGGAACGCCGCAAATCCCTCCGGGGATCACCGAGGCGATTGGCCGCGGCGGCTCCGCCTGACGCGTCCGACGTCCGACTTCAGGGCCCGGTGGGGCCCGCGGGATCGAGAGGGCCTGGCCGCGAAGGAGTTCCGGGCGGCGAGAGCGGGCCCGGCGGCACGATCGTCTCCAGGTCCGCGAGCATTTCTTCTCTCAGGTGGTCCGGACTCTCGATCCGCACACCCGGACCGAACGCGCGTAAGGTCGTTCGAAACCACATGGGCGACGGAGTTCTGCATTCGCCGGAAAGCCAGCCCCCCTGCTGGCCCGGCGGCGGCTCCGCCGTCTCGACGCCCGCCAGGCCGAACTGATAGTCGAGGGCCGCGCGCAGTTCGGCCCGAAACCTGAGCCGGACGAGCAGGCCATGTTCGTCCCGCCGAAGAATCGGCGAAGACTGAAGCAACTCCGGCAGCTCCTCGGGCGCCTGGGTTTCTCTTTTTAGGTCGAGCAACTCCAGGTTTTCGACGCGTTCCAGGTGAAAGGACCGCGCGTCACGCCGCATGTGGCAGTACGCTATTAGGTACGAAGCCCCCCGGTGGGCGAAGACCGCCCAGGGATCCACGCGACGTACTTCCCCCTGTTTCGCGGAGAGCGTTCGGTAGACGAACTCGAGTTGCAGATCTTCTCCGAGAGCCCGCTCAACGAGCGCGCGTTTGCGGGCCACGGTGCTTTCGGATTCGTAGGCCACCGGAACCGCGGAGAGCTTCTCCAGGAGGCGGCGCAGGACATCGGCCGACGCCTGGTTGGGTTCCTGAAATCCGATGGCGCGTTCGAGAACCTCGCGCACGGCGTTCCACTCCTCGGGGAGCAGTTCGACCGGCCGGTCCAACCCCTGCGGCAGTTCCAAATAGATGCGGCCGTCTTCCTCTACGAAGATTTCGATGAGGTCGGCGGGAGAAAAGGGAGGCACGCCGAACATGAGCAGTTGTTCGAGCGCCTTCTGGAGTTCCGATGGCTTTCGGTAGCGGGTGAGCGGAAGCAGTTCCTTGAGCTTGATCCCCGGATTTGCGTACAGGAGCGGAACCAGATTCAGCAGGCGCTCGACGCTTTCGGCCGTTTCGAAGCGATTCATGCGCTTGGTCGCCCCTGACCGGCTTCCGAAGAGAGCGCGATCATTTCGGAGAGCATCCGGACGTACTCGAGCCGCTCGGGTTCCGGGCCGAGTTCGACGATCGCCTCGGGGTGACGCAGCATCCATTGGAAGAGTCCACGCCGGTTCGTCGTACGAATGAGGGCCGTGTCAGCCTGACGGTCGAAGCTTACGCCCGGAACGTGTGCGGCAGCGCCTGCGAACTCCGCGAGTGCCTCCATCCAACCGGGCGCTGTTCGCACCGTGACCCCAACGCTTTCGTGCAAACGCAATGCCAGCGGGTGCAGCGAGTAGTCGCGCAGGCGAAAGTCAGGGTCGGGTCGGAAGCGCACTTCGGTCACCACCAGGCCCTTCATCCGATCGACGTAGAAAGAACGCACGCCGCGGGCCGACCGACAGAAACCGACCAGACACCACCTTCCACGGTTGGCCAGAAGCCCGCGCGGTTCCACGGCGCGCTCACGGAGTTCGCCCGTGGCAGAAGCATAGCCGAAGTGAATGAGGCGATGGTGGCGCAGGGCAGCGTGAAGTCGCGCGAGCACGGCGGAGCCCGACTCCGCCTCCTGAGCCGGAGGCCGTCTGGCAGGCGACTGACCGCGGTCGATCAGTTCCCCCGGGTTGCGGTAGAGAAGCTTCAACATGGCGGATTCCAGTCGGGCAGCACGACCAGGGTTCAGGGCTCGATCCAATGCGACCGCCTGCAGGAGCAGAGTAGAGAGCACCTGCGACTCGGCGGGCGAGAGCCGGCTCTCGGGGAGTTTGCCGGGCGGGTCCAGGGGAACGTACGTATGCCCGCGCGCGATACCGCCTCCCGGAAGCGGCGCTCCGTCCGGAAAGTGCTGCAGTTCCATTCCCAGACGCCGCAGATCCTTCTTGTCCCGTTCGAAGGTGCGACGGGCGGACTCCGGGTCCCCGGTATAGGCCAGTGGCATGGCACGCCGCAGAGCAGCGAAGCTCATGCCGGCGGGAAAGTTCAAGAAGGTGAGGTACAGGTTGGCCAGCCGCTCGATCTTCTTCATGCCCGCAGCAACCGTCCAAGAATTTGGTTGTCAGTGCAATTCACATTTTCCACGCACGGACATGTTCGTGCCCGCCGCGGCAGCCTCTGAGTTCGTCCTGAGGAACCAATTGGGTCGTTTTTCCGTGGAGGGTCCGGCTTACGCGCTGCCCGTCCGGGGTCCCGAGGGCCGCGTTTTCGAAACGGATGTGTACGTCCGCCCGGACCGCACTCCGGTGGGGACCATCGTCATCGTGCACGGCATGGCCCTCCGGGGGAAGGACGACCCGCGAATCGCCGAGACCGCGCGCAACTTTGCCTCCTTGGGTTTTCGCGTCCTCGCGCCCCATTTCGAAGAGATCGCGGCGCTCGTGATCGATCCGGACACCATCGACCACATTGCCGATTGCCTCCGCGGGATTTGTGAGAACGAGGACATCTGCCCGGGCGGTCAGCTCTCCTTGTTCGCTCCCTCCTTCTCGGGGGGCATGTCGCTGGTGTCTGCCGCGAAGCCGGACATCGCCGGTCGCATCAACGCCATCTGCACCATCGGTCCACCGGGGCACCTGGACAGCACGCTGCAGTACCTCTTCGGGCGCGAAGGGATCGACAACTACGGAACCATGATCGTCCTCAAAAATTTCGCGCATCTGGTGCTGGGTCGCCGCAGCAAACTGCTGCGCGCTTTCGAGCTGGCCGCCGTCGACAATAGCTTCGAGCCACCTCCGCCGCAACTGCCCGCCTATCTGGAGACGCTGGGCCGAAAGGACCGCGAAGTCTTCCAACGGTTTCTCGAATCGCCGCAGTTTCGGCTGGAACAACTGCAGAGGATCCTCGACAAGGACAGGCGAATGGCAGCCGAGCTGAACTTTGCCGAGCGTATCGGCGGTCTCGTGGCGGCGATCACCCTCATCCACGGACAGTTCGACACCGTCATCCCGGCGAGCGAAAGCGTGGACCTGGAGCGGCGGTTGAAAGCGCTCGGCCTGGACGTTCGCCTGGAGATTACGCCGCTCATTTCGCACGGGGACTCCGCGCTCACGCCGGCCATGCTCCTGCGACTCCCTTCGCTCGTCGGGGCGTTCGCTCATTTCTTTGGACACGCCGCCGACCGCGGCTGACCTTGCCTCCGCCGTGGCGCTGCTCCCGGATGCAGAAGCACCGCCGGACTTCCCGTTACCGCGCCGAGGGCTTCGGTCGCCGGCCGGTTCGACGAAACTCCAGGTAGTCCTGGATGACCTGCGCATGGTCGAAGGCAAACTTCTCCGGGAGTTGCTCGGGCCGCACCACAGACACGCTGTGCGCGTCGTCGCCCGATCGCGGTTGGCCCGACGCACGGGCCACGAAGACGCACGAGACCGTATGGCCACGGGGATCGCGGTCAGGCCGAGAGTAGACGTACAGCAGTTCCAGGAGCTCCACATCGAGCCCCGTCTCCTCGAGCGCCTCCCGACGGGCGCCATCCTCGACCGATTCCCCCACATCGACAAAGCCGCCTGGCAGAGCGAAACCGAACGGTTCGTTGCCACGTTCGATGAGTACGATTCCCCCCTCCAGTTCGATGATGACGTCTGCGGTCAGCTTGGGTGTTTCGATCGGGTGTGTCATCCGGCCATCAAGGCCGGAACCGAAGCCCTGAAAACAAAAAGCAGGCTCGGTCCTTTTTAGTGCTTGCCGATGGCGTGCGCGCGCCGCGATGGTTCCATACTTAGGAGTTTTTTGGGTTCTCGGCAGTTTCAGAATACCAACCAGGAGGTTCAATGGGAAAGCGAAGACCGCAAGGGCAGGCACGGAGAGTACGCGGCCCCCGCACGAACAGTCAGATCACGGAAGAACAACTGCGAGTCGTCACGGACGGCAAGGGCGCCCAGCTCATGAACCGGACCGACGCGCTGAACCTGGCCCGAGATATGGGCCTGGACCTGGTCGAAGTGACGCCAGGACAAAACCCGCCCATCTGCAAGATCATCGACTTCGGCAAGTGGAAGTACGAACAGCAGAAGAAGAAGCGGGAGGCGTCCAAGAACCAGCACGTCATTCACATCAAGGAAATCAAACTCCGCCCGAAGATCGGAGATCATGACTACCTCATCAAAGTCAAACACGCACGGGAGTTCCTCGAGGAGGGGGACAAGGTCAAAGTGAGCCTCCGCTTTCGCGGACGCGAGATGGCCCACCCCGGCCTGGGCATGAAACTCATGGACCGAATGGCAAAGGATCTGACGGACGTGGCGGGGATCGAGACACCCGCCAAGATGGAAGGGCGCCAAATCGTGATGGTCCTGGGATCCAAGGGCCGGCGGAAGAAGCCCGCGCCGACCCTCTCCTCGCCTGAAACCGGGGCGGCACCGCCGGAGCGTCAGAAGACGCTTGACGCAGCGGTCTCCGTTTCGGAAAGTGGCCCTTCGCAATCGTAGTCGGGTCGAAATCATGCCAAAGCTGAAAACCAATCGCGCAGCCGCCAAAAGGTTTCGCTTCACCGCCAGTGGTCGGGTGAAACGTCGCAGCGCGTATCTGAATCACATCCTCACCAAGAAGAGTCGCAAGAGAAAACGCCAGTTGCGCCAAACCAACATGGTGAGCGATTCGGATCTCAAGGAAGTCCGCGGGCTGCTCCCGTACGGAGGATAATCTCTCATGCGCGCAACCAACGGGACCGTACACAAGGAACGCCGCCGCAAGGTGATGAAGGCCGCCTCGGGTTTCCGGGGCGGGCGGCACCGACTTTACAAGACCGCGAAACAGGCGGTGATGAAGGCGGGCAAACATGCCTTCGCCGCGCGTCGCCAACGGAAGCGGGAGATGCGCGCCCTGTGGATTGCACGGATCAATGCAGCCGCCCGCCTGAACGGCATCAGCTACTCCACGCTGATTCACAATCTACAGAAAGCTCAGATCGGAATGGACCGTCGCGCGCTGGCGGAGTTGGCTTTTTCCGAGCCGCAGGCCTTCGCACGCTTGGTGGAAAACACGAAGTCCTGACGCCTCGCCGGGGTCGCCGGCCGGGGTTCCGTACCGCTCTCGGCCTGGCCACTGACGGGTTCTTACCTCCTGTTCATTTTCTGGCAGCAGTCTGAAAAAAACTGCTTGCTCTGAGCAAATTTGCCGTCATTTTCAGTATTCGGTCAAACAGGCCGTCCACGGTGCCGCAAGCGCAGGCCGCCACGGACGTGGCCGCACACAAGGAAACAGAATGATCACGATTGAGCAGCTGGATGAATTGGAAGGCCGGATTGTCCGTGCTCTGGAACTCATCGGTGACCTGCGCTCGGAAAACTCACGCCTCGAGTCCGAGAACGCTTCGATCCGCAAAGAACATGACGAACTGAAGCTGGCTCTCGAAGCCAAGGAGCGGGAGTTCGAGGGCGTCAAGCGGCAGTTGGACGAGACCACCCGCGAGCTGCGCGAGCTCAAGAGCAAAGAAGAAGTACTCGAACGCAAGATCAACGAGATGCTGTCGCGTCTCGAAAACATGGAGTCCGGCTCGGCCGGTTCGCGGGGCGGAGCGCGCGCTGGAGCCACCGCAACTGCCACGCCACCCGCGGCAGCTCCCTCCCCCACGCCTGCACCGGTGGCCTCGCCAGCGCCCGAACCTTCGTCTGCGCCGAGCGCGGCCGCAGGGGCATTGGGAGTCGGTGCGGCTGCCGCAGCCGGGGCCGCCATGGCTTCGAGTTCACCAACCGCCCGGGACGAAAGTGTGGTCACGATCACCGATGAGCTTCCGGAAGCTCGCGTGGCCCAAACACCGCCGTCCGCGGCTCCCGTGGACACCGGGGACGACGAAATCATCATCTTGGACGAAGACGAAGACGACGAACTCGTCCTGACTTCCGAAGAACCGAAAGCAGCCCCGGCACCCGCACCTGCTGCAGCGCCACTCGCCGCTTCGTCCGCGTTGGTGGACGAAGATGATGACGACCTGATCATCATCACGGACGACGATGAGCCGTTCGATTCGCCGGCCGCCACGCCGAAGGCCAGCCCGTCGCCCGCGCTTTCGAGCGCGGCGCCAGCCGTATCCGCGCCACCGGCCTCTCCGGCACCAGCCGCAAAAGCCCCCGCGGGCGCCAAAGACGACGACATCATCATCGAGGATGATGATGACTCGCTGGGCATCTTCGACGTGGACGACGACGACTTTTTGATCGTCGAAGAGGACGGCCAAAAGCCGAAGTAACGCGCCACCCGAAGGGTGTCCTCTGTGAACCGCGCCACGGTCAGCATTCTGGGAGACCGCTACACAATACGCGGTGAAGCGGACCCGGGCTACATTGCCGAAGTGGCCGAGTTGGTAGACTCCCGCATGCGGGAGTTGCACGCCGCGTCGCCCGGATTGAGCAAGGTGCGCCTGGCCGTGCTTGCGGCCATCAACCTTGCCGACGAACTCAAGCAGGCACAACAGGGCAAAGAGGCCGCCGAAGTGGCCCGCCGTACCAGGCAGCTCATCTCCCTGCTCGACGAAGGCCTGATCGGGGATTCTCCCCAGTAGCCGCCGCCATGACGGTTCGGCAGTCTCTGGTGCTCGCAGTGTTCTTGGGGAGCGTGCTCGGAGCCTCGCGGCTCGGCGCCCAGACAACGCTGGTTTCGAAAACACCCGTGCACGATCCGGCCTGGTCCTACCTTTGGGAACGCGGCGCGCGGATCAGCGCCGCGGAGGCAGGCAGTCGGTTCGCGCGCGGCGAATTCACTCCTGGCCGCGCGAGCGGCGCGGCCTTCGGCTTCTCTTCCGACGCGGTCTGGCTGGCAGTCCAACTGCGAAACACGGGGCCGCATCGCGATTGGCACCTGCTCGTGGACTACCCCATCCTGGATCGAGTAGCCTTCCTCGAACCGGGCGGCGGATTGCTGCTCGAGTCGGGGGACAGTCTGCCTTACAGCACCCGCATGGTAGAGCACAGGGCGTTCGTTCTGCCGCTCGACCTGCCCCCCGGCGGGCAAAGGACGGTGCTCATCAGGGTTTCTTCGCGCAGTTCCCTCACCGTACCGCTTTCTGTCGAGCGCACGTCCCACCTGGCGGCAGAGCAGGACCGCACGACGCTGATTCACGGTTTGCTGCTGGGGCTCATGCTGGTCATGGCCGTCTACAACGCGTTCGTGTTCCTGTCCACGCGCGAGCCGGCTTACATCCTCTACGTGGCCTACATTCTTTCGATCGCCGTATTCAACGCGTTCTTCTCCGGCATCGGGGGCCGCTACTTGCTCCCGGAATCTCCGGCTCTTGCCAACGGCCTTCACTCGCTGTTCGGCGGATTTGCGCTGACGTTCGGCCTGGGGTTTGCGTACGCGTTCCTCGACGCGGGACGCGCCTTTCCCAAGGGCCGCTATGCTCTGCTGTTCTTCTTGGGCGTAGCCATCCTGGCCACGGTGACCGCCCCTTTCGTGGGCAACGTAGGCACAAACTTCCTGACGCTGGTCATGTTCGGGGTCATGAACGTGACCGCCGTCGTCAGCTTGAAGAGGGGGTTGCGCGCGGCGCGTTTCTTCCTTCTGGCGTGGTCCGGCTACACGGTGTTGGCCGTCCTCTGGGTCCTGGCGGCTCAGGGAGTCCTCGCGAGCCGCACCATCTTCGAGTTCGGACTGAGCGCCGGAGCCTCCCTCGAGGTGGTCCTGCTTTCGCTGGCACTGGCCGATCGCATCAACCTGCTGCGGCGCGAACGAGAAGAGGCCCTCGGACGCGAAATCCAGACCAAGAAACGGCTGGTCGATTCCTTCTCGCGGTTTGTTCCCGTTCAGTTCCTGCGCGAACTCGGCCGCGAGTCCGTGGAAGACGTGACGCTGGGGGAAGCCGCGCGTCGAAGGCTGACGATCCTCTTCTCTGACATCCGCGATTTCACTGCGCTATCCGAGCAGATGGACGTGGAGGACAACTTCCGCTTTCTCAACGCGTATTTGGGGCGCATGGGTCCGATCATCCAGGAACGTCAGGGTTTCATAGACAAGTTCATCGGCGACGCGGTCATGGCGCTGTTCACTTCCGCCGACCAGGCGCTGGCGGCCGGCATCGAGATGCTCCGGGCGCTGCGCGAGTATAACACCCACCGCGCAGGCCAGGGCTACCCTCCCATCCGTCTCGGAGTGGGGTTGCACACCGGAACCGTCATGTTGGGGACCATCGGGAGCTTCTCGCGCATGGATTCGACCGTGATCGGGGATGCCGTGAATCTCGCTTCGCGCATCGAAGGGCTCACCAAACGAATTGGCCTGCCGCTTCTGCTGAGCTCCGAAGTGCTGGCCGACCTGCCTCCCGACGCCCGCTTCGGTATTCGCGAAGTCGCCTCCGTCCGGGCGCGTGGTAAGAAGCAGCTCACCCACCTGTACGAATGCTGGGACCACGAACTTCCGGAAGCGCAGGAACGGCGCCAGGACCTCGCGCCGGTATTCGAGCGCGCCCTCGAACATTTTCGCCGGCGCGAGTTCGAAGCGGCTTGCACCGCCTTCGAGGAGGGACTGCAACGCTGCCCCTCCGACCCGCCTTCCCTGGCCTACCTGGAACGATGTCGGCAGCTGGTGGCGCGCGGGCTCACCGGCGCGACGTGATCAGGGTTTCGTTCCGTGAGAGTTCTTGGGTCAGCTTCGAGCGTTCCTCGTCGGTGAGGCGCGGCGAATAGCGCTGCATGAGAATGTGGAGCATCTCCACTCGATGGGCAACCTCGCCCTTCCCCGCCGATGTCCGGGCGCGCTCGATGAAAGCCCGCGCTTCGGGTGTGTCGCGCAGGCCCGGTTCGACCAGCGCCGTCGGGTCCGCCGCAGCCGAGGCGCGAAGACGCTCCGGCAGAAACTGCGCGTAGATGGCCTCGAAATCCGGGCGATCCGGCGTGAGGTGATTGCGCAGCCGCCGGACCTCGTCATCCAGGCGCCTGAGGTACTCCCGGTACGCGGCCTGCTCCTCCGGGGGCAAGCGCCGGAAGTGGTCCTCGTCCAACCCCGGAGTCTGTTCGCGGTCGCCCCCGGCAACCAGACTCCAGACGGAACCACCCGAACGTCCGGAGGGCTCCGTCGCTGCCACCGCGTCCTGGCCTTCGCGGCTGAGAACAACGAAGGCCACGACCACGAGACCCAAGCCCAGCGGCAAGAAGAGACGGAGCACTGTTCGCAAATCCATCGGGCTCACTGGAAACCGCGCGCGGCCGCATCCGAATCAAAGAAGGCCGGGTCTCCCCACAGATACTGGCCGGCATACAGGGAACTGAAGATTCCCAGCTGATTCAGGAAAGGATACGCCGAACGGCCCACGTTGGTGTACGCGTACTGAGAGGCGCTCGTGGCTCCGAGCGGCAGATAGAGCCCCGCCAGGCGACCCGGCAGGTCGATCTGGTAGCCCCGCGCGTTGTTCAAGCAGGTGCAGGGAGAAGCAGAACCGCTCTTCACGTCACCCACGCCGGACCAGCCGCCGTCCGAATAATTGTGGTGTTTGCCCTTCATGAACAAAGCCACCGGATGGGAGGCGATGGAGCTGCCCCAGTATTCGAAGCGCGTGCTGCGCACCTGCCCGCTGTCTTTCACCCAGTTGCTTCCGTCTTCGTGCATAGAGGTCTGGTACACGTACCAATGGCGACCACCGTCGGTAGTGCGCAGATACAGCGTGATCTTGCCGAAATCGCCCTGGTGCGGTGAGAAGGGGACCGAGCAGCCTGAGTCATAGTACCACAGGACGTTGTACTGTACGATGATCTGGTTGGCCCCGTTGGGCCTGACCTGGAAAACCGTGCTCGGTTCGTCAATCGGCTGGTTGGCTGAGTCCAGATACAGGTCTTTGCGGGTGGCGTCTTCCGTGGAATGATTGTAGAAAGCCGGACGGAAGGCCTGGGCCACCACGTTCTCGTAGTAGTCGTGCAGGCCATCCCGATCCCGGTCGTACCCGCCCGCGTCTCCCGACTGGTTCGTGTAGAGGCTGGCGTACGTGTTCGTCTGCGGAACGCAGCGTCCACGGTCTCGCTCCGCGCAGCCGGAATCGGTCAGGCGCTGGACATACAGCGAGCGCACGAAAAAGCCGGGGTCGTAGTCCGTGCTCACCCCGTTCATGTTCTTCACCACTTTGTTGCGGTTGTAGTAGTCGTTCACGCCGAACTGGTTGGAGTTGTACATGTAGGCCTGACACCCCACGTTCGCATCTCCTTCCAGATAGCTCATCCGGTTCATCTTGGGGGTGTAACGCAGATCCGAAGAGAGGTGGTAAGTCATGCGGATTCCGTTTCCGCCAATCCGCAGACGGCAGGCAGTGTCCACACGCACGATCTTCACCGACCGAATCTTCCAGGTGTCTCCGCCACCGCTGTCCTTGTTTTCCAGGCCGTCGACTCCGGCCCGAATGCGTTCGGCGAGGCTGGAACCAAGGATCACGAAACTCCCGTCCAGGTTGGAGCCGTTATATATGTAGAAATGGCACGGTCCGCTCGTGTTGCGGACAAAGTCGCGCGCCGTCAGGTTGGTCCACCACACCGACTGGCCTACGCTGCCCGTCAGGTCGTACGTGAGCGTCGTCGTGCTGCCGCCACTGCCGATCTGAATTGTGCAGACCGCCGCGCGAAGAGCGTGTGGTAGGGCGAGCCCGGCTGCAAAAGTCACAAGCCAGAGGAGGAACCCCGCCCGGCCGAATCGCATCATTGTCTTCATGATCATTCCCCCGTGGAACACCTGAAGCCTGACGCGCGGACAACGCCGGGCCGATGGTGCAAACCCACGGCCGAAGTATATGGATCCCCCTTACCCGGCGCCTGGCGGGGGCCTTAACTGCCACTTAACCGCGCACCCTCGCCATCATTTCAGGGGCAGACTTGGACCACCGGGCCATGGTGCCCTTGGCCCTTTTCGGGCGGTCCCGCCGCGCCCAAGAGGGCAACCGGCCCAAGAGAGAAGGACGGCGCCAAATCAACACAATGACAAAGGACCGCCTGTGCCGTGGCCGAAGCGTCTTTCTTGGCACCTGTAGATATACAGGTGGGTCCCCTATGAAGTGCCTTTGTCCTCCCGCTCGAAGCGGGTTCGACAGCAACACCTGAACTCGGGGTCCCTTCTTGATTCGCTTTGTGGTCCAAAAAAAACTGGACCTCGAACACCGCAGTCCACCCCGATTCTGCGCCCACACCCCGGGATCGTCAAGCATGAAAAAGCAGCTCACCAAGCAGGAAGCACGCGAGCTCGCGCGGTCCGTCTGGAGGGAGTTTCTGGATGGCCCGGGGGCGGCCGACGCGCTCATCCACCTGAGCGACGGACTCCCCGCTCTCACGAGCGAACCGACGCGCTTCTTGGCCACCCTGGCGCTCCCGGACGAACTCGACATCCTGCCGATTCTCGTTTCGACGGGCCGCCCGGTGTTTGTACCCGTGACCCTCCCCGAGGGCAGCATGGAGTTCCGTCTGCTCTACGACGGTGGCCGGCAAATCGCCCCGATCGAGCGAGGTTTTCGGGGCGTGCCGGGTCCACATCGAAAGAGCGAACTCTTGGTCCTGCCTCTGCGCGAGGAAGACGTGGTCCTCGTTCCCAGTCGCGGCGCCAACCCGAGTGGGTTTCGACTGGGCCGTGGACTCGGCTACTACGATCGTTGGCGAATGGCGCTGCAACCCTGCCGCCGGATTGCCGTGCTCCCCCGCGAGCTTCGAGGCTTGGACTTCCAAGAACAGGAGCACGACCTCCGCCTCCATATTGCGTTCTCCGAGGATGGACCGCTAGAGTATTGACAGATAAGGGTCCGCACGGCTCCTGCAG
>CAZPFB010000003.1:23381-23679 GCA_964585735.1 uncultured Leptospiraceae bacterium
ACTGGCCGAAAGCGAATCAGACATTGCGCTGTCGCCTGCGGCGGAGACCTTCCACCAGTACCTGCTTTTCGACATTCGCGGAGGCGTCTACGGCGTAGACATACTCCAAACCCAAGAGGTGCTCAAACCGCTGGCGGCCACGCGTATCCCGAATACCCCGCCCGAGATGCTCGGCGTCATCAACCTTCGCGGCAGCATCGTCCCGGTGATCGACCTGGGCAAGAAGTTCGGTTACGAATTCACCGTGCTGGAAGCCTCCACCCGAATTATCGTCTGTACGTTTGCCGAGAAGCTGGTC
>CAZPFB010000003.1:23689-63314 GCA_964585735.1 uncultured Leptospiraceae bacterium
GTTAATTATTTCCCGGTGGTGTAACCCCCCCCCATATTTTGGGTGTTTTGGTTTGCCGTTACGGTGGGGGGCCGCCTGGCCGACCGCGTCCTGGAAACGGCCAGGGTCCAGGCGGGCTCGATCGAAAGCGCGGAAGTGCGGGGGCTCTCACGGGAGTACGTGATCGGTGCCGGGCGCTCACAGGATCGCGTCTTTCTCTTAATGAATCCGGCAGCCGTGTTCATTGCGGACTGAACGGACGGAACAGGAATCGGAGGACCCAACTGGATCGATATACCGAACTCTTCTTGGAGGAAGCCAACGATCACATCGAGGCCCTCAACGGAGTACTGCTCGAGTTGGAGCGCAGCGGCGTTCGCTCGGATCTCATCAACGAGATCTTTCGCATCGCGCATACTCTGAAGTCCTCGGCCGCTTTCGTCGGGCTCGAACACCTGGCGCAGGCGGCGCATCACATGGAGGACCTGCTCCAGCAGATCCGCGACGGCCTGCGGACGCTCGATGCGGAGGTCACCAACCTCCTCTTCCGGTGCCTGGACCGGATCAGCGCCACCGTCCATCGAGTCGCAGACGGGCAGAAACCCGCAGACGACTTCGCCGATCTCATCGCAGAGCTCAAGGGCGCCAGCGCTTCAGCGACCGGCGGTTCGGGCGCCCACAGAAAAGGCGCCGCGACCGCCGCGGCACAACCGAAAACCGCCCCCGAACCGACCGCAGGCGTCACCGCACAGGGCAAATCCGGCCCAACTGCGGACGACGCGCCAGGCGAGCCAACGCGGGACGCCCTTCGCCTGGGTCCGGAAGAAGAACGCCGGGTGGCAACCGCACAGGTGGCCGGGAAACGCGCTTTCAACGGACGCGTCATCCTGGATCCCGAAGCACCCATGAAACACATACGATTCATGCTGCTCCTGGAAAACCTGCGCAAGCTCGGTGAACTGGTGCACTGTTCCCCGGCCGCCGCGGATCTCGAAGCCGGCACGTCCGCGGACTTCATGGACTTCGTCTTCGTCACCGAGCGCACCCAGGATGAGTTGTTGCGCGCCTGTCGGGTCGACATGGTTCAAGAAGTGATCGTAGCGCAGAGGCAGGCGGCGGCCGCCGCGCCCGGCGCCATCCAGCGCGCCACCGAAGAGACCCGCGTTCAGACCAGAAACATCAAGGTAAGCGCGGACAAGATCGACTTCCTCATGAACAACGTCGGCGAGATGGTCATCACCAACTCGGGTCTACAGAAGATCTACGAAGACCTGATCGCCGAACTGGGCGAAGACGTGGCCCTGGCCGAACTCAAGAACCGCATCGACGGCGCCGCGAGGATCGCCCGCGATCTCCAGACAGGGATCATGAAGATGCGCATGATACCGGTGGGCCTCGTCTTCCACCGGTTCACGCGACCCGTACGGGATCTGACAGCGGAGTTGGGCAAGCAGGTCGAACTCGTCTTCCACGGTGAGGACACCGAACTCGACAAGAACATCATCGACGCCCTGCCCGATCCGCTGCTCCACCTGCTGCGCAATTCCCTGGACCACGGAATCGAATCACCCGCGGAGCGCTCCGCGCAGGGGAAGGAAAGCGGCGCCACGATCACCATGACGGCCTACCAGGGCGGGAACAACATCTTCATCGAGGTCCGAGACGACGGTCGGGGTCTGGATTCCGCCCGTATTCTGGAGCGGGCCAAGAGTCGCGGTCTGGTTCCCGCTGACTACCGTGCCGCTTCCGAAGAAGAGATCTACGAGTTCATCTTCCATCCCGGGTTCTCCACCGCCGACCAGGTCACGGATCTTTCAGGACGCGGCGTCGGCATGAACGTGGTCAAGACGATGGTCCAGCGCTTCAACGGTTCTATTCGGATCCGTAACGAGCCGGGCCAGGGTTGCTCCTTCGTCCTCTCCTTCCCGCTGACGCTGGCCATCATCAGCGCCATACTCGTGCGCGTGGGGGACGAAGAATACGCCGTGCCGCTCTCCGACATCATCGAAAACGTACGCATCCGAAAGGACGAAATCACCACGCTGGAAGGACGCGAGATCTGCAACCTACGCGGCGAAATCCTCCCGATCCACGACCTGGCCACGATACTCGGTCAGGGGCAGCGGTCCGAGGAAGCCGAGGTTTCCGTGGTCGTGGCCTCGGTGGGAGATCGCAAACACGGTTTCATCGTATCGGGCTTCGCCGGAAAGAAGGAGATCGTCATCAAGAGTCTCGAGCAAAACTACCGGACGGTGCGGGGTCTGGTCGGTGTGTGCCTGATGGGAGACGGTCGAATCGTGCCGGTTCTCGACGTGCAGGGCCTGCTGGAGCTTTCCTGGGACGACGCCACGGCGCGGGTCCGGTCGAACGTCGAGGCAGTACGCAACTACAACGCTGCCGTGCGAGCGGCCGAACCTGTCCGCGCCACGGGCCTGCGCACTTCGCGCCAGAGGGGTGGCGCGCGGGCCGGTTCTTTGTTTGCTCACCGCGAACGAGAGCGACCGCTGCCGCCCGGGCAGGCGGCAACCGGACTTCTCGAAAGGCCTATGGGCCAGGCGTCCTGGTCCACACCGACAGAAGCAGCACCAACGCAATCCCACACGGCGGGCGCGGACTCTGGTTCTCACGGGACCGAGTGGCCGGTTCCTTCGTCCGCGCACGAAAGCGCGGAAGCACGACCGCCACACGACGCCTCCGGTGAAGCGGAACTGGGCGCGGCGCTGGCCCGCCTTCGGGAAGATCGGGAGGAGCGGCGCGCCGAAGCGCGCTCCCTCGTGTCCGCCGCGGACGACCTGCCCGACGAGATCGGACGTGAGTCTTTCGACAAACTCTACGAGATCATCAACGCCGGCATGATGAACGCGGGGCTCGTACTCTCTCAGCTGCTGGGAGTTTCCATCGAGGTTTCGGTTCCCGAGGCGCACATGGTCGAGCCGAAACAGCTGGCCGAATACGTTCCCGCCTTCCGCGTCATCAGCGTGTGGTTGGATGGCCGCGGCGAACTGGAACTGGATCTCATGCTCGTCTTCGATGAGCGCAACGGATACGCCGCCGCCGGCGAACTGATGGGCCTGCCGCCCTCTGAGTGGAATGCACAGAACATTTCGAACGCCGATCTGGAATCGGTCCTCTCCGAGCTCACCAACATCGTTGGTTCGAGCATCTTCAACGCCATGGCCAATCGAAGCGGCTTGGATTCTCAACCGTCAGTACCCGAATTCACGCACACCTCGTCCCACGAACTGGTGCAGCGCTTCCTGAAGCTGCAGGAGGAAAAGGACTACCGGATCATCTACATCAGCACGGATTTCTATCGCGCGGAAATGGAGTTGGTCGGTCGCCTCTTCCTGTTCCTGCCCCGTCGCTCGATCGGTTTGGTCGCGGAACGGCTCTGATGCTTCGCGTCTTGCTCGTGGACGATTCGAAGCTCATGCGGGCCGCCACCCGCGAGGCCCTCGAAGGTATTGCCGACGTCACGGTCGTGGCCGAAGCTGACAACGGCGAAGATGCCATCTCCCGCGTGATCCTGGACCGCCCGGACCTTGTGGTCATGGACATCGAGATGCCCCGCTTGGACGGTCTCTCGGTGCTCCGCGAACTGCGCGATCGCGGCCTGCTCGTGCCGGTACTCATGCTCTCATCGCTCACCCAGGACGGCGCCAGGGCCACCTTCCAGGCCCTCGAACTCGGGGCGCTCGATTTCGTTCCCAAGCCCGCGCCGGGCACGGGCGTTACAGCCGAGGATGCCGCCCGTCGCCTGATTACGAGGGTCACGGAGCTCGCCGAAGCCCACCGGGAGATGGGTCCGGTTGCGGTACTCCGCCGACCGAGCCGCGCGCCCGATCGGGAGGGCCACGCGTCGCAGGAAGGGCCCGCCCAGGCTCCGCTCCAGCCGCGACCCGATTGTCGCCTGCTCGTCCTCGGGGCCTCCACCGGCGGACCGAATGTGCTTTCTAAAATATTCAGTCTTCTCAAGCAACCGCTGCCTCTGCCGATGCTCGTCGTCCAGCACATGCCGCCGCTCTTCACCGCGGCCTTCGCACAGAGACTCGATCAGCTCGGACCGACTCGCGTGTCGGAGGCTTCGGAAAGAACGACCCTGAAGCCGGGGACTGCGCTCGTGGCGCCCGGGGACAAACATCTCGTAGTAGAAGCGGACGGGACGAGCGTGGTGGTCGACCTGAACGACGGGCCCCGGCAGAACGGACATCGCCCGTCCGTGGATGTGACCCTCCTTTCCGCAGTGCGGGCGCTCGCCGGAAACGTAGCCGGTGTCCTCATGACCGGGATGGGCCGCGATGGGGCCACAGGCATGGTGGCCCTTCGTCGGGCGGGCGGTCCGACCATTGCTCAGGACGAACAAAGCAGCGCCATCTACGGGATGAATCGCCGGGCCATCGAAGAGGGTGGAGCGCAGTGGGTCCTGCCCGTCGAGGAAATTGCAGCCGCTCTGCATACCCTGTTCCCGCCGGCTCCGTCCCCAAAATGAAATTTCCCGAGCGGGCGAGGAATCTACTGGCCAATTCGGCGCCGACTGCGGACGCTGCCCCCCGGCAAAGCTGGCTCCGCAGGGGCCGGCGCGCGGAACGGGAATGGCGCGAGTACTGGTAGTTGACGACGCGAAGTTCATGCGGACGCTGGTTCGCGATGCTCTGGAAGCCGCGGGCCACGAAGTGGCGGGAGAAGCCGAAAACGGCAATCAGGCCATCGAGCTTTTCAAGAAGCTGAACCCGGACTTGGTCACCATGGATATCACCATGCGCGAAAAGGACGGCCTGGACGCTGCGTCTGAGATCCTGAAGATGGACAGTGCCGCGCGTATCGTGATGGTCACCGCGCTCGGCCAGGAAGAATTGCTGACCCGCGCCATCAAGATGGGCGTGAAGGACTTCGTGGTGAAGCCATTTCCGCCGGAGCGCCTGCAGCAGGCGGTCCAAAAAGCCCTCAGCTGACACTTCCGTTCCCCTCGTCATGAGCGAAGAGCCAACAGTGGCCGAGCCGGAAGCGCCGGCCGCCCCGGAAGCCGAGGGCTTTGTCGTCTCCTGGACGGGACCCGAAGGAGAGGAAGAGCACGGGCCCCTGCAAGTGCTCTGGCAGCTCATCGAGTCGTATCGAATCGACATCTTCGATGTCTCCCTGAACAAGATCACGGACGATTTTCTGGCCTACATGGCGCACGGGCGGGACCTACGCCTCGAACACGCGTCGTCCTTCACGGTGATGGCCGCTCGCCTGCTGTTCCACAAGAGCCGGGCCCTGCTCCCTGACCCGGGATTCGACGAACCGGACGAAGAGCCCAGGCTGCCCCCCGAGCTCATCCAGCAGCTCCTCGAGTACCGCAAGTTCCAGATGGCAGCCGAGAAGATCCACGACTTGGACGAGGTCACGTCGGGGGTTTTCACGCGGCGCGCCGGGCTCGTTCCCCGCGAAGAGGCCGACTCCGAATGGCTCGATGTCACCCTGGTGGACCTGATTCGCGCCTACGCGGATGTTCTGCGGCGGGCCGGAATCGAGGGGGAAGAACCGCACAGGTTCGAGATCTCCCTGGAGGAGTTCTCCGTCGAAGAAAAGATCCAGCGCATCCGGGACCTCCTCGCCGAGGCCATTTCGTTTGCCTTCTCGGACCTGTTTGTCGCGACCGAGACGCTCAACCGGCACGAAGTCATCGCCGTATTTCTGGCGCTGCTCGAACTGACCAAACTCGGGGAGATCGTGCTCAAGCAGAGGCACACCTTCGAAGAAATCACCGTCTTTCGCAAAGCTGCCATCATCCGTTGAGGGCCTCCGCGAAAAGTGCTTGCAGGCGCGGTTCGACGCTGCCCTATGCGACATAAGCCGTTTCGCCGGGTCGCTTTTCGGAGCGGAAACGCGATTCGGATGTGATTCGCGCGGCGGCGGAAGTTCATTTCGCTTCACAATCATCTCGACATAAGAGAGGAGTGTATCCAACATCATGTCTCAGGGAAACGAAAGCACGGTGAAGCCGATCGAAGACGAAATCGTCGAGCTCCCCCTGACCGCGGCACAGGACGTCGGACTGCCCGAGGAGCGCGAACTCACACCCGAAGAGGATCGCCACTACCTGGGGCTCATCGAAGCCGTTCTGTTCCTGGCTCCCGAGCCGATGGGGATCACGGCGCTCGCCCGCAAACTCCAGTTGGACCGCACGAATACGCGGCGCCTGGCCGATCGACTGGTGGACGAGTACACCGAGCGCGACGGCGGGATGTTGGTGCGCGAAATCGCGGGAGGCTACCAATTCACGACTTCGCCGCGCTTCAGCGACCAACTCCGTGAACTCTTCCACGAACAGAAACGCGAAACTCTTTCGCGCGCGGCCCTCGAGACGCTCTCCATCATCTGCTACAAACAGCCGATCACGCTGCCCGAAATCGAAGAGATCCGGGGGGTGGGCAGCCGCAGCCACGTGGCGGCGCTTTTGGCACGCAGCCTCATCAAGAGCCAGGGTTACCGGCCCGTTCCCGGTCGCCCGACCCTGTACGTGACCACCCGTAAGTTCCTCGAGCAATTCACGCTCAACAGCCTGACGGACCTCCCGGCTCTCGAAGAAGTGAAAGAACTTCGGTTTGACGACCTGGACTGACCCTTCACTCACCGCACATCATGAGCTCTGAAGACGCGCAGAACCTGGACGACCTGCGCCGCGGCATCGACGATACGGACCGGGAGATCGTCCGCCTGATCCTGCGGCGGGCGGGCCTCGTGCGCGAAGTCGGCGAACGCAAACGCGACGCGGGCACACCCGTGTACCGACCGGACCGGGAGCGCGAAGTCTACCGCAACGTCATCAGGCACGCCCACGAAGCCTTTGCCGAGCCGCCGTTGCCCGACGAAGCCCTCATGAACGTGTATCGCGAAATCATGTCCGGCTCCATCGCCATCGAGCGCGGGCCGGCCATCGCCTTCATGGGCCCTCCGTCCTCCTTCTCTCACATGGCCTGCCGACAGCGGTTCGGTTCCTCGATTCGAGAACTCCCGCTCGACACGCTGGTGGACGTCTTTCGCACCGTCGAAGCGGGCCGCGATGCGGCGTACGGAGTCGTGCCCATCGACAACACCACGGAAGGAGCTGTAGGTCCCACGCTGGATCTCTTCCTGACCTCGGACCTCAAGGTGTACGCCGAACAGTACGTCCGCGTGCGCATCAACCTGCTGCACCACGAACCGATCCAACCCAACCGAATCCGGAAACTCTACTCGAATCGCATCGCGCTCGAACAGTGCCGGAATTGGTTTGCCGAAAACCTCCCGCTGCGCGATCTCGAAATCGTGGAAACGGCTTCAACGGCGGGCGCAGCCAGGCTGGCCGCCGAACGAAGGGACGGAGCGGCCGTTGCCTCGGCCATGGCCGCCGAAACCTACAACCTGGCGGTCGTTGCGCCCAACATCCAGGACAATCTCCGCAACATCACGCGGTTTCTCATCATCGGACACGATCAGTGCCCACCCACAGGTGACGACAAGACCTCGATCCTCTGCTCTCTGCACGACGAACCAGGAAGCCTTTTCAAGCTCCTTCGCCCGTTCGACGAAGCCGGCATCAATCTCACCAAGATCGAATCACGACCGTCACGTCGCTCGTATGGAGACTATGTCTTCTTCATCGACTTCGTGGGACATGCCCAGGATCCGGACACCGCGCGGTTGCTCGAACGCACGGAGGCGAACACGGCGCTTCTCAAGGTCTTGGGCTCCTACCCGCGCGCGGAGATGCCGGATGTCGGTTGAGTTCCGTTCGATTCTCATCTATGGAATGGGTATGATGGGCGCCTCCCTGGGCGCCGCACTCCGCGCCCGCACGGACTTCGTAGGAAGGATTTCCGGAGTGGTGAGGACGCAGCGCAGCGCTGCTTTCATCCGCGACAACGGTTTGGCCGACGAGGTTTTCGTGTGCCCGAAACCGGATTCGCCGGGACCCCGCATGGACAGCTTCGATCTGATCGTGGTTGGCCTGCCGGTGGGCTCGGTCCCCGCGCTTCTCGATCGGCTCCCTGCCTGCTCCGCAATCGTGACGGACATGTCCTCGACGCGACGAACCGTGGAACGGGCCGCGTCGCGCCGGGTAGAACTGCGCTTCGTGGGTTCCCATCCCATGTGCGGCTCGGAGGACTCCGGGCCCTCTGCCTTTCGCGCCCGGTTGTTCGAGCGCAGGCTCTGCATCATTACGCCGCGTAACAGCACCCAGGACGTACCCGCAGAAGCGCGTCAGGCGGCCGTGGACGACGCGCGCCGGGTCGCTGCTTTCTGGGAATGGTTGGGAATGGACACCTACTTTCTCAACGCGGACACACACGACCGCCTGACCGCCTATCTCAGCCACACACCTCACCTCCTTTCGGGTATGCTGACACGCTGGGCGCAGGCGGACGAAGCGGTCGCCCTGAGTCTGACGCACTCGCCTCAGCCCGTTACGGGCGGCGGTTTCAAGGATATGGCCCGGATCGCGGGCTCGAATCCGGAGATGTGGGCCGACATCATGGAAAGCAACGGTGACTTCATTCTGCTCTCGCTCGAGGACTACGTCGAAAGCGCCCAGGAAGTGCTGAAGCTCCTGCGTACTCACGACCGGGCCGCCTGGATCGAGTGGTTCCGCGCCGCCCGATTGGCGCGCAATCGGCTCTGCGGCTATCCGGACGAGTCCTGAACGGGTTTTCTTCGCACCAGCCGGAAGACTTCCTCGTATTTGCCCGCATCAGTCGCGCGAAATCCCACGAACCGATGCCCCTTCTTCCGTCCGCGAACTTCGATGACGAAGCTGCGCGATTCGATCCAGTCTCCCGTGTTCACGACGTTGAGTTCCGGCAGGCAGAGGAAGTTGTGCGTGTGCCCGGCCACGAGCGTACGATCGCGTTGGTGTACCACGCGCGAAAGGCGTCGGTAGAACTCGAGCTTACGTCCGGCGTCCTTGGGATTCTCGTGATTCAGGTGCCGGTCGTAGAAGCGTTCGGCTACGCGGAAGAGGTCCTTCCAAACGAAGGCCAACAGATTCAGAAAACGCAAGGTGGCAATGGAGGCGACCCAGTACAGGCGGTTGTACTGACCCTGATGTCCGTGAACAACCACCAGTTCCTCGTCCTCGAAGCGGGACCGGACATGCCACCGCCTCTTTCTCAGATATCGTTCGAGCGGAGGCGCGAGCGTCATGGAGAAGGAAGTAGTATCATGATTTCCGATGATGAAGTAGCGCCGTCCGCCGGAGGCCACGACCTTCGCCAGCCGATCGAAGAGCCGGTCGAACTCACGGCGGTTCTTCTTGAGACGACGCGAGGCGCTGAAGAACCAGCTTTCGAAGGCATCGCCCACGAGGAAGACGCGCCGAAACCTCACACGCCTGGCGGCCAGGTCATCGAGCAATTCGAAGAGGTCGTCGTGGCTGTGATCCTTGTACCGCTTTTCGAGAAGAAGATGGATGTCCGAAAGAAACAACGACGCGTAGGTCTTCTTTCTCTTGATGCGCATCCGATGGATGGGGAACTCCCGCGGGAGACGGCCCTGCCTCAGGCCAGCCCTACCCGAGAGAACCGGCCTGCCAAGTTCTATCCGGCGTCGAAAATACCTTGCCGCCCGGGGTGCAGGTTGGAGTCCGGTTTCGGTGGATCACGTTGTCATTGCGCTGGATGGTCCGGCAGGTGCCGGCAAGAGCACCGTCGCCCGCAAATTGGCCGAACGACTGAACTACGTCCACGCGGACTCGGGCGCCATGTACCGGACTGTGACGTTGGCGCTGATGCGCCAGCGTGGCCCGGGTGTGGATCCCGCAGCATTCGGGCAATCGGTGGCCCGGGACGCGTTGTCCCTGGACGAGCTTGGCGCCGGCGTTGCGTTGGTCGACGGCCTGCAGTCCAACCGAATCCAAGGGGAGGATGTGGGAGCGGCCATCCGGACGCCCGAAGTCACCGCGCGCATCCGCTTCATCGCCGATAACGCTGCGTACCGAGAAGCGGTGAACGAACTGCTGCGCGCGTTCGCCCAGCAGGCCAGCCTGGTCGTCGACGGTCGAGACATCGGCACGGTGGTTTTCCCCAACACCCCGTACAAGTTCTTCATCACCGCTTCGCCGCGTGTCCGTGCGCAGCGCCGATACGACGAGTTGGCGGCAACGGGACAGAATCAGGTTACCCTGGCGGAATTGGAATCACAGATTGTCAGCCGGGATTCCAGCGACGAGTCCCGACCGATCGGAGCTCTCCGTCGTGCCCATGGGGCGATTCTAATTGACACGTCCGACCTGGACATAGACTCTGTTGTTTCCACCCTATTGAGCCACCTCCAAATCCAGTTCTAGTCGCCGCGCTTCGCGCGAGTCGGCCCGCAGGCACAATGACCCCAAGTACCACCAATCCGTTCGACCTCGACGAAGACGAAAAGAAAACGATGGAGGAGATGCTGGGTCAGGTCCAAGACCCGAGCACGTTTCATCGCGGCGCCCTCATCCATGCCACTGTCATTCATGCCGACCGCGAGTTGGTGTACCTGGACATCGGCAAGAAGCAGGAGGGACAGTGCCCGCGTTCGGAATTCTCGGAACCGCCACAGCCGGGTTCGGAAGTGCCGGTCGTCGTGAAGGACTCCTCGCCGGACGGGCCGGTGCAATTGTCCAAGAAAGACGCTGACCGGAGACGGGCGCTGGAAAGCATCCGGGAGGCTTCCGAGAACAACCTGCAGCTTTCCGGAGTCATCAGCCGGCAGGTGAGTCACGGCTACATCGTCGAGGTGGATGGTCTGGACCTCTTCCTGCCCCTTTCGCACAGCGATCTGAAGCCGCGCAAGAACCGGTTCTCCATCGGCGAACATGTGGACTTCAAGGTTCTGGAACTCAAAGACACGAGCGCCGTCATCAGCCGCCGCAAGGTTCTCGAAGAGCGCAACGAGGCCGGTTGGACGGAACTCATGGCGCGTCATTCCGTGGGGGAAGTTGTGACGGGCACGATCTCCAAGGTGGTTTCTTTCGGCCTCTTCGTGATGGTGGATGGGATCGAAGGTCTGGTCCACCTCTCGGACTTGAGCTGGAAACGCTATCCGAAGTTCAAGGGCCGCTACCGCAAAGGCGAGGACGTGCAGGTCAAGATCCTGAACATGGATCGCGAAAACAACCGCCTGTCCTTGGGGATGAAGCAGCTCAGCCAGGATCCGTGGGAGTGGGCCCAACAGGAGCTTCAGGTTGGTACAGTCGTCAGCGGACGCGTCACCAGCATCACAGACTATGGGGCCTTCGTGGAATTGCGTGAGGGTCTGGAAGGACTCGTCCACGTCTCGGAACTCACCTGGGCCAAGCGCGCGCAACACCCGCGCAACTACGTCACGCTCGGGCAGGAGGTCAGCGCGCAGGTTCTGGGTGTGGACCTGGAATCGAAGCGTCTTTCACTGGGAGTCCGCCAGCTCCAGACAGACCCCTGGACCGGACTGGACAAGGATTTCCCGGTCGGTTCGGTTCACGAAGGGACCGTGACGAGCATCACCAAGTTCGGCGCCTTCGTCAAACTCCGCGAAGACGTGGAAGGCCTCGTTCACTTCAGCGACTATTCTTGGGACGATCGACCGGATCGCAATCAGCTGAAGAAAGGTGACAGCGTGCGGTTCAAGGTACTGGAGTTAAACCCGACGGAGCGGCGGATTTCCTTGGGGATCAAGCAACTCACACCCAGCCCGTACGAAGATCTTCGCAGGAGGTTCCGCAACGGGGACATCGTGGATTGCCAGGTGAAGTCCATCACCAGCTTCGGACTGTTCGCGGAAATCGAATCCGGGTTCGAAGGCCTCATCCACGTCTCGAACATCCCGCTCGCAGAGGGGGAGAAGCTCGAGGAACGGTACAAGCCCGGGGACCGCGTAAAAGCTGTGCTCCAGAAGATCGACGTCGAGAACAAGAAGATCAGTCTCTCCATCAAGGCTTTCGAGAAGAAGCAGGAGCGCGACATTATCGATCAGTACGTCAAAAAGGGAGACGGCCCGTCCACGTCCAGCCTGGGCGCCTTCCTGAAGGGAGCCCTCCAGAGCAGCACGCGCAGTGGTTCGTCCGACCCAAGCTGAGGGCCCCCAACCTCACGGTCCACCCGGTCGGACCCGGCGCACGGCGACCGTGAAAACGCGTGACGGAGGGCACGTCCGCGCGAAACTCGGCTCTCCTGAAGTCCCCAAGAAGCGAGTCGACCAGAGGATCGCAGAGCACAATGGCCAGAAGAAAGAAGACAGCAAACCGCTCGGAAGAACTTCGCAGCACCGTCCCCGTAAACATACCCGCCACCGAGCATCCTGGGGGACCGATTGAGTACTACCTGATCGAATTCTTCTCCTTTGTCCGCGACAACCTCAAGGAAACCGTACTGGTTGTCGTTGCTCTGCTCCTGCTCATCATCGGCGGGGCCGTGTACTACTCCTTCAACCAGCAGGCCCGGCAGGATGCCCTCGCAGACTTCGAAAAACTCCTGAACAATCCGGTGATGGCTCTCGGCAGTCGGACAGACCGCAAAGCCATCGAAAAGCTGGAAGAATACCTGAAAACCCACTCGGACACCGCCTCCCGTCGGCGCGCGGAAATCCATCTGCTCGACTACTATGCCGATGCGAAGGACTTCATCAAAGCGGCAGAACTCGCCGTTCGTTTGGCGCAGGACCTCGATCTTCCCGAGCAGCGCGCCTACTTCCACCTGCGGGCCGGAATCTACTATGAAAACGCCGCCCGCTACTCCCTGGCGCAGGAGTCCTACGCCAGAGTGTCCAGCTTCCTCCGCGAGGAAAGCTATCCGCGCGCGGTGGCCGTCTTTGGTGAAGCGCGCTGCCTGATCCGAATCGGCCGACGTGCTGACGGTCTGACCAAGATGAAAGAACTGTTGGCCATGGACAAGGTCGAGAACATCGACCGCCTCCGGGCGCAGGCGGCAGCTTTCCTGGCCACTCCGGCGCCAACCCCCGGCCCGAAGTGAATGAAGCTGGCGGCGGACAGGCCCTTCACGATCGCCCTGCCGGCGGGCAGGCTGGCCAATGAAAGCATCGAGTTCTTCCAGCGCTCGGGTCTGGCCACATTCGTCATTCCGCCCGGAAGCCGGGAGCTGCTCTTTGAAGACGCCACCGGTGGCTACCGGATCCTGCTCGTTCGATCCCAGGACGTGCCCACCTATGTTTCTCAGGGCGGCGCCGACGCCGGGATCACCGGTCGTGATGTCCTGGCAGAACGCGGCTACGACCTGACGATCCCCCTCGAGCTGAGCTTCGGGGTCTGTCGCCTATCAGTGGCTGCACCAGCAGCAGGCGCGACCGGCCTATTCGATCGCAGCCACGTTCGCGTGGCCACGAAGTACCCGCGGCTGGCCGGAGACTGGTTCTACCGACGTGGCATCAGTTGTGACGTCATCAAGCTCTACGGTTCCATCGAGATAGCGCCCCGACTGGGACTGGCGGACTGCGTCGTAGATCTGGTCAGCACAGGCGCCACCCTCGAGGCCAACGGGCTGCGCGAATTAGAGGTGGTCCTTCATTCCTCGGCGCTCTTCGTGGTCAACCGGTCGGCCTACGCGTTGCAGACGGAGCGACTGAATCACGTACTGCGGACCTTTCGCGCCCACGTTGCCCCATCGTGAGGCTTCTCGCGTTGCGCAGGTGCGCGATAGGTCTCCCGCGGCTAAGGGTCCGACAGCGCGCGCACCACACTCCCTCGAAGGGCCGGCGCGCACCTCATTCCGGCTTGACGAATCGCTCATCGACGCCCTTTGTCTGTCACAGGGCCCTTCTAAAATGGATGTCATGACAGCATCCGAAACCATCAAGATCATGAAGGCCCTGAAACCCAAGCTGGGGGAAAAGGCGGCCGTGGAACTGATTGGCTACATAGAGTCGGCTCACACGGACCGGTTGGCCAGCAAAGCCGACCTTCAGGAACTGCGCGCCGCAACCAAGGCCGACATCCAGGAACTGCGCGCCGCAACCAAGGCCGACATCCAGGAACTGCGCGCCGACACCAAGGCCGACATCCAAGAACTGCGCGCCAACACCAAGGCCGACATCCAGGAACTGCGCGCCAACACCAAGGCCGACATCCAAGAACTGCGCGCCGACACCAAGGCCGAAATGCTCGCGCTGGAAAACCGCCTTACCTGGAAGATCCTCGGTGGCGTCGGGCTCATGATGGCGCTTGCGACCGGACTCGTGCGCTTTCTGGCCCCGTAAGGAGCGCGTGCGCAACCGTCTAAAACCTGACAGCAGGCCCCTGCCCGCCGTCTGAGTTTTGACACCGCGCAAAGTTGTGGGTCTGACGAGGAGCAAGGCGATTGACCCCGGAGGCGGGCCGGGGAACTCGATCCAGGCGCAGCCAAGCCGCCACGGCCCGGATGAGGAGCTGAACCGGTACTTCTTCGTGGTCCGGCTGCGCTGTTTGCAACACTTTTCGCAGGATCTTGCGCCCTCACCTGGCGTGACTCAGAAGCTTGACCCAGGCAATCGCTCCCGACTGCCCCCTCGAAGCCCGCACTGCATGGTTTCCACTTGACGGCACGGGACTTGCAATCCTCTAATCGACCAGGCGACTTGGGTCGCCTCAAACAAATTCGGAGGTTCTGCGAAATGAAATCGAAACTTGCCGGCATTCTCGTTTTTGGAGTGCTCGCCTCACCCCTCGCGCTCGGCGCCGAGAGGCTCAACATCTACATTCACGGCTTCACCGTGAATGAACAAAGCTGCCACGACCAGACTTCGTGCTCGAAGATCTGGAAGCAGCAGCATTCCAACTACTCGGCCCGCCACGTTGCCTACAACGGCTGGAAGGACCCGCTGGTGTGGAAGAGCGACCGCGGCGCCTACAAGCTCGTCGGCATCCTCAACAAGTACTGCGCCAAATCCGGACCGAACTCCTGCCGCGTGTTCTGCCACTCGATGGGCTGCCTCACTACGGGGTACGTGATGGCCAACTACGGCGCGAACTACCGCATGGTGGGTGTTACGGCAATCGCCTCGGCTCAGGGTGGAAGTGAGTACGCGAGCGCCGGGCCGGCCGTCGCCGCCTTCCTGATCAGCCCGCTCGGTGCTGCTCTCGTCGAAGCCTGGATGGACGGCGTCACCCGTCTGCGCGTTTCCGTGGCCCGCAACTCGGGTTACAGCCACGACGATACAGACGGCGTCCCGTTCCAGCACAGCGTCGGCTACAAGGATCTTTTCTGGCCCATCAACCTCGTGCTGCCGGGCAAAGACGACAGTGTCGTTGCCTACCATTCCACCTGCGGCATGGCCGACGTGGAAGGTTTCGACAGCTGTGGGGGACACAATCGCAAGTACTGGAGCACCTGCTTCAAGTGGGGCTGGCTGCCGTATCCGTGCCAGAAGTCGCGTTACTACCGCCAGCTGAACGGGCACTCGACCTACCGCACGTTCAACGAGAGCCACATCCCGATCGCGGACAAGACAACCTATCAGGTTCCGAACTGAAACGCAGATCGATTTTGTGAAAGACCCGCCGCGCGTTCCCCCGAACGCGCGGCGATTTTCTTTGTAGCCGGATCATTCTCATGAAAAAGAACCAGAAACTCCTGATCGTTGCGGGCGCCGTCGCCGTGCTCTTGCTCGTGGCGGTTTTTGTGGTGCTCCGGCAGACGGGCGAGTCGGGCGCGCCCCAATCCGGCGGTCCCCGGGACATCTTCTCCGAGCCGGGTCAGGGTGAGTCCTTCCCGGACACCAAAGAAGGTCGTGTTGCAGGGGCGCGCAAACTCCTCGAAGACTATCGCAAGTGGTCGGTTTACCCGCCGAACTCCCGCCCGCTCCTGCGCGATCACGAAGACCTGATCGAATACCAGATCATCAAGACTCGTCCTCAGGCCCTGCTCTTCGTGGATCCGGTGGCGCAGAAGCCGACGGCCTCGGCTTACCAATGCCTTCTTCAGCCGGCCAAGCACACCGTCGTGGGCGAAGAGCCCCAGGTGGTGACGTTCTGGTGCAATCGCGCGCCCGATGGTGCCTTTGTGCCTATCGAGATCACCGAGGTCGTGCTCCAGAAGCGTACGCCGGCCGGAGTGAAACGCCTGCCCACGCCGAACATGAACGACCGCGGCGAAGACGGCGACCGCAAGGCCAAGGACAACGTGCACACTCTCACCTGGAAGCCCTCCCGCCAGGACTGGGGCGAGATGGACCTCACCATCAAACTCAAGATACCCGATGAAAAGGAAGGCCGCGAGTATGAGCTGTCCACGTCTTTCTTTTCGACCCCCCGCCTCGTGGCCGAGTACACCGGCCAGTCCAGAGATCGCATCGCCGATGGCTCGCTGGTGATTTCAGCCGAGGTCAACGTGATCGTCCCGGGCTACTACGAACTGGTCGCGAACCTGTTTGGGGAAAACGACGAACCGGTCGCTATCAGCAGGACCAAGCTCGACCTCAAGGCGGGCAAGCAGTGGGTGGACTTTCTTTTCTTCGGCCGCGTCCTGCGCGACCGGGGCGTCGAAAGCCCGTTCGTCCTCAAGGGTCTGCGCGGTGAACGCAAGAATTTGGCCGTGCTCCCCTCGGAACTGGCCGGCAAGTCTCCCGAGGAAATGGAGCGACTCATGCAGGCCAGCCTGAATCGCCCCGCGGCAAACCAGCCCAACCGCGAAGTCATGCCTCCGTCCGACAAGCAACTGCGGACGGCACGCTACCGCCTGAGCGAGTTCTCGAACCGGGCCTACGACAGCCCCGACAAGAAGGAACGTCTCAAGCTTTACGAAGAACAACTGCGCGACGCGGAAACCGGCAACTGACGCTTCCTTCGCCTACCCATAGCCTGCCTTCCCTATCTGGCGGTCGCCCAGGCTGACCGGCGGAAGCTTTCTCTGACTTTGCTCCCTTTCGCGATTGACCGCGCCTCCGGCTGGCGCGGCTGCTCCCCTGGGAGGGCCGCGTCGGACGCACCTTATGCGGACAGTGCTCAACTTTTTCGTCGAGCGGGGGATGCTCATCCACCTGCTCACTGCGTTTTTCCTGCTGGGGGGCATCATTGCCCTGCTTCGAACACAGCGCGAAGCCTTTCCCAATATCGACTTCGATATCGTCTCGGTGACCACCATCTTTCCGGGCGCGAGCCCCGAGGACGTCGAGAAGCTGATCACCGCGCCGATGGAGAAGCAGCTCAAGGAAGTCGACGGGATCAAAGAATACCGCTCCGCCTCGATCCAGAGTCGCTCGGGCATCATCGTCACGATCGACCCGGATGTCCGTGCCAAGGATCGAGTCATCGAAAACATCCGGTCCGCGGTGGACCGCACGGAGGATCTTCCCGAAAAGGCTGAAAAGCCGGTCGTTCTGGAGATCACCACGGAACGCCAACCCGTCGTGGAGGTCACTCTGACTCTGCCGGGCACCGTGGCCGAGAGCGCGCCTTCGTACGCGAGGCTCCGGGACGAGGCCTACAAGCTCGAAAAGCAACTCGAACGCCTGCCGGGCGTGGCTCGCATCCAGCGTCGCGGCTGGAGGGCCGCCGAGATTCAGGTCGACGTGGACCCCGACCGCGTACGCGCCATGGACGTCGGGCTCGAACAGATCCTCGGCGCGCTGCGCGAAAAGAACATCGACCTGCCCGGCGGTGTCGTGGAGCACAAGGGCCAGGAGACGATCGTCCGAACGACGGGCGCCTTCGACCTGGCCGCCGAAGTCAGCCGCGTGTTCGTGCGCTCCAACGACATGGGTATGGGCGCACGAGTCGGGGACGTTTCCCGCGTGCGCGACTCGTTTGCCAAACCGGACATCCTGGAGCGCACCAACGGGCAACTTTCGATCAGCCTGATCGTTCTCAAGCGCGGTCGAGCCGACATCGTCACACTCGTCGATTCCGTTCGGCGGGAAGTGGAGACCTATCGAAAAACCGCGCCACAGGGCCTCCGCGTGGCACTCGTCAACGACCTTTCGTTCTTTGTCAAAAGGCGTCTGGGAGTCCTCACCTCCAACGCGCTCCAGGGTTTCGTCCTCGTGTTTCTCTCCCTCTTCTTCTTCATGGGCTGGCGGCCGGCCATGCTCACGGCCCTTGGGATACCGTTTGCAGTTGCCGTCACGTTCCTCTTGATGCCGGCGCTGGGCATCACCCTCAACCTGATCTCCATGTTCGGGCTGATCATCGTCGTGGGGATGCTCGTGGACGACGCCATCGTCATTTGCGACAACGTCTATCGCCACTACGAAGAGGGAAGACCGCTCCGCGAAGCGGTCGTAACCGGAACGGCCGAAGTCGTCGCTCCGGTTACGGCCGCGGTCTTGACCACCGTTTTCTCGTTCGCGCCGCTGTTGTTCGCCACAGGCATCTTCGGCAAATTCCTGTTCTCGATCCCCGTCGTCGTCATCCTCGCGCTGAGCATCTCTCTCGTGGAGGCCTTCTTCATTCTCCCGACGCACATCTTCGAAGCCGAACACGGGCCCGACCGAAGGCGCCGCGCCATGGTGCCACCCGATCAGCTCCCACCACCATCCGAACCTCCAGGCTTGCGGGCGCGGATCCTGAAGGTCTTTCACAGTCTGCAGGGATCGCGTGTGGCATCATCCCAGGGCATCAAAGAGGAGAGTCCCTGGTTCCACCGCTTCCGCGAGAACGTGTACGAACCATTCCTGACACGCACCCTCGAACGTCCCTGGACCGTGGTGGGTGTTTTCGTGTGTGTGCTCATCCTTGGCTTTGCGCTCCAGATCACGGTGGGTCGATTCAAATTGTTCCCCTCCGCAATCGACGCGTTTCTCGTGAAGGTGACGGCGCCGCTGGGATCCACGAAGGACGAAGCCGGACATTTCGTACGGGCGATCGAGCATGAGATTCTCAGATTGCCGGGCGCTGAACTGGAGAACACGACGTCGCGAATTGGGATTGCGCAGCGGGATCCCAACGATCCGTTCACCAAACGCGGCAGCCGATACGGGCAGGTCATCGCCTACCTGACGCCCGAGCAGGATCGCAAACGCAAGACCGACGAGATCATCAAGATCATGAAGGCGCGGACCGCCTATCTCCTGACACAGGAAGGACGCGACCGCCTGAAGAAAGAAGAAGGCATCACCGCCCTCGAACCACCCAAGGACCATCCGCCCGAATTCCTTACGCTACGCGGTCGCCTTCCGGGGTTGGAGGTGGAGAAGCTCGCAGGCGGCCCGCCGGTCGGCAAGCCCGTGGCGGTCCAGCTCATGGGCGACGATCTCGATCAACTCGAAAGGATGGCGCGCGAGTACGCAGCCGTCCTGAGACAAATTCCCGGCGTCATTGATGTGTCCACGGACGCCGAAGACACCAACAACGAACTGCGACTGCGCGTGAACGAGGCCCTCGCCAGCCAGGCCGGTGTCTCGGTGGCGCGCATTGCGGCCGCCGTGTATGCGGCTGTCGATGGGACCATAGCGACTTCGATCCGACGCGCCGACGAAGAAGTGGACGTGCGTGTCCGCTTCGAGGAGCGCGGTTATTCACCCGAACAGGTTCTCAACCGCATTCACATTCTCAACGGCATCGGCAATCTCGTTCCCCTGTCGGCGCTCGCCAGCTACGATTCCGTGAAAGGCCGCTCGGTGATCAATCACTACAACGGAAGGCGCCTGATCTCCGTGTCCGCGAACGTGGACGAAAAGCTGACCAGCTCCGCGCGCGCGAACCTGGCATTGGCCGACAAGTCCTCGGCGTTGCCCGCAAAATTCCCAGGGACGACTGTCAAGCTCGGTGGAGAGTACGAAGACACGCAAGAATCGATGGCCAGCCTAATGTATGCGTTCGCCGCCGGGATTCTGCTGAACTTCATTCTGCTTTCCGGACTCTTTCGCTCCCTGCTTCAGCCGTTGGTCGTCCTGACGGCCGTGCCGATGAGCTTCGTGGGCGTCTTTGTGGCTTTCATCACACACGGACAACCGCTGAGCTTCCTCGGAGTCATGGGGGTCGTTGGTTTGGCAGGCGTCGTCGTCAACGACAGTATCGTGCTCGTCGACTACGCCAATCAACTGCGTCGCGAGAACCCACGGGCCGAACTCAAGAAGCTGCTCGTCCAGGCCGGGTCCACGCGTCTGCGCGCGGTTCTCCTCACCACGATCACCACGGTCCTGGGTCTGCTGCCCACGGCGTACGGCTTCGGGGGCTTCGACCCGTTCCTGGTGCCGATGGCGCTGGCCTTCGCCTGGGGCCTGGCATTCGCCACAACACTCACGCTCGTGCTCGTTCCGGTTTTGTACCTGCTCACCATGCGACGCTGGCACGACCGCGAGGTGCAAACCGGCCACTACATTGGCGGTCGGGAAGACGAATAGTACAGCGGTCCTTCCACCCCGTCGAGCGTGAAGACCTCGGTGACGGCCTTCTTGCCGCGGATTTGGCTCACGCGAACGCGGCGCGTGATGAAATCGGGACCGGCTGCGGTCTTGGTTTCCCCATCGATCAAAATCCCGAAGGGCCCACGCTTCGTGAGGCTTTCCAGGCGCGCGGCGAGGTTGACCGCATCCCCGACGATGCTGTACTCGCGCCTCCGAACCGAACCGATCAGACCCATGAAGACCGGACCGGTGGCGAGGCCCAGCCCCGCGGCCACGGGATCCAGCAGAAACGAGGGCCGCACTTCGTTGTAGGTGCTCAAGTAATCGCGAATTTGAAGTGCGGTAAGCGCAGCGTTCCGCGCGTCACGGCCGGTGCTTTCGGGACAACCGAACGTAGCCAGTATCCCGTCCCCGATGAGGCGATTCACTGAACCGCCGTTTCCGTAGATGAGGTCCATGATGTCGGTGAACAGTTCGTTGAGAAACGACGAGAAGGTACCGGGCGGAATCTGTTCGGCTATGCCGGTAGAGTTGCGCAGGTCGAAGAAGAGTATGGTGGCCCTTACGATGCGCCCGGTATCAGCCGCCACGTCGCGGCCGAGCAACTCGTCGATGGCCGCCTGGCCGAAGTGGCTGCGAACGAATTCCGCGAGTTTGTCGCGCTCCACATCTGCATGCTCGCGCTCCCGGCGAAGGCGCGCAAGCAGCTCATCCATAGGCGGACCTTTCCGGAAGCACGATGCGGAACTGGCAGTACCGCCCGCGGCCGTAGGAAGAAATCAATTTTCCGCCCAGTTGGCGAATCGTCTTGAGAACGACGCTCATGCCCACACCGCGGCCGGCTGCCTGGTCGACCTCTGCCTGCGTGGAAAACCCGGACTCGAAGATCAACCGGGCGAGCCTTGCTTCATCCCACGACTCCACATCATCCTTGGGCCAGCGACCCGCAGCCAGCGCTCGGCTGCGTATGTGCTCGGTTTCGATGCCGCGGCCGTCGTCTCGCACGATAACCTCGATGGCGCCGTCCGATCGTGCCGTGCTGATCGTGATGGTTCCGTTCTCGGGTTTGCCGGCCCCCAACCTGACCTCGGGCTCTTCGATCCCGTGCACCACTGCGTTGCGCACGAGCTGCACCAGGATGTCACGAAGGAAACGCAGCTGTGACGCCGGTATGAGGGACACCTCGAAGTCGCGACTCTGGATGGCGACCTTCTTGCCGCGTGTCCCGGCCATGTCGAGCGCCGCCTTCTGCACGCTCGCGAGTATCTGTTCGGCGGTCATGGCTTCCTGGAAGCGCGCATGAAAATCGGCCAGCCGGGCTGTGAAGCTTTCGATTTCGTGCAACTCCGTGAACAGCGTCCGCAAAGACAGCGCCACTTCGACAAAGTCCGCTCCGGAGACCTCGGGCGTTTGTCTGAGTTGGTTGAGCTTCTCCTCCATCGCGTGGGTCTCGGTGGCAATACGATGCACGCCCAGAAGGCCCGCGTTGCCCTTCAGGCTGTGCGCCAACACGAGCAACTTGGTGAGCTTTTCCGGCAGAGGAGTGCGATCCTCCTGGAGCAGAGCGGACATGTTTTGCAGTTGGAGCCGCGTGTCAGCGACGAAGTCAGCCAGCATGCTGGGTTCGAGATGGAGGATCTCCATCGTGCGTTCCACAACATGGCGGGTCTTCTTTTCGGACTCTTCTACTTCCTGGAGCAGACGAACGCTGTCCGTGACGTCCGTGACCGTCACGAGCAGGGAGGAAACAACGCCTTCACTCAGGAGGCGCGTGAAACGAAACTGGAGGATCCGTTCGGTGCCATCTTCCTGCCGCATCTCAAAGCGCTCGAGCGGGTTGAGTTTCTGGATGGAGCGCATGCCCCGTTTGCCTTCGAACATGAGGTCCAGGAAATTCGAAAGCGTCTCGCGCGTGCGGGGCGTCATTGATTCTTGGAGAAGGCTCGCAAAGTTCGTCCCTGCCAAATCACCACGACCGATCAACGACTCGAGGGCGCGTGAGTACTGGAGCCCGATTCGGAGGTCCGGCTTCAGCAGGAAGATTCCGTCCGAAACCGAAAGGAGCAGGTCGTTGTTAAGTAGTTCGTCCTTTTCCCGCTGGATCTGGGAGAGCGCGTCCAAGATCTGATTGAAGCGTTCTGCAATCTGCCCAACTTCCGTGAACGGCTCCACCGGCAGGCGCAAGGAAAGGTCCGCGGTCGAACGCTGCCGCTCCATGTGCGCAAACAGGTCGATGATCTCCGTGGTGGCGCCGTGCTCCGACACGTTCAGGCCAGTATGCTCGTCTTCCGGTGTCACGCGCATCGGATGGATGCGATTGAAGATCCAGAACACAACCAAACCCACCAGAAAGGCAAACGCCCCCGCAGTCGCAATTCCCAGCGCCTGCACTCCCACCTGCTGCCATCGAGAGAGGCCGGTGCCCAAGAGCGCCGAATTTCCAAACACGCCGACCGCCAGCGTACCCCAGACTCCTGCCACCAGATGTACGGGGATCGCGCCGACCGCGTCATCAATCTGGAGTCGTTCGAGCAGAGTCTCGCTGAGGACGGCCAGCATACCGCCGACGGCTCCGATGATGACGGCCTGAGCCGCGCTCACCGCGTGACAGTTTGCGGTGATGGCCACGAGGCCCGCGAGGCTTCCGTTGATCGCAAAGGACACTTGAGGAAGGCCCTCCCGCCACCAGCCCAGCGCCATGGCGCCCATCAAACCCGCCGCGCCCGCCATGAGGGTCGTGGCGATGATACGGGGAACGTTCTTGTCCATCGCGAGCGTCGACCCGCCGTTGAAACCAAACCAGCCGAACCACAACAGGAGCGTCCCGAGTATGGCCACAGGCGTGTCGTGCCCGGGGATCCGCACCGCCTTCCCATCCGCCGTGAAGCGACCGGAGCGCGGCCCGATCACGAGGATGGCCGCCAGTCCAATCCAGCCGCCAATGCTGTGCACGACCGTGCTTCCCGCGAAGTCGACGAAGCCTAGCCTCTGCAACCACCCCGAAGACTGACTGTAGAACCCGGAGCCCCACGCCCAGTGACCGAAGATCGGGTAGACGAGACCCGAGATGACGGTCGTGACGAAAATGTAGCTGCCGTAGGTCATCCGCTCGGCCACTGCGCCGGAGACGATCGTGGCCGAAGTGGCGCAAAACATACACTGAAAGACAAAGAAGGCCCACTTCCACGTGTCGCCGCCGGGCTCAAGGAGAAAATCAGAGCGACCGAACAGTCCGTTGTGGGTCAGGCCGAACATGAGCGCAAAGCCGAACGCCCAGAACAGGAGCGCCGCCACGCCGAAGTCTGTGATGTTCTTCACGGCAACGTTGATGCTGTTCTTGGAGCGAGTAAGACCCGATTCGAGGCAGGCAAAACCCGCCTGCATGACGAAGACCAGGCATGCTGCCAAGAGCACCCACAGCACGTCGAATAGCGGCTTTTCAGTCAAGGCACACCACCAGGAAGGCCTTCTGCTCAGCCCAGCGAATTGGAATCACGAACGATGGCAATCGGCACATGGTCTTGAGCCGCTCCGGTCGGCCCGCGAGCGCCACAGGTACGGAGATGTTGAAGTTCGGGCCGAGCTCGCGACGCGCCTGCCCGGAAATCGTATTGGCAATTTCACCGACCAGGTCGACTATCAGGTCTTCGTTGCGTTCGGCTTCTTCCCCTAAGATCCGGCGGGCCAGTTCGACCAGGATCTCGCGGTCTGCCGTGAAGTAGACGCAGCCCTTCCGAGCCCCGGAAATGCCGATGATTCCGGTGTAATGGAGTACGCGAAAGTCTGCGTCGATGACGAAGGGAGTCCCGACCTCGGCCTGCTGGGAGGTGGAAACCGTGCGGAAGTAGGCGAGAATCCCGCCCAGAAAGACCTGTATGTCCGCCGCCGTCATGCGCTCTGCTCCATGGCCTCCTGGAAAGCCGCGCGAATGTCTTCCCTCGTGAAGGGTTTGTTGACGAAGCTGCTTGCGCCCTTCTTCAGGGCGAGCAGCGCTGTGGCCTGGTCGGCGAGCGCAGTGATAATGATGACCCTCGCCGAAGGGTCCAGCTTGCGCATCTCTTCGAGACACACCAGCCCGTCCATGTGCGGCATGGTGATGTCCATCGTGACGAGGTCGGGCTTCTCCCGCTGGTAGAGATCCAGCGCGGCGGCGCCATCGCCCGCCTGCCCCACGACAGTGACACTCAGGTCGTCCAGGTACTTCTCGATCGCGCGACGCATCACGGTCGAATCATCGACAATCAGCACTCTCATCGCCGCTCCGGTTGCAAGTCCTGTGCCATGCCTGCTCACCGAAAAACACCAGGAGGGTTCCGGGGATTTCGTGCCCTGGCGTGCACATAAAAACGGCACACCTGCTCACTTTGGAGGCGTTGTTCCATGCAAGGGCGAACCGAATGATTGACAATGGAGCGGTGGCGGCAAATCTCGCGGCCAAATATGGAGGCACTGATCGAACTACTCAACCGCGTAGGGAAAGCCGCGGAGGGGTTAGGAGAGAACCGCTACGCAGTCTACATCGTCACAGTTCTGGGCCTGGCTGCGCTGTTCGTTCTGCGCATCATCGGCAAAAGGTTCGCCGAAGATGTCTACGCCGGCCTCAAGAGAGCTGTTCTACGCCTGGTTGGACTGGATCGCAGCGAGGGGAACGGGCCGACAAACGGGAGTTCCCCAAGTCCCGGTCCCCAGACCCAAACCGAAGGCGACGGAGTGCTCCGTACACAGCGGCACGCGTACCGGATTCAGGGCACGCTGGCACAGGGAAACCTGGCCATGCTACATTCGGCCACGAACGAAAGCAACCATCCGGTAGTATTGAAGATCGCCGCGCAGGCCGATGACAACGATCTGCTTCGAACCGAAAGCCGAATCCTGATGGTTCTGGGAGCGGACGCGGGACGGTATGGGAAACATCTGCCGGAACTGCTCGATCAATTTCACACCAGCGACGGACGCCAGGGCAACGTCTTGGGGAAGCTGGATGGCTTCGACCTCGTGACTGTACGCGAACGATATCCTCAGGGAGTCCCGGAGCGGCACATTATCTGGATTTTGCGCCGAACCCTATCGGTGCTCGGCTACGCGCACAGCAAAGGCGTGATCCATGGAAACATCGAGCCTTCGCACATTATGCTGCGCCCCGCCGATCACAATGTCTGGCTGATCGACTGGTGCTACGCCATCTTCGAGCCGGCGCGCACCGGCCAGGGTTTTCGGGTGGCCAACGAGACCTACTCGGCTCCGGAAGTTGCGCAGCGAAAGCCACCCCTGCCCTCCGCGGACCTCTACTCCGTGGGGCTGACCATGATCTACCTGATCGGCGGCAATCCCCAGACCAAGGCCATCCCCCCGCACGTGGACGAGCGGCTCCGTCGCTTTCTGGAGTTCTTTGTGCTCGACAGTCCGCTCGGTCGCGCTCAGGATGCGTGGGAACTCTACAATCGACTGGACGACCTCCGCAAGCAGGTCTACGGCGAACACGAATTCGTTCCGTTTGCCATGTGAGCGCCCCGGGGCCCTGCGGAGGTCGTGCCCAAAGGTCGCACCAAGATTAGTAATATATTGAATATTATCTCAAGCCGGTAAGCGAGGTACAGCATGGGTGGTGGCTTCTACAGTCAGGATGTGGCGCGTCAGGCGCGTTCGAGCAATCGGGGGGCCTTTGCCTATGCGGGCTACATGCCGGAAAGCGCGCAGCGTCGCCTGAATCCGAAGCTGGACGCTTCGGGAAAGGTCCGTGAATGCATGAACGATACGCCGATTGTCGTGGCGCTGGATGTAACGCGGTCGCGCGGGAACGACACCAAGGTGATGTACCAGAAGCTTCCGACGTTCATGGGACAGATCCACCTTCAGGGCTACGTCCAGGGTCCTGGCGTTTCTTTCTGTGCCATCGGGGACGCTGCTTCCGGGGACAAGGCTCCGCTTCAGGTGGGACAGTTCGAAGCCGACAACCGGTTGGACGAAGTGCTGGAGATGATGTGGATCGAAGAAGGCGGCGGCGGCACGGGCCAGGAGTCGTACGAACTCGCCGCCTACTACTACGCGCGCCATACGAAGCTCGAATGCCTGAAGAAAGGGCGAAAGGGCTATTTCTTCTTCGTGGGGGACGAAGGCTTCTACCCCACGGTGGATCGCAAGCTTTTAAAGAGAGTGCTCGGATTCGAAGAAGCCAAGGATATTCCGTCGGAGCAGGTCTTCCAAGAACTGCAGGAACGCTTTCACGTTTTTCTGATCTATCCGCGCAAGACGTTCGAACAGCGTCGGGCGGACATCGATGCCGAAATTCAGCAGCGCGTGGAGGCCGCGGGCGGCCAGTACAAGAACGTGGACATCCGCGCTTCGCTGATCTGGAACAACCGCAACGACCTCGACCTGCACGTCGTTCCGCCGTCCGGCGAAGAGATATTCTACGGACACAAACAATCGGCCTGCGGCGGCTGGTTGGACGTGGACATGAACGTGCAGGGAGACACGGTCAAACCGGTCGAGAACGTTCGCTGGACGAAGGGCAGCGCGCCGAAGGGACACTACCGAGTCTTCGTGCAGAACTACCGCTTCCATGAAGCGAAGGCGGAGCCCGTGCCCTTTCGCGTGGAGATCGAAGTCAACGGAGAGGTGCGCCACTTCGACGGCGTCATCTCTTCCAAAGGCGAAACGGGCGGCCCGAGCAATGTCACCGTGTACGAGTTTGACTACGACCCTTCCGCCCGCTACTCCCCCGAAGAGCAAAAGGAAGTGTACGCGAACTATACCGACGAGGTGATCGTGAAGCAGTGGAGTGAGGTACTCCCGGAAGGTCACATTCTGCGCATCGACGACCCGGCGGCCATCGTGGATGTGATCCTGGGCGCTCTGGCCATCGGCGAAGGCAAGACCGACCTTTCGGGCTACCTGGACAGCATGAAGAGCCGGGGCGAACTCGACGCCATGCGCGAAGAGACGGCCCGCGCTCTCCAGACCCTCGGTTCGGGTAGCAGTTCGGGCAGCGCCCCCGGCGGCGGAAACGGAACAGGACCCCAGCGTGGCGGGGCAACACGACGCCTCTGACATTGTTCTCTTCGGCGCCGGATTCGGAGACGAAGGCAAAGGCAGCGCCGTGGACTTCATCGCGCGAGCGATGACGCGGTCGACCGGCGCAGCGCCTTTGGTAGCGCGCTTCAACGGCGGCCCGCAAGCCGCACACCGCGTGGTCGCCCCCGATGGTCGTTCTCACATCTTCGCTCAGTTCGGTTCGGGCTCCTTTCTACCCGGAGCCCCCACCCTACTGGGTCCGGAGATGCTCGTCGATCCGATTGCCCTGGAAGTCGAAGCGGTCCGCCTGGAGCAGGTTCTCGGCTGTTCCGTGCGCGACCGAGTTTTAGCCGATGAGAACTGCGTGGTTGTCACGCCGTACCATCGCCTCACCAATCGTGTTCGTGAAATTTTGCGCGGCGCCTCCCGCCACGGAAGTTGCGGCCTGGGCGTGGGCGAAGCGCGCTTCGATGCGCTCGCCGGAAAGCCGCACCTGCGCCTGGGTCAACTGCGTCACCAAAGCGAACTGGTTCGAGAACTGGCGGCGATCCGGCGCCACAAGCTCCATGAGTGCCATGTTCTGTTGTCAGAGCTCGCGCGTGCGCTGCCTTCTGCAGATGCGGCCGAGATTATCGAGGAAATCAGCCTGCACGAGGGTGAGGACCTCGTCAGGGAGGTGGTCGCTCGCCTGAGTTCGATCCAGGAAGGCTTTCCCGGACTCGGTCGCGTGCGTGCTGCAAGCGTACTCGCGGAGCACCAAGGATTCGTGATCTACGAGGGCGCCCAGGGTGCGCTCCTGGACGCGCGGTACGGCTTCTTTCCCCACGTTTCCGTCACTCGAACCGGGCCGCAGGAGGCTCTGGCGCTTGCGCATGTGTCGGGTCGCGGGCAACCCAGGGCGCTGGCCGTACTGCGCGCGCTGCCCACGCGGCACGGCCCCGGGCCGTTCGTCACGTACGACCCTCAGCTCACAGCGGCGCGACCGGACATCGCCAACGGCTTCGGACGTTGGCAGCGTGAGTTTCGCGTTGGTTGGTTCGACCTTCTCATGACTCGCTACGCGCTTTCGTTTACCACAGCCGATGCGATCGCCCTGACCTGTCTCGATCGGCTCGAGGGGCTCAGAGAAAAGCGGGTCTGCTGGGCCTACTCGCTCTCGGAGCGCGAACGTAAGCAGGCGAACGTCCTCTCGCAGGACATCGAGGAGTTCTTCGTAGTCGATGGCTGCTGGCCGAACGGAAGCCTCCGCATCCGCGACCTGCGCCCTCCCTCCGAACGCGAACATGTACCCGAGAAGCTGACATCCCTGCTCCTCACGATGACTCCGGTTTGGGAACACCTGCCCACCCAGGGCGGGGCCGAAGCCCTGGTGGAGGTGGTCGAACGCGAGGTCGGCCTGCCGGTGGTCCTGCGTTCCTTGGGTCAGACAGCAACCGACAAAAACATCCGGGACGGCTTTTTGGCTTGCGATGCCCAGGCCCGACCGAATCTTCCCCATCGCCCGCGTTCGGCGCTCAGGGATTGAAATGGCCATAGACAAGAACCGAACTCTCGACCTGCTCGAAAACATCGACCAGCTCTTTGCGTCCGTGATCGGCGGCCTCCCGCGCGAAGTTCAGGAATTCCTGAAGCGCAGCATCATGGGGCCCGCGCTCGATGAAATCCGACGATTGGTGACCGAGAGTCGCGCCCCGGTCCTCTACCTCATCGGGCGCTCGGGGCACGGCAAGTCCTCAGTCATCAACGCCCTGGCCGGGAAGCCTGTTTCGGAAGTGGGGGACATCAAGCCCACGACTCCCGAGTCCATCCCCTACCTCATCTCGTTCGATGAAGTCTATTCGTCCTGGCAGGTTGTCGATTCCCGCGGGATCTTCGAAACAACCCGCCCCGACGGAGCGCCCGCTCGCGATGCGGTCGAACTACTCAAAGAAGACGTCCGCATTCGACGACCGGACGTCATCATGCACGTCATCTCAGCCCCGGAAATCCGCAACCTCTCCAACGACCTGCGGGTCTTTCACGAGATATCCGCTTCGCTGACTGAGGCGACGGGCACAGCACCCCCCGCGATCATCGTTCTCAACAAAGCGGACACCCTGGGCAATCCGCGGGAGTGGCCGCCGGAGACATTTCCACGCAAGGCCGGCCTCATTCAGGAAGCGGGCACGTACATGGCCGACGAGGTGCTTCGTTGTCCGCGCGTCAACCTGGACCGAAACTCGCCACTGCGCGGGCTTTCGCTTCAGGACCCCATCTATCTGGGCATCATCCCGGTCTGCTCCCTCCCCGGCGAACAGTGGAACCTGACAACCCTCTCGGATTTCATAGGCGTCCACCTACCGCAGAACGCGCTTCTGGATTTCTACCAGGCTCAACGGCGGAAAGAACAACTCCGACGGATCTCGTCCGAACTCATCAAGCGGTTTGCGATCATCGCCTCCGGGATCGGCGCCTCGCCGATTTCCTTTTCGGACTTCATCGTGCTGACGCCCCTGCAGTTGCTCATGATCAGCATCATCGGCGGGCTCTCCTGCAGGCCCGTGAGCAAAGAAACGGCCTACGAGTACCTCTCGGCGGCCGGGGTCAACATCCTGGCCGCCAGCGGGATCCGCTACGTGGCCAATCAGCTCATCAAGCTGATCCCGTTTGCCGGCTGGGCCGCCGCGGGCAGCATCGCGGGTTCGAGTACCTATGCTCTGGGCAAGGCCGCCGAAGCCTACTTCTTCATGGGGACTCACGCGAAACCGACGGACTTCCAGGTCGAATGGAAGAACATCAAAGAAATCGAGTCGCGAAAGCCTTGATTACTTGACGTCGCCTGCAATCACACCAAGTTCCGTCCAGCGCCAAGCGCGCGGGAGGCCACCATGCCGGAAATGCAGGTTCTTTGTCCTATCTGCAAGACACCGATGCAGAAGCGTACGATTCCCCAAGGACTCGTGATCGACTTCTGTGACGCGCACGGTGTCTGGCTGGACGTCGGGGAACTCGAGGCCATCGCCGCGGCGGCCGCGCAAACGGGTGGTACGGGCGGCGAAGAATCCCTGTTGAAGTCGGTGGGAAAGGGCCTGGGACGCAGCGCCGTCTTCGGCGCGGGCGCCACCATTGGGCACCGGATTGTGGGCGGAATCATAGACAGTGTTTTCGGAAGGTGAACAACGGGCTCTTACCGAACGTCTCATGACCGTGGTCTTTCGCTTTGCCTTAGTAGTGGCGCTGTCCGTACCGCTGTCGTGTGTCTCGGGAACCATCACCGTCCTGCCGGCCGACTTGGACGTGCGGGCTGACGGCAAGCCCCTGAAAGGCGCTCCCCTGCGGCTGGAGGGTCCCAGCACGATCTGTCAGAAGAATAGCAAGACGCTCGATTTCTACGCAGATGGCAAGAAGGTCGGGTCGAGGGTCTACCGCCTGGAATCGAGCGGCGCCGCCTTGATATTGGGCGTGTTCACGCTTTTCCTTTCCACCTCCGTCTACGCGTACGTCTACCCCGATGCTACGTACGATATGAGGGCCATGGCGGGGGCCGTCCGTCGCAAACTCCCGGTCGGCATCAACCTCGGTCAGGGCGCCACTCGTCTGAGCATCAGCACCGGGATCTTCGGAGAGGTGCGCTATTTCGACACGGAGCCCGCGAGCGAAGTGGTCGTCCGCGCCACGGGCATGGACGAAAAGGGGAGCCCTGTCAACTATCTCGGGCGCAGCGCCGTGGCCTCCTGCCGTCTGCCCGGGCCACTCCGGGATGGAGACGAACGCCTGGGCGGCTGCTCCAATATGTGGATGGGGCGCGTCCATTGCGTGCGCGTGGAGGAAGTGCGGATCACGTACGAAAGCGGACGCGAGCGCGTTCTGACGCGGGCGGATTATGGGGATCTTCCTCTGGACGATTGCCGGGTGAAACTCAAGCTCTGACAGCGCCCGAACCCTTCCGGGTAGCGAGAAACGGACATGAGCAAGAAGAAACCTGCGAAATCAAAACCCGGCACGGTACGCGTAAAGTATGAAGGTGCCAAGGCGCACAGCATCACGCCGTTCTTGATGTTCAACGCGAACCCGGAAGAAGCGGCGCAATTTTACGTCTCGATCTTCAAGAAGAAATCGAGAATTCTCCGAGCGAACCCGAAACGCGCCTCAACAGGGAATCACGCCCGCGGACACGAGGCACCATCAGGGCCTGCTGCCCTGCACACTAACGGCCACCTGTAGCGGTTCGCCCATTGCCGAGCCCTGAAGCAGCAGAACGAGCTCCGGGGAACCGCGGTCGGGAAGCTTCGTGAGGCTCTTCACAGAAGAGAGAGACACATCGATGCCGTGGCTTTCCAAAACGGCGGTGAAGTTTCCACCCACAATGTTCGCGACCTCCCAAGCCGTGCGTATCTCGTCCACGGCCTCTTCGCCCAAGAGACGCCGACTCATAGCAGCGATACCTGTGCGCGTCGTGGTCAGGATGACGGCCCCGGTGAGGTCGCCCTCGAGTCGCACATTTGCGCGAATATTGTGGGATTGGGGTGCGCTGCCGAGATCCATTTCGATCGGCTCTTCAAAAAGCGCACTGAGGCTCTGCGCGGCTGACGCGCGGAGGTCGGAGCGCAGGGTGGCGTCCTCAAAAAGCTTCTGCGGGTTTCTGGTGATTCGCATAGTTACTCCTCAGGGCAGCCTCCGGATTATCTCCAGAACTTTGTCCCTCTGAAATGGCTTCACGATGAAGTACTTGGCCCCCTTTTGTAAGCAGTCCTTCATCACGGACTCTTTACCTACAGCGCTGACCATGACGACGTTTGCGTTGGGATTGATGCGCATGATGTGCTCCAGAACGCGTGTACCGGGCATGGTCGGCATCGTAATGTCCAGCGTGACGACGTCGATCGACTCGGCATTGGCCTCATAGATCTGAATTGCGTCCATCCCCGTCGATGCCGTCTGTGGCACCTCATGCCCGGCGCTTTCGAACAGCGTACGCAGTTGCTTCGATGTTATCGGTGAATCATCTACAATCATTATTCTCTTCTTCATCCCTTCCTCCTTGGGGCGATTGATTTCGGACTGATCAGCGCGTCCGCAATCTGTTCGGGTGCGGCAATCCGGGCTGCCGCCCCGATTTCGATGGCTGCTGCCGGCATACCAAAAACGACGGATGAGCGGTCGTCCTGAGCAAAGGTCAGCGAACCGCGCTTCCGCATCTCCAAAAGGCCGCGCGCACCATCCCGTCCCATTCCAGTCAGAAGCACACCGACCGCGTCGGGCATAAGCTCAGCGACCGATAGAAAGAGAACATCCACGGAAGGGCGGTGACGATTTACGAGTTCTCCGAAGCTGATGTCCACCCTGCAGGCCGCACCGGTCCGTTCCAGTCGCATGTGGCGATCCCCTGGGGCTACCAGGGCGCGGCCACGAAGGAGGTCCTCTCCTCCGCGCGCTTCCGCGACACGGATATCACCGAGTCCGTTCAGGCGCTCGGCAAACAGTCGCGTGAAACCGGCCGGCATGTGTTGGACGATGAGCATCGGCGGACAATCCGCAGGCATTCGCTCAACAATCCTCGCGATGGCTTCGGTTCCACCCGTCGACGCTCCAATCGCGATGAGCGGAGTTCCTCCAGCAGTCGGCCCACCCAAGTGTGCAGCGCTACTGCCAATCCTCGGAACGGCGCTGCGCATGGATAAACTGCGGTCCATCCGTGCGGCGGCCGCACCACGGATTGACTCGGCAATCGCCGCTCCGAAGTCGGCGGACTCGTAGGCGGCCAAGCGCGACGGCTTCGGGATGATATCGACCGCGCCGAGTTCGAGGGCCCGTGCGAACGCTGCACTCCCGGATCCTGCCATTCCCGAACAAATGATCACCGGGAGCGGCCGCTGTGCCATGACCGCCGCCAAGAAGGTAAGGCCGTCCATGCGCGGCATCTCGATGTCGAGGATGAGCACGTCGGGAAGCTTGCTCTTCAGAATATCTCGGGCAGCAAAGGGATCCGACGCTGCGGCCATGAGTTCCAGGTCGGGCTGTGCTCCGAGCAGTTGCTCGAACAAGCGGCGAACGACCGGTGAGTCATCCACAACCATGACCCGAATGGGTGCCGTGCGCGGGGGCGTCATGAGGCCGCCTCGTCGGAACCATCGGGGCGCAGATTAGCCGAGCCGCCTCCTGACTTCATTGAGGTCGCCCGGAGGAACTTGCGGTACGTTCTCCCGCTGGACGGATGGAAAAGAATCTTGCGACCCACGAGCCCTCCGACGTCGCGAAGTGCTACGCGAACGCGGTACTCCTCCAGCATGCGAATGGCGCGTTCGGTGTTCTGGCGCCCAACGGCATACGAATTGGCCCAACCGGAGGGGAGCATGGAGGCACCGCCGAATACGGAGGCAATCAGCCGGTCCCCACTGCTGCCTTCGCGATGCAGGCGTTCCAGGAGAAAGGGGAGCGCCGTATCCAGGTACGTCCCGACTCCCGAAGACCCGGCAGCGGCTCTGGCCGGCAGGAGCGCGTGCAGGATCCCGCCGCGACGTTCCTCGGCGTCGTGAAGCGTCACGGCCACACAGGAACCGAGAATGGTCGTGACGAGCACCCGCGGGTCTTCGCCCCAGTACACTTCGCCCGGCATCAGGTAGTGCTGTGCGCCGCTCCAGATCATGACTTCTGATAGACCCCCGGCGCAACCGCGGATACGGGAAGCTGCATGCCGAGCAGGGATTCCGACTGACCAACGAGCAGATGGCCGCCGGGCTCGATGTGGCTGAGCAGCCGCCGCAAGACGGCCTGCTTGTTCTGCTCACTGAAGTAGATGAGCACGTTCCGACACAGAATCACCTGGAACGTGCCCGCCGGATACGCGGAAGACATGAGATTGATCTGACGAAACAAAACCAGGCGCCGGATCTCCGGAGCAATCCGAAAGACCGGGCGCGTCCGATCACGCGGCACGAGCACGTACGGACGTCGGAGCTCGCTGCGGATCTGCTCGAGTTGAGCACGCGGATAGACCCCAAGCGCCGCTCTTTGGAGGACGTCAGTAGACAGGTCACTGGCAAGCACAATCGGGCCTGAAGTGCGCGTTCGTCCGTATCTATCGACGAGCATGGCAACACTGTAGGGCTCTTCACCGCTGGAACATGCGACGCTCCAAATCGAAAGTGGCCGACCGCGGTCGCCGTTGTGAGCGTTGGACAGAACCGATTCCCGAAAATAGTCCAGCGCACGAGGTTCGCGAAAAAACTCGGTCCGGTGCGTGCAAACAGAGTTTGCCAGGCAGGTGACTTCTGACCGGCCCTCGGGACTCAGGACCAACTCGCAATAGGCATCGTATGAAGGGAGCCCCAGCTCGCGCACGCGCCTCGCCAGGCGATTCAGCAAGAGCATGCGTTTCTCTTCCGGCATTCGAATCCCAAAGTTCTCCTCAATGAAGGCACTGAGGCGGCCCTGGTTCGCCCTGGTTAGCTTTTGCGCGATCACCAATGTCCTCCCGGCGGGGCACCGATTAGCTCATCCGCTCGAACTCACGATCGAGCTCATCGCTCTCGCCGATCAGGCGGTACTCAAACCCACCGCCGTTGTTCGAATGAGAGGCCACCTGCTCCTTCCCGGGGCCGGCCTCGCGAGTTGTTGCGGCGACCTTGTAGTGGCCGTTACCCTGCGAGCGCTTCCGGATCTCGGCGCGGTGTTGCACGCCCGCCTGCGGCCGCAATCTGCCGCTTTCTTGGCTACCACCATCTGCGCGACGGGCTCCATACATGAGTACGTGCACGATGTTCTCCAGTTCCGCTGCCTGAGCAGAAAGCTCCTCGGATGTGGACGCAAGCTCTTCGGCTGACGACGAATTCTCTTGAACGACCGAGCTGAACTGTTCAACGGCGCGGTAAGCCTGGTCGGCACCATTTTTCTGTTCCACACTCGCGGCACTGATCTCGGCCACAAGCGCGGCGGTTCGCTCGATATTCGGTATCAGTTGCCGGATCAGGCCGCCCGCTTTCTCAGCGGTTGCAACGCTGCCTTCCGACAGCTCGTTGATTTCGGCTGCGGCCGCACGACTCTTTTCGGCCAGCTTCTGCACTTCCGATGCAACTACGGCAAAACCGCGCCCGTGCGCGCCAGCGCGGGCCGCCTCAATAGAGGCGTTCAAGGCCAGGAGGTTGGTCTGGCGTGCAATCTCCTGGACTATGGCAATCCGCTCCGCTATTTGCGACATGGCGGCCACGGTTTTCGCTACGTGCTCGCCTCCTGTTCTCGCGTCCGCCGTTACCTGTCGCGCGAGGTCCTCTGTCTTCCCGGCATTGTCGCTGTTCTGCTTGATGGTGGCACTCATCTCTTCGAGCGTAGAGGAGATCTCCTCAACTGCGGCAGCCTGTTCCGAAGCAGCCTGCGAAATATCCTGCGCGGAGGCACTCAGCTGCTCACTGCCCGCGCTGACGCCGCTCACCGACGTGAGCGCGGATAGCATGGAGCGACGAATTCCGCGAGCCAGGAAAAAGGCGATCGAGACACCGCAGAGCAAACTCACGAGGACCAGCGTGATTATGATGCTCAGCTGCAGCCTGAAGCTGGCGTCGCTTGCGGCCTTTTCTTGGTCGAGTTCGGCAGCACTTGCCGCTACGATCTCCCGGAGCAAGCGCTCCGAGTCGTCCACGATTGCTCGCCCCTGCTTGAGGGCGGCCAAGGCCGCGACTTGCCCGGCAGCCGTGCCGGATTCGCCGCTTTGCAGAATGACTCCTTGCAAAGGGGCATAGGCAGCCCATTTTCGTTCAAAATCAGTGAGTCGCCGTTCGTTTTCACCCCGGACCAAACGCCGCAGTTGACGTACGTCCTGCACCAACTCCCGTTCGAGTTTCGCAATGCTCTCGAGCAGGTCTCGGCGCTGGGAAGCCTCTGGCGCCAGCAACAGGTTCTTCTCGGCCCTGTTGATCTCGACGACGGTCCGGCTGAGGTGCGCGGCAAGGCGATCCTTCTTGGCCGTCACATCGACAATGTGGTTCAGCTGGGTGTTCAAACCGTACATCTCGAAGATGGTGGCAGCAGCAAGCGTGAGCATGAGGACAACCATAGCTCCAAATGCCAGATTGAGTTTAGTCGTGATTCCAAGTTTCATATACCCTCTCCATATTGAGAACCCGGGCCCTGGCTGCGATCCAGCACCCGATCCAAATCCAGGACCATGACGACACGCTTGTTCCATTGCAATGCGCCCGAGACGAACCACGCCGCGCCTTCACGCGCGGCGTCCCCGGCAGCGGCAGGCTGCACGAAGTCTTGGACCGCAAGAACCTCCGTGACCAGAAGGGCCACACGCATCTGACGATACTGCACCAACAGGAGCTGACCGGCCACAACGGTGGCAGTCGGCAGCCCCAAACGTTTGGAAAGATCGATGACCGGCAGAATTTCGCCTTGGTGATTGAATACCCCGAGAATCCAAGGCTCAACTTGGGGGAGCTCTGTGATCGGCGGACATTCTATGAATTCGTAACTCTGCGAAACGCTTACACTGCAGAGCAAATCCCTGACCGCGAAGATGGTGTGGGCTTCGCGTTCGGTCAGCGGGCTCCGGCGCCGATCAGGGGTCGCCATCGGTCCCGGTTTCGGCCCCTGTGTGGTCTGCGCTACGGCCGGGGCAGCCGTCGATCCGGCGCTTGACCCAGACACAGCAGAGCCGCGCGGGTCGGGCAGAGAAACCTCTCGCCTGGCTGCTGAGCCATTGCCCGGTCGGGGGGAGACGAGGCGGCCGAGGTCGGTAAGCAGCGCTGCCACCTCCGGTGCCCTCTCATTCTTGCGCGCGCTCTCCAGGCAACGCCGAATCGTGGAATTTGCTCCCAGCAGAGCATCCACCAGAGCCCCCGAAACGGCCACTTCCCCGGCGCGAACAGCATCAAGAATCGACTCCGCAGCATGTGCAACCTGTTCGACCGTACCGAAGCCCATCACAGCGGAGTCGCCTTTGATGGAATGTAGCTCGCGAAAGAGCTCGTCCAGAAGCTCCCTATTGGCGGCGTTCCGCTCGAGGCCGAGCAACAGGTTGTCCGATTTGTTCAGGTGTTCCTCGGCGACCGTGAAGTACTCCTCCAGCAACTCCTCCTGAGAATCTGACGTTCCGCCCATATGCTCCATCATCTCGAAGCAACCTCGCGGTCCGCACGGGCCGTAATGGACGCCAACTCCTGAACGTCGAGCAACAGTGCCACGCGACCATCGCCCAGAATGGTACCTCCGCTAATCCCGGGAATCCTTCCGACAAAGTCTCCGAGCGACTTGACCACAACGTCCTGCCGCCCGATGATCTGCTCCGCCGCGATAGCAAAATGTCCCTTCCCGCTCGCGTGTTCGATAAGGAAGAACTGTTCAGCCCCGTCGGACCTCGATGCGTCGCCAAAAAGCTCGCTGAGAGCGAGCACACGCAGCGGTTCTCCATCGAGAGAAGCGAACAGCCTGGACCCGGAAGCGGTGAGATCCTCCGCGGTGACTTCGGAGATTCGCCTAATGGAAAGCACGGGCAGTGCGAACGTCCGCCCCGCGCTCGATATCAGCAGGCTCTCCACGATAGAAAGAGTCAGCGGGATCCGAATCGTGAAGCGGGTTCCTATGCCAGGCCCGCTGGCAACGTCGATGCTCCCTCCGATTCGTGCTATTTGGTTACGCGCAACATCCATCCCCACGCCGCGTCCGGACACATCCGTCACCCGGGGGGCTGTCGAGAACCCGGGCCTGAAGATGTATTCCATGAGCTCTTCCGGAGTCGCTCGTTCGGCCTCCTCAGGTGTAGTGAGCCGTCGCGCCACGGCGCGTTCCCGAATCGCCGCCGCGTCGATCCCCCTGCCGTCGTCTTCGACGATGACGACCACTGCATCACCCTCGTAAGCAGTTTGTACCAGAACCCTTCCCTTTTGGTCCTTGCCGGCACGAACGCGCTCATTCGGGGCCTCGATTCCATGGTCGATGGCGTTGCGCAGCAAATGGAGGAGCGGATCGAACAGACCCTCCTGAACAACCTTGTCCAACTCCGTTTCGCCGCCGCGCAACGAGAGCTCCACATGCTTCCCGGCTCGCCGCGCCAGATCTCGCGTCAGAGCAGGCAGTCGTGTGTAAACCAGACGAATGGGAACCAACCGCATGCCAAGCGACAAGTCCTGAAGATCCCGCGTAACGATCTCGAGCTCCGAACGAGCCGACTCAAACGTGGCCCGCGCCGAGCGATTTGCGAAGCCGTCTCCGGCGAGCTGAGAATGAAAGAGGTCGAGTCTACTCTTGCTGATCACCAGTTCCCCGATCAGGTTCACGAGTTGGTCCACCTTGGCGAGGCTGATGCGGATGTATCCACTGCCGGGTTGAAAACTCGAGTGGCTCGGAACAGTCTCCGGCGCACTCGGCTCGACATGGTCTTCTCCGTTCGTGATTTCACCGAGTCCCGCAGTGGAAGCAACAGCGATTGGACTCTGCTCGGGGCGCGTGGAAGTTTGCCGCAGGCGAACGCGCCGTAGCCCACGGACTCCACGGAGCAATTCGCGGAGTCGGTCCCGCAGTTCAGGCCTTGTGAGTCCGCTGGAAAAATCCGCGCGCATTGCTGCTGCTGCGTCAACTTCCGGTCCCGCGGGGTCCGGTTCAAACCTGCGCAGCTCGAGCTCCGTTGCCGTGGACAGCAGGCGATAGCAATCCATGGCCACGAGGCTCGGGAAGCCGGACGCACCATCGAGGTCGAGGTTGAGGGACCAATCAGCCACGGTTGTGCTCCCTGACCAGGGCCCGAGCTTCCGCTCGGGCCCGCTCCGGAATCAGCTCATCGGGGTCGAGGAGCAGTACCAGGTGTTCGGCGATCTGAACCGGCCTGGCAACTTCGCCGCGTTCGGTTCCCTCCGACTGCCCTGCTTCCCACGCGGCCACACGCAGAGCCTCATCGACCGGCAGCCCGACCAGAGTGCCATCGCTCTGGCAAACGATGGCGTGAGCGGCCTCTGCTTTCTCGTCGAGTCCTACAGCATCGCGCAGTCGCAGTAGCGGTAAAATGTCATCACCATGGACCATGATGGCATCCACGTGCTGCGAGCGGCCGGGAATGGGGACTGCTTCGGCAATCTCCACGACTTCCACGATCTGTTCGAGAGGCAGTCCGTACAGGGCGTCATCCAGCCGGAAAATGAGAAGGGAATGAGGCTCGGGTTCGTCACCATTCCGAGCTTCATTTCCAATGTCTGTCGGCTCACTCGGCGCTGGCTGCGCGAGCAAGAGCCCGAACTGCGCCGGCATGGCCTTCTGCGTCGCCGCGTCATGTCCTCTGTCCAATGTTTTCATAAGAGCATGGACGCCCCAGGCGCGGTGGGAATAAGCTGCAGCATGTGGCTCCCACCAAGCGATTTTTCCCCAAAAGCCGGGTTTTTTGGCGTGATTCTCTACCTCGCCTCGTGAAGACCGC
>CAZPFB010000003.1:63324-105330 GCA_964585735.1 uncultured Leptospiraceae bacterium
TACCGGCACCCCGGAGGAACACGGGCACCTTGGGCGGAAACCGGTGGATTGCCCGGCGACAAGGGTCAGCTCTTTGGGCCCTGGTTCAAGGCAGCAGCAGGGTTCGCCAGGCGAAACGCTCCTCGTTGCTTCTTGCTTCGACCAGGCGGGGAGCTGCCGCAAGCGCCCCGGACCTTCCCGGCAGTGCTTGCCGTGTCCCGGCCTCCGCGGGGGCGAGGGTATTATTGCGCAACGAACCTTCGTCCACCACCGGTTCGGCTCCGCTCTCGCTGCAAAAAAAGAATCTCATACCATATTTTTTTGCAAAAGATTGGTCGCTCATTGGTAGATAGAGCGGGCAACGCCCATGTTGCTCGCATCCGACTGTGGCTCCGGCCGGTCGGGAAGGAAGGGAAGATGTCACTTCGCACAATCACGCTATTCGCTGTTCTCTCCGGCGCAGCCATGTTGCTCGCATGCTCGCAGAAAGAGGAAGACAAACAGTTCGAAGACTACGTCGAGGAGGAGATGATGCGGCAGACTGTCCTCAAGCTCGTGCAACCCGCTCCCCAGGGTTGCCAGGCCACACAGACGCGCATTCGCTTTCACAACTTATCGGGCACATCCGAAGATCTCAGCACCTTCGGCAACGCCGGGTGCCCGACGCCTTCGCAAAGCATCAGCGCGACGATCGCCAATGGCACTCTGTCATCATACGCCTGCATCGGCGCGGGACAATGGTACGTGGGCAAGACGGGCGGCGGTGGCTGCGGGGGGCCCTTCTTCTTTGCGGCCGGTAGTTCTTGGACGGTCACGTCAACGGCGACCGTCTATAACCAAACCATGACTGAGTGAACGGGCCAGCCGGGCTGATAGGTCCTCGGACAGGGGTGGCGTCTGATTGGGTTCTCCCGCGAGCGCAGAAACGACGTCCTGCGCAGTGCCGGAAATGAAGGGAGGCTCATCAGGGTCCGAAACCGCCGATTGCCCAGCGAGATCCCAAGAGGGGGAGAGACTGAACATCAGCATGGTGGCGCAGCAGAGTCTCCAATGAGTCACGATTACCTGAAGCATTCCCATAGCATCCTTCCTCCGCCGGGCAGTCCTGTAGATCCTCATTCGAGGTTACCGGATCACCGGCCTCTCGCAAAGCACATACCTTTGTTCCGTTCGCGGCGCTTGCCCCGAATCGGCGCTCTCCAATGACTCGAAGACCGCAAGGCCGCCATAGTATCCCTTGTTCACCCAGTAGGGGCCCCGGGGAAGTTCAGTGAGGGCAGTCTTGTCCCGAGCATTTCTGAGCAGGATTTCTCTGGCGACGTGCCACCCACCGCCTTGCGTCCCATCACCTGCGCAACTTGTGTAGGCTTCACTGTTCCCGCTCGCGTTTAACCAGCTGTCTGTTGTGCATGAACCATCATCCTTGTCACAGAACTGGAGCTTCTGAGCACCGTACCAGTCGTTCGCATTTCCCGTTCCGCGGCAATCGTTCTCTGCCGCCCGGTAGACCTGACCCTGTGCGCACTTCTTGTACACGGTCTCGTGCACAGCAAAGCGCTCCAGCCCTGACGCATCCGCTCGGACGGCTGCATCAGGGCTCTGCGCGCCGGAAGAACCGCGTGAACACGCGCACTTCCTCCAATCCCACCAGGTGCGCGGACAGAAAGTAGCCGGCCATCCCCAGCGGCAGAAGTCCGCCGACGAGAACGAAGCCCATCAGCCGCGGGACCGGCTGGCTCGGAGACAGGTCGCGCAGCAGAGAAAGCAGGGTCGGCGACCACGCAGTCGAAAAGTACAGGCCACCGCCGATGACGAACACGAGCACCGCGTACGGCACGAGTTGGCCACGCAGGCGACGGAGCAGTTCGCCGTAAGGCAGAGGACCCATGCGACTGGACAACGAGCGCAGAAGCAGGACCGAAGTGAGCAGCGCGCACACCGAAGTCGAAAGCGCAAGACCACCGTGCAGGAGTGGTCCGACCAAGATGAGGTTCAGGGCCAGGTTGACCGGAACGACGCGCAGCAGAATCTTCACGGGCGTCCGCGTGTCCATGTAAGCAAAAAAGGAAGACGTGAGGATCTTGTTGGCGCTGTAAAAAGGCACGCCGAGCGCGTACAGGGAGAGCGCCTTCCACACCGTTCTACTCGAGTCCGCGTCCCAGCGCCCGCCGAAGAACAGCAGGTCGATGATCGGCGGTCCGAGGAGCAACAGGCCCACGGCAGCAGGCACTGTCAGAAAGGCGCTGAAGGCCAAAGCCCCCATGAGCTCTCGTCCATTCCGGCCGGGCGCGGAGTCCGGGTCGCGCAGAGCCGAAGCAAGCGCGGGGAGTATCGCCGTGGAGAGGGCTGTTCCAACAATGCCGGTCGGTAACTGAATCAGCCGATGCGCGAAGCGCAAACCGGGAACGGCGCCGTGCTCCGGCGCAATGAACCAGCCCGCGATCGCAATGTCCATGAGTTGGTTGAGGTGAAACACGCTCGCGCCGCCCACGGCGGGCGCCATGAGGAAGAACAAACGCCGCAGAGCGGGATGCTCCAGGCGAAGACGTATCCTCGGCCAGTGTCCGCTGCGCCAGACGTAGAGTGCCTGAAAAGCGAGTTGGATAAAGCCGCCACCCGCCACGCTGTAGGCGACGACGCGAACGTTCTGCTCCGGCGAAAGGTGCCACTGCCCGAGCACAACGAACGTGAGAATGAAGACCAGATTGAGGAGAATCGGAGAAAGAGCCGGCACAGAAAACAACAAGTGCGCGTTGGAGATGCCGGCGAAAACGGCCGTCAGGCTCGCCGTGAGAATGAAAACGAAGACGATTTGCGAAAGCTCGACGAGCAGGCGCTCGTCGCCGACGGCCCGTCCCACAAAGGCCGGCAGAACGAAAGGAAAAACCAAGATGGCCGCGGACACGAGGAGCAGCAGGAAACAGAACAGGAAGGCGATGATGACGCCCGCCGCTTCGCGCGCTGCTTGGTCTGACTCGCGCAGCCCTTCGTAGTAGATCGGCAGAAAGCTCTGCGAGAGCACCCCCTCCGCGAGGAGATTCCGCAACATGTTAGGAAGGAGGTAGGCGATCTCCCACGCCGCAGCAATCGGGCCCGTACCGAAGAAGACGGCCTGAAAGTGGTCGCGCAGCAGCCCGAGCAGGCGCGAAACCATGGTGAAGAATGCGAGCTTGAGGGAACTGCGGGCGACCGCACTCATGTAGGACTGTCACCGTAGAGCGCGCGCGCACCACTCGGCGTCAACTCCAGTTCGTCGCCCACCTGGCGAATCCAGCCCATGGAAAGCGCAGCGTGCCATCCATCGCGCACCTGGGCCACGTCCATGCCGGTGGCCTTGATGGCGTCCATGAGCTCCCTCTTGTGAAGTCGATCTCCCGGTCGGATGCCTCGTGCTCGAAAGATGTCCAGGATCGGCTCGGCCGGACCCATCAAAACCGTACCGAACCGTCCGCAGCTACTCTGACGTGGTAGCGACAATGGGGACACATGTGTGCTCCGGTGTTGCGAACCCGGAACCGGCCTCCGCACTGCTCGCACTGGACTACTTCGGCTCGCGCCAGTGGGACGCCGGCAGGTTTCGGCCGGCCCTGCGCTTCCATTGTCGATACTGTTGTGGACGCAACCCTGGGTTCCTCGCCCACGCTTTGTGCCCGCGCGGACTGAATCTGTTTCGATCCTCCCGTAGAGGAATCGCTGAACTCTTCGCGCACGATGCGACGGAGCTCTTCGCGAATGGCCTCGCGGAGTTCGCCGGAGACCCCGGCCGCACCACCGTAGGCAGCCGGTCGCGTCCGCACGGGCCGGGCCGATTCGGAGATGCGGGTGGGTCGACCTGCCGCTGCCGAGGATGCAACCGGCGCGACCGGCTCGGCGGATACGGTCGGCAGCGCTGTTTCCGGAAGGGGTACAGCAACGCTCGTCTCGAAGGCCAACTCCGGTCCCAAAGCGGAGGCACGCTCGGCCAGGTAGGCCCTTGCCTGGGTTTCGTCGTCAAAGATGGGTAAATACTCAGTGATGCCAAAGAAACCGAGCAAGAGCCGCACTTCCTGGTTCGGCGCCACGATGGCGGCCGCCCCGCGGCCCTCCAGGCGCCGCACCAGAGCCAGCAGGGAGGCGATGCCCGCACTCGACACGTATTGGAGTGACCGCGCTTCCAACACCAGGTACGTGCGACCGGTTCGAACGAGTTCCTCCTGGAATTGTTCGAACTCGCGAGCCGTTCTCGAATCGAGACGGCCGGCCAGCGTGACCGTGTACGAAGTTCGGGTGAGTGCTTCCTGTCCCTGTATGTCTAACATGTTTGCCTCAGTCCAACGGAATGGCGTCCGGGATCTCGTCTTCCGCCGCGATCCGTACGGACCGGGGAGCCTCCGCTGTCGAGGCGTCGCGGTCGCCGGAGTACGACGACCGCGCTGGAACTTCTTGTGGAGACGGACCGGCCGTGACCGCTGCCGTTACGCCCGCCCCAACTGCTGCCCCGACCGCGCCCGCAGCCAGTGCCGCTCCCATGGCGGGTGGCGCAGAAGCGGTCGCCGGATGGGACGACTCGGGCGTGGCCATCACGATGGGCTCTGGCATGGGTACTTCGGGCCCTTCGGCTTGCAGATTCTCTTCGGTCAGAGGTTCTGCAGCCTCGGCTGAGCGACGCTCGGCTTCGCCCTGCTCTTCATGATGGGATACGGTGGGGCCGGGCTCGGCCTTGCCTCCGGCAGGAAGCACCAGTCCCACGAGAAGAAAGAGTACGCCCACCGCTCCGCAGGCGATCAAACTCTCGAGCACAAGCTGGGGAAGGCCGCTCTGGAAGAGCGCGCTCGAACGCAGCACGACGACAATGTGTAACCTCGCGGAAGGAGAGTCTTCATCGACCCGAAATACTGCCGCGCTGATGAGCATCTTGGACGGGATGGGCGGCAGAGCCGGGATGGCTTCCTCGATCTGCGCGCGGAATTCTTCGGCAAACGCGGGCAGCGGCAACTTGGGCGATTTGGCCTCGGTGACCTCGAAGGACACGGGATCTCGTTCGGGCAGGTTGAGGGTGGCCTCAAACTTCTCTCCTTGAAAGACCGGTTCGGCTTTTTCGGCTGCGCGGGCAATGTCGCTGTGGGCGAGCACCTGCCCTTCCCGATCGATGACGGCGATCTCCTGGATCTCGAAGGCGTCGGCGCGTCCGCGCGATGTGGCGGCTATCCTCTGCAGAGTGGAAGCCAGGCGCACGGTGGCCGCGCCGCTCATGCTTTCTCCGGCCATCGTGGCCACGGCTACTGCCAGCTCGCGGCCCCGAGTCCGCGCCAGGAGGCTGAGGTTGTCGGCGGCCACGCCCGCCGAGCGGACCAGCAGAAAACCCGCCGCGCCGGCAGCAAGGATGAACCCCAGCACGCCAAGCAGAACCGCACGCATGATTTTCCCGGCCATGTTCTCTCCTAATGGATCGGAGCAGTTCTCTGCTCCCCGACAATATTTCTGCTCGGGGACCAGTCCCCACGTACAGATCGGCGACTTTGGGCCTGGCCCGTACTGAAAGTAGGCCTGCAGGATCGGTCCGAAAGCCGTTTTTTGCTTCCGTGGCGGGCCCCATCAGGGATTCCGGTAGGGGAGCCGCCCTCCCCTCGCCATGCTGGCCCAGAGCGACAAGTTCCGCAGTTGGATCCCCCACGGCTTCGACTATTTGGCTCCCGAGGCCACCGAGCGACTCCTGGCCCTCCAGGAGCGCGTTCGCCACGTGTTTCGACGGGCGGGCTACAACGAGGTCATTCCGCCTTCTTTCGATTACGCTCGCACCTTTCGACTCACGACCCGCGAATCCGCCCCCAGGCTCCTCTTCGAAACGCGAGACGTGGACGGAGAGAATCTGGCCGTCCGCTCCGACCTCACCGTGCAGGTGATCAAAGCAGCGGCGAACGGGCGTTTCGGTGCTTCCTTCCCCCTGCGCCTTTCGTACGTGCAGCCCGTGTTTCACGACCGAGCCTTTGGGTCGGGCCGCCTGCGGGAGGTGGTGCAGGCGGGAGTCGAGACGATTGGCGCGGCCGGAGCAGATCGCGTCGCCGAACTCCTGGAGCTGGCACGGATGAGCCTCGCCGCCCTCGGGCGCGAGGCGCGGATTCTGTACGGGGACGCGCGCTTTCTCAATCGCCTGCTCGAGCGGCTCCCGGCCGGCCTGCGCGCGCCGTTTTCTGAAGCCCTCTTCGCCAAGGACACGGGGGGAATTCGCGAACTGTGCCGCAAGAGTGGCGTCGCCGGCAACACCGCGATGATCTTCGAGGAACTGCCCATTACCTTTGGCGGTCGCGAGGCACTCACCGCTCTGCGCGGTCTGTGTGCCCAGGAGCAGGATCTGCTTTCGATCCTCGACGAAGCCGAGGTCCACTCGGATGTCGTTTTCGACTTCAGCATGGTTCGGGAGCTGTCCTATTACAGCGGACCGGTCTTCGAAGCGTACGTGCCCGGAGAAACGCAGCGCCTGCTGTCCGGCGGCGTCTACGACGAGCTGCTTGCCGAGTTCGGTGAGACAGCGCAACCGGCCTGCGGGTTCGCCATCAATCTGTCTTTGCTGCTGTGAGCAGCCGTCCTGGAGGGACTGACGCAATGAGCGCAAAACTGGTCGTGGGAACACAATGGGGTGACGAGGGCAAAGCCAAAGTCATCGACTTCCTCTCCGGAGAAATCGACCTGGTCGTGCGCTATCAGGGCGGCGCGAATGCCGGGCACACCGTCGAAGTGGACGGCCAGACCTACGTCTTCCACCTCATCCCCAGTGGAATCCTCTACCCGCGCGTCGTCTGCGTCATCGGCAACGGTGTCGTGCTGGACCCGGTTGCGTTCGACGAAGAGATGGCGGCCCTGCGCAAGCGTAACATCGAAGCACAGGGACGCATCGTCATCTCGGATGCCTGCCACATCCTTCTGCCGCTGCATCGTCAGATCGACACGGCCCGCGAGGGCCAACTGGGCGGGAAGAAGATCGGCACGACGAAACGGGGCATCGGCATCTGCTACGCGGACAAGATGATGCGCATCGGATTGCGTATGGGCGACCTGTTCCACGAAGCCAAGCTGCGCGATCGCCTCGAACACATCCTGGAGATCAAGAACCATGAACTCAAGGCGGTGTACGGTTTGGAGCCCGTGGAGCTCAACCCGCTCTACGACGACCTGCTGGAGTTCGGCCGCCGGAATCGTGCCTACGTCCGCAACACGTCTGTGTACCTGAACGCAGAACTCGCGGCCGGTCGCACGGTGCTTCTGGAGGGCGCGCAGGGTACGGCGCTCGATGTGGATTTCGGAACCTACCCGTTCGTGACTTCCAGCAACACGACGACCGGCGGCGCCATTGCCGGTTCGGGGATCTCGTTTCAGTACCTCAAGCAGGTCATTGGGATCTGCAAAGCGTACGTCTCGCGGGTCGGTGAGGGTCCGTTCCCGACCGAGTTGCAGGGAAACGAGGGAGACCATCTACGAAAGCTGGGCAACGAATTCGGGGCGACCACCGGAAGGCCGCGCCGCTGCGGCTGGTTCGACGCGCCGCTCGTTCGGCATGCCGCGCGGGTGAACGGGCTGACCGGGCTGGCTCTCACCAAGATCGACATCCTTTCCGCATACGACACCATTCAAATCGGCGCCCGCTATCGCCTGGATGGGAGTTCGATCGATGAATTTCCGTCCTGCCGCCTGGAAGACGTCGAAGTGGAGTACGAATCGATGCCCGGCTGGAAGGACGACATCAGCGGCGCGCGAAAGCTCTCCGACCTGCCGCGCAACTGCCGCGCCTACATTGACCGGCTCACGGAATTGACCGGCGTCCCGGTGCAATTGGTTTCCGTTGGGCCGGGAAGAGAAGATACCATTGTCGTGTGAGGGGTTTTGGACTTGCCGCTGGCAGGCCGCTCCCCGACGTATCGCCAAATGAGACCTCTCCGACGTCCTTTCCAAGTCCCGGCAGCGCTGGCAATTGTCGCCATTGTGGCTGTGGCCGCCCTGTACCAACTGCGCGCTGAAAGGGATCCGCGCCTCCTGGAGGCGGACCCGAAGTACGAAAGGCAGACCGAGATTCGTCCCTCCCAGATACCCGGCGGCGGGAATGGCCTGTACGCGCTCGTGAAGATCAAAGAAGGCGAAACGGTCGGCACGTACGGGGGCCGGCTCCTCAAAGAGGACGAATATCCCAGCGGCAACGCCTACATTGCAACCATCAAAGAATGCGCGTACAAGGAAGCCGGCCCGTACCGGTATATTGATGGAAAGGAGACGCCTTCCCATGTGACGCGCATCAACTTTGCCCCGAGCAAGATCAACGGCAAGGACACGCAGCTTCAGAACGCGCGCATCAAACAGCTGTGCAAAGCGCCCTACTTCATCTTTGTGGCCAACCGGGACATCGAAGCCGGAGAGGAAATCTGGAGCAGCTACGGGCCCAGCTATAAGTACGATCGCTTCATGAAACTCAAGCCCGTGCAGGAGTTCTTCTGCAAGAAGGCTGGCATCGATTGCTCCAAAGGGTTCGAGTTCGACCACTGACCGGGGGAGCGCAATGAACCCCAAGGTCCGTGAAGTCGTCGCCTCTCTCCAGAGCACCGAGTTTCCGGGTCAGACCGTTATCTTCCGCGAGGGAGACCTGGCAGACAACACGATGTACTTCATCATCACCGGCCAGGTGGGCATCTACAAGACGCGTTCCGGGGAAGACATACTTCTATTGAACATGGAGCCGGGCACATTTTTCGGAGAGATGGCGCTCATCAACACGCGGCCCCGACTGGCCACAGCCCGCGTGGTTTCTGACAAAGCGCGTCTGGCGCGCATGAACAAGGAGACGTTGCTGCGGCTGGCCGGGGTGAGCCCGGAGTTCGTGTTTCACCTGCTGCGGCAGGCCGTCAGTCGCCTCCTGGCCGCCGAAGACAAGTTGGAGCGAGTGCGGGAACAGGTGCAGCGCGAAAAGGCTGCGCGCAAATTGTGACGGGGAATCCATGTCGCTCAACATTTTCGAGTACGTCAACAACCTGGCCGTCGATCTCCGCAAAGCCGGTGACGTCATCTTCAGCCAGGAAGACGCCTCGGACGGGAAGATGTACTTCGTTGCCGGCGGTGAACTGGCCGTAATCCGCGAAATCGACGGCGTGGCTCACGAACTCAACCGCCTGCATCCCGGAGACTTCTTCGGAGAAATGGCCATCCTGAATCGGCAACCGCGGTCCGCCACGGTCAAAGTCGTCTCCCGCGAGGCGCGCCTGGGCTACATCGACGAGGCCATGTTTGTGCGCATTGCCAAGATCAACCCGGTCTTTCACTTCTCCCTGCTGAAGCTGGTCATTCAGCGCATTGGGATGGTGGAGGATTCGATCGAGCTGGCCCTGCACGAACTCGAGCAGTTGCACACCTGATGAGCCGCCAATGTCCGGCCGCTTTGAGGGAGCGCCGACAGCCGGTGTTCTCGGAGAAGCCCGCCAGGGCCACTTGCCAGGCAAGGCTGTACCAGAGACCGAATGCAATATTAGCCGGAAGATCCGCCGCACTCGGAATTCCTTGGAATGAGGTGAATACGCTCGTGATTGAGAGTCACGGGCCGCGCGCCCAAGCTCGGGACCGCCGCGGCTGCGAGGCTTGCACTTGACTCAGCTCGAGGGCGCCGGAATGGATCCCGCCGCTTCACAAAAACTTTCGCCGCGCGGTCTCGAGGTTCCGGGCGAGAGAGCGTGGTTGGTCCCGCCCTCCTGCGGCCGCTGAAAGCGCGCGTGCCGCCTGCTTTCTCGGACAAACCCGCAATCGCCACCATCCAAAGGAAAAGCCGATCCGGAGACGAATGCGATCGCAAACCGGATGATCCGCCACACTCAGATTCCCTTGGGAATGCGGTGAATGCGCTCGCGGCAATTCGAGGCACCGGGCTGCGCCATAACGACGCACGCCTTCGCCTCACCTCGGCCGCAGATGCACGAACACTTCCTGGTTCCCGCGACGCCCGCGAAGGGCAGCCGGCGCGATTTGCACCAACTCCAGATCGGACGCAGCCGCTTCCACCCGCACGTGATCCAACACCTCGGCGCGCACGGCTTCGTCGCGGAGCACGCCCCTGTCGGTGGCGGCCGACCGCTCGAACTGCGGCTTCACAAGGGCGACCGCCTCCCAACCATTTGCAAATCGGCCGCCGATACCCGCGAGGATCGGAAGCACCGTGCGCAGAGAGATGAACGAAAGGTCGGCCGTCACAATCCAGGGGCGCGCATCCTGGCAATCCTCCGCAGAGAACCAATCCGCATTCAGGTCGCGCACGTTGCGCCGTTCGAGCACGACCACGCGCGGGTCCGTGCGCAGCCGGTAGTCGAGCATTCCGTAGGCCACATCCACAGCGTAGACGCGCCGGGCGCCACGTTCGAGCAGCACGGCCACAAACCCACCGTGGGCCGCGCCCAGGTCGAGCGCCACGCGGCCGCTCACATCCACGCCGAAAGCATCCAGCGCACCCTTGAGCTTGAACGCGCCGCGCCCCGGGTACGGGGACCGTTGGACCACTTCGACAGATTCCTCGTTTCGGACGACACGCCCTTCTTGAGCGCACAGCTCGCCCGCCACGCGCACGCGACCGGAAAGTATCAGCGCGCGAGCAGTCCGTTCCGGATGACCCAGCGCCATGACGCGAGAGAGCAGCGATTCGCGCCCGGAAGACACGTTGCTACCTGCGCCGGTTGGCGGTGAAGGCGCAAAGGGCCGCAAGCTGCGAGCCCGCGGGCGACTCGGCGCGGCTGCCGAACACCAGTTCGGCGCAAATTCCCTGAAGCTCACGCTCGAGTTCCGCGCATTTCTCACGGGCGCGGGGCACGCCATGCAACGCCGGATAGGTGAGCTTGCCGTGCGCCCGGTCCTGGCCCGTTCTCTTTCCCATGACGCCAGCTTCGCCCACTTCATCCAGGATGTCATCGGAGATCTGGAAGAGCAAACCCAACCGCGCTCCCAACCGCGCGAAGGTTGCCCGCGCCCGGCCTTCCTCCGTACCTGCGATCACCGCGCCCATCTCGCAGGCCGCGGAAATCAGCGCGGCCGTCTTGCGCGCGTGGATCTCGTCGAGTAACTCAGCTCTGAGCTTCGCGTCCGACTTCTGGCCGCCCGCCCGTTCCGCCTGCAGGTCCAGACCCTGCCCGCCGACCATACCGGAAACCCCGGATGCTTCGGCGAGTATCCGCACGAGTTCCGTGGTGCTGCGCGGAATCTCCGCCAGAAGGCGAAACGCGTACGTGTTGAGTCCGTCGCCAGCAAGAACCGCTGCCCACTCTCCGTAGGCGATGTGGCATGCAGGCTGCCCGCGACGCAGGTCGTCGTCGTCCATGCAGGGCAGGTCGTCGTGTATGAGACTGTATGTGTGAATGGCCTCCACGGCCGCGGCCGCCAGGAGCGCCTCCTCGAGGTGGCTGCCCGGCTCGGGCGCTGTCGGCTGCGACCGCGGGTCCAGACCTGCGCAGAGGAGAAGGAGCAGCGGCCGGAAGCGTTTTCCCGGCGCTGCCAGACTGTAGAGAATCGGATCGGCGACGACCGACGGGGCCGTGGAACGCAGGTCCGGCCTCACCCTCCGGTCGAGAAACGAATCGAAGAGGCGCGTCCCTGCCTGAAGGAGTTCTTCGGCCTCAGCCGACAAGCTGCCCGTCCGGGAAGAAAAAGGCGATCTCCGTACGAGCATTGTCTGCTGAGTCGGAACCGTGAACGGCGTTGGCCTCTTTGCTTTCCGCGTACAACTTGCGAATAGTGCCCGGCGCCGCCTGCGCGGGGTCGGTGGCCCCGATGATCTCGCGCCACTTGGCCACGGCATCCTGCCGCTCCAGCGCGGCGGCCACAATCGGGCCGGACGACATGAATCGGCACAGGTCGTTGTAGAAGGGCCGTTCCCGGTGGACCTCGTAGAAGCGGCGGGCGTCCTCCAGGGAGAGCTGCAACAGGCGCAGACCGAGAATACGAAAACCCTCCGATTCGATGCGGGCCAGGATGCTGCCAATATGCCGGTTCCGCACGGCGTCCGGCTTGATCATGATGAGCGTTCTTTCCATTGAGGACGCAACCACGCGCAGAGCCGCCCCCGTCAATCGGAAAGCGGCGCAAGGTAGCTTGACGCAGTGATGGACAGCCGCATGCTCGGACCGCCTGTCAGAACCGACCCATGAAGATCCAAGGGGATGACATCGAGTTCGGCGGCCTTGCCGAGTTCAGCACCTTCGTCTCCGAAGTCGGCCTGCTCGGCACCATTCGCCTGCGCGCTCCGGTCACGGACAACAGCGGCAAGATTCTGATCAAAGAGGACATCCCCGTGAAACCGGGTATGATCGAGAAGCTCCAGGAGATGGAGGGGCAGTACCGCGCTACCTTCCTGGTCGGTTTGGACCGTGAGCTGCTCAAAGCGATCCGTCTCCATCTGGCAGAAACGTTCCGACAGCGCGTCAAGAAGCAGGGCTCGCAGCTTGCCGGATATCTTCTCGACCGTGCTCCGCAGAACTCACAGCCGTTTCTCAGAAACTCGGTTCAGAGCCGCGCGTTGATCTTGGGCCTGTACCGCACGTTGCGCGAACAACCGGAAAGCTGCCATCACCTGGTGGACCTGGGGCTGCTGACGCTGGGATTCAGCCTGCACCTGCCCTTTCGTCGGCGCATGATGCACCGTTATGCCTTCCTGGCGGGCCTTTGCGCCGACCTCGGACTTACAGATGGGACCGAGTGGCGGAGGCCTCCTGAGAACGAACAGGACGCCCTGAACCGCGCCCAGCGCAGTGCGCAGTTGGTGGAGAGGTTGGGACTGCCCAGCGGGCTCGCCGAAGTCATCCGCAATCATCGCCTGGCGGCTTCGGCTCCGAGTGCAGAATCGGTGCCGTCTGCCTTCGCGGGCATCCTCGAGGAACCGCCACCGCCGCCCGAGCCGCCCGCCGCGCAGGCGCCCGACAACCCCGCAGACGAGACACCACTGGAGAATCTCACGCCGGAAACACAATCGGTCGTGACCGAACTGTTGCGCGTGGCGCGCTTCGTTCAGGAAAGCAGCCAGCGCAGCGAGGAGGCAGGCCCTCGGCAGATTCTCGAGCGGCTCGTCTACAACGCGGCCCGCGGCTACTTTGCGCCGGAGATCATCAAGCCGCTGCTTCCGGTGTTTCGCGAGTACGAAGAATCGCTGCGCAGAATCCAGCACGTCGCCTCAGTCGAGCGGCAATGCCTGCACCCGCCGTCCGCCTGGGCTTATCCGAAACCCAACGCCGCGCAAATGCTCTGCCGCAATCACGTGTACAGTTGTCCGCATCTGGTGGCCGGCTGGGACATTCACGTCGTCGCGGCACAGGAAGCATTCGGTTGGATCGGCACCGCGCTTTCGCCCGGGAACTACCAGAAGTGCCGCCTGGAGGAGCAGCTCGATCCTCCGCGCGGGGAGAGTTCGGGCGGCCCGAGCCAAGAACCCAAGCCCGTCACGTGAGCCGGCCAAGACCGCGGACCAATCGAATGGCGGGGATCGGACGGTTCCGTCAGGGGCCATGCCCATGAGCATGCGCGCCCTGGCGGCCCACATTTCCTACTATTCCGATAGGAAAACAGTTGATGAGCCGGGGCCGGATCGAAACATTGGTTTACAGAGCCGGGCTCAAAAAGGGCACGTAAGGACTTGGCGCCAAGCGCCAAAGGAAACATGCCGGGATTCAGACTAACACATCTCGAGGAACTGGAATCCGAGGCCATCTACGTCATTCGTGAAGTGGCCGCCCAATTCCAGCGACCGGTGCTCCTGTTTTCGGGCGGGAAAGACAGCATCGTCATGACGCACCTCGCGCGCAAGGCGTTCCATCCGGCGCGCCTTCCGTTCCCGCTCATGCACGTGGACACCGGGCACAACTTCCAGGAGACCCTGGACTTCCGCGACCGGCTGATCGCTTCGATGGAAGCGCGACTGATCGTGGCGAGCGTGCAGGAGTCGATAGACAAAGGCCGCGCTCAGGAAGAGACCGGACCGAACGCCAGCCGCAACGCGCTCCAGACCGTGACTCTACTCGATGCCATCGCCGAACACAAGTTCGACGCCGCGCTCGGAGGCGCGAGGCGCGACGAAGAGAAGGCCCGCGCCAAAGAGCGCTTCTTTTCTCACCGCGACGACTTCGGCCAATGGGATCCGAAGAACCAGCGTCCCGAACTTTGGAACATCTTCAACGGTCGCAAGAACATGGGCGAACACTTCCGGGTCTTTCCGCTCTCCAACTGGACCGAACTCGACATCTGGCAGTACATCAAGCTCAAGCAGATCGACCTGCCCTCCCTGTACTTTGCGCACCGCCGCGAGGTGTTCGACCGCGACGGCGTGCTCCTCGCCACTTCGGATCATATCACGTTGCGTCCCAACGAGAGACCCGAGAACCGCGAAGTGCGCTTTCGCACCATCGGTGACATGACCTGCACTGGAGCCGTCGTTTCCTCGGCGGCCACGCTCGACGACATCATCCGCGAAACCGCGGCCTCGCGTGTTACCGAGCGTGGCGGAAGGTTCGATGACCGTCGCTCGGACGCTGCCATGGAAGAACGCAAGAAGGTGGGTTACTTCTGACCCGCACCCCAACAGATAGAAATCAGCATCAGGATGGCATGCTCACGCTGAACTCAGCCACCCACGCCGGAAAACACAATTGGAAACGAGCATCGTAGACCAGAAGACCTACCTGAACATGGAGCTCCTGCGCTTCACGACGGCGGGCAGCGTAGATGACGGCAAGAGTACGCTCATCGGCCGACTCCTTTACGACAGCAAGGCTATTTTCGACGACCAGTACGAAGCCATCCGAGAAAGCAGCCTGCGCCGGGGAGAGGATCAGGTAAACCTGGCGCTGCTCACCGATGGCCTCAAGGCCGAACGCGAGCAGGGGATCACCATCGACGTGGCTTACCGCTACTTCGCCACGCCCAAACGCAAGTTCATCATCGCCGACACGCCGGGACACATCCAGTACACGCGCAACATGGTCACCGGCGCTTCCACGGCAAACCTGGCCATCATCCTCGTGGACGCCCGCAAGGGAATCGTCGAGCAAACCTGCCGACACGCGTTCATTGCGTCTCTGCTGCAAATCCCGCACGTCGTGATGTGCGTGAACAAGATGGATTTGGTCGAGTACTCGGAGGAGGTCTTCACACGCATCCAGCGCGAGTTCGACGAGTTCTCCGCGCGGCTCGACGTGCGCGACGTGCGGACCATCCCGATCAGCGCCCTGAACGGAGACAATGTCGTGGAGCGGTCCGCGAACATGGATTGGTACCAGGGACCGACCCTGCTCTACCTGCTCGAGAACATTCACATCGCCGGGGACATGAATCACGTCGACTTTCGCTTCCCCGTTCAGTACGTGATCCGGCCGCAACGCGCCGAGTACCATGACTTCCGCGGCTATGCGGGGCGCATTGCCGGGGGAGTCGTGCGACCGGGAGACGAAGTCCGTGTATTGCCTTCCGGGATGACCACCCGTATTCGCTCGATTGAGACGATGGAAGGGCCTATCGCTTCGGCCTGCGCGCCCATGTCGGTTGCGCTCACTCTGGAGAACGAGATCGACATCAGCCGCGGCGACATGCTTTCCGGCCCCAACAACGCGCCCCAGCAAAGACGCGAACTGGAAGTCATGCTGTGCTGGTTTTCGGAGAGTCCTCTCAATCGCGGCGGTCGCTACGTGCTCATGCACGCGCAGCGCCAGGTGCCCTGCATGGTGACCGAGGTTTTCTACAAGGTGAACATCAACACCCTGGAGAAAGTCGTGGACGATCGCAGTGTGACGATGAACGACATTGTCTGCGTGGCTCTGAAGATGGCTCAGCCGATCTTTTGCGATTCGTACAGCCGCAACCGGATCACCGGTTCGCTCATCCTCGTGGACGAAGCCACGAATACGACCGTGGCCGCGGGCATGTTGCAGTGAAGTCCGGCCGAAGCGGCCCTTCGCCCTCGGGACTTTCGCGCACACCCATTGTCCTTGCGTCTGCTTCTGCCCGTCGCCTGGAACTACTCAGACAGATCGGCATCGAACCGATCGTGCGCCCCAGCGACATCCCGGAGGTGACCGACCCGAAGCTCTCGCCGTCGGCGAATACCGAGGTGCTCGCGCGAGCGAAGGCACGGGCTGTTGCCTTCTCGCTGCCCGAGGGGTCGCTTGTGATCGGCGCAGATACACTCGTGGTACTGGACGGCCGACTTCTCGGGAAGCCCGCCGACGAAAGGGAAGCCATCGAAATGCTCCTGCAACTGTCCGGCCGCGAGCATGTGGTTTGCACCGGCGTGTGCGTGGCCCGAACCGGTCGGGCAAACCCGGCCGAGTTCACGGCCCACGCCCAAACGCGCGTCCGCATGCGCGCCTTCGGTCGCCCCGAAGCGGTCGCCTACGCTCGGAGCGGCGAACCCCAGGGCAAGGCGGGTGCCTATGCCATACAGGGGCGCGGCGCGCTCCTCGTGGACGAAATCATAGGCGACTATAGTAATGTGGTGGGCCTGCCGCTGGCCCTCACCGTGGACCTGGTCGGTCGCCTACTGGAAATCCAACCGTCCGAAATCCTGCTTGACGGTTCGATCTGGTGACCTCCCCTTCTGGGCAAACCGGCGCGCCCGCGCCAAGGGGGAAGCCATGAAATCCTTTGCCGAAGAAATGTCGTTCTATGCCGCCTACCACCAGGAGCGCCGAAACGTCGCCATCCATCTGATCGGTGTACCCCTCATCTCGTACTCGGTCCTCATTCCGATGAGCTGGCTGAAGTTCTCGCAGTTCGGACTCAACCTGTCCCTCGGAGGCATGGAGCTGACGCTGGCCATGGTTTTCACGGCGGCCATACTCCTGTACTACTTCTTCCTGGACGTTGTCTTTGCTCTGGCGGCCACCGTACTGTACGTCGGGATGTTGGCGCTCGCCACCTACACGGCCTCCTTCGGGTACACGGTCGGGCTGTCCGTGTTCGCGGTCGCCTTTTTCGGCGGTTGGATTGCTCAGTTCTACGGACATTATGCGTTTGAAAAGGTTCGACCCGCGTTGTTCGACAACCTCTTCCAGGCCCTCTTCTCCGCACCGATCTTCGTCGTGGCGGACGTATTCTTTCAGTTGGGCTTTCGGCGGGAGATTGAGGAGGACGTGCGCCGTCGCCTGAGTGCCGCCGGAAAGCTGCGCGCGGTTGCCTGAGGGCAAAAAGCGCAGAACGGGGCTTGGTTCATCCGACTCGTCCCTGATTCCGGGGCGCCGCTGGGGTGGTGGGGTCCTCGGATGTGAGTTTTCGTGGGGGAAGTTCGCCTTCATCCGAAGGAACGGGAACAGATTCCCGGTCCGCAGAATGGCCAGTGTGCTCGGAGTTTCCAGGTCCAGATACTACCGAAGCCAAAGCAGAAGAGAGAACGCTCGTTCACGCAGGGACAAAGAACTCCTGATGGAGATTCAGGAGATCCATGGGAGCAATCGCTGCGTGTATGGAATCGACCGCATCTTCCCGCGTGCGCAGACTGATGAAAACAGCCGGAATTCGCGGGAAAATGCGCCGCAAGCGCAAGGTGCTCACAACCGACTCGCGGCACGACAATCCGATCGCACCGGACCTCGTTCAGCGCCACTTTGCGGCGGCCGGGCCGAACAGGATATAGGTTTCCGACATCACGTACATTCGCATCGCCCGCGGATGGGTGTACCTTTGCATAGTTTTGGACCTGTATTCGCGGAAGGTAGTTGGCTGGTCGATGAGTCGCACACCGGACTCCGAGCTGACGGCGCGCGCCATGGAAATGAGTCTGCTCCATCGCACACCGGAACCCGGACTGATCCTGCACTCGGACCGCCGTGTTCAGTACACCAGCAAAAGGTTTCGCGGGCTGCTCATGGCCCACGGAGTCATGCAAAGCGGAGGTTGTGGATCGCGGCGGGCAAGGTGATCATCCAAGCCAACGCGCGTCCGGCCCCGGAACCGCGTCTTTCTTGTGGGTCCGACCGTCTTTAATAGCAGCCCGGAGATTTCCTCGATGTTCTTGCGTGAGCGCTGACCCGCTCGGTGGTCCCCGTTGCCTGCGTCAATTCCACTCAGCAACCTGTTGGGCAACGGAACGCCGCGCCATCGCGCACGTGCAATTCAGCATCCGTCCTACCTCATGTTGGTCAGCTGCGCTTTGAGGCGTTTGAGATCCTCAATGAGGTCCAGCGGCTTCGGACGCACCTGCTCGGCCACACTGAGTCCGTCATCGATCAGATCCAGAATCAGCTTTTTCTCTGCGCGCGCGCGTACGTCGGGCATCTTGGCGACTTCGTCCTTGTACTTTGCTGCTTTGGCATCCACCATCGCCGTGATCTGATTCAGCGCCTGTATCTGTTCGTCGGCCATGCGGGCATCAAATCCAAGGAGATTGGGCTTTGCAACCGACTCGGCAAGGGCCCGGCGCGATCGAGGATGCAGCCCACACTTACCGTACGTTTAGCACGGAAATATCGGTTCAGTCACTCTTCATGGGACAGGGGCATGGCAGGCGACCGGGCCCCGTGTCACCCAGTCTGCGGGCTGATCGCCAGGACCCGGCCCGACCGGCGGTGAGGCGATCGGGCCCGCCGGTCACCGACTCTACTTCTTAGCTTCCTGCGCTATTGTCTGCGCGTTTCTTACGTGCTTGTTCTCTGCCAGGTCCCGCACGGTTTTGATGTGCAACACTTCCCGCAGTCTCTCGGCGCCCGTGGGTGAAATCCCCTGCAGCGCCTCGATTCCGGCGTTGGCAATTTCCTGAAGGGACTTGTTCTCCCAGGCCTTGTCCACAGCTTCCTTGATGTCTTTGAGCGTCCCGTCCACGATTCCCTGCGCATTCTTCACGTACTTGTTATTGGCCAGATCTTCCACGGACTTGGCGTGCAGAACCGACTGAAGCACCTCGGCACCCTTTTGGCCGATACCCTCCAGGGCTTCGGTCGAAGCTTTGACGATCTCATCCAGCGATTTCGTCTCCCACGCGCGATCCACCATACCTTTGAGTTGTTCGAGATTCATGTCCAGCTCCTGCGTGTTGTTTCGGGCGCAATACGGCCCGGAGGGCAAACCGACCCCGAAGCAAATGAGGCGGCAACCACAAAACCCTGCGATTCCATCGCGCTCGTTCGCTTGCTTCCATCCATGTTCTGGACTATTGTGACGCTGTGGCCGCCGGGCCCTACGGTCTGACCCTCGATCCTCATGAGGCCTACCGCAATCGAGAAGAGCATGACAGAGGACCTCCCACCAGAACTCGCGCCGCTCTGGGCCGCGCTGCGCGAATTGCTCGACACGTTTGCCGTCATTCAGGATCGACTCGATCCCACACTCCTCGATACCTACCGCAACCGACTTACCGCACCCACGCACGCACTCGAAGGGGCCGTTGCGCCGTGGAACTCACCGAATCCGTTGCGCGGTCCACCCGACCGCGCACGCGAGTTGCTCCTTCGCTCCGCGACTCAGGCACTCACGGCTTCGGCACGCTTTCAGGAAGCGAAGGGCCCGCACGCGATGCTACGCGCCTTTCAGGCGTTGCGCCCGCTGTCCCGGGCCGCGGACGCGCTCTTTCGGCTCTCGGATGTCTACACGACCGTTAGCGAACACTTTCTCCGCGCCAGCGCCACGGACTCCTTCGCAGAACGGATGCGGGCCACGGACGCAGTATCAGGGGACGGGAACACACGGACACGCACCGGCGTTCTGCATGCTGACAACGGTTTCGGGCAACGTGGCGGGTACTCGCTGCACGTGCCCGACTACTACAGTGACCGTCGCGCGTGGCCGCTCATCGTGGCGCTGCACGGCGGTTCGGGGCACGGGGCGGACATGCTCTGGAGTTGGCTGCGCGACGCGCGGTCGTTCGGCTTTCTCTTGGCGGCGCCCACTTCCCGCGGGCGGACCTGGTCTCTGCAATCGCCCTCGGTGGACGCAGCCAACCTCAACCGCATGCTCGAAGAGATCTCGGGTTCCTATCGCGTGGACACAAAGCACCTCCTCCTGACCGGGATCTCCGACGGCGGCACGTTTGCCATGATTCTATCCATAGTTAAACAATCTCCGTTCACACACTATGCTCCCGTGGCCGCGGCTGTTCACGTGCTCCAGAGCCCGGACGGGACCGTGAAGTTGCCGGTGAGCGGCCTGCCCGTGTACCACGTGCATGGCGCGCGAGACTGGATGTTCCCCGTCCAGAAGGCCCGCGCCGCGGCCGAGGCGCTTCGTTCCGCGGGCGCCAACATCGTCTATCGCGAGATTCCGGATCTCTCGCACAACTATCCCACCGACGAGAACGAGCCTATCCTGAGATGGTTCTACCCTCCGGCGTTCGGCAACTAAGTGCCGTGCGGTCGCCTGCGGTTCTCCAGGTAGTAAGCAAAGACCTCGCGCGTGGTCTTGCGGGGCGTGTAACCAAACACGCCTTTGAGCCTGGCGTTGGACAGGACGGGTCGGTAGCGCAAGAAGTCCACGTCGGCGGCCCGATACCGCGACAGACCCAGCGGATGGAGCACCGCGAACGCTGCCTTCAAGAACGGCGCCGGGAAACCGACGAACGGCACACCGAGGATGCGCGCAATCTCTCGCAGAGACAGGCTCCCGTCACCTGCCAGATTGAAAATGCCCGCGCGCCCGGTCGTGACTGCCAGAATGAGACACTCGACGACGTCCTCATCCCAGATGAACACGAACGGCGACTGCGAACCGGCAATGCCCGGTACAAAACGCTTCTCGAACAGATTCGTGATCTGATTGCGCGTGGTGGCTCCCAGAACCGTCCCCGGTCGAAAAACCACCTGATCGAGCCGGGGGTGTTCCGCGCGATAGCGTGCAAGCAGCTCTTCGACGAGACGCTTGTGCTTCGAGTACGGAAAGGAGTCATTGCCGCGCAGCGGATGTTCTTCGCTCAACCAGGCGGGATTGTCGGCGTGATACCCGTAGGCGGCGCCGCTGGAAGTCAGAACCAGCCGCTTGGTGCCGAAGGTCACACAGGCTTCGAGAACGTTTTGCGTTCCTAAAACATCGACCCGGTATTCGAACTCGGGATCGCTTTTGCGCGGGGGCGTCACGATGGAAGCGAGGTGGACGACGACGCGCGGATGGGTCTCGGAAAAGATCCGCTGGAGTTCCGGGGAAGCCACATCACAGAGGCGAAAATCGACACCCCGCTCGCTGCGCGCGGGCGAGCGGACATCCACGCCGGCCAGGCGCCACCGGGGTCGCCGCTCGCGCAGTCTTCTCAGAAACAGACTGCCGATGTAACCAGAGGCCCCCGTGACGAGAACGTCCGCGCGCCGACGGCTGGCGGGCTTCATCGCCCTTTCGGCTCTTTGTGCATGTCTTTGAAGTGAACGAGGCCCGGCGCCCACATGTGCTTCACCGGGTCCACGTCGACGTGGATGACACAGCAGCGACCGGACTTCTGCGCTTTTTCGAGGGCCGCCCGATACTCCCCGGGACTCGAAACACGTTGGCCGAAGGCGCCCATGCTTTCGGCCAGGAGGTCGAAGCGAATCTCGCCGAGATCGGCGTTGATGGTTTCGTGCGGCCCGAGGGACTTGCGCACGATCGTCTTGATGGGCTTGAGCGCAAATTGTTGATTCATCTTGACCATTCCCCACTGTCGGTCGCAGGCGACGACGTAGATCGGACGCAGGCCGTTGCGCACCGCCGTTTCAATCTCCTGGGGATGAAAACCCATCGCCCCGTCTCCGATGATGCAGACCACCGTTGCCTTCGGACGAGCCACGCAGGCGCCGAGTGCCTGAGCTACCCCGGCGCCCAGCATGCCCATCTTGAAGGTGGAAAGCAGCGTGTTCGGGCGGCGGACCTCCCAGAAGAAGTTGGCCCAGATGGTCGTGTTGCCGCCGTCGGCCACGAGAATCGTATCGTCCGGGAGCACCTGTCGGGCAATGTGACCGAGGTGCCCGGGATACATCGGCGCGCCATCATTCTTAAGATTCGCGAACAGTCGGGCGCGCTCCTGTAGTCTCTTTCTGTCGTAGCCCTCCACGACCGCCCGGCGATTCGAGCCGCGCGGCCTCAGCCTTTCGTTCAGCATCTGGAGAAACACCTTCACGTCCGCGACGACGGCAAGGTCCACGGGGCGATTCACGCCCAGCCATTCGGGGTCGATGTCCACCTGGATCATCTTCTGCTGCGTGGGGCTGCGCCAGTAAGGTTGCTTACCCCACCAATCCGTTTCTCCGATCCGCGAACCGAGATTCAGCACGAGATCCGCGTCGTTGCGCAACCGTGTGTTGAGCTTCACGTCCGTCATGGGGAACACCTGCGGCGTCTCGACGGCCGCGCCGCGCGCGCACCAGCTCATGGTCACCGGGGCTCCGAGGAGCTCAGCCGTGCGGGCCAGTTCGTCGAAGGCTCCGGCGTGGATGACACCGCTGCCCGCATGTATCAGCGGCAGCCGCGCGGCTTCCAGCATGCGCGCCGCCGATTCCACCTGTGCTGCTCCCGGAAACAACCGCTCGGTAGAACGGTACCGGGCCGGAGGGAGAATGGCGACCGAAGCCTTCACGCGCGTATTCATGATGTCTTCAGGAACGTCGAGGTGCACCACGCCCGGCCTGCCCTGCCAGGAGCGGCGCAGCGCGGTGCGCAGCATCTCCGATATGCGGGAGAAGTCGGGCACGTGCTCGCTCCACTTGGCCATCGGACGAATGACACCGGTTTGATCGAAACACTGGTAGGTGCCGCCCCGATCGGGGTACATCACACCCGGTCGCCGCGCGCTCGTAATGAGCAGTACGCGATTTCCTTCCACGTTCTCCACGGCAACGCCCGGCAGCGCGTTGGCCACACCGGGACCGTTCGAGGCCATACACACGCCGAGTTCGCCGGTGAGACGCGCGTAGGCGGCCGCCATGTGAACTGCGCTCGTTTCGTGGCGCGGACCGATCAGGCGAATCCCCTTCTTCTTCAGATTCGAGTAGAACCCGAAGTAGGTGCCGTCAATGATCCCGAACACGACGCGGACACCTTCGGCCGCAAGCATCCGGGCAATCAGTTCTCCGCCGCTCATCTGCGCCATACACTCCCCACCAGGCGTCGCCCCGGCAACGCAGGCAACCTTACCATTGAGTCCGGACCGTCCGCGTCAATTCAAAATATCAGACTCTGGAATCTCTGTTTGGGTGCGCGGACCCACGCCGGCAATTTCACTTTACCCCGCGGCCGCTATCGCGCGAGTGACCTCATGCAAAGCGGACCCGGTGAATTCGCGTTGGCCGAACGCATGGCGGCCATCGACACGTCCCGCATCCGCCGCATGTTCGACCTCGCGGCCAAACTCGAAAACCCGATCAACCTCTCCATCGGGCAGCCACACTTCCCCACGCCGGAACCCATCCTCGAAGCGGTCACGCGCGCCCTCCGAGAAGGGAAGACGGCCTACACGCAGACGCAGGGCATCCTGCCCCTGCGGGAACGCCTGGCAAGGAAGTACCAAGAGCGCAACGGGTTCGAGGCGCACCCGGACAACATTGTCGTGAGCGCGGGCGTGGCGGGCCTGTTGCAGTTGCTCTTCTTGGCTCTGGTGAACCCCGGAGATCGCGTGCTCCTGATCGAACCGTACTTCCTCATCTACAATTCGCTGCTGCGCTTTTTCGGCGCCCGGGTCGAGACCATTCCCGAAACCTTCACGGCCGAGCAGGTGGCCGCTGTCGATCCCAAGAGCCTGCGGCTCATCATCTTCTCGTCGCCCTCCAACCCCACGGGGCACGTCCTCGGCCGCGAACAGATCGCCCTGCTCGGCGGCCTGGCCGAGAAGAGCGGCGCCCTGCTCGTCTCAGATGAGATATATGAACTATTCGACTATGACAACCGTTTCTGTTCTGCCGCCGCCGTGTATCCGCGCACTGTCACGCTGACGGGCTTCAGCAAATCGTACAGCATGACAGGTCTGCGCCTTTCCGCGGCCACGGGGCCCGCCGAGGTGATGCGCGCGCTCATCACCCTGCAGCAGTACACCGTGGTTTGCGCGCCGGCGCCGATTCAGTGGGCGGGGATCACGGCCCTCGATTTGGACCTGTCGGCGTTCGTGAAGGCCTACCTCGCGAATCGCGATCGTGTGGTGGGCGCGCTCTCGGGAGTGCTCCCGTTCACGCATCCCGCCGGGGCCTTCTACGTGTTTCCGAAACTTCCTGAAAACGGAAACGACTTCGCCGAGCGGGCGGTGAAGGAGAAAAAACTGATATTAGTCCCCGGAGACATCTTCACGCGGGATCCCAATCATATCCGAATCTCCTACGCTGTCGATCCAGAGGTCCTGGAACGGGGTCTCGTCGCACTCCGCGAACTGCTGGGGCAGAAGTGACGCCACCCGGGAGACCTAACCCCACACTTCCACGAGAGGAAACATGAGCAAAGGAATCACAGAGCGAGCCAAGGACTACAGCCAGTGGTACAACGACCTGGTCGTGCGGGGTGGTCTGGCCGAACACTCGGCTGTGCGGGGCTGCATGGTCATCAAGCCGCACGGATTCGCCATCTGGGAGAAGATGCAGGGCGAACTGGACCGTCGCTTCAAAGAGACGGGTCACGTGAACGCGTATTTCCCCCTGTTCATCCCCAAAAGCTTCCTGGCCAAAGAGGCCGCGCACGTGGAAGGATTCGCCAAGGAGTGCGCCGTGGTCACGCACTACCGCCTCAAAAGCGACCCGAAAGAAGGCGTGATCGTCGATCCGGAGGCCAAGCTGGAAGAGGAACTCATCATCCGTCCCACGTCCGAGACAATCATCTGGAACACTTACAAAAACTGGGTGCAATCGTACCGTGACCTGCCCTTGCTCATCAACCAGTGGGCCAACGTCGTTCGCTGGGAAATGCGCACTCGACTCTTTCTGCGGACTGCGGAGTTTCTCTGGCAGGAAGGTCACACCGCGCACGCCACCGCGCGCGAAGCCGAAGAAGAAACCGAACGGATGCTGGGCGTGTACGCCGACTTTGCCGAAAACGTCCTGGCCATGCCGGTGATTCGGGGCCGCAAGACACCGGCAGAGCGCTTCGCGGGCGCCCTGGAAACCTACTGCATCGAAGCCCTCATGCAGGACGGAAAGGCGCTCCAGGCAGGCACCTCTCACTTCTTGGGCCAGAACTTCGCGAAGGCCTTCGAAGTGCAGTTCACGAACCAGGATGGGAAACTCGAGCACGTCTGGGCCACTTCCTGGGGAGTCTCCACGCGTCTGATTGGGGCGCTCATCATGTCGCACTCCGATGACCAGGGCCTCGTGCTTCCGCCACGCGTTGCGCCGCTCCATGTCGTGATCGTACCGATCTACAAAGGTGAGGACGAGCGTGCGCAGGTGGCTGAAAAAGCTCAGGGCATCGTTCGGGACCTGCGCGCCCGCGGCCTTTCCGTGCGCTTCGACGACGATGACAAGACACGGCCGGGCTTCAAGTTTGCGCAGTACGAACTCGAAGGAGTACCCGTCCGTATCGCCCTGGGGCCCAGGGACCTGGCCCAGGGCAAGGCGGAGGTCGCCCGGCGGGACACGAAAGCCAAGGAACTCGTGAACCTCACGGGCATCGACGGGTACGTGGCGGATCTGCTGGAAGGCATTCAGAGAGATCTGCTCGAAGCAGCCCGGCAGCGCTTGGAAGCCAACTCGCACAGGGTCGATTCTTATGCAGACTTCAAGGAGTTGCTCGACGGGCCCGGTGGATTCCTCTACGCGCACTGGGACGGGACGACCGAAACCGAGGAACGAATCAAACAAGAAACGAAGGCGACGATTCGCTGCATCCCCTTGGAAGCTTCTACCGAAAAGGGCAAGTGCATTCTGACCGGGAAACCGTCGCAGGGGCGGGTCGTGTTCGCGCGGGCCTACTGAAAGGCGCGTACGATTTTTTGGCTTGCCCGCCGATTTTTTTTCGAAACAATCAGCAGGCTTTTCGTCCGATACATGCAGGCCGCCTCCGGGCGCGCCGCACATGGAGCAATGCCATGTTTGCACTCGACCACAGCTTCGTCTGAGTCTGCCCCCGCTTCCCGGCGTGGGCCGGGCTCTTCTGCGGGGGTTGAAGGCGCGTCCTTCCGCCCCATTCTGGGACGGGTGAACCGCCGGAGGATCCGCACATTCCGTGCGCGAACCGCCAACCCACCCGAAACCGTTCTGGCGATCCCACTGGATCGGCGATGGCTACGATTGGTTGCGTGACATGGACACTTTGCTGGATTTGTTCGAGAAGAATCAGTTTGCCTCAGGCGGGTTTGCGCTGATGGTCCTGGGGGCGCTCGCGGCGTTCGCGCGCAAACTCCCGTACCGGTTGTTCTTGTTCGCGCGCAGGCGCTGCATCTTCACGATTGAGCTTCCGTTTACGGACCCCGCCTTCGGGTGGTTGAAGTTCTGGCTGAACGGTCAGGAGTTCTTTCGCCGGAGGCGTTCGTATGTGATCGACGCGCGCTCGGGCGGCACCGACGAGCGCGGCGAACAGGAATTACTCTTCGTTCCCGCCGAAGGGACGTACCTGCTCAGGCATCAGGGGCGCTTTCTCATCGTGGAGTTCGAGCGCGAGGAACTCAAGAACGCCGTGGCCACCGCTTACGGGGCCCGCATCGTGGCGCATCGCGAGACGATCCGCCTTTCGTGCCTGGGCCGCCAGGCGCGCGCGCGTCGCTACATCGAAGGGATCATCTTGGGCGCGCGGTCGATGGCCGAGGATGCCCAGCAGGGCAAAGTCACGCTGCACCGCCCCTCTGCGGATCTGGCCGAATGGGTTTTCCTGGCCCTGCGTTCCCCACGCGAGGTCGCCTCGGTGGTTCTCCGGCGCGGGGTTCTCGAAGCGATTGCAGGCGACATCCGAGAGTTCCGCGAAGGAGCGGCCTGGTATCGCGGCATGGGCATTCCCTGGCGACGGGGCTACCTCCTGCACGGACCGCCCGGGAATGGCAAATCCAGTCTCGTCCTGACAATGGCCGGGTTGTTCGAACTGGATGTTTACCTGCTCGACCTGAGCAACCCGCGACTGACGGACGCGCTGCTGGCGGACTTGGTCAACTCGCTGCCGGAAGAATCCATCCTCGTAATCGAAGACATCGATGCGATTTTCGTGGAACGTGACCGCTCGCTCGAAGGTGGCGTCAGCTTCAGCGGACTTCTGAATGCCCTGGACGGCGTGGGCTCGGGCGAAGGCAGACTTCTGTTCATGACAACCAACCATCCCGAACGACTCGACCCCGCCCTCACGCGCCCGGGGCGCGCGGATCGCCACTTCGCCATCGGCAATCCCGAAGCCGAGCAACTCGAACGACTCTTCCTGCGCTTCTTCCCGGAGAACGACGAAGCAGCGCGGGAGTTCGCCCGCCGATTCCTGGAACGAGGACCATCCATGGCAGTGGCGCAGGAGTATCTGCTGGCCCACCGCGACAGTCCTGGAAGCGCGCTCCTCGACCTGACTCAGACAGAGGTGCGTTCGAGCGGGCCAAATGTCGTGCCCGGCACTTCGAGCACAAAGTCCGCGCCGAAAACGGCCGCGGGCGTCTGAAATCCCGCGCGAACTGCGCCCATCAGGATCCGCTCGACGATCCGCACCGCTGATTCGGCTGTGAACTCGTAACCCTCGATGGTATCCAGTTGGAGCTCCACGCGGGCCGACGGCGACGTCACCTGGCCCCAAACGTGAGACCGACCGCGGTCCCGCTCGCCTGCATCCGGACCCGACCGCCCGGCCAGGTTTTGCGCCAACCGAAGTACCGGACCAAAGCTCAGGAGCCCCAGGAAGGGTCCGGCCGCGCGCGCCAGCAGTACCTCTGTTGATCCAAATGTTTTGTATACTTCAATGTTTGGAATACCGGTCGTGTAGTAGGCCGTGAAAACATCCCCCCAGGGAACGTTGTACACCGTCCGCCTTCGTCCACCCAGAACAGCCTCGACGCTGCGCGAAAGCAGGGGTACGTTCACGAGGACGCCGTTTTCCCGAACGCGACCACCGGAGGGAAGCTGTTCCAGGGCGCTGCGCGCGGTCCCTCCGGAGGGCTGGCTGATGGCCTCGAAAGCCAGGCGGAGAGTTTGAGCCTCCGGCAGGGCTTCTTTCAATTTCAGGGCCACGCAATCCGTGGGCACGACGTCAAATCCCGCGCCACCGAGCAGCATCACGCCAGCCGCACGAGCCCGCTCATCCCGCTCGGCCAATCCAGCGAAGGCAGGGATTTCGCCCGTGATGTCCACGTAGTGCACGCCCGACAACAGGCACGCATCCGCCATCGGCGCGGAGGTGCGCACAAATGGGCCCGCGCAATGGAGCACGACGGTACAACCGCGCAGTTGTTCGCTGACAGCCTGCACGGAATCAAGTGCAAAGACCCGGCTCTCGAAGCCCAGTTCCGCGGCCAGAGCTTCCACTTCTTCGCGGTTGCGCCCGGCAAGCACGGGATTCAGACCCCGAGCGTGTGCGAGCTGCGCTACCAAACGCCCCGTGTACCCGTTGGCCCCATAGATCATCCAGCGGATCATGTGGCGGCTCCGGGGCCGGCAAAGTCGCTGACCAAGAGCGTCCTGTCATCTTCGACCGCCGCTTCTCCTCGAAACTCGTTCACGACCTTCTCCACCAAACGGGCCGTATCTGCGACACTCAACCGGTCGGTGTCGTTCATCATTTGCGAAAGGCCGCGCTCTCCGAGCATCTCCTGGCGGGTGTTGACGGTTTCCGGGATCCCGTCGGTGTAAAGCACGAGACGCCAATCGCCGGAAAAGGGCAATCGCGACTCACGGAACTCCACTTTTTGAAAGACGCCGATGACCTTGCTGTTCGGCCGCAGAAAACGAACGCGACGCCGATTTTCGTTCCTGCCGTAAAAGAAGCCCTTGGGGTGGCCGGCATTGCAGTAGCGCAACTCCCCTTTCTTGAGATTGATGTGCACGTAGATGGCCGTGACGAAGTTGTCGCCGAGTTTGCCCAACAACTCTTCGTTCATCCGCCGCAGCATGCGCGCGGGGCGGTGGAGATATTGCTTCTTGTCCTCGAAGGTGATGCGCAGGGTGTTCACGTACATGGCCGCGCCCAGTCCGTGACCGGCGATATCAGCAATCAGGATGGCGTACTCGTCTTTGTCCAACTGCATCACGCGATAGTAGTCTCCGCCCACACCCATGAAGGGTTCGTACCATAGGGCGAACTGGATGCGCGGATCGGAATCCGGCAGCTTCTGCTGAAACTGTTTCTGCGCCATGTACCCGGCGATGCGAACCTCGGTATTGAGAGAGTCCCTTTCCTGTTCGAGCGCTTCCGCGCGGTTGCGATGCTCTTCGAGCAGCCTGCGGTAGTTGCTGGAATACTCCTCATGCAGAATCGTGATGAACGTATTCGACAGTCCCGTGACGATTTCCTTTTGCACCAGGTACTCGAGGCGTCGGTCGGCCGAGATGCTGCGCAACAGCGCAAAGTGGATTTCGTCACGAAGTGTAATCTCCGCGGTATAGATTTCGTCGAAGGTGACTTCGTATTGCTCGGAGGCCAGCATCCGCCCGATCACGGTTCGAAGATCTTCGTGGCCGGCGGGTAGTTCGTCCAGCAGGGAGTAGAGGCGCGTGGTGTACAGTTCGAAGTAGTTGATCACCTTTCTCAGCGTGAGGGGGTGAATGCGATTGAGCGCCACGTACCAGCGTTCGAGGATCGTCGTTCGGCTGAAATCCTTCCCGGCCGGATAGAAGACGTAGACGCCGAGTTCCTTGAGGATCCCGATGATCGACCGGTGGAGGGGCTGAAGATCCGGGAAATCGCTGCGCTGAAACTTCCCGCCAAGGATCTTCTGGAGGAACGCGACCAGGTCGGCGCGCAGGTAGTCGTACAGATTTTCACGGATGACCTTGGGGCGGATGAGTTCCCCTTCCCGCCCTTGGGCCCGCGCCCGGAGCAACTCCAAGCGCCCCAAGAACATGTGAGCTTCGAAGCGAAGCTCCTCCTGCAGATCGGGGCGGGAGCTTTCCGCGATCACGCGGGCGGTCTCCCGCATCCCTGCGAGGAGCTTATCTTCTTCGAGGCTGTCCGTGGCGCTTCTCCGTCAGAGCAGTCCGGATTTATCCACGAGTTCCATGAGCTCGCGAACCGCTTTGGCGGAGGCATCGAGGGCGGTCTTTTCTTCGGCCGTCAGGTTGATCTCGATGATCTTTTCGACCCCGCCCTTCCCGATCACGACCGGCACACCCATGAAGATGCCGCTGTGACCGTATTCCCCCTCGCACAGAACCGCGCACGGGAAGACCCGCTTCTGGTCTTTGATGATGGCTTCCGCCATGGCGATAGCCGAAGCTGCGGGCGCGTAGAAAGCCGAACCGGTCTTGAGCAGATTCACGATCTCCCCGCCCCCGCCCGCGGTCCGTTTGACCATGGCGTCGATCTTTTCCTTGGAAAGACCCGGGTACTCCGGCAGCGGAATCCCGGCGATGGTGGAGTAGCGCGGCAGCGGCACCATCGTATCCCCGTGCCCGCCGAGCACAAAAGCGGTGATGTCTTCGACGGATACACCTGTCTCCATGGAAATGAACGTGCGAAAGCGGGCCGAGTCCAGGACTCCCGCCATGCCCATGACCCGGTTCTTGGGAAAGCCGGTCACTTTCTTCATGACATGCACCATGGCGTCCAGCGGGTTCGTTATCACGATCACGAAGGCGTTGGGCGCGTTGTCCCGAATCCCCTCCGCCACCTGTTTGACAATCTTCGTGTTGGTGCTGACCAGATCGTCCCTGCTCATCCCCGGCTTCCGGGGAAGCCCGGCCGTGACGATGACGATATCCGCTCCGCGGATGTCCCCGTAGCTGTTCGTTCCGGTCACGACGGCGTTGCAGCCCTCCACCGGCGTGGTCTCGTAAAGGTCCAGGCCCTTCCCCTGCGGCACGCCCTCCATGATATCGAAGAGGACGACGTCCCCGAGTTCCTTCTGAGCCGCCAGAAGGCCCATGGTCCCGCCAATTTGTCCGGCTCCGATCAGTGCGATTTTTCTTCGTGACATGTGATTCCCCTGTTCCCAGCTTTCCTGTAGACCCCCGTGGGCCGAGAACAAGACTCCCTTTGGCCCACGCTCCGTCAAGGAACTCCACATGCAAGCCCAGGAATCCTCCCGAACCACGCCTGCCGACGCTGACCCCTCGTCGGGCAACGCCCAACGCCGGCAGGCCGAAGACTTCCCGGCATCCGAACGTGTCTACGTAACGGGCAGATTGCACCCGGACATTCGCGTTCCCTTCCGAAAGGTGAGTACGCAGCCCACACGTACGGCGTCCGGACAGTCCCAGGCGAACGAACCAGTCCTGATCTACGACACGTCGGGTCCTTGGGGAGACCCGTTGGTTGCCTGCGATCCCCGCCGTGGCATCGAAGCTCTGCGCCTGCCGTGGATTCAGGAACGCAGGGACGTGAGCGAAGTGTCGCCAGCTTCGACGAATACCAAACATACGCGCGGACAGCGGCCGGTACTTTCAGCGACCGCCGGCGGCAATGTGACGCAGATGCACTACGCGCGGCGCGGGATCGTGACGCCGGAGATGGAATTCGTCGCCCTGCGCGAAAACATGCGCCTGGAGTTGGCCCGCAGTTCCGTGTCCGACCAACGCCTGCCTGCCTGGCAACGTCGGCATGCGGGGCAACCCTTGGGCGCGCGGATTCCCGACGAGATCACCCCCGAGTTCGTGCGCGAAGAAGTTGCGCGGGGGCGGGCCATCATCCCGGCCAACGTCAATCATCCCGAAGCCGAGCCGATGATCATCGGCCGCAACTTCCTGGTAAAAGTAAACGCAAACATAGGAAACAGCGCCGTCGCCTCGGACATCGACCAGGAAGTGGGCAAGATGCTCTGGTCCCTCCAGTGGGGAACGGACACGATCATGGACCTCTCCACGGGCAGCGACATTCACGAGACACGGGAGTGGATATTGCGAAACGCGCCCGTCCCCGTTGGGACCGTGCCGATCTACCAGGCGCTCGAAAAAGTCGGCGGCGTGGCCGAAGACCTCACCTGGGAGGTCTATCGCGACACCCTCATCGAGCAGGCGCAGCAGGGGGTGGACTACTTCACGATCCATGCGGGGGTGCTTCTCCGGTATGTGCCGCTCACGGCCGGACGCTTGACCGGTATCGTCAGCCGGGGAGGCTCCATCATGGCCAAGTGGTGCCTCGCACATCATCAGGAGAACTTCCTGTATACCCGGTTCGAGGAAATCTGCGAAATCATGCAGGCCTACGACGTTAGCTTTTCGCTCGGGGACGGCCTGCGTCCCGGCAGCATCGCCGACGCAAACGACGAAGCGCAGTTGTCCGAACTGCGCACCCTCGGCGAGCTGACCGAGATCGCCTGGAAGCATGACGTGCAGACGATGATCGAAGGGCCTGGGCATGTGCCCATGCACCTGATCCGCGAAAACGTGGAACTGCAACTCGAATACTGCCACGAGGCGCCCTTCTACACGCTCGGTCCTCTGGTGACGGACATCGCGCCGGGCTACGACCACATCACCAGCGCAATCGGCGCGGCGATGATTGGCTGGTTCGGCACGGCCATGCTGTGCTACGTGACGCCCAAGGAACACTTAGGGCTTCCCAACAAACAGGACGTGAAGGACGGCGTGATCGCTTACCGCATCGCCGCGCACGCGGCCGACCTGGCAAAGGGCCACCCCGCCGCCCAGCGCCGCGACAACGCGTTGTCCAAGGCGCGGTTCGAATTCCGATGGGAAGATCAGTTCAACCTCTCTCTGGACCCGCCGACCGCACGTTCCTATCACGACGAAACGCTGCCCGCCCCAGGAGCCAAACTCGCGCACTTCTGCTCGATGTGCGGCCCGAAGTTCTGCTCCATGAAGATCACCGAAGACGTGCGTCGCTACGCGGAAGAACACGGACTGGAAACGGGCAGGGCCATAGACGAAGGTCTGCACGAGAAAGCCGAGGAGTTCCGCAGGCAGGGTGGCCGGATCTACAGCTGAAGCTGGAGCTCAGCGTGAACGTCTACCACATCTGGGTCGACCTGAAGCCAGGCGTCCGGGACCTGGAGTTCACGGACGCTATCCATGCCTACCTCGGCGCTCTGAAGAAGGAAGGTCTCGTCGCCTCCCATCGCATCTTGCGCCGCAAGCTCGGACTGGGGCCGCCGGAGCTTCCAGAGTTCCACATTCTCGTGGAGTTCGAGACGCTCGACCAACTCGACCGAGCCTTCGGCCGTGTTGTCGCCCGCAGCGGCCGGGTGGAAGAACTGCACCACGCGGTGAACTCCAAAGCCGCGCGCGTCAGTTTCGCCCTCTATCGCGATTTTCCGGATGAAGGGCGGGCACGGGGAGAGGAGTTGTTCTGAAAGCAGAGGTGGCAGTCGAGCGGTGGCGAACGCCCATCGGGGGACCGGCCTGAGTTGGATCGGGTCATGCTCCTGATGCTGGTTGAAGAATTTCTGGATGTGCCTGTGGCCGTGCACCGCTCGGAACTGATCTTCTGCTGCGAGCAGCCCGACCGCGCACCAACGCGAGAGCTGATGTGTGAGAAGGCCGGGCCGCACAGCTCGTCCATCTCTTCCTCCAGGAGAGCGCGGACGTACCCGATGGCCTGCGGGCGCAGCAGCGCCCCCAACTGTCCCTTCGCGAATGCGCGGAAATCTTCAACCGCGACTCTTTCCAATTGACGGCCGGTAGCCGCTCTGTTCTGCTCTTTCATGGAACCCCTCCGATATTTGGAAATTAGCGTTGGCCCATTCGTGGGCCAGGGTTCCACCTTTTCAATTTCTAAAGTCTAACGGACCGAGGGACAATCTCCGCGGAGGGTCGCCTGAAACTACCACTCGTCATATTGCTCACAACGATTCTGGCGCGGCTGGCACAAGGAAACTTGCCCGTATCGGCGAAGACCCAGGAGCGGGTTCGAGCGATTGTGCTTGTTGAGCAAGGCGAGAATTGGCAACTGTATGGCATCAGCAGGAATCCGACGCAAGCAAACGCGTGGAACTCGGGAGACAAAGCCTAAAAGCCCTGGGCATACTGTGACCGGCCGGCAGATGAAACACGAAGACCTACCCGAAAGATGGAAGCAGAAGATCCGCGACCACCTGTCGAGTGTCGGAAAGCCAGAGCGCGGCCAACTCAGCGCCCACGAGTTTCCCTCGGGCTTCGTGGCTCGGATTCAGTTCGATGATAACTCACGCGCCGAGTTCTATTACCCACTCGTCATCGAGGCGCCGGAGTTCAAGGAAATCGGCGTGTTTACAGAGCACTGCGGCTACCACATTTTTAGCATGAGCGGGACGCGGGTCACCGTCAGCAAGCTGCCGGCCCGCGGGAACCACTCGGATTCACCTTCCGGATCCAGCAGCGAGCGGGACATTGCAGGCGAACTGACGCAGGTGGTGGAGTTGGCCGCTGCCAAACTCAAGCTCCTCGACGAAGAACTCGTCGGAACAAAAGCCGATGCGACCAAATGGTCCATCAAAGAAATCATGGGGCATCTGGTCGATTCGGCTGCCAACAACCATCAACGGTTCGTCCGGGCTCAGGAAGGCGGAGAACTGGTTTTCCCAAAGTACGATCAGGAGCATTGGGTGCGCTTCCAGAACTACAACGAGAGCCCGTGGGCAGAGCTGATCGAACTGTGGCGCCTGTACAACCTCCACCTTGCGCGGGTGATTGCGCAGATTCCCGAAGGTCGTCTGGCGGTCCAATGGTGGATTGGGTCGAATGAACCGGTTTCGTTGCAGTTCCTGATCGAGGACTATCTGGTTCACCTGCAACATCACTTGAGACAGATAGAGGAGCGCACAGCGGTCTAACCTCTATGGAGTTTCAAGTCCTGGCGAAGTCGTATAACAGCTACGGTTGGCACGCCACATTATCCCTGATCGGAGACTTCTTGCTGATGGGATCCGGAGACTTTGGCCAGGCCGTTGAGGAATTGACTGTCACGTTGTACCTTGCCGATCCTGGCCCTCCGAAGAAGACTCTTGAGCAGCTTCTGCAGCGGCACAATAGCTACCGTTCGACTCTGCCAAAGATTACGTACCGCAAGGCGAAGAAGCAGGTCGAAATCGCCGTTGCCAGCGAACTCCTGGTTGGCCGAAAGTGGGCCTCTTCTCCCACGCTTTCTCTCCCGTTGTTTGAGCGGGGGGTTGACGAGGTGTGTCAGGCTCTCTCGCTGATGAGGAAGCGATTCAGCGGCGCGGATGATTTCGACCTGGAAGGGTATCCTCGCGCATTGCGCCATAGCACGGCACCGCTGCCCACGCAAAGAAGAAGACCTCCAGGATCTCTCGGCGAAGCTGAAGGCAGCCCGAAGAGCAAAGCGGGATGCCATGTCACCCTGGGAAAAGCTGAACATTGATTGGGAGAAGTTTCATTCAAAAGCGCGCGAACTATTGGACGATCCCTTCTTCTGGGATGAATCAAACGACTTCTCACCGAACGGTAACGACACTACGAGCGAATTGCGATGATCAGGTCCGCAGGCTGGCCATGGAGGCAATCGATTGGCAACGGACGCAGGCAGAAGCAGCAGCCGCTTGGCCACAGCGCCAGGAGAGGCTGGAGGCTCTGGACAGAAGCGAAACCAAACTGAGGCAATTCGAATAGTTGAAGTACTTAAATCGACGCGGCTTTGGAAAGAGCGCCGACGCAGCCAGGCTCAATCGTCGGTAGGCGATTGTCAAGCGAAGGTGAGCACACAGGGAACCAGACCTCCCCATGACATCCGTCATTGTCACCGCTGCAAGGATACAGTAGCATGGGTCCATGCTGATCGACTTTGCGATGGCCGGTCTTTTGGCCCTTCAGGGGTACGTGGCCACCCATGTCCTCACGTGTCTGGTTCCGGCGTTCCTTCTCGCGGGGGCCATGGTGACCTTCGTCAACCGCGAAGCGGTGCTCGACTATCTCGGGGAGCGTGCGGGGAAGTGGCGGTCGTTTTCGCTGGCTTCGGGCTCGAGCTTCCTCGTGGCCGCCTGCTCCTGTACGGTGATCCCGGTGGCCAGCGGACTTTTTTACGCGGGGGCCGGAATCGGGGCTGCCTTCATCGTGCTGTGGGTGGCGCCTGCGGCGAATATCCTGTCTCTTGTCTACACGGGCCACGTACTCGGCCCGGAGATGGTGGCGGCCCGGGTCGTGGCGGCTCTTGTTATGGCCTACGTGGTGGGCTTCGTTATGAGCTTCGTGTTCGCCCAAAAAGGCGAAGAGGCCGGGGCCGTGGCGGGAAGTGCCGGTCCGTTCGAAAGCACAGTCGCAACCGCAGTTGATGTGCCGCGCGCCAGGATCGTGTCGCGCAACCACCTGATTCTGATCGTGCTCGTCGTGCTGTCGCTCCTTATGCCCAACTACCTGATCACCGAGGGTCCTTTCCTCTACAAAGTCATCGTCTGGGTGGCGTTCACCATTCCAATTGTCGGATTCGCCTGGCGCAGCCTTTCGGGCGCCGAGATCCGAGACTGGTTGCGGGAAACTTGGTGGTTTGTGCGTACAATCTTTCCGCTGCTTCTGTTCGGCGTGTTTCTGGTCGGCGTCATCGGCAAGGTGCTCCCGGAAGCCTGGGTCCGCGAGTGGCTGGGCGGCAACGGCCTGCGGCAGTCCTTTTTTGCCACGCTCCTCGGTTCGGTGACCTACTTTGCCACGATGACCGAAGCCCCGTTTGTGGATACCATGATGAAACTCGGGATGGGCAAAGGCCCGGCGCTGGCGCTTTTGCTCACCGGACCGGGTCTGAGTCTGCCGAACTGGCTGGCCATAGCCAAAGTATTCGGTGTCCGCAAAGCGCTCGTGTACGTGCCGACGATCATCGTTCTGGGTACGATCACCGGGACCGTGTACGGTCTCGTCCAGTAGGGCGATTCAGCAGTGCAATTTGGAAGAGAGCGAAACGGAGGTACTTGAAGATGAAGATCCAGGTGGCGGGACCGGGCTGCGCGCGTTGCGAAGCCACGGAAAAAGTCGTAAAGCAGGCCTGCGCGGATTTGGGGATTTCGCCCGAGATCGAACACGCCTACGACGTGCGCGAATACGCGAAGCTCGGTGTGCGTCTTACGCCGGCGTTGCTCATCGACGGCAAGATTGTCGTTTCGGGGAAAGTGCCGGCACTTGACGACGTGAAGAAGCTGCTCTCCGCGGAGGCTTGACGGAATCAGGGAGCCAACCGAACGGCACGAACGTCCTGCTTGCGCAGAATGCGCAGCCCGCGATCCGTCCGGACCACGACACGCGATGCATCTTGCAGAAGAAGTTGGCCGACGACGCGCTCGCCACTTCCGAGTTCTACGACGTCCGCGGCAGCTTCTCGCTTGGCCGGAGGAACAAGGGACGAGTTCTCCTGGTTGAGCAGAGACGCAAGCTGCGCATCCCGCCGGAGGGAGCGGAGCGCGCCGAGCGCGGCCCTCGCGCTGCGGGAGTAGCCGACCTTTCGGACTCGTCCCATAGAACCGTCTTGTTTCACACTCAGGCCCTGCCCGTGTCGGACGACCGCGGCCTCGCCGGCGGGCGGGTCCAGGCGAACGGCACCCCGGATGACGGACACGTCGGTGGCGCCATTCTGCACCGAGACCCGGAACTCCGTCCCCACGACCCGAACGACCCCAAGCGGTGTTTCGATCTCGTATCGGTCCGAAGGCGAAAGACGACCAAGACTGCTCCAGAGCTCACCCTGAACGAGCTTGAACCGGGTGGCGACGGACTTTGCGTCCTTTTCGAACGAGACCATCTCCAAACGAGCCGGGCCAAGCAAACGAAACGCACGGTCCGGGGCAACCAGCACGTCGACGGCTCCCCCGCGCTCCACCTCCAATCGCTCCCCCTTGCGAACCAGGGCGCCCGCACGAGCATTCGCAGGAGTTCCCCGCTCCGTGCGCAGCACGATGTTTCCGGTAGCGGACACGACGAGGGCGGACGCGGGCATTCCCTCGGAGCGACCCACGCGAAGGATCAAGAGCACAGCAATCAGGACCGACGCGGCGGCCGCGCCCAAACCCAGACTGGACCGCCAGGAAAGCGAACGGAGGGGCCGTTGTTTTTCGAAGTTTGGATCGGCACGCCGATAGACTTCCGCAAAGGAAGGAAAATCGGCTTCACGGCCCCGGATGCTCAGGGCCTTCTCCAGGCCAGTGCCCTTTCGTCTCCGGCGTTCCACAGTGCCACCCTTGGAGGAAACAGTCCCCCCAACCGGTCTTTGACGAACTTTTTTGCCCTTACGCATTTTCTCTCCCTGATTGAACCGAATCTGGCTGGAGCTACGAGTCCTGCGTCAGATCTCGAAAGTGCGCCATGGACACGCCGCGCTTCTCCAGCACACGTCGCAACGCCCTACGAGCCCGGTCCAGCCTTCGGGACACGGCGCCGGAGGTGATTCCCAACACAGCAGCCACATCCTTTCCCGAAAGGTTCTGGTCGTAGTGCAGGAGCAACACCTCACGATCTTGGGGAATTAGGGAGGCCAGGGCTGAGTCCAGGAGGTTCTGCACATCCTGGTTGTTCAGGTTGCGCAGGGCCACGGCCTCAGCCGAGCGGTGGTCGGGAAAGTCCAATTCGTCCGTCTGCGAAACCCTCTTCACGGCAGAAGATTCAGCATGGTTGATCAGCGCATTGCGCGCAATACGCAGCAGGAGCCGCTTGCATTGGACTTCGTCCGCCAGGAGGTCGTGGCGTTCCCGATAGCTGGTGATGAACCGAACGAAGGTCTCCTGCATGAGGTCCAGAGCGGTAGCTTCCTCGCGCAGGCTGCGGAGCAGAAAGAAGTAGATGTCGCGACGGAAGCGCTCGTAGACTTTTTCGAGCCGCGCGTACGAACCGGGATCGGGCTGCGCGTCGTTGGGACCGGTTCTGGACATCGGGGCGCGAGCATCCCATGCTGATGAATGCGGAATCGACAGCAAGTCGAAAAACAGGGCGAGGCCTCGACCAAAAAGGTTGCCCCGGAGAGCGCGCGGGAGGAGCACGGGCCCGTGGATCGCCGGGACATCAGCTTTGCCGAGTATGCGGACATCGTCCGCGAGATCGAGTCGCTCCGGCGCACCGGCTACCGGCGGGGCGGCTCCTGGAGCCTCGGCCAAATCTGTCGCCACCTCTCGTTCTACTACCGCGGCTCCCTCGACGGGTTTGCTTTCCGGTTCCCCTGGATTCTGCGCGCGACGGTGGGCCGGTGGATGCTCAAGAGCGCGCTGGCCCCGGGACTCAAGCGGGCGGGTTCACCGACTGCGCCGCCCTCCGTCCCTTCCCCGGAGAGCGACGACGCTCCAGGAGTGGAAGAGGCCCTGGTGTTGCTCCGGCGCCTGGAGTCCAATGCCGAGCCGTTGAAACCGTCCGGCCTGTATGGGGACTTGACGAACGACCAGTGGAAAGCCCTTCACCTGGGTCACTCCGCGCATCATCTTTCCTTCCTGCATCCGACAGCGAAGCCGTGAAACTGACTTCCCGAGTTCGCCCTTTTTGGCTTTGACGGTCGCCGGAACCGAAAGACGATGGCGCCTGCGACCCCCGTTTGACGTTCTCCAGGTGAGTGCCGGTGGAAGAGAAACGCAGACAGCCCCGAGTCGAACCCCAGAGCGGTCAGCCCCTGCCCGTGCAGATCGTCGGTGGTGAGACGGTCGAAATCGGTATCGTCCAGGACATCAGCGAAAGTGGGATCGGCATTCGCATCTCCGGTCATCGCATTCCCAGTTGCGGCGAACAGACAACTGTGGATGTCATCTTGGTACTGCCCGAGGCTCCGCCACTGACCCTGCGGGGCGTGGTTCGACGCGTGGACGAATCGGCAGCGGTGCAGGGCTTCTACGGCCTCGAGATCACTGACATCCCCGAAGACGACATGCAGGCCCTGCACGGGTATCTACGGGGACGACTGGACGGCGTCTGATCCGGCGATCGGCTCCGTACTACTGTGTAGTTTTTTCCGCCACCTGTGGCATTGACCCCGGCGAATGGGCGTGTCAGTCTCATCACGCCGATCACACGCGGCTCCCGATAGAGAAGCTCGTCTCGCGAAGGTTAAGCAACTCCCGGATTGCGCTTCGACGACGCAGGTGCGACGAAACCAGGATGAGACAACATGCGAGGTTGGGGCATGACGACGGGGAGCACGGCGCGCGGATCGGTGATTGCCTGCAATCGGTCTTGACCGGAGGCAGGTTTCAATTGGACAGGTTCCCTTTCAAAAGGAGATCAAAATGGCAATCAGGAAATTGAGTTGTGTGTTCCTTCTTCTGTTGGCGGGCAATGTTTATGCGGGGGAGGACAAGCATTTTGTACAGGATGACGATTACTTCATTGCGGCGAATGAGGAACTCGGCGATGCCGGGTGGGTCGACCTTCAAATCGGAAAGATGATAACTCCGGTTGGACCGAAGACAAAGAATGAGGCACAGTTTCTGCAAATCGCGGATGGAGAGAAGGTTTGGACAAGGAACTTCTTCAAAACTCGTATTGCCAAGAAAGAGGAAATAAAGATCGGTGCCTACATCGTTTTCCCGAATCTTCCCGAGGAGGACGGTTATCGATCACCCGAAGACAAGGCGGAAGCAAGAAGGGCGAGTTGGGCCATGGCGGTTGTGACGGATGTCTCTGATTTGTTCAAGAACCAAGTCGGAATCCCAGATGGCAGGAAAGTGAGGCTGGACGCAGCCCGTGTTGCGTTCCTCGGCGCAAAGATGGACAAGCCACTTCATCGAAATCCGAAGGGTATTGGCAGATAGCGGTCCGTCGTCATGAACTCGGCCGGGCTTCGCCCGGCTGGCCTGGCGACTTCATTCCGGCACGCCTCCCAGTGATTCGATGCCGGAAAGCACCTCAGACGGGCGGTCGGCAATCCAATGCGCGCCCTCCCACTCCTCGGAGTGCCCGTGCCCGTACGAGCAGGCAATGAACTTCACGCCGATCTTACGGGCAGCGTCACGATCGGAAGCCCGGTCCCCGACCAGCAGGGTTTCCTCCGCCCGTAGTTGGTAGGCCTCGAGGACCCGAACGGCAAGCTCATCTTTGTCGAGGGCACCCATGCCGGCCAGGTGCGGCACTGCCTCGAAACAGGCTCGCACTCCTCCGGCGCGCAGCACGGCCTCTATGTAGGCATAACGGCCATTGCTCACCGTGAACAGACGCATACCCCGCTTGTAGCAGAGGCGCACCATGTCGGCCGCGCCGAGGTAATGTTCGCCTTCGCCGCGTCCGACGCGCTCCACGAGTCTCTCCAGAATGCGCAGGGCCAGACCCTCGCGCTCCTCAACCGAAAGCTCGGGCGCCAGGGCCGCAAAGATTTGCGGCACCGGTCGGCCAATCTGGGCAACGATGGCCTCGAGCGACGGAACGCTGTCCGGCTTCCCGAACTCCTCCTTCCACCGCGCAAACTCGTCCCGATAAACCTCGTGGATGATCCCCTCACTCGAATACAACGTCCCGTCGACATCGAAGAGTATGTTTCGGATCATGCGTCCCCCTCTGCGCCTGAGGCGCGTTCGCCACTGCGACGATGCGGCACGGAATCAGGAGCGGACCCTCCGTCGCCACGGCAATCCGGATCTGCCTCCACGAGCACGATGCTGCAATCATCGGCCCTGGAGCCCATGTCCGTTTCGGCGTCAAAGGTGGCAACGATGCGTTGCAGGGCCGGCGCAAGCGGCAGACCGCCGACCTCCGCGATCACTGCCTTCAGGCGCTCCAAACCAAACGGCCGACCGGCGCGGTCCGCCGATTCGACAAACCCGTCCGTGTACAGGGCCACCCGGTCTCCCGCCGAAAGCCGGCCTTCCCCCTCCGCGAATAGATCCTCCATGCCCGGTAGCGCGCCGATCAGAAAACCGGGCGCGCCCCACGTCTCGATCGAATTCGAGGCCCGTCGCCATACAAGCGCGTCCGGATGCCCACCGCCTGAGAAACGAACACGGTAACGATCGTCGATGGTAAGATAGAACGCAGTGAGATAGGAACCGGCTGCAACTCTTTCGAGCAGACTCCGATTCACCTCGAGTACTACCTGTCGCGGCGAGGCATGGTTGCGCGCGGCATCCTGAAAGCAGATCTTGGCCATGCTCGTGACCAGCGCGGCCGGGATACCGTGCCCGGAAACATCGGCCGAAAGGATCCCCACTCGACCGGCTCCCCCGAGCGCCAGGGCTCT
>CAZPFB010000004.1:0-99987 GCA_964585735.1 uncultured Leptospiraceae bacterium
GGCCCAGCTCCTTGGGTACCAATTTTCGGTGCTCAGTTATGCAGTACTCAGTAATCGGCGGCGCATCGGGGTTCCACCTGATAGGGTGTCTACCCTCCCGAGGCCACAACGGTTCGGAGCGGAGTATCCGCGCCGCGATTGAGCGGAGTCCACCAAAGCGATCCCTCAAAGGCCGGACAGGAGCGTCCGAAAAACACGTCTTCATTGCAACCCGGCGGCCCTCACAAGGGTCTAACTTCTGCGTGGAACACAAACGTAGACTCGATTGGACCAACATCACCTTCTTGGCAACGACGCCGTTTTTGGCCGCGCTCGCCGTGGCGCTTCACATTCGCTACGAAGGCCTTTCTTGGGTTGGCTTTGCGCTGTTTGCCGCGTTCTACCTGCTGAGCGGGCTGTCCATTACGGCTGGCTACCACAGGTTGTTCTCTCATCGCGCCTACGAAGCGCACCCGGCGGTCCGCTTTGCGTTCCTTTTTTTTGGCGCGGGCGCATTCCAGAATTCGGCCCTCAAGTGGTGCAGTGACCATCGCCTCCACCATCGGTACGTGGACACGCCCCAAGACCCCTACAGCATCCAGAAAGGATTCTTCTTTGCGCACGTCGGCTGGATTTTCTATCGCCCTGACCCCGCAGAGTCACGCCCCCCGGCCAAAGACCTCGCGAGCGATCGGCTCGTCCTCTGGCAGGACCGCTACTATCTGCCGCTGGCAGTGTTGTCCGGGCTGATCCTGCCGACGCTCGTGGGTTGGGCTTGGGGGTTGCCGCTCGGCGGCCTGGCCATGGGGGGGCTGCTGCGCCTGGTGGCCGCGCATCACTCCACTTTTCTGGTGAACTCCGCCAGCCACATGTTCGGCTCCCAGCCGTACTCGGACAGCAACTCGGCTCGCGACAACTGGTTCACTGCCTTTTTGACGTGCGGCGAAGGCTACCACAACTTTCACCACGCTTTTCCGAGCGACCATCGCAATGGAGTCCTCTGGTATCAGTTTGATCCTACCAAATGGTTCATCGCCGGGCTTCGGCGAATCGGTCTGGTCAGCCGCGTACGGTCGACATCGGAAGAGATCATCCTGCAGGCGCGCCTGCTGATGGAATCGCGGCGGTTGCGCAACGCCTGAAGAGCCCAGGCCAAGCTGCGTCACTCGGGCTTCAGCCAGAGAGCCGAATCGCGCCGATGGCGCTGGAAGGCCAGGTCCACCAACCGATCCAACAGGCCGCTGTAGGGCAGACCGTCCGCCGCCCAGAGAGCGGGGTACATGCTGATTCGCGTGAAGCCGGGCAGCGTGTTGATCTCGTTGAGGAGTACGTCCCCGTTGTGGCGAACGAACAGATCCACGCGCGCCAGGCCTTCGCAGGCGAGCGCCCGGTACGCATGTACGGCCACTTCGCGCACGCGCGTGGCCGTCTCCTCCGGCAGATCTGCCGGAATCACCAGGCCGGCTGCCTCCGGATTCACGTACTTGGCCTCATAGGAGTAGAAGCCGCCCTTCGGCACGATTTCTCCGACAACCGAGGCTTCGGGTGTTTCGTTTCCGAGGATGGCGCATTCTACTTCCCGTCCGACGATGGCCTCCTCCACCACGATCGTGTTGTCGTAGCGAAAGGCGTCTTCGATGGCTTTCGTGAGCTCGTCCCGCGAAGCCGCGCGGGCCACGCCTACGGATGACCCCATGTTGGCGGGCTTGACGAACACCGGCAGTCCAAAGTCCCGCTCCAGTTCACCGCACGCTTCGAGGGCTTCGCGCGCCGCTGTGAAACCGCGAAAGCGGGCGATGGGGATTCCCGCCGCGGCCAGCAAGCGCTTGGCGCAGAGCTTGTCCATGCACACGGCCGACGAGAGCACGCCCGGCCCGACAAAAGGCGCCCCGACAAAGCGAAAAAGTCCCTGCAACGAGCCATCTTCGCCAAAGGGTCCGTGCAGAATAGGAAAGGCGACATCGAACTCGATCGGGCGTCCTCCCCGACCCACCAGCCGCGGCGGGGGCCCTGATATTCCCAGGGATTCCTGGTCCGTGTACACCAGCTCGCGCAGCTTCATGGAGCCGGGCTGGACCCCGGCCAATAGGTCCGGCTCCAACCACATACCCGCCGTGCGACCTACGGCAACGGGCAGGATCTCGTAGCGCCCCCTGTCCAAGGAGTGGTAGATGCTGGCCGCCGAAAGGACCGAAATCTCGTGCTCGGCGGACCTGCCGCCGAAGAAGAGCGCCAGGCGTATCCTCTGACCTGTATCGACCAACGTTTCCTCCCCCGGTCTTGCGGGCGGCGCTCCCAAAAAAGCGTTGCTGACCTTGGTTTGGGGACCGGTATTGGACCTCACCGGCTTGGGTCAAATGTTTCCGGTGGAAGCTCCCGTTGGCATGAAGGTCGTCATCTCCAGCGATTCTCACACCCCGCTCGTGCCCTACGTCATCTCCGAGGTGGAGCGTCGCGGTCATGACGCCACCTATGTCGGTCCCCCTGAGGGAGAGGAACGCGACTGGACGGAAGTTACCCTGTCGGCCGCCCGCGCCGTGGCCGGCGGTCAGGCCGACGAGGCCATCGTCATGTGCTGGACCGGGACCGGAGCGGTTCTTGCCGCCAACAAAGTGCGCGGCATTCGCGCCGCCCTGTGCGCCGACGCCGCCACGGCCCGAGGCGCGCGCATCTGGAATCATGCAAACGTGCTCGGCCTGAGTCTGCGTGCTACCTCGCTGCCGCTCGCCGGCGAAATCCTGGACGCCTGGTACAACACGCCGTTCAGTACGGATGACTGGAACCGCAAACAGATGGAGCGCCTGGCCACCGCCGAGCAACAATTCGGCATCCTGGAGGAGGTGAGCGTTGGCGGGTAGGTGGTTCGGTCGCAAGCGCGGACCTTGGGGGGACGCCCCTTCCATTTTCCGCCACGTCAGTCGCCACATTCGTGGTTCCGGCCCTGGGCTCAAAGAGGGTGGGGAGCGCCTGCCCGACGAAGCCGCCGAGCCGGAACTCTCCGTACCGGTGGCGGGCGGACACGATGGTCTCCTCATTCATCACCTGGGCGTCCAGGAGAACGAAGCGCTCGCCCGCGATATCTACCACGCCCTGACGCGAACCCTGGCCGATTCCACGGGCATCGCGCAGACGCGCCTGTACGAACTCATCAACGAAGGGGAAGCGCTCGAATACGTGGACCGCGTGCTGGAACTGGTTCTCGAACACCGGGAGTTGGAGGCGGACGCCCTGCTGCAACTGGCGCGCTGGTGGGCGCGGGAAGCCCCTGACCGACAGGCCGTGAAGTTCGCCATCGCCCTTTTGGGCCTCTTCAACGAGGAGGACGACCTGGAGATGCTCATGAAACTCGGTCGCCACGAAGAGTTCACGCTTTTTGTGGCCGTGGCCATCTCCAACAGTCGGGACGACGCCGGGAATCTGCTCTGGCAATTGGCGCGTAACGTAGAGGGATGGGGACGCATCCATGCCGTGGAGTTGCTGGCCGAACATCCTACGCCGGCTGTGCGCAACTGGATGATCCGCGAAGGCTATCGCAATACGATTCTGTACGACTATCTGGTTGGCGTCTGCGCGCGGGCCGGGGACCTCGCCGGAGCTTTGCGCGCTCCCGAGGTGGATCCGGAACTCATCGACGGAGCGGCCGAAATCGTCGAGGCCATGCTGCGGGTTTCAGGAGACGAACTGGACCGCTACGAAGAAGCTCCCGAGGTCGTGGGACTGCTCCTTGCGCACCTCTCCGAAGCTCAGCCGAATCTCAAGCATCTGATCTGTGTCTACAGCATCTACAGCGAGCTCAACAACGACGAAGCCGATTGGCAGAACCGCAGGCGGCAGGGTTGGACGGAAGAAGTGCGCGGCGAACATCTGGTCGCCTGCGAACGCATTCTGTTTCAGGACCACTGGAAGGAGTTGGCCTGCACGGCTCTGGCGAGCCCTTCCGAAACGGACTTCCCGACGGCGGTGGCGGCCTGCGAAGTGCTGGGAATTGACACCTACGCCCATCACCTCGCGCGTCTGCTGGATGCGCCCTCCAATCCGGAGCGCTGGGAGTGTTGCCTCGAACGCGCCACGGCCCGTCGCCTGAGGGCGCTCCTGGTCGTGGCGGAACGACATCTCCTTTCGAGCGCCGTCGACCCTGCTTCGCGAGAAGTGTGTCTGGAGTCATTGCTCAGAGAGCTGCGAGACCTTCCCGGTCGCGGGAGCCGTTTGATCCAGACTGTGCTGCGCGAACCCTCCGCGGATCTGCGCGGCGCCGCTCTATCCGTGCTGGATGCTTGGGGCTTCGAAAACTGGCCCCGCGCGCTTGCTTCCGCGGTGAGTGAGCTGCGCGCGCGCGATACCGTTGCCGAGATCATCGTTGGCGTGGACCGGATGCTGGAGGGTGGTTCCTTCTACGAGACGGAACTTTGGGAATCGGACGAGGTCTGAGCTTCCGTAGTTGCCGGACAGGGTCCCTTCTTGCCTGAAAAGGCTCGTCACGCATTTGGTACTGTCCGACATCGCCTGCAGTTCAATCATCGGGCGTTCTGAACGCGCTCTTGGGTGTCACGGCGGCCTTGCCGTACGCTCACCTGATTGGAGATTCTATTCGTTCCTTACAGGCCAAAGTGACCAGGCCACCGGTTCGCGGACCTTTTCTTTGATTCAGCTTCGGCACAACCGCAGATACTCGCGGACCGTTGCTACCAAGCCGAACTCCAGCGCGTCGGCAACGAGCGCGTGCCCGATCGACACCTCCAGAATCCCCCGGATGGAAAGCAGCCTGGCCAGGTTGTGACGGTTCAGGTCATGCCCGGCGTTCACACCCAAGCCTGCGGCCTGCGCCGCCGCGGCGGCGGCCCGGAATTGTTCGAAGACCTGCTCTTGGCGGGGGGTTCCAAATGCCGCCGCGTACGGTTCCGTGTACAGCTCCACACGGTGCGCGCCGAGGGCTGCCGCGCGCGCCATCTGGTCGGTGCCGGCGTCCAGGAACAGACTCACGCGCACTCCGGAGTCGCGCAACGATCGGATGATGGGTTCGAGGCGCGCGCTGCCCTCGTCGTCCAAGACCCAACCCTGATCGGACGTGAACGTGTTCGCACTGTCAGGAACGAGCGTGCACTGCACGGGCTTCACGTCGCGGACGATGTCGAGGAACGGCGGCAGAAATGGGTTCCCCTCGATGTTGTACTCCACCGCGGGGTGAGCCTGCAACTCGCGCGCAATGTCGTACGCATCGGCGCGGCGGATATGCCGTTCGTCGGGGCGAGGATGCACCGTGATCCCGTCCGCGCCGCCTTGAAGGCACAGACGCACGGCGTGCAGGAGATCGGGCAGGTTGATGTGGCGCGAGTTGCGCAGAAGCGCCACCTTGTTCACGTTGACCGACAGCTTCGTCATCCAAAGCCCAAACGCGCGCCCTCACTTCCACGAGCAAACGATTTTGAGTGCGTCGCTACCGGTCGAATGGGGGCCCGGCCCCCGTGCACGTGAACTGTGGCACGGGCCCCGCGTTGGCAGGCTCCTGCTGCCTTCCTGTCATGCAGCAGTCATCAGAAGCGGCGCCTGCGTCGAAAGCAGGCCGGTCGAGAGGGCACGAAGCTTGCAATCCAGTGGGAAGCTAACCGTTTCACTGTCAGCTCGGGCGGCTTCGGCCGCCCCTTCTTTTTCTTGGAAAGCAGGCTTCCGGCGCTTTGGAACTGGAGCGGCCTCTTTATGACGACTCGATATTTCTGTCTGCCAACGACCGGCAATGCGATTGCGTGGGCCGGGCCGGATCGTGGGTTTGGCTCATGGTCTGGTCGCGCCGCCGATTCCTCCGGTTCATGGGCACGGGCGCGCTCTCGGCGGCCGGCGCCTCGCTGCCTGCCTGGTTGCAGGCCTGTGCAGGCCAACGCCACGGGAAGCTGCGGCCCATTCGCCCCACCGACGCTGACGAGGTGGTTCTCGCGGATGGGTTGCGCCACACTGTTCTCCTGCGTGAGGGCGACTCCCTCAACTCCCGCGGCGATCGATTTGGCAAGAACAACGACTTCCTTGCGTTCGTGCCCGAACCGGGTGAGGCGCACCGTGCGCGACTGTGGGTGAACCACGAGTACCCGGTTCCTCTTTTCGAGGGAGATAGCCTCGTGCGTCGCGCCACAACGGCGCAGCAGGCCGAGCGCATGATGGAGTCCGTCGGCGGCAGCCTCGTGCGGATCGAACGCAATGGAAGCGAGTGGTCTTTTGTCCGGGACGACTCCAACCGCCGCTGGAACGCACACACTCCCATCGATCTGGTCGCCCCGCGCCCGATTGCCGATTCCCTGGTCGCCCTGGGCACGATGGGCAACTGTGCGGGCGGCGTGACTCCGTGGGGAACCGTGCTCAGCTGCGAAGAGAACACCGAGGATTACTTCGGTCGCTGGGATGAGAAGCGGTCCCGCACCGTGACGCCCAGTTGGTACGGCTGGGAGCAGTACTACCCGCGCGATCCGCGTCACTACGGTTGGGTCGTTGAGATCGACCCACGAAGCGGAAAGGCCCGCAAGCTCACGGCCCTCGGTCGCTTTTCTCACGAGTCGGCAACTGTGGTGGAGGCGCGCGACGGGCGGGCCGTCGTTTACAGCGGGGACGACGCCTACGACGGCTGCATCTTCAAGTTTGTGTCCGACCGCCCCGGCAGTCTCGAGTCCGGTCGCCTGTACGCCGCCAACATTCCGGCCGGGCGCTGGGAGTTGCTTTCGGTGGAGCGGCCCGAACTCAAGTCGCAGTACGCCGATCAGCTCGAAGTCTTGATCTCGGCGCGCCGGGCTGCGTGGCGCCTGCAGGCCACGCGCTGCGATCGGCCTGAGGACATCGAAGTGGACCGCGAGACAGGACAGGTCTACATCACCCTGACGTACAACTCGAAAAAGTTGAACCACCACGGTTGCATACTCCGTTTCACGGAAGAAAACGATGACCCCCGTTCGGTGCGCTTCCGCTCTGAGGTGTTCTTGACCGGAGGAGTCAGCAGCGGTTTTTCGTGTCCGGACAACATGGCCTTTGACCGGGCCGGCAATCTGTGGTTGTGCACAGATATTGCAGAATCGCAGATGAATCGAGGACCGCAGAAGCCATTTGCCAACAACGGGCTGTTCGTCATCCCCAAGCGCGGACCGGGGCGTGGCCGGCCGCATCAGGTGGGTTCTGCGCCACGGGATGCCGAGTTCACGGGGCCCTGCTTTGCGCCGGATGGGCGCACGCTGTTTTTGTCCGTGCAGCATCCCGGGATCGGCAGTCCGTCGGTGCGGGAATTGCACAGTCACTGGCCTGACGGCGGTGAGAGCCTGCCGCGGTCGGCAGTGATTGCCCTTCAGGGTCCGCTGCTCGAAGAACTGATGGAGGGAACATGAAAGTTCTCGTAACCGGGGCCACCGGCATGATCGGGGCCAATGTGGCCGCGCAACTGGCGCGTCGTGGAGACAGCGTGCGCGCTGTGGTCCGCAACGTAGAGCGGGCTCGGGAGATCCTCGGAGCGGGCTACGAATTCGTTCCGGGGGACGTGACCGACGAAGCGAGTCTGCTCGCCGCCATGCAGGGCGTGGAGGTAGTCTATCATTGCGCGGGGTTGCCGGAGCAGTGGTTGCCGGACCCCGATACTTTTCGTGTGGTGAACGTCGAGGGCACGCGCCACGCTGTGGAAGCGGCGCTCCAGGCGGGCGTACGCCGTTTTGTCTATACCAGCACCATCGACGTGTTTCGAGCCGAACGTGGCGCTGCCTACGACGAAAGTCAAATCGACCCAGAACCAAAAGGTACGTACTACGAACGTTCCAAACAGGAAGCCGACCAGGTCGTCGTGTCCGCGGTGGAGCAGGGCCTGGACGCCGTCTTCCTGCACCCCGCGGGGCTGTACGGTCCGGGACCCGCGGGTTCACCGGGCATGAATCAGTTCATCGTGGATTTGATTCGCGGTCGCGTGCCGATGCTGCTCCCGGGCGGGTTGCCCCTGGTGTACTCGGAGGATTGCGCGCGCGGACACATTGCCGCTGCGGACCGCGCGCCTGCGGGAGAGCGTTTCATCCTGAGTGGGGAGTTTCACACCCTCGAGGAACTCTCCCGATTGATTGCTGAGGTGGCGCCGGTCCCCAAGATCCCGCGCACGATGCCCCTGTGGTTTGCGCGTGCTTTTGCGGCAGGCGGGGAAGCCGTAGCCTCCGTCACCGGTTCGCCGCCGCTCCTGCCCAAGGGCCAACTGCACTTCTTGCAGTGGAACGCCCGGCCCCGCTCGGACCGCGCCCGCCGCGAGCTGGGCTGGCAACCGCTTTCGACCACCGATGGGCTGGAGCGGACCGTCGCCTTTCTCCGGACGGCCGGTCGCATACCCGGCTGACCCAAACCGGAAAGGGATTGCCCCGCCGGGCCTCCTCCGGGAATGTGCCCCTCCGAGGCTACCATGGCTGTACCTAAGAGACGTTCATCCCACCAACGAGTTCGGTCGCGCCGTGCCCACCACGCCATTGGCAAGCCGAATCTTCTGCCCTGCAAGAACTGCGGCTCCTTCGTGATGGCGCATCGCATCTGTCCGACGTGCGGCTGGTACAAGAACAGCGTGGTGCTCCCACCGCGCGTGAAGAACACCAGCGCCGGTTGAACGAGCAGAGCCTATCGCCTGAGTCGGCAACCAGGCTTCGCCTATTTCAAGGGGAGTCCGGGAAACCATTTCTCATCGGCAGGGAGAATTCTCAAGATTCGAACGCATTCGCGCTCCGAGCGGCTCTTGTCTTTTGAAAGTGGCGGAGGCGTGAGTATTTCAGGAGCGCGGGCACCACGCGCGCTCTCAGCGGCCGAGGGGTAGGCGACCGTGCACGCTCTCTCGCTCGGATGCCTTGAGCGCGCGGTGACGGTTCTCGTGCTCTGGGCGCGGAGGCCGTCGTCCAAGGTCTTCGGGTGAACCAAAGGGTGATGTCTGGCGCGCCGTTCCCATCGGCCACAACAGTTCCCCGCGCCCTCGAGTTGCGGCAAGCCCGCGGCCAAGTTCCGCCGCCATTCCGTCGTTTGGGCGCGTCCGAACACATGAATCGGCACCGGCGCAATCGCCTGTTCCAAAGGAGTCTTCTCACCGTTGCTTCCGGTACAGGAGTGCGTTCGTGGTGCCCGCTCTCTCATCAGCATCCTGCCCCGGTACAGGAATGCGGTCGCTGTCGAAACGACGTGCCGCCTCCGATTCCGGCGAACACGCTGCGTGGCCGGCACGCGCGGGTGAGCGGTGACCTCGCTTCCCGCTGGCTCGCTCGGATGCCATGGCCGCGCGACGACGGCCTTCGTCCCCCAGACCAAGTGCGCCACCAACTTCAACCCCGCAGCGCGACGCCAAGAGCGGCGCACGCATACAGCGCGGTGGCCAGCGCCGTGAGCGCCGCCAAACGCCTGTGCGTCCGCAATCGCAGTCGATCCTCCGGTCTTTGCTCTGCGAGTAGCAGCGGCAGAAAGACCACTGCTGCAAACTCAGCGGCCACGATGTGATAGCCGACGAGCCACGCTGGGACGAGCATCAGGGGAAGGAGGCGGAGCAGACGCTCAGGATATTCCACCGCCGGGGGCCCGGTCCGCAACACGAACAGGGCGCCCAGCAGAACACATACGGCGAGGCCGACAAGACCCAGGTCGGAGAGAATCCCGAGAAGCATGTTCGGCGGGTTGTCGGGCGGTAGACGCGGATCGACCGCGCGCCAGGCTGCCGTGCGCACCATGAAGCTGCCCAGGCCGGTGCCCAGAGTCGGATTCTCGACGAAGACCCGCCACCCTGCCATCGTGAGGCGTGCTCGTGGCTCGTCGATAGCGCGGACGGCTTCCAGCACGCCTCCCTGCCGACCCCGGTCCACGACCGTCCCTAGCGTTTGGCGCGCGCGTTCCAGTCCCGGCGGAAGTGGCGTTCCATCGCCGCGCGCGAGCAGCGCCCACGAAGCGATGACCAACAGAACGCAGGCCCCGCCAACGAGGGCGACGGTCGTGCCGATCGTTCGCCTGTCCCGCCAACCCGAGACCGTCGGTCGCGCCAGCGCCAGGCCGAGAAGCACTCCTATGGCCGACAGAAACACGGCGCGTCCTTGGGCGAGCGCAAGCGGGAGGGTGCAAACGACAAGGGCGACCTGGACCAGACGTCGCAGCAGCGGATGCGGACCGCGCCATTGTTCGAGAAGCGACCGGACCGGTTGATAGACGGCGAGAACCAGGATCGGAAGCAGGATGCTCGACATGCCCGAGTCCGTGAAGAGTCCCGGCAACCGTCCGAGTTCCAGGCTGCGACCCAACCCGATCTGAAGCCGCGCCACTCCGACGTACTGGAGCGTCATCACGGCGAAGTTCAACGCGCCACCGACAGCCAACCCCGTCCACACGCGCGTTGCGGTGGATGCGCCGTTTCGTGTGCTCAGTAGCCACGCCAGCGCGACGAGGACCGGGCCAACGACGTGCACTGCGACGAGCGTCGTCAGGTACAGCGAGAAATTCGCGCTCACGCCGACGGCAACCTGTCGGTCCCTGACACCCTCGACGAGCGCGGCCGTTCCGTAAGCCTGCACGAACGATCGCGCCACAAGTGACGTGCACAGCACAAGGACGCAAAGGCCGAATGTCACCGAAAGCAGGGACTCCTTCCAGGGCGCGTGCGAGGACTCGAGGCGATTGCCGCGCCGAAGCCAGCCTGCAGCCACAAGACCCGCGGCCATCCCCAGATGGAAGGGAAGAAGGATGTGATGGGAATCGGCGCCGCGCAGGATGGAAAGGAGCCGCGCTCCGGCTACTGAGGACAATGCCGTGGCGAACGGAACGTGGCGGCCGTGCCATCCCACAGCGGCGCCTGCCAGAAAAAGAAGCGCGCAGAGCGCGCGAAAGGCGGCATCGGCGTGATGTCCGACACGCACGAAGATGAGCAGGAACAAACCACCTGTCCCCACAAGCGAAGCAAGAACCAGACCGTACCAAAACTCGGTTCTGGGCGCGCGCGCGGTCATCATCGAGAAACGAAGCATACGGTGACCGCATAGGCCGCGGCAAGTGTTTTGCCCCTATTTTTGCTTTACCGCAAGGGGATCGGCGGGCCACTCAGGACTGGATGTGGGTGGCCGTGGACACCATGAGCGGGGACGCGGGACCCGAGCCCGCGGTGCACGGCGTGGCTCAGGCTGTGCGGGATTTCGGCTCGCGCGTGATCCTCGTTGGGCGGACGGAGGAACTGGACGCGCTCGTCGATCGCTTCGGCTGCGACCGTGCTCACATTCGCATCGAGCCCGCCACGGACGTGATTGGCATGGACGAAGCGCCCTCGCGCTCGGTGCGGCGCCTGACGAATGCTTCGGTAGTAGTCGCGGCGGACCTCGTGAAACGCAAAGAGGCCGTCGGGATGTTCTCCCCTGGGAACACAGGCGCCACCATGGCCGCCGCACTGCTGATCTTGGGTCGGGTGCGGGGTGTGGAGCGCCCGGCCATCGCCACCCCACTGCCGCGCGAGGATGGGGAGACCACGGTTCTGCTCGATTCGGGCGCCAACGTGGATTGCAAGCCCGGCTGGCTCGTGCAGTTCGCTGTGATGGGGGAGGTCTACTCCCGCGAGATGTTCGGTCGCGTGAATCCCAAGATCGGACTGCTCTCGAACGGGGAGGAGGACAAGAAGGGCAATGCCACGGCCATTGCCGCTCACCAGAAGCTGCGCAGGCTTCCGTACAATTTTGTCGGAAATATCGAGGGTCGGGACCTGTACGGGGGGGAGCGTTGCGTCGATGTTGTAGTATGTGACGGCTTCTTGGGCAACATCATTCTCAAGGCGACCGAGGGGCTCGCGCGGACGTTCTTTTCGATTCTTCGCAACAGCATTTCGGGGTCTCAGCTGGCGTCGGCCGGGGCGTTGTTGTTGAAACCCGCCCTGCAGTCGATCCGTCGGCGCATGGACGCCGCCGAGTACGGCGGGGCGCCCCTTCTGGGAGTGAATGGGACCTGTATCATCGGCCACGGCAGTTCCAATGCCACGGCCTTCAAGAACGCCGTCATGGTCGTGCAGCGCAGTGCCCAAAAAGACCTGACGCTGAAGATAGAAGAGAACATCAAACGGTTCGGGTAAACAAAGTACAGGGGAGTGCCGGGTGACCACCGCGGACGACAGAAGAAAGCCCGAAGAAGGGAAGCGGGCCCTACCGCCCGGCAAGACCGACGAGCGTCCGGTCGTTTTCCAATACGGCCGGCGGAAAACGGACCTTCTGCCGGGGTCCGTGGTTTTCGAAAACGGGCGCTACTACCTGCGCGCGAGCCAGCTCATCCACCTGAACCAGAAGGCCCAGAACCTGGGCGCCCTTATGGACGCGGCCCGATCCATCATGGCCGAGATGAGCCTCGACTCGCTCCTCCAGTTGATCATGAAAAGCGTGACCATGGTCATGGCCGCCGATCGGTCGACGCTGTTCCTGGTGGATGGCACAGGGGACGGACTCTGGTCCCGGGTGGCGCAGGGCAGTGACGAAATCCGCGTGCGCATGGGCGAAGGCATCGTGGGTCACGCGGCGCGCAGCGGAGAGACCGTCAACATTGCGGACGCCTATTCGGACCCGCGGTTCAACGCCGAGTTCGACCGTCGCAGCGGATACCGCACGCGGTCCATCCTGTGCATGCCCGTGAAGAATCCGCAGGGAGAGATCATCGGCGCCATTCAGGTCCTCAACAAGAACGGGGACGTCCCCTTCAGCGAGAACGACGAGGAACTGCTGGGCGCCTTCAGCTCCCTGGCCGGGATTTCGCTGGCCAACGCGCGGGCTTACGAGGACCTCCAGAAAGAGCGCGATTCGTTGGAAGTCCGCGTGCAGGAGCGTACGCGGGACCTCGAGGAGGCGCGTCGCAAGTCCGATGAGTTGCTCCTGAACATTCTGCCGGCCAGCATAGCCGACGAACTCAAGACCCGTGGCAGCGCGAGCCCGCGTCGCTATGAAAGTGTGACCGTGATGTTCACGGACTTCAAGGGATTCACACAGGTGGCCGAACGGATGTCACCCGAGGAGCTCATTCAGGAATTGGATCGCTGCTTCTACCAGTTCGACGCCATTGTGGAGCGTTGTCGGTTGGAGAAAATCAAAACCATCGGGGACTCCTATATGTGCGCGGGCGGCGTGCCCAACGCCAATCGCTCCCACGCCGTGGAAAGCGTCCTGGCCGCGCTGGAAGTTTCCAACTTCATGAACCAGGCCCGGCAGTTGAAACTGGAACTCGGCGAGCCGTTCTGGGAGTTGCGTATCGGCATCCACACCGGCCCGGTCGTGGCAGGTGTCGTGGGCCAGAAGAAGTTTGCCTACGACATCTGGGGGGACACGGTCAACACAGCCAGCCGGATGGAGTCTTCGGGTGAGCCGGGTCGCGTGAACATCTCCGCCGATACGTTTGCCCTCGTGAAGGACTTCTTCGCCTGCACGTATCGCGGGAAGATTCTCGCCAAGAACAAAGGCGACATCGACATGTACTTCGTGGACGGTGTCCTGCCGCAGCTTTCGGTCAAAGGGGACGGACAGACTCCCGGCCCCGAGTTTCTCGAGCGCCTGCGGAAGCTGCGTGAAGCTTAGGGGCTCGCGTTCGGCGGGGTCAGGGCGCAGGATTCGGGTAGAGCGCGAAGATCCTCTCGATCTCCTTGATCATCTCCTTGCTCAAGGTCACGCCAGGAGAGTCGACATTTTCGCGCAGTTGGTCCAGGTTGGTCGCTCCGATGATGTTGCTCGTCACGAAGGGCCGGCTGTTCACGAAGGCGAGCGCCAACTGCGCGGGAGAGATCTGATAGCGCCTTGCCAGCGCCACGTACTCGGCCGCGGCTGCGAGCGCCTGCGGGTTCGTGTAGCGCTTGAAGTGACTGCCAAACAGCGTCAGACGCGCGCCCGGCGGAGCGGCCTGGCCTTCGTACTTCCCGGTCAGAACGCCGAAAGCGAGCGGGGAGTAGGCCAGCAGTCCGACCCCCGCCCGATGGCTGAACTCGGAGAGTCCCACTTCAAAAGCCCGGTTGAGCAGGCTGTATGGGTTTTGGATGCTCACCGGGGGGCTCACGCCCTGACGTTGCGCCTCCGTGAGAAAGCGGTGCACCCCCCAGGGCGTTTCGTTGGAGAGGCCGTAGCTGCGAATCTTCCCCTGACGCAAGAGCTCTCCAAGTGCGCCCACCGTTTCGGATATGGGCGCGCCTTCGTCTTTGTCCACGTGCGGATAGTTGAGCTGTCCGAAGTAGTTGGTGATGCGGTCCGGCCAGTGCAGCTGATAGAGGTCGATGTAGTCGGTGCGCAGCCGACGCAGGCTTTCCTCGATGGCAGCGAGGATGTTGGGCCTGTCGAGCAACTGCGTGCCACCGCGAATCCAGGAGAGCCTGGAGCCGCGCCCCGCCACTTTGGTGGCCAGTACGACGCGATCGCGAAGCCCGCGTTTTGCAAACCAGCTTCCGATGTAGGATTCTGTGAGTCCGTACGTTTCGGCGCGAGGTGGCACGGCGTACATCTCGGCCGTGTCCACGAAGTTGACTTCGTGATCCAGCGCAAAGTCGAGCTGCGCGTGCGCTTCGGCTTCCGTGTTCTGTTCCCCCCAGGTCATGCTGCCGAGGCAGATGCGACTGACCTGGATGTCCGAGTCCCCGAGATTACGGTATTCCATGTTCAGAAGACGAAGGCCCAGCCGACCTGCGCCGTAGTGCGACCCCGTGCGTCGGTGGAAGGCACGAGAATGGGAAAACCGCGGAGCGTGGCTTGCTCGCGGTTTGAGGAGCGTCCTGCGGCGTTCGTAGCCGCCGCGGGCTCAGCCCCGGCCGGGACGTTCACCAGATAGGCGACGGCCACCGCCACCGCGCCGACGGCCATGACCTGACCCGCCCGATTGTACTGGTTGTAGTCGCTTTCCGCGGCGCTGTGCCGCGATTGCGCGAGGGCCAGGGTAGAGGGAAAAGCCAGGTTGCCGGTGGAAGTCAGGCCCGCGTACAGAAAGGCCGCGCCGAATCCCGTGCTGAGCGTTCCGACAATCGGGTCGTTCTCGATGTTGCGCGCTTCGCGGTTCGCCGCATCAAAAGCGTACAGGCTGCCGATCGTCAGCGCGGCGATACCCGAACCCCAGAGCAGACCTTCCTGCCAGTTGCCTGCCTTGTACTGGGGAAGGCCCGGCAGCAACTTGCCCAGATCGAATCCGCGAAAGCTTTCGCCGTACACCTGTACGAGGTACGTCCCAAGGGCGAGGGCCCCGATGGCGTACTGCCGCTCCACATGGCGGGCATACTCACGGTTGAGTCGGGTGATGTCCCTGTGCGCAAGCAGCGCCGAGCCGATGACGATGGTCCCGCCGTTTTGGTCCGAGTTGCTCGACAGCCGGCTGCCTGTGAATAGAACCACGAGGGGGTTCGTGTAGTATGAGAGCGGCTCGTTTCGCGCCGCCGCCGCGGCTGCGTTCGCCGCTTTCCATTCGTGGAGCCCTCCAACGAGATAGGAACCGTACAGCGTTCCCCAAAGGCCGATCTCCCACGGGTTGCCGCGTTGGAGCGGACCGAGACCGGGAATGAGGGCCCGCCTGCGCATGGCCTGACGTTCCGCGACGGCGCGTTTGGCGACCGCTTCGGGATCGGCGGGTCGCCCCTTCCGTGCGGGATCCTGCTCCATCGGCCGAATCATGGTGACGGTGTCGGCGCGCGTCGGAGGTACGACTGAGACGTTTTTCTCGTCGGCGCTGCGCTTGTTCCCCGGGTTCACGAGTGTCACGTTCAGGCGACCCACGCGCAATTCCTCGGTGCGCACGTACACATGGATTTCCTCAGCACTTATGAACTCCACACGCTCGACGGCCAACGGTTTGGATTCCGGCCCTTCGCCTCTGACCTGGACCTGCGTTGCGGGGAGCAGGTTCGTACCGCGGACCACCAATCGGCGGGGCGGAAGTTCGCGTTTGGCTCCGTCCGCAGCGGGCGGGGCCGCCGGGATGCGCCGCGGCGTCACGGACTCGAAGCCCGGTGTCAGCGACAGACGCACGAGCAGGGGCGCCCACGGCGACCACGGTCCGGGCTTGCGGAACTTGTTGAGGATAGAAATACGGTATTCGTACGCGCCGGGTGCCAGTCGAAATTCCACGCGGCTTCGCCGGGTGCGCTCGCGCAGCACCACGCGACCGTCCCTGTCGCGAATCTCGACCACGTAGCCCACCGCGTCCGGACTTCCCGGCCAGGTGTGCGTGAGCAGAGGTCCAGCCTCACCGACGGGCGGTTTCTCGACGGTCTGAGCGTTGAGCTGGCCCGCAAAGAGCCCCAATCCGAGGACAAGCCCCCAGGCCAGGAGGTGGGCAAAAGCGAGGGCCGGACCGGAGTCTCGCACCTGAACTGTGAATCGTGTCCTGCGCATCCGTTTCTGGCCTTACTTGATGTATACTTCCGCCGGGTCCACTTTCGGCACCGTTTTTTCGTCGAGCGTGATGACGAATTCGCGCGACAGCTCCCGACTCCGCACCGCTCGACCATCCACCGTGCGCACCGCCTGGAGCGTCCAGACGAACCGACCCTTGTCGAGCAGGCTCAGGTCTTGTAGTAGATACTCGGTGTCCTGGAGGCGCGCCTGCGCCACCCGGCGGCGACCGCCGTCGGTGATCTGATACAAAGAGACCACGTACGCGTCCGCGCCGCGCAGGGCCTGCCAGCGGAGGGCCAGCGTGTTGCGAAGCGTCATGTCGACCGTGGCGCCGCCCGCGGGGAACACGGGCTCGGGATCCGGCAGGAGGTCGCTGACCTGGAAGCTGCCGGTTTCCGAAGCGCTCAGTACGGCTTTATCGGCGATGAGTTCGACGGACCAGTAGTAGACTCCCGGCGGCAGCGCGCCCACCGAAGCGTACGGCGTGTCCGTTTCCCGATTTTGGACGGGCTGGGAAAGGTCTCGGTTGCGCGAAATGCGGAACCGGTAGTGCGCGGCAAACGAAGCGCGCTCCCAACTCAGGCTCACGCCGGGGAAGCGCGCGGAAAGGTAATCCACCACTTCGCCCGCTGCGGGTGCGAGCAGTCGCAGCTTCTGATCGGCCACGACGCGGAACGGCGCGGCCGCCGAAAAGTCCGTGATCGGTTGGCCCTGAGCGTCCAGGCCGCGCACCTTCCAGGTGTACTCGCCCAGGGGCAGAGCCTCGCGCAGTGCGAACACCGAGCCAGAAACGTTGCGCGTGCGGTTCGTGCCGGGTCCCACGATCTGCAACTCCGCTCCCGCCAGTTGCGCGCTTCCGCGCCAGTTGAAGAGCATGCCCTGCTTCTCGAGCAGTACGCGGCTGATGCTGCGATTCGCTTCCGGCTGCACCGGAGTGGGGGGCGGCAGGCGTTCCCGTTTCACGATCCGGATGACCCGAGTGGGGCTCGTGGACTGCGCATCCTCGAAGGAGCTGCGAGACGTCACGCGGCAGTAGTACGTACCTTCCGCAAGACGCGTAGCTATCGTGTTGGAGTTGGAGTCCAGGCGACGGAGCGAATCGCGAAAGTCCGGGTCCCGCGCAATCTCCAGCACGTACCCGCTCGCGAATTCGGCCCGATTCCAGGCGAACGCCACCAGGGGCTCGTCTTTGACGTAGTCGATACGGGCCTCCTGGGCGGGGACAGCAAACGAGAGCGACTCCTTTCGGGAGACCGACAGGCGCAGTGCCGTGCTCAACTCGGTGGCTCCGCTATCCGGGTTACGTGCAGAAAGGCGCCAGTAGAACACGCCCGGCGGCAGCCGCATCGTCATGCTGTTTGCATTGGTGCCGGCGCTGCGGACAATCTCCCGGAACGCAGGGTCGCGTGCTATCTGCAAATCGACCCGACCGCTCCCGCCCGCGCGGGTCCAGGCGAAGCTCACCGCCTCTTCGCCGCCTGTCGCAAAAAAGCGGCGGCCGTCCTCAGGCGCCGTTGGCCGCAGGTTCAGCGGTCGGACGCGTATCTCGCGGCCCACGACGGCCACCTGATTCTTGCCGATGGTCTGCTCCCGGCCGTCGACGGCAATGCGCGCTTCGCCACGGCTCACGGTGACGTTCACGTCCTGCCCGGCGGTGGTGGCAATCTTCACGTCGCTGTTCTTGATGGCGATGGTCTTGTTATCTTTCGTCTTGATGTTGATGCCCGAAGCGTCGCTCCCCGCTGCCGCGCGGATGGAGCCGTAGGCGTAGTTGATGCTCGCGCTCTTGTCCGAGACGTCGATGATGATCATGCTGTTGGCATCGAGCTTGATCTGCGTCCCGTCCTTCTTGAGCTCGATGGTGGCTTCCGCCAGGTCCGCCGTGCGGATGGCGTCCCGGTTGTAGACCGGCACCCGCCGCGTTTGCCCGGTCGTGTTGGGCAGGCTTTCCCAGACGACTTCGTTGTCGTACTTCCGCTGCGCGCTGTTGTACTTGTAGGTGATCCAGCCCACAATTTCTCCGGAGCCGCCGCCCCGGGATCGCGTGAGGTCCCGATAGAGGAGGAAGCTGAAAGCTGCGATCACCGCCACACAGGTGACCCAGATGACGTGCTCATCCCTGGAGAATTGCAAACTTGTCCTCGTGTGTTTCCTGGAAGTTCGAGAGGTCCACTTTCGGCGGATCCCCGCCCGTACGCGCGCGAACCTCGACCATGTTCTTGGGACAGTCTGGGTCGTCCTTGCGTCCGAGCACCGCGAAAATGATCTGCGGTTCGGTCTTTCCTTTTACCGTGATGGGCGGCATTTTCTCGAAGTGGAAAACGTCGGCCACCCTCTTGTAGGCGTCTTCGGAGATGAGGATGTCGGTCCCGAAAGGCTTGTTCAGGGTCTCGATGCGGCTGGCCAGGTTGACCGCGTCCCCGATGACCGTGTACTCCATCTTCTGGCTGGAACCGATCTGGCCGGAGACGACCGGGCCGCTGTTGATTCCGCATCCGAACTTGGCGAAGGGACGCAGCCCCCTGCCACGCTCGTTGAAGGCGATGAGACGCGCTCGCATCATCAGGGCGGCGTTGACGGCGTTTTCGGTGTTGTTACCCACCGAGCCGACGGCTCCCCAGGTGGCCATGATGGCGTCGCCGATGTACTTGTCGACCACGCCGTGGGTTTCGCTCACGCAGCCCACCATGTCGGTGAAGTACTCGTTGAGGTACTCGACCACTTCTTCCGGCGTCATCTTTTCGGACATGGCCGTAAAGCCCCGCAGATCCGAAAAGAAGATGGCGCAGTCCTTCTCCTGACCCCCGAGCGCCAATTCGCCGCGGGCGGCCTTTTCGGCCACCTCCTTGTTGACGAAGCGCGTCATGCTGTCTTTGAGGCGTTCGCGTTCGGCCAGGCCCCCGGTCATCGAAGAGAAGGAGTGGGTGAGGCTGCCGATTTCGTCGCGCGTGCTCGGAGAAATCTGGAAGGAGTAGTCGCCACTCTCCACGCGCTGGGTGGCGTTTACGAGGCGCACGATGGGCACCGACAGCGTTCGGGAGAAGAAGAACACGATGAGCACCGCGGTGAAAAGCACGATTACGGTGATCATGAGATTTCGGTTCTGCATCTGTTGGACGGCCGCAAAAGCTTCGGCCTCCGAAACCGTGGAAGCCACGCCCAGGCCGGCAAAGGTGAGCTTCTGAAAGAAGCCCAGATAGGCCTGACCGTTTGAGTTGCGAAACGAAATCTGGCCGTTGCCGAGTTTGCTCTGGAGCATCCGCACGACGATCTCGGCCCGCGATTGATTGTCTGCCGCCAGAACGAGCTTGCTGTCGTGATGCGCGATGACGATGCCCGCGGAGTCCACCATGAAGTACTTGATGATCCCAGCCGACTTGAAGGATTCTTGAAATCGGGCTGGGTCGAGGAGAGAGACGACGATGTAGCGCTCCCCGCCTTCTCCAAAAGATGTGGCCAGGGCCAGGAGGGGGATGGGAAGACCTGGAGAGACGTTACGAACCACGGGAGAGGCCACGGCTGCTTTCAGCGTGACTGCGTTGGCGTTCACCAACCCGTCCAGCCGATCGCGCGGGATCTGGGTCTGCTTCAGAAAGCCTTCGTTCACCACCGTTTCCACCGGTTGGAGTGTTTCGCCGGCCAGACGCAGCACCGAAAGATACGCGAAACTCTGGTTGTTCTGAAAGAACAGGTCTGTGAACAGCGCCCGTTCGGCCGGGTTCTTGCGCGCCAGCAGGCCCGCGCCCGTATTGAGCGAAGTGTACGCAAGGCTGGTGAATTCGCCTTCGGTCTTCTGCCCGATGAGAGCGGTCATGTTCAACGCAAATTCATTGACGCGGATGCGGCTGTCGTCGCGGTAGAAGTACGAAGCCAGATAGATCATGACTCCGAGGGCCGACATGATGATCGTCGAGATGATCATGAGCAGCTTGTTGCGGATCGTGAAGAAGCGAGACGCTGCAAACGCAAGCCCGCTGTGGTCGGCGCGCGCCGGCGCCAGGGTGGCCGCTGGAGCGGGTGCCACGGGCGCTGGCTGGCCGGAGGGCATGGTCCGTGCAGTTTTTGCCGGTTCGATGACCGGCGCTGGCGCGGTGTCCGTCGACTTCGCGGCCACGGGTGCCCCGTCGGGGCCGGTCGCCTCTTTGGCGGCAGCTCCCGGCGCCCCGGCCACACCCACGCCGATGGGCTTGGACGTGATCGCTTCCGAACCCGCGTGCCGGCCATTTCCGTTTCCCGAGTGAGGACCCTCCGGAGTGCCTCCCTGAGGCAGGCGAAAGTACCGGCGCACCTCCGCCGGCATCGAGTAGGAAGGTTCCGTGGCCTCCTTGAACTGGAAGACGCGCAGGTCCTCACGCGAAAGTTCCTCTCGGCCAAAAACAAACTGGATGGCGCCCTCGGGGGCGGCCAACTCCGGCGAAACGCCCATGGCCACAAGGAACACGGCCGCGCAGGAAAGCACGTCGGCCGTGTCCGCGCGGTCGAAGTAGAAAGCGACCGGATGGGAGAGAAGCTCCTCGTGCAGTCGCGTGGACAACTTGGCGAGAAAGGCGAAGTCGTTGGAGCGTACGCGCCGCACGTCCACGGGCTGGACCTGGAAGCCTGCTCGGTGCGCGGCCTGCGCCCGTGGATCCTTGGCGGATTCGACGAAGGCGAAGACGGTTTTCGCGCCGCGCTCCTTCCAGCGTTCCAGCACGGCCTCGGGCAGTGGCGCGAACAGCCCACCCGACCGACCTGCCGGAGCCTGGTCGAAAAGGAGCGGGTGGCCACCCTCGAATTCGATGACGGTGCGAAAGCCCGTTTCCGGGGTCGCTTCTGGGTGTTGTGTATCAGTCAAATCCGGCATATTTCGAGCTATAATATGGAAGAAAGTTGGCATTCGGCCGGGAAGAACTGCCACCCGGCTTCTTGGAATCTATCACAAACTTCGGCAGTTGGGGACACGAACTTCGCACCCCGCACTGCTTATTGGACGGCCGGAACTGCACCGAGTTGTGTCAGAAAAGTGGTGCAGCGGCGTTCGCTTTTTCGGCCCTGCCGGGGCATTTTTTTTGGGTTTTCCTTGCCCGCCTGAGCGCCGCCAAAAACATTCGCCCAGCCCGAATGGGCAGTGCAATAGGTTCCTACTTAAAAACTACAAGATAGTGGAGGCCTCACAATGGCTGATTTCGAAAAAATCAAATCCATCATCGTCGAACAGCTTGGTGTGGATGAAGCGGAGGTAACTCCGGAAGCGCACTTTATCGATGATCTTGGTGCTGACTCTCTCGATACCGTGGAGCTGGTAATGGCTCTGGAAGAAGAGTTTGGAATCGAGATTTCCGACGAAGACGCGGAAAAGATCCAAACCGTTGGCGACGTTAGCAAATACATCGACGAACATTCGTCCTAACTCACCAGTCCTTGAGGGCCGACCGATTCGGTCGGCCGCTCTTTCCCCCCCGGGTTTCTCGTGCGGAAACCATGCGGGCCAGATTGTTCCTGACTTCTCTTTCTCATCCCCAGTGACCGAAACCAACCTGCCAGGTCCGCCGGATGCCGGGGCTTGGGCCCGGAGCCTCGGGCTCCCGTTTCGGAGTCCCGAACTCCTGGAGCAGGCTCTCACCCATCGCAGCTACGCACATGAGGCCGGCAGACGTTCGCCGCACGGCGAACGGCTGGAATTCTTGGGCGACTCGGTCCTCGACCTGATCGTAAGCGAGCATCTCTTTCGCGCGCACGCGGACTTTGGGGAGGGTCGCATGACGCGGGTCTTCTCCAAGGTGGTTTCCGAACCCTCGCTGGCTGCGGCCGCGCGCCGGCTGGGCCTGGGTTCCCTTCTGCGACTCGGTCGCGGGGAGCGGCTTTCGGGCGGAGCGGACCGACCCTCCAACCTGGCCGACGCGCTCGAATCACTCATTGGCGCGGCGTACCTGGACTGCGGGTTCGAGGCCACGCGGTCCTTCGTCCTGAAAACGCTTTCGGACGCCCTCGAAGCGGCGCTCGAACACGACGTGGACGCGAAGTCCACGCTCCAGGAGCTCGTGCAAAAGCGGCACCGTACGACGCCCAACTACGAACTCGTTTCCACGGCTGGCCCCGATCACGAACGCACCTTCGAGTGCCGCGTTCTGGTTCAGGGGAAGGAACTGGCCCGGGGCAGAGGGCGGTCCCGCCGCCTGGCCGAGCACGCCGCCGCCGAAGAGGCGCTGCGCGTTCTCGGAGCCCCCGAAACGGAGCCGCGCGCATGATTCGGCTGCCCGAGCCGTGTCGGAGTCCGCTGGCAGTCAGTCCATCGGGGCGGCCTCCGTACGAAGTGTACGTGAGTCGGTCGTGGCTGGACAGCTTCCCGACCTTCATTGCTTCCACTGCAACCGGGCGCGTGTTCCTCGTGAGTCAGCAGGGTCTGGAAGGGCAGGCGTCGCAGGTGCGTTCCGTACTTGCGCCCGCGCTGGGATCCCGGCTGCACACAGAGACCCTCTTTCTTCGCGCAGGCGAGTCGCACAAGAGTCTTGCGGAACTGCCGGCCGTGTACGACACGCTGATCGATTGGGGCGCCGACCGACGATCTCTGCTCGTTGCAGTCGGCGGCGGCACGGTGGGGGATCTGGTTGGCTTTGTGGCGGCCACGCTCGTTCGCGGGATCGACTTCGTGCAGGTCCCCACTACGCTGCTTGCGGCCGTGGATGCTTCCGTGGGCGGCAAGACCGGCGTCAACGTGTCGCGTGGGAAGAACATGGTGGGCGCCTTCCACCAACCCAGGCTCGTCTACTTTTACCTCGGTTTCCTGCGAACGCTGAGCGCTCCCGAATTGATCTGCGGTTTGGCCGAAATGTTCAAGCACGCGCTGCTCGAAGAATCCGGTCGCCTGCTTGCGGACCTGGAGGCGCACGCCCCCGAGGCCCGGAGTCGTGATTCGCAGTTTCTGGAGCAGGCGGTGACCGACAGCATTGCCGTGAAAGCGGCAGTGGTCGCCATGGACGAGCGCGAACTCGGGCCCCGCGCGGCGCTGAACCTGGGTCACACCACCGCGCACGCCATCGAGTCGCTCACCGGCTACGTTCGCTTCTCCCACGGCGAGGCCGTGTCGCGGGGCCTCGTGACCATGCTCTTGCTGTCCCGGGATACGGCGGGCCTGCCCGAAAAGGTCGTGGAGCGCCTGCTTGCGCTCATGGAACGACTGGGGCTGCCGCGGGACACTGCGGGTCTCGGCCCCGAGCAGGTCTCGGCTCACCTGAAGTACGACAAGAAAAGCGTGGACGGCGCCTCCCGTTTTGTGCTCCTCTCGAACGCGGGTGCCGTGTTGCTCGGGCGCCATGTGAGCCAAGCGCAGTTCGAAGCTGCCTGGTCGGAGCAGGCGCGGCGCTTTGGCTGAGGTAGTTTTCATGAACAAACGATCCCTTCATGTGCTGGTTTTGCAGGGGCCCAATCTCAACCTCCTGGGTTTGCGCGAACCGGAAGTCTACGGCGCCGCCACGCTGGAAGACATTCACGCGGATCTGACGAAGCAGGCCGAAACGCTCGGCGTGAAGGTCGACTTCTTTCAATCGAACCATGAAGGCGCGCTCATCGACCGCATCCAGGCGGCCCGCGCGCAGGACGTGGACGGTCTGATCCTCAACGCCGGTTCGCTCACGCATACCTCCATCGGGTTGCGTGACGCCCTCAAAGGAACGGCTCTGCCGTTCGTCGAGGTCCACATCTCCAACGTGCACGCCCGCGAGGAATTTCGGCACCATTCGTTTCTCAGCGCCATCGCTTCGGGGATCGTGGTCGGCTTCGGGGTGGGAGGATACCGCTTGGCCCTGACCGGGCTGGTCGAGAAGCTGCGGGACTTGCGGTCGGACGCCCGGTCGTGAAATCCGAATGGCGCATGCGCGAGGCACTGGAGCGCGCGCGTCGCGCCCTGGAGTCCGGCTCCTTCGAAGAAGCCTTCGCAATCTGCCAGGATGCGGGTCCCGCCGTCGAGCATCAGCCGAGCGTACTGGCTCTGCTCACCCAACGTTCTTCCGGCCGGCCGCTCGAAGCCGAGCGCCTGCGACTCGGCGCGTGCGCTTTGTTCGGCCTCGGACACGTGCATCAGGCGGCAGACTGGGTGCATCAGTACGGTCGCCTGCGGCCTGACGCTCACTATCGCTACATGCTGGCGCTCCTCCATCTGCACGCGCGCGAGCCGGACCAGGCGCTGCTCGAGTGGACGCGCATCCTCGGTGAGCATCCCTCGGAGACGCTCGCGGACCGATTGATCGAAAAGCTGCGCACCGGAGAGGCGGGTTTTCAGCGTGACCTCCTGCGACCCGGTTCCCTCTGGGAGTTTTTGCCCGAGCCTGGCGGAGGCCCGATTCCCGCGCAGTGGAGGTTCCCGTTTGCCATCCGGCTGCCACCATTGGCAAAGCGCGCGCTGCTCGTGCTCGTTGCCCTGGTGGTGGGCGGCGTGGCTCTGGGTTGGGCGTGGAGGAGCTTCGGTCCTCAGTTGCCCTGGCCGCGGCGAACCGATCCCTACGCGCGATTGGAAGACAGGCTGCCGGGTCCACCGGAGGGAGGGACCGTCAACCTCAGCCCCGGCGCCGTGACTACGGGCGCGCAGTACCAAACGAGAGACGAGGTGGCCGCGGATCTTCGTCGCGCGCGCGCCCTCATCGTGGAAGGAAAGCCCAACCGTGCTCGTGTGCTTCTCGGTCGCATCGAAGGCTCCAACGCCAGCTTCGAACTCAAGGAGAGGGCGCGACTGCTGCGCGATATGATCCCGTCGGTTCCCCGGGCCGACTTTCGGGATCCCTTCACCCGCATCGAGGCACAGCGACAGGCCGGGGACTACCGCGGCGGCGATGTGCTCTGGCAGGGTATCGTGGCCCCCGCCGGACGTCTCGACCGCAGAGGATTCCTGCTCGAAGGCGGCAGGCCGGGACCCGCAGTCGTGGTTCTGCTCCCGGCGGATTTTCAGGCGACCGGGCCGCGTCCGGGAGAAGGCTGGGAAGTCTTCGGCGCTTTCTTGGGGTTGGATGTACAGAACCGGCTGGTGGTGCAGGCCCGCGAGCTGCGCCCGCTGGGCAGCGTAGTCAAGTAACGCGCCACAGCGACCGATCCTACCTCTGTCGTGCTTGCGCCCGCGGCGACGGGCCGAAGGGAGCAAACCGTGTCTTTAGTTTCTACTTACCTTCTCGCAGCGTGCCTGGCCTGGTTCCGCGGCGAGCCCGATCCGTCCGCCCTGCTCCACAAGCACATCCGCGAAGGGTCACTGACGGGCGTGAGCCGCGCGCTCGACTCCGGTGCCGACCCGAACAGGACCGGCGCGGACGGTCGCACGGCGCTCATGGTGGCCGCCCAGGCGGGCGATCTCGAGTTCGTGTCGTTGCTGTTGCGTTCCCGCGCGCGTCCCGACATCCGTGACGCCCAGGGTCGCACGGCGCTGGACTACGCGCGCCTGGCGGGTCAGGAAGATGCGGCCGCGGCCCTGCTTACCGCTCGGGCCCCGGCGGATGCGGCCCGCTACCCTCAACGGCGTCCCCGTTTGGAATCGCGCGTCTTTCCCACGGCGCCGTTTCCCGAACGAGAAGCTGCCTGCGTGGCCAGCGCTGCGATGGCCGACATCGCCCTGGCTCGCGCGTGTCCTTCCGGCATGGTGGAACTCACCACATCGGAGGAATGCCATTGCGAGAAGTTCATGCACGGGATCAGTTGCCGCCGCGAGACGCGCTACGCATGTCGTCTGCCACGCACGCATGGCGGCATCGACCTCGTGTACGCCGATCCCCGCGGACTGGCGGGAAATGCGCCACCCGCCTACCGTGTTCGGGCGCCCGCCTTCGTCTTCGATCTGCGTCCGGTCGAAAAGTCACTGCCTGCGGGCCGCGGCATCGAGCTGTTTCTCGTCCTGGCCCGTTCCGGCGCGGGTGCTGCGGTGCTCTGGGAAACGCGTCTCCAACCGAAGCAGAATCTGTACACGGTCAAGCCCAGGGGTGGCCTTGCTGCTGCCGGGGACTACGTCCTGGCCATCATCGAAGACGACGGCTCCTCGAGGCCGCGTTTGCATTGGCTCGGTCGCCTGTTCACGAAGTCTGGCGGTCCCCTGCGGTAGGGCTGTGCAAGCTCCGCTGGCGCGGCAACGCATGCTGCCGAAGGAGCAGCGCCACTCAGGTGGTTGTTCGCTTCCAGGAGACAAGACTTTCGCCGCGCGCTCTCGAGGTCCCGAGCGCCGGAACGTTGTCGGTTCGGAGCAGTTCGGCCGCGCAAAGCGCGCGTGCCGCGGGCGTTCCTGAAACACGTTTGCATTCGCCTCCATCCCAAGGGAGAGCTGGTGTCGCGGTGAATACGTTCGTATTCCGAAAGCGTTCCGGCCACCCGGACTTCTTTTGGAGAGGTGGGCGAACGCGGGCGTGTCGATGAGAGCTGGTCGGCCGCGCCTACACGCCGGAAAGAATCCCGACGCTTCACGCCAACTTGCCGCGTACCGTGGGCGCGTTGAAAGCGCGGGGCCGAAGCGGCAGCGCGGACCGGGCGGTCGGTGGGGCCGCGAATCAAAGGGGGCATTCGCCTTTGCAACACAACCTCTCCCCGCGCGCTCTCAAGGTCCCGAGCGCCGGAACGTTGTCGGTTCGGAGCAGTTCGGCCGCGCAAAGCGCGCGTGCCGCGGGCGTTCCTGAAACACGTTTGCATTCGCCTCCATCCCAAGGAAAGGACCTTCGGGGGTGTGCATGATATCCTGTACCCCGAGAGTTTAAGCGCGCGTGCCGCGGGCATGCCTGGAACACGAGCGCACTCACCTCTATCCCAAGGGAGAACCTCCCTGTGATTGCGATCTTGTTCTGAGGGCGCGCGGGCCGCCCTTTGGAAACCGTATTGCCTTACCGGCCGGGCGACGGACCCGTCCGGCCCGGCCCTGCATCTTCGAGCAGCGTCCGCATCTGCTTCCCGAGAAACGCGGCCGCATCGGAGGCCATCTGGTCTTTTTCCGGGTCTTCTTTCACCGAAGCGCTCCAGACAGTCTGGTAGGTTTTCACTTGCGGTCCGCTGTCGTGGCGCGCATGCAAATACAGGTAGCCGTTGCGTACGTCGAACACCATGACTTCACCCCAGTACTGACGGCGCACCTCCACATGGGGCGTGAACAAACAGGGCAGAATGAGAATGTTGAAGATGGCCATCCAGTTGTAGTCGATGGCGCGAACGTACTCGGAGGTGGTCACGACGAGAAGGTCGCTGCGCGAGCGGGCCGCAAGCAGCCGCAGCGAGCGGATGCTCAGCGCTTTGGGCTCCTCGAATCGCGCACGAAATGCCACACCCCTCGGTCCCAGGCCTTCGACGAGGGCCTTCGGAATGTTGTAGCTGCCGGCCACCATCGATTCCGGAAACGAAAGCCGCCCCGAAAGCTGGTCGGTTCCCAGGTCGTACCAGGCTATGCGCGTGGGAAGACGCAGTTGGGGCGCGGCTTCGAACGCCCGGCGGATGTCCTCGTCCGTGATGGCGCGATCGTCCGGTTCGGCGAGTTGGGCGGTGGGGCGGAACGTGGCGCCGCTGGCACAGGCGTTGAGCGCGAGGGAAGCGCACGTGAGGGCGAGCAGCGGCAGGATTGCGGACTTGCGGAGAAAGCATGAGGGACGCATACCCTTCCGACGCGCGTCCCTCAGCCGTTGTTGTCTTTTTTCGCCTTCGGGCTTACGCCGCGTGCTCGCGGCGCAGCGTCTGGATACGGCTCTTCTCCTGCGCGAAGTCGAAGGGCACTCCCAGACTCAGGCGCTCGAAAAGCGCCATGAGGTCCTCTTCGTGCCGGGTCGGGCGGCCCGTGCGTAGGTCGATGTAGCGGAAGTCGGCCCAACCGGTTGCCAGTATGCGATTGCCCTCCAGAGTAAACATGACCCCTTCCACCACCACGCCGGTGCGCGAATGGTTGAGCAGACCGGTTCGCACGCGGACCACCTGGTTGTGCTTGGCCGGCGCGAGATGGCTGACCATGCTCGAACGCACCACCCAGTTCCGTTCCGCGAAACGACCGTCGTAGATGTCCAGACCGTAGTAGCTGCGCAGGTGTTCCTCGCGCTCATTGATGAAGTAGTCCAGGTAGCGGGCGTTGTTGAGATGGCCGAAGGGGTCGCAATCCTGGAAGCGGATGCGAACGAGCGACTCGGGATGGCGTTCGGTCGCCCCAGGGGGAGTGACGGTTGCTGCTTTTGTGTTCGTGTTCATGGATGGCTCCTTTCTGGCCGGGTGGTTGCCTGCCAGCAGCCTGCCCCAAAAAGGGCTTGCCCTTTGGCGCACGCTCGGCTGATTGACAGCATAAACTAACCGGTCAGTATTGCAATCGAAATAACCGTACCGATCGGTTCTATTTTTGACAATCGCTTTTTTTGAGGCGGGCCGAAAAAAGGAGCAGGGCATGGGCAGGCGCAAGACGGACCTGGAGGAGCGGATCCTCCGCACCGCGGACCATCTCTTCTATCGAAGGGGTTACACCAACACCGGGGTCAGCCAGATCGTGGAGGAGGCGGGGACAAACAAGCCCGGACTGTACAGCTACTTTGATGGCAAGGACGAACTGGCCCGTCGCTACGTGTCCGATCGCAACGAGGCCATGACGGCCGACATCATTGCCCTGGGCGCGGAATCGAAGGACGTGGTGGACTTTTTCCGACGCTGGATGATGTTCACGAAAGAAGAGGCCACCGGGCGTCGCGGCAGCCTCTACAATGGTTGCGCCGTTGCGAATTTCGCGCTGCAAACGGAAGCCGAGAACGAACCGATGCAGGCGTTCATCCGAACCTTGGGACGCCGTTGGGCGGCCCGCCTCACGGCCTACATTCGTTCCGAGATGCGCGCCGGGAAATTCCCCAGCAAACCGGGTGCTGTCGCCATCGCTCAGCGAATGCTCGTGTGCAACGAAGGGGCCATCACGATGTGGAAGCTCACGGGGAATGCCGGCTACTTCGACGAGGCGGTCCGTATGTTCGAAGCCGGACTGCGGGCGCTGTGAACGCGCGCGTGGCGCCGGCGCTCCTGAAACACTACAGCATTCGCCTGCATCCAAAGGAAAAAGAATGTTCGGGGTATGCTTGATATCCTGTACCGGAGAGTTATCGAGAGAAGAGTCTTTCGAAAGGGACGAACGCGGGCTTGCTGATTCGGGCTGGTCGGCCGCGCCTACACGCCGGTGAGGATCCAGACGCCTCACGCCAACTTGCCGCGTACCGTGGGCGCGTTGAACGCGTGCGGCCGAAGGGGCGCGCGAATCAGAGGGGCCTTTCGTCTTGCGGAAGGCGACACCTCTCGCCGCGCGCTCTCGAGGTCCCGGGCGAGAGAGCGTTGTTGGTCCCGCACAGTTCGGCCGCGCAAAGCGCGCGTGCCGCAGGCGCTCCTGAAACGCGCGAGCATTCGCCATCACTCAAAAGGAAAAGGACTTTCGGGGGAGTGAATACTTTCCTGTACCCGAGAGTCTTCGGGCGAAGAGTCTTTTGAGGTGGGCGAGTGCGGGCGTGGCGATGGGAGCTGACAGGCCGCGCCTACACGCCGGAGGGGATCCGGACGCTTCACGCGCACTTGCCGCGCACCGTGGGCGCCAGCAAAGCAGGGACGAGCCCGCTTTTCGCTTGCTTGGCCCTCCTTTGCGGCGACCGATGGAACATGGCCAAACGCAGAGTCCCCGAACCTCAGCCTGCAACCGAACCGGCTGAAGCTCCGTCCCTCAAAGGCTTTTCCCACGCGCTGCGCCTTCAGTTGGGCACGCTGCTCGATCTGCGTGGCGACACGGACCGCTCACAGACCACCGAAGAGATTAAGCGCAACGTCGATTTTGCCGGCGCCAACCTCTGGTCGCTCATCTTTGCCATCATCATCGCCTCCATTGGCCTGAACATCAACTCCACGGCTGTCATCATCGGGGCCATGCTGATCTCGCCTTTGATGGGCCCCATCATGGGCGCGGGGCTGGCCATGGGAACCTACGACTTTGCGCTTCTCAAAAGGTCCCTCATGAGTCTGGCGGTGGCCACCATGGTGGCCATCGTGGCCTCCACCACCTACTTCTGGCTTTCTCCGCTCGGAGAAGCGCAATCGGAGCTTCTGGCACGTACGACCCCTACGGTGTACGACGTGCTCATTGCGGTCTTCGGCGGTGCCGCGGGCATCGTGGCGGGCGCGCGGCGGGACAAAACGAACGCCATTCCGGGCGTGGCCATTGCCACCGCGCTGATGCCGCCCCTGTGTACGGCCGGCTTTGGTATCGCCCAGGGCGAGTGGTCCTACTTCCTGGGAGCGTTCTACCTGTATTTCATCAACTGTACGTTCATCGGTCTGTCCACGTTCGTCTTCGTCCAGGTGTTGCGCTTTCGCAAAGCGGCGTACCCGGATCCGGTGTTCGTGAAGCGAGTACGCATTTACATGCTCGTGTTCGCGCTCGTGACCATGTTCCCGAGCGTGTACATGGCGGTCGGCCTGGTCCGGCAGACTGTGTTCCGGACGCAGGCGGACCGCTTCATTCGCGAGAACTTCCGTTTCCCGCGCTCCCGCGTGTTGCGCACCGACCTGAGATACGAAGAAAAACCGCCCACGATAGAGGTCACCCTCGTCGGCGACGCGCTCAGCGCGGACGCCATCGACCTGCTCAAGGATCGCCTCCAGGCATACCGACTGCGCGACGTGCGCCTGGTCGTTCACAACGCAACCGGTGCGGGAGCGACCCAGGCCGTGCAGGAGAAGACCCTCGCGCTGTCGCGCGGCCGTGACGAGCGCCTGAGGCTTCTGGAGGAAGAGGTACGCTCCTATCGGGACCGGTCGCGCTTCCTGCCGCGTGTTTCGCGCGAGATCAGCATACTGTTTCCCGACATCCAATCGTTCTCCTTCGGAGATCTCAGCGCGAGCGACATCGGACGACAGGACTCGTCCGTCGAGAGGACGTTCATTGCGAGGTGGAAGACTCCGCCGCGGGCCGTGGACCGCAGCAGGCTGGAATTGTACCTGAAATCCCGCCTCGAACTCGAGAAGCTACGCGTCGTTCATGATTGATCCAGGAAGGGCGCAGGTCAGCTCTCGCGCGGCCGCGTGTGGCGGACGAGCAGGGCTTCCAGATCGGCCAGCATGTACGGCTTGCGCAGGCTGTCCGTGAAGCCGAATCGCGAGGGATGCAGGATCACGTCGGCGTCCGCGTATCCGCTCACGACGAAGATGGGTACCTCGGAATTGAGCGAGCGCATGGCCGTGCAGATGGCGCCACCGTCCCGCTCACCGGGGATCGTATAATCGAGGATCACCGCGTCCAGAGTTCTGCCGTTTTCATTTTCGGTGAAAAGCTTGAGGGCCTGCTCACCGCCTGTGCTCAGGAGCGGGACGCAACCCAGGAGCCGCAGTTGTTGCGCCAGTGCTTCCAGGAGCGGAGCGGAATCATCCATCACGAGGATCCGCCGGCCGCGGAGCTCTGACGATGTGGCTGCCCGGCGGGGGATCTCGGGGGTTTCTCGGTCGACCTGGCCTCCGCCGTCCACCGGAAGGATCACCTCGAACCTTGTGAGGCGGCCGGGCACGGAATGAACGCGAATCGTACCGCCATGTTTGCGGACAATCGCATACGAGGTAGTCAGGCCGAGGCCGCTCCCGGATTCCTTCGTCGTAAAGAAAGGATCGAAAACTCGGTCGATGATCTGTTGGGGAACGCCCGGTCCCGAGTCCGTGAAGGACAACTGCACGTACCTGCCGGCCGGAAGTGGCGGCAGTTCGCCCGCACGCAGTTCGATGTTGCGCGCGTCCACCTCGAAGAAGCCGGAGTTGCCCACTGCCTGCCGCGCGTTGATGACGATGTTCTCGACCACCTGGGCCATCTGTGCGGGATCCCAGAAGCATTCCCACAGGCCCGGCGCCACCGAAAATGTGGACTTGATTCCCGAGCCGCTGAGCGCAAACTGTACGGTCTTCTGCAAGAAGGCGGCCACGTCCGCGCGTTCGAGTTTCGGCAGGTGCCCGCGGGCAAAGACCAGCAACTGTCCGGTCAGGGACCGCGCCCGGTCGAGCGTTTCCAGCGAACGCCGCAACCGGTCGTTCACTTCTCCTGGCGGAAGCCGCAGGGCGAGCTCGATGTTGCCGTAGATCGTAGCCAGCAGGTTGTTGAAGTCATGAGCAATGCCCGCCGCAAGCAGCGCGAGCGACTCCCAACGCTGGGCCTGCTGCAGCCGATGAGCGCGCTGACGCTCCTCTTCCTCGGTCCGAACCGTGTGGGTGATGTCGCTCGTGGCCACCACGACCGTGCCATCCGGCAGGGGCGCTGCGTTCACGGAGGTCCAGAGGGTGTCCCGACCTTCTCGGACGATGCCGGTCTCCACGCCAATCACGGGGCCGCCGGTGGCAAACGCGCGCGCGCTTGCAAACTCATGGGGCTGGAAGGGTGTGCCGTCGCGGTGCACGTAGCGCGTTTGTCCGAGCACGAAGGGTCGTACGCCTTCCGGCGGCAACTCGAGGATCTCGGCAATGGCGCGGTTCATTTCCAGAACCTGGCGATTCCGATCCAGGATGGTGAGGCCCACCGGCAGGAGGTCGAAGATGGTCTGCAGACGGCCTGCCGCAGCCGCCAGGGAAGCTTCCAATTGCTTGCGTTCGGTGATATCGTGCAGGACGACGCTTGCGTATGTTCCACCCCTCCCATCCGGAAAGATCTGGCTGGCCACCTCTGTTTCGATGATGCGACCATCTCGCGTGCGAAACGACACCTCGCTACGAACCTGCCCTGTGCGGTCGCGCCGTTGTAACGTCTGCTGTGTCCGCTCGTCCTCCCAGTTGGTGATGAGGGCGCGCCCCTTCTCCTGGAATTCCTGCTCGGAATAGCCGAAAAGCCGGCAGGCTGCGGGGTTGGCGCGAAGGATCTCTCCTGTTGGCCGAGTGAGGAAAACCGCATCGAGGCTCTGCTCGAAAAGGGCCGTGAACTGAATTCGACTCTGTTCGGCGGCCGACAACGCCAGGGCCGTACGGAGCGAGGCGATTAATTCGCCTTCCTCGATGGGCTTGATCAGATACCCGAAGGGAGCGATGCTGCTGGCGCGACGAATGGCGTCGAGTTCTGCCGGGACCGTGAGAATGTGGGGGGCACACAACCCCAGAGGAACCGTCTGCGCAGCCGTGTCCGTCTGCGAGGGGACACCGTCCGGCTCAAACAGGCGCACGTCCAAGAGCACTAGATCCGGCCGGTGGTCCCGCGCCAGCTTGGCTGCGTCGGCGAGGTTGTCGGTGAGGCCGACCACGCGCACGCCCAGGTGACTCAGGCGTTCGGCCAGGGATTCGGCGGCCGATCGTTCCGCTTCCACGATGAGTGTGCTGATCCCGACGATAGAGCGCATGGCAGCGAGACTCAACTATTCGAAAGATCACGCCGGAGGCGAGCCGTTTCCGCCGCGCGCTCGGCGTCCCGGCTCACCGGTCGGCAGGCGAGACTACTCGAGTGCCCGGAGCGCATTGGTGTCAAACGGCGTATTGGTCGCCTTCGCGCGCCACGTAGATGTCCAATTCGTGGTCCCTCGACGTGCTCTCATGCAGGTACGTGGAGGCCTTGTCGTACAGCTCGTAGATCTTCTCATCGGAGTGAGCCGGTTCGTGGTGGGTGAGGATGAGCCTCTTGATCTGCCAGTGAATGCAGCAGTCGACCGCAATCGTCATGGCGGTATGACCCCAGCCTTTCTTCTGCTCGGCCTCGGTCAGCGAGTACTGGGCGTCCATGACCATGAGGTCCGCCTGGTGAAAGAACTCGTGGTATTCCTGAATCAGGTTCGAGAGGTCCGGTCCGTAGAACTCGGTATCGGTGGCGAAAATGAACGTACGGCCCTTTTCGCGGATCTTGTAGGAGATAGAACCTCCCGGATGCAAGAGCGGCTGCGTCGTGATCGAAAAAGGGCCGACTTCGAACGAGCCGCCGGGTTTGATGTAGTGAAAGTGAAGACGTGCCGGCCCTGCGTGGAAGGGGCGGGGATGAAACGCGATCTTCTGCTGATGGGCCAGGCGCTCTTCGAGATTCTCCAGGCAGGAGTAGAAATGCACTTCGACCCCTTCCTGCTGACCCGGCAGGAAATGAGGCCAGCCCTGAATGTGGTCCCAATGCGTGTGCGTGAACAGGACGTTCATTCGCTTGGGTGCGCCACGTTTCATCATGGCGGCTCCCAGCCGACGGGCGCCCGTCCCCATGTCCAGGATCAGCTGCGTGTCTTCCGACCACACTTCCACGCAGGTCGTGTCCCCGCCGATGACGGTGGACAGCTCGACCGGCAATCCCGTGATCACGTTTTCGAGATCCTGGTCCGGCTGGCGAATCCGGTCCTGCTCCTTCTCGAGAATCCGAAGGATCTTACTGCGGAACTCGTCCGTGGCCATGGGTGTCGGTAGCGAACCACGAACTCCCCAAAGCTTGACCTGCACGAGCGGAATGCGCCGCATGGCGGGGTCAGCGTCGACTCAATTCCCGCCACAGCCCCCATTTTTTCGGGCCATCCAGACGGGCGGGGCGACCGGCCCTGCTCGCCAGCTGGCGGAGGTGGGGAAAGTGGTCGGAGAAGACGCCGGACTCTTCCCGTAGAAAAATGGGCAGCGACGATCTCATCACCGGCACCGTCTCGCGCCTGTTGTCGCTGGGGGGCCTGGTCGGTCGGGTGGGCCTTTCCCTGGCGGGCAACGCCGTGGCGGGCGCGTTTCGCGAAGCCGAGTCCCGCACGAGGGCCACCACGGAAGCTGTGGTCCGCAACGCTGCCCGAGCGCTCGAAACCTTGGGCACTCTCAAAGGCGTGCCGATGAAACTCGGGCAGATGCTCTCGCTCCACGAGGGGCTGTTGCCCCCGGAGGCCGCCGCCATTCTCCGCGGGCTTCAGCGGGAAGCGCCCCCCGTCCCGTTCGAGACGATTCGGCAGGCCGTCCACGCAGAACTCGGCTCACGCGCGGACGCCATTGAAGTCCTGGAAGGGGAAGTGTACGCGGCTGCCTCGATCGGTCAGGTCCATCGTGGCCGGCTTCGGGGCGGTCAGGAAGTCGTCTTCAAGGTACAGTATCCAGGAATCGACCGGGTGATTGAGGCTGACCTGCGCAATCTGCGCGGCGTTTTGAAGCTCCTCTTCGCTTCGTTTTCGGGCGCCGACTTCGATCAGATCTGGTCGGAGGTGGAAGCGCGGCTCTTCGAGGAGCTCGACTACGAACAGGAGGCGCGCAACATCGAACGGATGGCAGAGCTGCAAAGAGACAACGACATGCTGGTCCTGCCGTGTGTAGTTCCGGAATGTTCCGGTCGGACGGTGTTGTGCATGACCCTCGTCGAGGGCCTGTCAGGTCAGGAGGCCGCGCAGGCTTCCCAGGCAGAGCGCAATGCCTGGGCGCTCACGCTTTTCCAGACGGCGCTCGACGGCCTTTTTCGCACACGGTTCCTTCATGCCGACCCAAATCTGGCGAACTTCGCCTTTCTGCCCGGAGGTCGCATCATCATGTACGACCTTGGTTGTGTGAAGGAGATCCCGGAGGATCATGCGCGCGGACTGGCCGCCCTGGCGCGGGCCGTACTCGATGAACGCGACGACGAAATCTCTCCGCTCTTGGAACGGATCGGCGTGCGCCAGAAGGCGAACGGCGGAGGCCTGCCGCGTGAACTGATTGCAGAGTACGCGGCGCTGTTCCGGAAGCCTTTCCGCGCGCAGCCGCCCTACCGCTTCGGCGGGGAGCACGACTTCTACGCGGAAGTCATCGAACTGGGGAAACGTTGGTGGACACAGGGTTTGGGTATGGAGTTCCCCAAGGACGTCGTCTTCATCGACCGAACGCTCAACGGTCACTTCGGAAATCTAGTGCGACTGCGCGCGGAAGGTCCGTGGAGAGAACTGCTCCAGAGGGCCGTCGATGCGCTCCTCTCGGAGGGAAGGAATGACTGACTACGCTGGTCTCATCCTCGCCATGAAGTTCGGCTTCAGCGCCGTGCTGCTCCTGACGGGTTTGTACGGGCTCTACGCCATCTACCGCGCCAACCGCTCGGTGCGCGCCTTTCTCCGCCTGCCCGCGGCCCTGGCCTTCATTTTGCTTTTCGTGAGTATTCTCCTGCTCACGGCGGATCACCAGAAGTACTACGACTTCCTCAACCTGGTCAAGATTATCAGCGGCGTCTTCACTCTGGTCTACGGCATCTACGCGACCCTCAACGACTTCTACGAGCAGGACGAGTCCGGTCGCCGCGCGATCACCCGGATCGGCATGATCGGAATTCTGCTCTTCTTCACGAGCACTATCCTGTCGATTGCAGCGGACTATGTGAAGAACAGCATCCAGAAGCTGGAGATCGACGAGCGCAGGCGCTACTATGCCAGCATCGTGGACAAACTCGTCATCGTGGACCAGAGTACCGGTCGGTTGAACATCAACTTCCAGAAATTCACGGAGAACCTCTTCTCCGACCTCAAACGGACGCAGCAGGAATTGCTGGAGACGCGCAAGACCCTGGCCGACCGGGAAGGAAAGTTGTCCGCGCTCGAACGGCAACTGAACCAAAGTACGCAGGCGTTGCGGCAGGCCGAGGAGCGTCTCGAAAAGCTGACCGGAGACCTCGGCCAGACGCGCGAACGTCTGGCGAATGCGGAAGAACGCGGGCGCGAAGCGCTACGAAGACTGGAGGAGGAGGCGCAGAAGCTGGAGCGCGCGGGACGCGACATCGAAGCGCGAACCGTGGAGTTGAACGGCGCGCAGCGCAACCTCAAGGATACGCAGGACCTTCTTCGCCGTCGGGAAGGGGAGTTGGCCCGCTCTCTGCAAGAGGCCGCGCGCGTGAAGGAGGAGCTGAAGGGGGTGCAGACGGAAGCTGCCGAATGGCGACGCCGCGGCGAAGAGGTCCCCGCCCTCCGCGAGAATCTCGGTCGTCGCGAAGGGGAGTTGTCCGCCCTGCGTCCCCAGCTCGAGGACACGCGCGCCCAGGTCCGCAGTCTCGATCAGGAAGCCCGTCGCCTGCGTGCGCTGCTGGACGAACGGCTGACGGAGTTGAGCCGGGCGCAACGCGCGCTCGAGGCAGCACAGAAGGATCTCGTGGCGCTCCAGAAACAACTGCTGGCCGCTCTGGAACGGCCGCGCCCGGCGGTTCCAGAACCAGCGGCCAAGAGCGCGCCCGGGCCCGGGCCCTGACCCTAAACCCTGACCCGGGGCTGACGCAAAGGCCGCGCGTTGCCGACCCGCGAAGGCGCGAAAGCCCGCGGCGCCCCTGGAAGTCCTTTACAGAATGGGGGCCGAGGGGCGACGGGATTATGTCGCGCCGCTGGCCTGGGCGGTCGCCTGAGGAAGCAAGATGAGCTGGGTCGTTTTGGCACTGGGTTGCCTGTTGGTCGGTGCCCTCCTGGGCGGGCTGGTCGTGTTTGCGTTCTTTCGACTGGCCCGGCCGGGCTGGGCAGAGCAGGCACGTTTGGAATTCGCCTCCGAATCGGCCGCGCTGAAGCAGCGTGTGGAGGACGCGCTCACCCGACAGAAGGAGCTGCGCGACGAGCTCGAAAACCGGGACCGTCGGATTGCCGATTTGTTCGTGCAGGACGCGGAGAGACGCGCCCGCGTGGCCGAGTTGGAAGCAGTGCTGCGCGAAGAGCGCTCTCGCGCCCAGGAACGCATGGCCGCTTTCGAAGAAACCCGCGCGCAGTTGGTGGATACGTTTCGTTCCGTTTCGGCCGACGCGCTCGATCGCAACAGCAGTTCGTTTCTGGATTTGGCCAAGCAGGTGTTGGAGAAGCACGAGCACGGGGCGCGCACCGACCTGGCCGAACGGGCACGCGCCATCGACGAACTCGTGCGGCCGCTCAACGAGGCGCTCACGCGTGTGGACGGTCGCATTGGGGAACTCGAGAAGTCGCGCGCCGACGCCTACGGCGATCTGCGCCGGCAGGTGCAATCGCTCGGCGAAACTCAGGTCCGACTGCAAACGGAAACGGCCAATCTGGTCAAGGCGCTGCGCGCTCCTTCCGTGCGCGGGCGTTGGGGGGAGATCCAACTCAAGCGCGTCGTGGAGCTGGCGGGAATGGTCGAATACTGCGACTTTGTTTCTCAGGAGACTATCCCCACTGACGAAAGCTACCAGCGTCCCGACCTGATCGTGAAGTTGCCGGGCGGGCGCGAATTGGTGGTCGATGCCAAGGCCCCGCTCTCGGCGTACCTGGAGTCCCTCGAAGCCGATGACGAAAACTCGCGGCGCGAATCGCTCTTGGCGCACGCGCGCCACATTCGCTCGCACATTGCGAGTCTGGGCGCCAAGGGTTACTGGGATCGGCTCCGCAACACACCCGAGTTCGTGGTTCTGTTTTTGCCCGCCGACCCGTTCTTCGGCACCGCCCTCGAGGCCGACCCGGGGCTCATCGAGTACGGCGTGGAACGGCGGGTCATCGTCGCCACGCCCACGACCTTCATCGCGCTCCTGCGTGCGGTCGCGTACGGCTGGCGTCAGGAGCAGGTGGCCGAGAACGCGCTGGAGATCAGTCGGTTGGGAAAGAACCTGTACGACCGCATTGCCCTTCTGGCCGAGCGCTTCACCGACATCCGCCGTGGCCTCGAGAAAACCGTGCAGGCCTACAACCGCGCCGTGGGTTCTTTCGAAAGTCGCGTGCTCGTCTCCGCGCGCCGCTTTCGGGATCTGGGCGCTTCGGGCGGGCAGGAGATCCGTGAAATGCAACCGGTCGAGCGAGCCGTTCGTTCTCCCGCGCCGGTCGAGCAGGAACTCTTCGGCGACATGACGACTGCGCAAGGATCCACGCCTGACCGTTCCGGTTGAAGGCGGTTGGCTCTTCCGGTTCCGCGGGCTACCACCGCATACGCAGCCCCACCGTCGCGCCACCGTCCTCGCTACTTCCCGCGAAGAGTTCGAGGGTGGCAGGCGTGTTCGTGCGTGCGCCGTCGGCGGGCTCCTTCGCCTGTGCAGCCGCGGCAGCGCGTGAGCGCGTTGGCGGCGTGTTCCTGGTTTCGGGCGGGGTCCAGCGGCGCAACAGCAACAGATCGGCGGTCGTGACGGCCAGAAACGCGCCCGCAAAGAAACGAAATCGAGCTCGGTGTTCGGTGAGCCGGATGTAGGTGTTGTCGCGACCGGGCAGTGCCACGCGCCCTTCCAGAAACCGGAGGCGAACGAGGCTGAAGGTCTGGACGGCTGCTTCCTGCTGCTGCGTGGCGCCGAACAGAAGCAGGAAGTGCTCCGCGCGCGCCAGGGTTGTCTCGGCCGGGAACGGCTGCGGTCGCAGATAAACCAGAGCGGCGAGTCCGAACAGCGCCTCGAGGCCAACCGCTCCGAATCCCCAGAGTCGGCGCTCGGGAAGATGAACCAGCCCGGACCAGCAGGGGAGAAGCGATGCCGTGAACAGTTGGTCGAACCGATCACTGCTCGCGTCGGATCGAGTGGTCGGGGCGAAGCGGGATCGGCGCGCGGGGCCGGGCCGGTCGCTGCGCGAAGGTCGGATGTGGATGGCGGTATGGGGCCGTGAGGCGCGCTGCGAATCCCGCACCGGAGCGATCCTGCGGCCGGTGCGTTCGGGTTCTTTCTTTTTGGCTTCCCTTCGTGCCGGGATGGGCACTGGTCGAGTGGGCTTGCGGGGCGCGGGCCGAGGCGAAGGTGGTCTCACCGGAGTTCGCAGGATCCTGCGGACGTTGCGCAGCGGTATGCTCTGGCGGCGCCCATTCGTGTGACGGACTTCCAGGCTGTCCCGCTGAAGCCGGGTCGTGACGTTGTCCAGCCGCTGACCGTTTGAGAGGATCACCGTGTCGGCCGCGACGGCCGGCGCCAACACGGACGACGCGAACAGGATCGTCATGAAGCGGCCGGTCGCTGCCCTGGAACAGACCCGTACGACAGCGGCCTTCACGACCCGAGTCTCCACGGGTCGCCCGCGGCCGCGCAAGGCAAAAAAGTGGCACCAAGCATCGCTCTTCTTGGTAGAAATCAACGGAATCACTTGCGGGAATGTGGCCGGAGCGGCGGTGGTGTACGACGCAACTCCATGGAGGAATTTCAGGCGCAGTTTCGGCAGCTGTACGGCGACTATCGCGATCGCGTGTTCGGGTTCTTTCTCCGAAAGACCGGAGACCGGGAATTGGCAGAGGATCTGATGCAGGAGGTCTTCCTGCGAGCTCTGCGCTACTGGGAATCCTTCGATCCCGCGCGTGGCGAGCGGGGGGCGTGGCTCTTCGGCGTGGCCGCCAACGCTTTCAAGAGCCACCTGTCCCGTCGCGGCGCGGTGGAAGACCCGGGCTTGGAGGAGGATCGATTGGTCGATGAGCTGCGAAGGCCCCCCGGGCAGGAGGTGGAAACACTTCTGGCCACCGAGGAGATACTTGCGGTGATTCGGGAACTGCCGGAGCCCGAGCGTTCGGTCGTGTGTCTGCATCGCCTGGAGGGCAAGACGCTCGATGAAACGGCCGTGCTCACGGGGCTTTCGCGACGCACCGTGAGTCGGAAGATGGCCGGAGCGCTGACACTCTTGAAAGACAGGTTGCGCCGGCGCGACATTCGCATGGAGGAATGACGGACTCGATGGGGGGAAAAGAAAAAGACGACCTCACCGGACGCGCCCTCGAGCGTTTCGTAGCTGGCGAGATGTCGCCCGCCGAAGCGGCTCGCTGGGCCGAGACGCTTTCCGGAGACCGGACTGCCCGGCGGGATTTGTTTGCGCGCCTCGACGTGGAACTGGCCCTCGAACAGGTACGCCGGTCCGGCTTTCAGACCTACTCACTGCGGGGCCCTCTGCCCATTCGCCCTTCGCGGTCTTTTTGGTCCATCGGCGGGTCGGCGGGCGCGGCGGCGGCCCTTATCGTGGGCGCTCTCTTCTTTCTCACGCGGGAGCCCCGGCCGCCGCGCATGCATACACTTGATGAAATGCAACTATCTCCGGTGACCACGTTCGGTGATTGCCGGATCGAAGCGGTGGGTCGCGGCGCGCAGATCCGCAGCGGTCCGTTTGCCGTCTGCGAGTACCGCTCGGCGCGAAAGCCGGAGCTGGCGCTGCAACTTCGAGCGGACGGTCGGCTCGTGATCCTGCGGTCGTCGCGCGGCTGGCGCGTTGTGCTCGAAGAGGGCCACGTGATCGTCGGCGCGGAGCGCTCCCGCGCCGACGAGGTCGTGGAGTTGGTGGCCGGCGGACTCTTCGTCTCTTTTCGCGGCACTTCCGTGGAACTCGCGGCGCCGCGCGGCCGGCCGGCCACCGTACGCGTCTTGCGCGGCGAGGTGGCCGTTGCTGCCGTTTCCCCGGAGTCGCGTCGGGCTCTGACCGAGCAGCCGCCGGGAAGCGATGTCCCACCGGAGTCCATTCCCGGCAATCATTCCGCGGAGCTCACAAAGGAGGGACCACTCGTGCTTACACCCGGTCAGGGGGCGCGTTCGGTCGAAAGCAGGGCCGAGCGAATCGCGCCCGTGCAACCTGTGCAACTGGTCGAGCGGGTACGGGAAGTCGAACGTGTCCAGGCGGGCCGTCCTACAGCACCCGGCAGGGGTCCGGGGGGAAGCGCTGTGGTCGGCATCGAAGTCCAACTGACGCTGCGCGACGGCCGCGTCCTGCGTGGATTCGTCCGCGAAGTCGACGGTCGCTATCGTGGCGTCAGCCGAAAGGGCGAGCCCGTCGATGTGGCGGTCCATCAGGTGCTTCAAGTAGACGTGCTCGGCCCGCGTTGACGTCGCCTGCCGAAAAGGCTTGATCCGGTAGACCGTCCGGTCGCCCTTTCCCCATGAAGAAGGCTTCTCGCCGTACCTCACGGTACAGCTCTGTGCTCGTTGCGCCTTTCGCCACGCTGGTTATCTCCGTGGCGTGTCGGCCCTTGGGGGCCCCGGGGAACGGTCGGCTCGAAATCGGGCCTTCGGAACGCCCCGTCTCTGGGGATGCAGTCCTCGGTCGATTTCACATCACGCTTGGCGGAAACAAAGGCGCAGCCGTCTTCTCCGTGCGCGATCGTGTGACGGACCGGATCGTGCTTTCGTCTCTGCCCGGCCGTGCCTTCGTCACCGCGGCGGTGGGGAGCGAGACCGTGCACGAGAAGCTGGGTTCGTTCTTTTTGAAAGATCGGATCCGTCTGCGCTGCCTGCACCAAGAAGTGCAATCGTTTGTGGCCGCGCCTTCGGGTGTGCGCATCGTCGGCAGCCTCTCCTGCGAAGGGGGCCGGCCATCCGTCGGCTACACGTTGGACTTCTCCATGCCCACGCCGCGTCGCCTGCGCTTTCAGGTGTCGACCGCGAATCCGGAGGTCAATCGCCTCTATTTGCACTTTGCTTCCGATGAACAGGAGCGCTTCTTTGGTTTCGGCGAGCAGTTCACCTACTTCGATCTGAAAGGCAAGCGCGTGCCCATTCTGGTCATGGAGCAGGGAGTGGGGCGTGGCGCGCAGCCGATCACCTTCGGCGCGGACGTCACGGCCAAATCCGGCGGCGACTGGCACACGAGCTACGCGCCGGTTCCGTTCACGATGACGAGTCGGTTGAGGGCGCTGTTTCTCGAAAACTACCAGTACTCCGTGTTTGACATGCGCGCGGACGATCGCTTTTCGATCGAAGCGTTTTCCGGCAGTGTGGACCTCTCGGTGATCTCCGGCAGCTCGCCGGGGGAATTACTGGAGGAATACACGCTGTTTGCCGGCCGACAGCAGGCACTACCCGACTGGGTGCATCGCGGGGCCATCGTGGGCATGCAGGGTGGAACCCAGGCGGTGCGTCGGGTGCTCGGCCGGCTCGACGAGCTTTCGGTTCCGATTGCCGCCTTCTGGCTTCAGGATTGGCAGGGCCAGCGTGTCACGAACTTCGGCAAGCAGCTCTGGTGGAACTGGGAACTCGATCACGAGCGCTATCCGGGCTGGAACGAGTTGCGCGAGACGCTGGCCAAGCGCGGCGCTCGCCTCATGGTCTACATCAATCCGTTTCTGGTCGATGCCTCCGGCAAAGCCGGCCATCGGCGCAACCTGTTTGCGGAGGCGGACCGGCTGGGGCTCTTGATCAAGGACAGCCGTGATCGGTCCTACATCATCGAGCATGTGGGATTTCCGACGGCGCTCCTCGATCTTTCGTATCCGAAGACGCGGGCCTGGGTCAAGGATGTCATCAAGAAGAACCTGATTGCCGAGGCGGGCGCTTCGGGTTGGATGGCCGACTTCGGCGAAGGCCTGCCCTTCGACGCGCGCCTCCATGAGGGATCGCCGCGGGAATACCACAACCGCTACCCCGAAGAATGGGCGCGCGTCAACCGGGAGGCGGTGCGCGAAGCCGGCCGCGAAGGCGACATCGTCTTCTTCACTCGCTCCGGATACACGCGCAGCCCGCGCCACAGCACACTGTTTTGGCTCGGAGACCAACTGGTTTCCTGGGATCGCTACGACGGTATCAAGACCGCCGTCACCGGACTGCTCTCGGGCGGCCTCTCCGGCTATGCCTTCAACCACAGCGACATCGGCGGCTACACGACGATCACCAATCCGCTCATGAACTACCATCGGACCAAGGAGTTGCAGATGCGCTGGGCCGAGCTGGCCGCCTTCAACGTCGTTTTTCGCACACACGAGGGGAATCGCCCGGACGCCAACCACCAGTTCCACTCGGATCCCGAGACCCTGGCCCATTTTGCGCGCATGGCACGCATCTTCGCCGCCCTTTTCGATTACAGAAAGAGGCTCGTGCGGGAAGCGAGCGAACGGGGATGGCCGGTCGTTCGCCCGCTGTTCTTTCACTACCCCGAGGACACGCGCACGTACGCGATTCATTTCGAGCAGTTCCTTTTGGGTTCCGACATCCTCGTGGCGCCGGTCCTGGATCCAGGAGCTGTCACCAAGAAGCTGTACCTGCCGAAAGGGAGTTGGGTGAATCTGTGGAGCGGTGAGAGCGCGACCGGCCCGGTCGAACTGACGGTCAGCGCGCCGCTCGGACAGCCGCCGGTCTTCTTCCGTGCAGGATCCGCGCCGGGAATCGCGTTGCGCGCTTCGCTTGCCCGGCAGAAGCTCCTGTAGTCGCCGCATGACCGAGGCCCTCACTGCGCGGGCGGGAATTGCGCTCCATTGGTTCCGGCGCGACCTGCGTTTGGCAGACAACGCAGCGCTGTCCCGTGCGCTGCGGAGCGGACTGCCCGTCGTGTGCTTGTTCGTCTTCGACGAGGCGATCCTCGCGCCCCTCCCCCGAACCGACCCGCGCGTCGCATTCATTCAAGCGGCAGTGGGTCGTATGCGCGACGAGCTTCACATGCGCGGGTGCCCGCTGCTCGTCGAGCTCGGAAAGCCGCCAGAAGTGCTCGCGCGCCTTGCAGCGGAACTTCCGGTGCGCACCGTCTTTGCCAATCGGGACTATGAACCCTACGCGATCGCGCGGGACCGGGAAGTGGCGCGCGCGCTGGGGCCGGCCCGCGTCGAATTGGTCTTATGCAAGGACCACCTGGTCTTCGAACCGGTCGAAGTGCGTCGCGCGGACGCTGGTCCCTTCAGTGTCTTCACTCCGTACTTCCGGAGGTGGCGCGTCGAGTTGGAGAAGGCAGCCCTGGAGTCGACGGGCTCGGAGCGGTTGCTCGATGCTCTTCAGCAAGGTCCGCCGAGGTCGATGCCTTCGCTGGCCGAACTCGGGTTCGAAGCGCCGCGGATCCCGGTTCCCGAGGTGGCGCCCCGGATAGACACCGAGGTGATTGCGCGCTACGAAACGAAGCGCGACCGACCGGACCTGCCCGGGACGACAAAGCTCGGTGTGCATCTGCGATTCGGGACGCTCGGTATTCGCGAGCTCATGCGAGCGGCGCGGGACAAAAGCGAAGTGTTTCTCTCCGAATTGGCCTGGCGGGACTTCTTTGCGATGATCCTCTTCGAATTCCCGCACACCGTGGACCAATCCTTTCGTCCCGCGTACGCCTCGGTGCAGTGGCGCGATGCGGAAGAGGACTTTCAGGCATGGAGGGAAGGCCGCACCGGCTACCCGCTGGTGGACGCGGGCATGCGCGAACTGGCTGCCACCGGCTTCATGCACAATCGCGTGCGCATGGTCACAGCCGGATTCCTATGCAAGCATCTGCTGATCGATTGGCGTCGGGGTGAGCGGTACTTCGCAGAGAAGCTATTCGACTTCGAGCTGGCCTCCAACGTCGGCAACTGGCAATGGGCGGCGGGAACCGGTTGCGATGCGGCTCCCTACTTCCGAATCTTCAATCCGAGCGAACAGGCCCGGCGCTTCGATCCCGATGGGGCGTACGTGCGCCGGTGGCTCACCGAAGAGGATCTGCGTCGCGCGCCCATCGTAGAACATCGGTTCGCCAGGGAGCGCTGCCTCGCGGAGTACCGCCGGGCTCTCGGGCGCGTCTGAAGAGCGGAGGGCCGTGGCCTTTGCTGGGGTCCGGCAGGCTCACGCGCCGTAGAGCAGACGGCGAACCTCGCTTCGGGCCGCCGGTCCGTAGCGCGCGCGCTCGATGTCCGCCACAACGCGCCCTTCTTTGAGGTACACGAAGCGTGTGGCCTTTGCTTCGAGGTGCTCCTCGGAGTGAATGGCCGCGAGAAACGCCGTCCCGCGGCTCCGTTCCTCAGCGATCCATTCTACGAGCAACTCCTGGCCGCGCGCGTCCAATCCCGTGAAGGGTTCGTCGAGCAGAACGATGCGCGGCCGAGCAAGAAAGACGCGCGCGAGAGCGAGTCGTTGCCGCATGCCCCGCGAGAACTGACGGACCGGATCCAGCGAGCGGTGTGCCAGGCCGACGCGCGTGAGGGCTGCTGCGATCCTCTGTTCCCGGTCGCCCTCGGGTTTGCGCGAGATGGAAAGAAAGAAGCGGAGATTCTCCGGGGCTGTCTGGTCGAGCAACAGCCCGGTTTGGTGTGAGAGTTCTGCTGTGACGGCAAGCAGGTGTCTGCGATCCTCCTGGGTGAGCACCGGCCGTCCTTCGTGGAGCAGCCTGCCCGCGTCCGGCGCGGTCCGCGCGGAAATGGTTCGCAGGAGCGTACTCTTCCCCGCGCCGTTCGGACCCAGCAGGCAAACGAGGTCGCCTGGCGCGACTTTCAGGTCCACGCCTTCGAGTACGCGACGGTAACCGAACCGCCGGCCGATCCCTTCAAGTTCGATCAGACTCAAGTACGTCCCCGTCCGCCGGAGTTGTCCCCTGCGCGGACCAAGCGCAGACCGGAACCGACAGCCACGGCGGTCAGCGCAAAGAAGACGAGAGCAAACAGGACGACGCCCGCGAGACTCACGGTTGCGGAGTCGAAGATGGGATTGGCCTCCACGCGCGGAGCGGACGAAGGTGCAGAGCTGCCGGCAGAGAAGTCGAGCGTGACGCGACCGCCGGGCGGATAGTGAATGCGCAGGGCCACTCCGAGATTTCCGGTATCGACTTCCTCCAATCTTCCGCCGGTCACGCGCGGACGCGCGTCGGCGGGCCGCCACCAAAGAACGGTGGCCGGCGCGGCCGTGGCGCCCGGGTCGGCGGTGTTGCGGGGCGGCGCATCCTCGAACGACCTGCCGGGGATGACGTACTCGAGTGTGATGGCCGCGTTCCCGGGCCTCAGGCCCCGGCCGATGCGCACGATGTCCCCGTTGCGCGCCAGCTGAAGGGGTACCGGCATTTGACTGCCCTCCTGCTGCATGGACCCTCGCAGATCGACGGCCACAGCAGGTACGTGAATCTCCAGTTGATCCGTGCGGTACGTGGTGCGCGAGCGATTGTGGGCGGCCACGATGCGCGACACCACGAGCCGATCGGGTTCCTTCGTGACCTGGAGCGCGGTGCGCGGCACGAAGTCCGCGGGCATCGGGACTGCTTCGAAGACCTCGACGCGCTGCTGCGCGTTCCACGAAGCGGGCGTGGGCGGGACCATGGCCACGTAGGTCTCGCCGGAGTGATGGGCGCGGACGAGCAGGGGACCCTGCGGTCTGGCTACGGGTTCGAACCGGAACTCAGGCCCGGCATTTGCCTGGGTCTGAATGGGCCTCATCCCGGCGGCCGGGTCGATGAGTTCGAGCTTGGCCACCGCACTCGGGCGACCGGTAGTGCCATTGACGATGAGTCCGCGAATGCGCACCGGCTCGGCTTCCGGCGCAGAGCGAGCTGACGGTGCCACGAGCGTTCCGATAAGGAAGGCGGTGGTCCAGACGAACCTCGGAAGCATGATTTGTCGGTACCGAGTCATGAGAAGTCCGTCCCGCACTGACCGCAGGTGGTGATTGTTTGGCCGCGATTGAGACAGCCGCAGACCGGACAGGTGAAGCCCAGCCGGTGGCGCCGCACCGAAGCGGGCGCGGTCGTCTTCCCGCGACTCGCTTCCAGGGCCTGCTCCACTCCTGACAATTCCCGCGCTATCGGCAGGGCCAAATCCTCGAAGTCCGCGGGCGAAAGCTTCCCCAGCTCTCGTTCGATCTCCAGATCGCGCAGGTTTTCGAGCAGTGTCCGCCGCCGCAAGAGGAGGTCCCCGACTCCCGAACGTCCGGAAACGTAGAAACGGAAAGCATCTTTGCGCGGGCGGATAACGGGCACGATCAGGATTGCCGCAAACAAGAGGACCAGTCCGAGCGCAATTAAGAACGACGTCATTGGGGAGAATCGTGGGTTGGGCTTGCCGATTCGGCGTCTCGGGCCACCATCGGCGCAATGCAGACGCCTGTCCATCCGGATTGGAGGCGACTCCTCTTCCGCGTCTGGGTGGCGGTCCACGTAATCGCGTCGGTCTGGGTGGCCCGAACGCTTTTCGAAGGCACGTTCCTGCCTATCGTGCTTTCGGCCGCGCTCTTCGTCGTTCGTCCCCGGGTGGGCTTCCTGTTGTACTGCTGTTGCGCGGCTCTTTCGGTCGCAGTGCAACCGGAATCCCTGCAACCCCAGTTCGTATCCTTTGCTCTGGCCATGCCCGCAGGCTTCGCGGGAAGGGGAGGGCGCTTCGTGCTCCTCGCGCATCTGGCCGCGTTGTGGTTCTACGCGGGCGCATGGAAATTGTCTTCGCCCGTGTTTCTGTCGTCGGACTCCTTCTCGCTTGCGCCGTTCGGTCTCGTGGAAGTCTGGGGACCCGCACCGGGAAACCTCGTCGTGGCTGCGGTCGAGATGGCGCTCGGCGTGTGCGTCTTCGGGTTTGTATTCATGGCCAATAACACGCAGCTAATGCAAAGAATCATCCTGCTTGTCGGGAGCCTGCTGCATCTGGCGATTTTCGGCCTGCTGGTGCATTGGAACTGGAACCAGGGCGTCTGGAATTGGAACCTGTTTCTCGTCGGCGCCATCTGGTGGACCCTTGCTCCGCAGTCCGGCCTCGCGAACGTGGCCCGTGCGGCTCCCTGGACAGAAGGCAGGGCCTTTCGGGGTCTGGCTGTCGGCATTCTAATCTATCCGATGTTCTACTCGGTCGGGCTTGCCGATCCCTATTCGTCCTGGAATCTGTACTCACAGAGTACGCCGCTCGCCTGGATTTGCCTGGGCGAACCAAGCCCGGACGAAGGGCGCGCAGCAGGTCGCCCAACGCTCTCAACGCTCTCAACGCTCCCAACGCGACCGGCGCGGTGTGGCGCCTTCCGCCCCCAGGCAGCAGGCGGCATTCCGGTACCGCCGCTGCACTTTCTCTTGGTGCGCTCTTTTCAGAAGGCTTGCCGGCCGGGAGAGGTCCTCCTGCGCAGCGAACCGCGTGCCGCACTCCGCAAGCTGTACGGCTCTCCGGGTCCGGTTCCCTGCTACAGAGCGAGGTGAGCGGTGCGCCTTCGCGGTTGCGTCGTTTGATTGACGCTTCGTCGGAAGCTCAGACTCTCCGCCTATGCGCGATCGACGCATGTTGGTCTACCTGGCATTGGGCGTGTTGCTGCTCGGTCCGCTGGCCGCGGTGTCCGCGGCGTACATGAACTTCAAGCTCGGTTTCTTTCTCGGCGGTTCGATTCTCGCGGGGATTCTCGGGAGCGTCGTCAGCATCTGGTACGGGCCGGAGGGGAGACACGGCGCCAACTACATCCAAACGCTCGCCTCGGCCATGGGGTCGCTGGGTGGCATGGTCACGCTCTTGCAGAGTGCAGCGTGGCTGGGTCTTCCCATTCCGCACTGGTGGGAAGTGACGGTGTACCTGATGTGCGCGGGTCTGTTCGGAATCGTCGTCGGGAATCTCACGACGCCGCTTCTGGTGGATCGCTGGCAGCTGGAGTTTCCTTCCGGGCGGGCCGTCGCCGACCTTCTGCGCGCCCTCACAGACCCGCAGTTGTTTCGCAGGTCGGTGCGCGGGTTGGGCACGGGCGCTGCTTTGGGCTTTTCCACAGCGCTTCCGTTCGTCTCGCGCGCGTTGTCCGTCGTACCGGGACTTTCGCACTTTTCGGCCGCCGTGCCGGGCGCCGGCTTGATTGTCGGCGCGCGGATCGGTCTGCCTGCGGTGACGCTTGCTGCGATCGGTCTGGCTCTCGAGCCGTGGCTGGTCGCCACGGGGCGTCTGGCGTCCGGCTCTTCGTTTCGTTCGATCGGCTACCTGTTTGCGCTGGCGATGATCGTCGGTGGAGCTCTGGTCTATATGCTGCCTCTGCTCCGATCGGCGATCGCGCGCTCCCTGAATGGCCGCGCCACGACCCAGACCGCGGGCAATTCGCTCTGGATGTGGTCGGCCGGTGGCCTCACCGCGGTCCTCTGTCTGTTCGCGCTCCTCTGGCAGGGAATTCCGGTCGCCGCGGCATTGGCAGTGCTGCTCCTCGTGCCGGTTTTCATTCTGGCCAACGGGATCTCCACAGGCAAGAGCGATCTCAATCCCATCTCCTCGGCTTTCGTTCTGGCGACGGCAGCGGCCTCACTGGCCGGCGCCATCGACGCGCGCGCGCTGCTCTTTGCCGGTGGGGCGGTGCTCGTGGCCTGCAGCGTGGGCGTGGACATGCAGCAGGATCGTTCCACCGGGGCCCGACTCGGCAGCGATCGCAGCGTCCAATTCTCGTTTCAGACGGTGGGGACTCTCGTCGGGGCTATGCTGACGCCGGCACTGGGCTCTTTCTTTTTTGCGGCGTTTCCCGAACTGCTCGTTTTTCCCCCGGTTTCAGGCTGGGAATCGGCCATGAGCCTGAAACTTGCCGGAACCGTGCGGACCGTTCGTGCCATGAGCTCGGCGCAGGTGGAAGCACTCGTCACGGGTTTCGTCGTCGGAATCCTGCTGGCGGTGCTCCGTCGCGTTTGCACGCGGGAGGTCGAGGGAAGACCCGTCTTCAGTCCCCGCCCGGCCCTGGATTTCGTCGTGGACGCCATCCTTCTCCCGTCGCCATTTGCTTTTTCCTTTGGCGGGTTCGTCTCTTTCCGTGCGGCGGCGTGGTTTGCCGGTGGGAGTGTCCTGCGCAGCCTGTGGGATCTCGTGGCCTCTCGAAAAAGCGCCACGGATAGCAGGCCAGCAGACGAGATGAATCCGGCTTCGCTTCTGGGTGGCGGCCTCATTGCGGGGGAAACCCTCGCCTACGTACTCATTGGGTTTTCGCTGTTTGCCGCGCAGTGGTTGTAGCTCGAGTCCTGTAAGGCATCCTGCGCGGACTCACACGCCGGTTCCGCCGCGCAGCTTCTTCGGCGGTCGCGAAAAAGGTCTTCGCCAGCGATTTTTTTCGCAACGAGCGCGGTTCGACCGACCCATCCCTGACAAATCAAAGCAGGAGCATCAGGATGAAAAATCTGGCGATTGCGATTCTGGACGGGAACCTCGTCCGGGATCCGGAAACAAAACAAACGAAGAACGAGAAGACGGTAACCCGTTTTGCGGTAGCCCTCAACCACGAGTGGGGGGCCAAAGACGGCGACAAGTCCGTATCGTTCGTGGACGTGGAGTGTTGGGATCGGCTGGCCGAAACGTGCGCTCAGTACCTCAAGAAAGGGCGCTACGTGACGGTCACCGGCCAACTCCGACAGGATCGTTGGAAGGACAATGACGGCAAGTCCCACAGCCGCCTGAAAATCGTGGCGCAGAACGTGCGCTTCGGTTCCGGCGAACGGCGGGATGAGGAAAAAGCCGCCTGATTCCGGCTGGGGCGCGGTCGCACGACCGCGCCCCTTTTCGCCTTCGAACCTGTCGAGGATCCCGAGCGCGTTCCTCGCCGCGCGAGGCCGGTGCCGTCACAATCGATCTTGACAGGGACGCGTCGCTCTTCCCGATCCTCGGTCCATGACCCCCGCCAGAAGAAAGCTGCGCCGAATGACCTTCCGAATCAGCGCCGTGGTTCTCCTTCAGCTTCTCATCGCCTGCTCTTCGAGCTACTCGCGCTACGTCCCTGACGCAAAGCAGAGCTACACGTACGAGTTGGGTGGTCGACAGGTGAAGTTGGACCTCGCGCCGCTGCACTACGACCTTGAGTTCGGGCGTCCGATCCGGCTGTCTCTCCGATACGCGCAGAGCCTCGCCGAAGGCGAGAAGGTTCGATCGGTTGCGGTGCGACTGTACCGGCGTGGGGCGGATGGCCGGCCGGGAGAGCAGCTCAAGCTGCTCCGATCCCGGGTCGAAGTCGAGTACTGGGACGGAAAGCGGCAGGTCGAGGTCAAGCGCGACAATTTCGAGGGCGATCTGCACACGCTCATCGATCCGGCCATGCGGGAATTAGTTTATCGAGGAATACATTCTGTTCATTTTAATATTTCGAACGACTACGAGTCGGCCGGATTCCCCAAGAACCTCGTTCAGCAGATCGAGATCGTGCGGACCGAGGGAACACCCGAACTGTTCACGAATACCCTGACGAAGGTCACGCACTCGAAGTCCTGCGTGAGCGGTCGTCCTTTCGGTTGAGCCATGGAGACATCGACGAAGGCGGTCTTTCATGAAGGTGGCGTGTCAAGATCGGCGGCCCAGGATGTCCTCGAGCGCGCCGGGCAAGTCGGGAAACCGAAAGCTGTAGCCGAGTTCGAGCGCGCGGGCGGGGTGAACCCGCTGGCTGCCCAGAACCATTTGCGCCGCTTCGCCGAGCGCCGCGCGCACGGCGAATGCCGGAACAGCGAGGAATGCCGGCCGGTGAAGGGCCCTGCCCAATGCGCGTGTGAACTCACCAAAGCGTACGGGATCAGGGGCCGTGGCGTTGAGTGGACCGTCCAGCCGTGAATCGGTGAGTGCAAAGGCAATGAGACCCGCCACGTCTTCCACGTGAATCCAACTGGTCCAGGCGCGACCGTCGCCGAGCGGACCTCCCAGGCCCAAGCGAAAGATGGGCAAAACCGCGCCGAGTATTCCTCCTTGGCCGAGGACGAGGCCGATGCGCAGGCAGACCACACGACGCTGTGCTGTCCGCAGGGCAGACGCGGCCGCTTCCCAATCGAGGACGACTTGCGCAAGGAAGTCGTCGCGATCGGTTCTCTCGAATGTCTCGTCGTATGCCTGCTCCGGGTGGCTGGGGTAGTAGCCGATCGCCGAAGCCGAGACAAAGCAGCGTACTTCGGGAGCCAGCACCCGTCCCAGCGTGGCAGTGACGTCGATGCGTGAGGCACGGATTCGCTCCTTTCGCTGCGCGGTCCAACGCCCCGCGATCGATTCACCCATGAGGTTCACCACCGCCTCTGCATTCGCGAGGGCTGCGGCCGGTGGCGGGGAATCATCACCGGCCCAGGAGAAGACCTGCACGCCTTCCGGAAGTACGCGGGCAGCACGGCTCGCGTCACGGGATACGACTCGGACCTCGTGACCGAGGGCCAACAGTCGTCCGACGAGGACCCTGCCCACCATACCGGTGCCGCCGGTAACGAGAATCCGCATGCACACCTCCGTGGGCAGCGCGTCGTGGCGCCTCAGGACGCCGCCGCAAGTCCGCTGCGCAGAATCTCCGACTGGAGTCCGCCTTCGGGCAACACCAATTTCACGGCAGGTTCCTCCAGGGTGTAGATTTCCAGCAATTGCGTTTTGCCCTTGGGGCGATAGCGACCGAGTCGCAGGGCCGTGTAGGCCGTCCCCATGTGCGGGCGCACGGACTCATCGAGCACGAGCCCATGTTGCACGCGACGGGTCACGCCTTCGAGCCGGGCGGCCTTGTTGACGGTATCGCCGAGCAGCGTGTAGTCCTTCTTCACATTGGAGCCGATGTTTCCCTCCAGCACGCGACCGGAAGCCACTCCGAAACCGGCGTACAGGAGCCGCCCGATGCGGCCCTTCGAGAGAGCGCGGTAGGAGGCAAGCTCGCGCAGCGATTCCACGCATGCTGTGAGGGCCTGGTCGGTGGCGTCAGCAGGCCAGTAGGCCATGAGTCCGTCGCCCGTGAGTTTGCTGACCACTCCATTCGTTCGCTTGATGGCGCCCAGCGTGATGCGATAGTAGTCGTCGAGCAGGGAAGAGACCTCTCCAGGGCCCAGGTGCTCGGTGAGGGTCGTCGAGGCGAATATGTCGGAGAAGATCACGGTTCGTTCCACGTAGCGGAAGCTCAGGGAAAGCGGGTCGATGCCTTCTTGAATGCGACGGAGTATCGTGAGCGGCGCGTACTTTTCGAGGATGCGGTGCGTGCGCGTCACCGAACCCAGCAGACTGCGAACGGAGCGAACGAGGTCGTCGTTGGATTCGTCGAGGACGACAAGCTTCATTTCCCAGTCCGGATAGAGCCGCTCGCGAATACTGGTTTCCATGTTCACGAGAAAGATGTTGGCGTGGCGATCGTCCGCCTGGATGCGCTGGTAGGTCCGGTCCACGGCGGCATCGTCGCCTTCGAGAATCTGGAAGAAGATGCCCTGAAAGCACAGGAGCACCCCCGTGAGATGATCGCGTCGGTTGTTGGCGACCGAGACCCGACCGATCGTTTCGAGCTCTTCGGCCGAAAGGGGCCGCGAGAAATTGCTGATGTAGGTCACGCGTTTCATGGCTGTTTCTCCTGAAGTGGTGCACCGATGCCGTTCCAAGTGAACGGTTCCTGGCCCACGCAGGCCAAAGGAACGCAGAGGCACGGCGGCTGTCTAATGTTTTACTGAAAGATTGGACTGATCAGGTCGCCTGCTTTGATCGGCAAGACTCGTAGGAATGCGAGGCAGGCGCGCTATCGGCGGCCGAGCGGTGGCGGACCAACAGCGCGGGCTCGCTCGGAAGCTCGGAAGCTCGAGACCGCGCGGCGAAAGGTTGTGGTTCCTATGCGGTCCCAGACTTTCCTCGCGCCCTCGAGTTGCGTCAAGACCGCGGGCTGATTGCCTCCGCTTTCCTGCGTTTCGGCGCGGCCCGGCAACGTGAATCGCCACATCCGCGTCCAGCCCATTCCTAAGACTCTGCCCACGGAAATATGCCTGTCCGATGTCGCGTTCGTATTCTGACTGGCTTCCCCTTTTGAGGTATGGCGAATGCAGTCCTGTCCAAGAAGGCGGTCGTCCCGCGCGCTCTCAGCGGCCGCGCGGTGACGGACCCGGCAAGCGGACTCGCTCGGACCTGGATAGCGCGCGGCGAAAGGTTGTGCGTTCTCTGCGGCCATGGCCGCTCCTCGCGCCCTTGAGTTGCGTCAAGAGCGCGTGCTGGCTCTGTTTGTTCTCGTGCGTTCCGGCGCGGCCCGGCAGTGTGAATCGCCAAGGCGGTGTTCACCACCTTCCGAAGACTCTGGCCCCGGAAGCATTCCTGGCCGAGGTCGCGTTCGTATTCTGAATGGCTTCCCCTTTTGAGGTATGGCGAATGCGTTCGTGTTCATGGACGCGGTCGGCACGCGCGCTCTCAGCGGCCGAGCGGCGACGGACCAACAGCGCGGGCTCGCTCGGACCTGGATAGCGCGCGGCGAAAGGTTGTGGTTCATATGCGGTTCCAAACTTTCCTCGCGCCCTCGAGTTGCGTCAAGAGCGCGTGCTGGCTCTGTTTGTTCTCGTGCGTTTCGGCGCGGCCCGGCAGCGTGAATCGCCACGCCCGCGTTCAGCCCATCCCTAGGACTCTGCCCACGGAAGTATGCCTGTCCGATGTCGCGTTCGCACTCTGAACGACTCTCCCTTTTGAGGGATGGCGAATGCGTTCGTGTTCACGAACGCGGTCGGCACGCGCGTTCTGAGCGGCCGAGCGGCGACGGACCGAGCAAATGGACTTGCTCGGACCTGGATAGCGCGGGGCGAAAGGTTGTGGCGTTCTCTGCGGCCATGGCCGCTCCTCGCGCCCTTGAGTTGCGTCAAGAGCGCGTGCTGACTGCCTCCGTCTTCCTGCGTTTCGGCGCGGACCGGTAGCGTGAATCGCCACGCCCGCGCCCACTCCATTCCCAAGGCTCTGCTCACGGAAGTACTCCAGTCCGATCTCGCGTTCGTAGTCTGAACGACTCTCCCCTCTTGAGATAGGGCGAATGCGCTCGTGTTCATGACCGCGGTCGGCACGCGCGCTATCAGCGGCCGCGCGGTGACGGACCAAGCAAGCGGACTTCCTCGGAGCTCGAGACCGCGCGGTGAAGGCTGTGTATCCCTTGCGGCCACTGGCCATCCCCGCGCCCTCGAGTTGCGTCAAGTGCGCGTGCAGACTTGATGTGCTCTCATGCGTTTCGGCGCGGCTTGCCAGCGTGCATCGCCAACCCTGCGTTCGCTCCATTCCCGAGACTGTTTTCCCGAAGGCACTCATGTGCAGAATTGCGCTCGTTCCCCGATGGGTTTTTCCCCTTTTGAAATAGGGCGAGTGCGGTCGTGCCCATGAATGCGCCCTGCACGCGCGCTTTCAGCGGCCGAGCGGCGACGGACCAAGCAAACGGACTTGCTCGGACCTGGATAGCGCGCGGTGAAAGATTGCGGTTCGCATGCGTCCCATACTCTCCCCCGCGCCCGCGACCTGGAGCCATGGATCCCGCTTCCTTTGGTGCACACCCTCCCTGGTTGCGCAGCCACCGGACACCAGGAGCCCTGGTGGCTTCGCCGTCGCCCTACTCGCGGCCGAAGCGGCGTTTGCGTTGGTAGCGAAAGAAGCCCTGGGCCTCTTCCGACGCCACGACATCCGCCTGGTCGCCCAGTTTTTCGCGGCGCAACTCGGCGAGCTTCTCTTCCCTCTCGCTGCCCGCGTAGGAGGTCACGATCTCTTTCCGCTTCGTCTCGTAGTCCAAACCGCGTTGCCAGCGATCGTCCCGCGAGCGATCCAGATTGTCCCAGCGTTCCAGCGCCGAACCGTCCATGCCCAGACTCCCGCGGATGCTTCTCAATACGGAACGGCGGGATGCGGGATCCATTCCGGACAGGTCGTCCTGGATCACGTCGACAAACGAGTTCACGAGCGTCTGGCTGCGATTCTTGAGCACGGTGGGAAGCTGGTCGCCGTAGGTCTTCTGGAGTGTCTCCTGAAACTGGCCCAACTTCTCTTGGACCGACTTGTCCTTCTGCGCAGCTATCTTGCTGAGTCCCTCCCGAACCGAGTGAGCCTGCGACTCGGCCACGAAGAGTTCCTTGCCCTCTTCGCCGAAAATGCCGTCTCGGGTCTCGCTGAGGTAGCGCCACCGATCTTCGGGGCTCATGGAGTTCAATCGCCCGCGGTTGTCGGACAGGAACTTGTTGTACTTGTATAGGTTCTCCGAAAGGCGAAAGAGCTTTTCGGCCTGTTCCGGGAAGGCCGCGCCCAGGATATCCCGGAGCATGGCAGGCCAGGTTTCCGGGTACTTCTTTCTCAGGTAAGCGATGAGCTCTTCGAGCATGCGCCGCCGGCCGGACGCATGGTTCATGTGTTTGCCGTAGCGTTGGCGCAACGCCGCCACCATCTGCTCGAAAGTGAGTTCCCCTTCCCGGACGAAAGCGCCTTCTCCGAGGTCCTTGAACTTCAATCCGTCCAGAACGGAGTCCGGTATCTGGCGGGCCTGGCCGGGCTTGTTTCGCAGCTCGGCAAACTGGCGTTCGACGGGGTCGTGAGACGGCCAGAGCAGCACGACTGCGACCACCAAAAAGCCGGCAACGGCGACGAGGCCAATGTAGTGGATACGTTTCATTCCATTCTCTCCCGGTTTGTGTCTCGCGGTTTGCGTGCGCCGGAGGCGCGAATCACCACCGGATGCGGTTCCCTGGCGTGCGTGGACAAGAAGTTTTCGGCGCCGCCTCCCCCAAAAAACAAACGGAGCACCCCGCGTGGGATGCTCCGTTGGTCTTGGGTCAGGCCTTGTTCAGTCGAACGAGGCGATGTAGTGAATGGCCGCCGCGTAGAACTCCATTTCACTGAAAGTATCCGGTCCGACGCCAACCACATCCGCGTGGTCCTGGTTGAGCAGGGCACTGGTGGACGTCATTTGAAGCGAGCTGGGTTCGTTCACGTTCGTGACATTGCCCGTGTAGGAGTTGGTGGTCAGCGTGTCCAGGCAGGCGAAGCACTCGGTGTATTTGAGGCGATAGCCGTTTTGCTGGGAGTTCATCCCCACCAGGCCGTCGTCGTCCAAGTCCGTCTTGCTTCCATCGCCTTTCCCGGCCGCGCCGTCGTTGTCGCAGTCCCCGATGCAGTAGCCGTCCCCGTCGATGTCGATCAGGGTCTTGAGCGCAAGCAACGCCGGGTTCACGGAGACCCCGTTCTGAGCCGTGACCACGGACACGTAGCGGTAAGCCACGTTCGAGCTGTTCGGATAGGTCGTGTTGAAGGCTTTCGTGCCGGTGGTCACGCCGTCCGTGGAGCTGTAGTCGTTATGCACCAGTTGTTTGGCGCCCGCATAGCCGTCGTTGCCCGACTGGTAGACCACGTTTCCGTATACGGAAGCGAGGAAGTTGATGACCGCCGTGGCTGAACCGAGGTCGAGGATCTTCTTGGCCACCGGCGAACCGCGGTGCGGGGTAGACACCGTCATCAGAACACGCACCACCTGGCGGCCTTTGCGGGCGCGCAGGTCATAGGCGGCCTTGCGAGCGTCGAGCCCACCTTGCGAGTGCCCGATGATGTTTACATAAGAAGCGCCGACCGTGGCCATGTAGCCTTCGATGTCATTGGCCAGGTCGTAGCCACGGACCACCGAGGTTTGGAAAGCGGGCACCTGCGCGGCAAACGTCTTCTGTCCGGCGTCCAGGTCCCAGTTGCAGAGCGTTTCGAGAAACGCGTCGCAGGGGTCGCCCACGAACTGGCCGAAGTCATCTCCCCAGTAGTCGAACCCAAACAGGTTGTCGAAACCGCCCATGCCGTGCGCAAATACCACCGGATAGGTGGAACGAGCGGCCCCGGCCGAAAGCGGTCCAAATGAGAATAGCGAAATCGAAACGAGCGCGAATGCGGCGAGTAGTCTTCTTGCGGCCATCTTGTTTTCCTCTGTCAGTCGTCCTTGGTTTGCTGAGTCCACCTTTTATAGTAGATGGAATCTTCTTGCGTGGTGGTCCGGGGGCCGAAGCCCCCTTGCCAGCCTCATCTTTGAACTCTCTTCCCTTCTTTTTTGCTTGAACGAATGCCGTTGGCTTCTCTGCCATTTTGGCACACTAAACGGCCCCGGAATTTTTTCTGTTTTTCCCCGCTCCCGGGGCCGCTCTCACTCTTCTTTTTTGTTGCGAGCTTTCGCCCGCCCCCGCATCCAGTTTGCAAGGGGCGTGCCAAGCCTATCCGTGAAGGGCGGGTTTGGAGGGGGAATTCCAGCCCTGGACCTCACGAAAGCCCGTGAGTGTTCTGAAAGAGTGATTCTGCGACTGCTTACCGCATGCGGCGGGCCCATTTTCTGCCTACCTGGCCCGCCGCATGCGTTTCCTTTCCCTCTATGGCACCTTTTTGGTGCGTTTCATGTCACGAAAGTGAGCACTGCAGCGGGCCATGATTCAGCACTGAACTTATTTGGTGCATGATTAAGTCTCTTGATTGGCGACTATCGGGCAAACTCCCGGGCTGCTTCGCCTGCGATTGGGCCGAAATGCCCCGGGAGAAGCTGTGTGTACGGTTCGGCGAGTACCGTCCGAAGCTGGGCGGCCGCCTTGGCTCTATCTTCATGGAAGAAATGCTCCGTCGGGCTCTCGGGGAAAAGCACGCCCCCCCGGACGAGGTCGCCGACGAAGAGATGTCCTCCCACCGCTACCACGAGTGACCCCGGCGTATGGCCGGGCAGCGGCAGGATGCGCCCGGGAACGCCGAACGGGGCGAGGTCGACCGGTTGCTCGACGATGAGGTCCGGCGTGAAGGGCTCGTAGGGGTTGTCCGACATCGGGCGGACCAGCCGGGCCATGACGCCGATGCTCACGGCTCGGGAGAGGTCCGTTCGCCCCGCCTGGAACTTGTCGAGGTCGCCACGGCCACCCGCCACGCGGACTCCGTACACCGACTGGAAGTGGCCGGCGTTGCCGGCATGGTCCGCATGCCCGTGCGTCACAACCACCAGGGCCAGCGACTTCGGTTCCACGCCGAGGGACTGGAGCGCCTGAAGTACGCGGTCGCGACGATCCGGGGCGCTGGTATCAATCAGGATGGGTCGCTCGCCGTTGACCAGGTAGACGTTGGCGATGCCCGTGTCGATGCGGTGGATGGTCGGCGACTCGCCCTGCAATCGGAGGACCTTGGCCGAGCAACCGGCCAGGACGAGTGCCGCCAGAGCGGCCAAGTGGCGGGACGGCTTGTTGAAGTTAATCATGCAGCCACCATAGCACAAAGCCGCACAAAGCGCATCCGCCAAATGGCCCACGGCAAATCGGTTCTTGGGCGGCCCGAGCTATCCAAGGGCAAAGCAATTCGAAAGAAAACCGCCGCATTTCGCGGCGGTTTTCATCATACTGAACTGGCGGCCCGTCGCTTATTCATGCATTCCTGATGATGTCTTCCATGAATAGCGCGGGCTACAATTCGCGTTCGCCGAAGGGCAACAGGATGAGCAGGCCACTGAGGAAGAACAGGATCGATCCCAGCCAGATGAACTTTACCAACGGATTGACCCAGACTTCCAGCGTGGCGTTCACGCGGGCCGGGAAGATCTGCCGGTACGCTTCCAGATTGCCGCGCATGTTGAAGTAGTACCATTCGAAGCGATGGTTGAAGTCGGGGTTCTGCCCCGTGGCAGCGTCCGTCAGGGAACCGAGCTGGATGTAGATGTCCTCGTTCCAGGTGGAGCGGATGTCGGGTTTGCTCGTGGGTGTGCGCTGCGCGACGCCGCGCTGATCGCGCTGTACTTCCGCGCGCGCGGGATCCACCTGGGGAAAGAACATGCGCTGCGTCTTCATGCGGCCGTCCAACACGATGCCGGCCGTCATGCGCACGAGCCGCGCGCCCGTGGCGATGGGCCGATTGGCCAACGCGTACGGCGACTCTCCTGAAGCTGGCGGCTTCTCGGTTCGGTCCCGATGCATTCCCTGCTGAACGAGGTAGTGTGCCTCGTGGGCGATGGCGAAATCAACGGGGCGCGTCGGTTCGCCACCCGACTCCATGTGCGGGCGCAGAAACAGGTCCTTTGCTTCTATCTCGTAGTTCTCGAGGTAGCCTTTGTCCTGGCTTCTGTAGTGCACGACCGACGAGCCCGGATGAGGAGGTTGCAGTTCGTACTGAAACTGGAAACGGGCGCTCTTCTTGAAGGCTTCCCCCGCGTATCCCAAGAAGAGGAAGACGATTGCGAGATGGACCAGGTAGCCGCCGTAGCGGCGTTTGTTGCGCAACACCGCCCGCGCCAGAGCAAGGAGCACATTCTCCGAGAAGCGCAATCGCCGCGACTGCACGGCGCGACGGAATTCCTGAGAAAGGCCCACGATCACGAAGACCGCAATGCCGACGGTCAGGATGGAGAAGATTTCGGCGACCTGGCCCGGCCCCCAAACGCTTTCGTCCGTCTTGTCCGGCCGCGTGAAGAGAAGCCCGTAGGTCAGCGCGAAAGCGATCGTGGCGAGCACCCCGGCCACCAGTGGAAGGCGCAGGTTGCGCGCGTATACTGTGTCCGCGCCTTTGCGCCAGGCAAGCAGCGGGGAGGCCCCCATCAGAAACAACGTCAGGATTCCGATGGGAACCATGATCTTGTTGTAAGTGTCCTGCTTCCACTCGACCTTGTGGCAGGCGAAGGAGCCGGCCTGAAAACTGCAGTCCAGCGGCAACAGGGGCGAGAACACGCCCACGAGGATGATCAGGACCGAAACGGTCATCAGGAAGTTGTTCCAGAGGATGCTGCCTTCTTTGGAAGTAACCGCTTCGAGATTGCGCTCCGGTCTCAGACGACTGCGCATGAAGTACAGATAGCGGCCGAAGAAGGCGGCCGAAAGCCCGATGTAGACGATGAAGGGCGTCCCAATCGTCGACTGGGCGAACGTGTGCGGCCCTTCCAGCACGCCGCTGCGCGTGATCCACGTGCCCAGCAGGCAGAAGTGGTAGGCGAGCGTCATCAAGAGCATGTTCCAGAAGCGCAGCATGCCGCGTCGCTCCTGGACGATGAGGGAATGCAGAAACGCCGTGGCCAGAAGGAAGGGCATGAGGCTCGCGTTTTCGACGGGGTCCCAGGCCCAGTACCCGCCCCAGCCGAGCTCTTCGTAGGCCCACTTGGCCCCGAGCAGAATCCCGGTTCCGAGGAAGAACCACGAGAAGATGGACCAGCGGCGGATGAGCTGGAGCCAGTCTTCGCGCATGTTGCCGGAGACGAGCGCGGAAGCGGCAATCGAGAATGGAATGGCGAACGAGACGTAGCCGACGTACAGCATGGGCGGGTGGATGATCATGGCCCAATGCAGAAGCAGCGGGTTGAGTCCGCGCCCCGCCTCCATGGGGGAGCTGTAGGCACGGAAAGGTTGCGCGTCTTTGAAGAACAGAGCCAGCAGGACGAAGAGCAGGTTGAGAAGAAAAAGCGAGAGGTACAGCGTTGGCAATCGGTTGTGCAGCGACTCGCGCGTCTGGTACACGACGATGGCCGAGAAGAGCGTGAGCAGCATGTACCAGAAGAGGAGGCTGCCTTCGGACCCCGCCCAAGCGCCCGTTACGCGAAAGAACATAGGAAGCGTGACGGCCGAGTGCTTGGTTACGTAGACATTGGTCAGGTCCATGGCCGCCATGAGGCCGGCCAGTATGGAGAACGCGAGGATGACGATGGCGCTGTTCACGTAGAAGGCCTGGCGGGCCAGTTCTGCGGCAAGCGCCTGACTGGGATAGCCCAGCAGTCGCAGGATGCCCCGCTTGAAAGGGCGCCATGCGGAAAGGAGGGCGCGCGCAAACCGGGCAGCCAGGCGCTTCCTTCCCGGACGGACGGGCAAGCGCCTTCCGCGTGCGTCCCAGAGTTCCAACACGACGGACCGCGTCAGGTTGCGCTCCGTGCGCAGCGAAAGGGCGAGCAATGAGTTGGCCAGGCCAAAAAGCAGCGTGGCCGCGGACAGAATGATCAGAACGGCGCCGATTTCGTTCACGCGCTCAGAGCTCCCGGGCCGGACGCTGGGCCGGCCGTGTGGAAGGGCCGCCCGGTCCGTGCGGCACGCCGTGGGGCCCAATCTGCTCCAGATTCTGCGCGTCGTACTTGGAGGCGCACTTTGCCTCTACCTTGTGGGACACCAACTGCATCCGGGCGTCCAATCGTCCGTCCGCGCGCGCCGGTGCGCCGTCCCCGAAGGTATCCGGCAACTGGCTCGTGCCGTCGAAATGCACGCGCAGTTCCTGATTTCCGTGCGTGAGGACGAAGTCGGCCTTTTCCCCGTAGCGCGAAATCGAACCGGGTTTGATGAAGCCCCGAACGCGCAGGTCCCGCTTCGCGTACGCGTCGGGTTTGCCCAGAACCTGCTCCACGTCCACGACCACCACCGTCCCCTGTCTTCCGCCGGTGAACAAGAACAGTCCGGCCAGCGCGAGAAGGGCGGCCGAGGCAATCACAATGACGCGCAACTTCATCTCGGTCAATTTCCCGAGGACCGCCGACTCTGGACACCAAATTTGTGCCCTGGATGCGGACGCTTTTTCTTTGACGCGACCGGCCCCGGCGGAGAACCGACCCCAGCGTGTCGCCGTCCTCGTTTGTCTGGATCCCCCACGAGCACCCGTACTGGTGGGCGGCCTTCGCCCTGCAGCTAGGCGCGGGGTTGATCCTGTTCTGGATGGAGCGCTCGGGCTTGTTTCTCCTGCCGCGTCGTTCCTCCCTGGCCCGGTCGCGCATGCCCGGCTCGGTTCTCATCGCCCTGGTTCCGCCCATCGTCGCCTACTTCTGGATCTATCTGGCGGTGGATGCGCCGGAAAGCGCCTACCATCTCCTCCTTCTGATCGCGTTTTGCGTGCTGTTTCTGCGTCGATTCGTCGAAGCGCTCTGGTTTCGCAGGCAACTCTCCGGCGACCTGGCGGAAGTGGCCGCAACTTCGGCGGGCTACCTCGCTTTCGGTCTGACGGCGTCTTTTCTCCACAACGCCACCACGACGACCGAGGACACGGAAGGATGGGCAGGTTCTTACGTCACGGCGATCGGAATGGTGTTCTTTGTCATGGGAGTCGTTGTGAACACGGCCGCGCATCGCAATTTGGCGGCCGGCGGTACACTTCAGGTACCTCAACTCCTGCAACGACTCGGGCCTTGGGTTCCCGGTCCTCACTACCTGGGGGAGGTCGCGGCCTGGCTGGGCTTCGCGATCCTGTCGCGTCACCTCGCCGTGTACGGCTTTGCGTTCATGATGATCTGTTTGATCGTGGCGCGAACGCAAGCGGTGCGGGACGGTCGCCCGAACACATCCGAAAAAATACCTTGACGCTTTGCGGGCGGCGTGTTGGGAGGGGGCGGGTGACGCATCATGCAGCAGGCTGCATCCTGGAAGTTCAACGGGGAGAAAGTTCGCCAGCTGAGAGTCGAGCGGAACTGGACCCAGGTCGAGGTGGCCCGGCAGCTCGCAGCCACGGGCAAGTTCAAGGGCGGCACCCGTCAGCGCGTTCACCAGATCGAGTCGGGAAATCACGCCTCCGCGAGGACCATCTGCGCCCTCTGTGAGGTATTCGGCGTCTCGCCGGACGCTTTTTTCGATCACTGAAGTGGACGCAGAAGGTTCTTGGGAGCCCGTGCTTTCCCCGGTGGGATTTCTGCTTTACTCCCTGGGCTTTCTGCCGTTAATGGGCATATCCACTCCAACTAACATCGTATAGTTGGCCAAAAAATTCCCGGGTCTGTTGGCCCGCGGCTGAGACTGAAGTTATGGCAAAAAAGAAGGCAAGCAAGAAGACCGCAAAAAAGGCGGCCAAGAAAACAAGCAAGAAGGCCGCGCGGCGCAGCGCCGGTTCCTCGTCCTTTCCGACCATGGAAATGGACACGGGCCGGGACGATGTGTACTCACCGTCGGCCGGTGGCTATGGGTCGGGCTCTGCGGCCATGACCATGGATTCCGCGGAAGAGAGTTCCTCGCGCCGCGTAGCCATCCTGGGGATCCTCGTGCTCTTGGTCGTCATCGTCGTTGCTGTCGTGGCGCGTGAGCATCTCTTCTCTTCCAAGAAGGGCAAGACCGAACTGGTGGATGCAGGCAAAAAGGAGTCCAAGATGGACGCCAAAGCCGAAGCCAAGAAGGAAGCCGGTAAGAAAGAAGCAACCATGATGCCTGAAGGCGGCAAAGCCGAAAAAGGCGTGCGTTACTACACGGTCCGCAAAGGGGACAGCCTCTCGGGCATTGCCAAGCGCATGCTCGGAAACCCAACCCGCTATCGCGAGATCATGAAGCTGAACAATCTGACTGACGCAAGGCAGGCCAAACCGGGCAAGCAGCTGAAGATTCCCGCGAAGTAAAGCGGCAAGCAGTTAGGGCAGCCGGGACTCATTGGGTTTCTGGTTGCAGCAGGGAAGGCGGTCTTTGGGCCGCCTTTCTTGTTTTTGAGGGTTGCAGTCCGGTGAGGCGGACATCAGCAATGATGAATAGCGTCCGGTTTCGAGGGTCCGTCAGCGGCGCATGTCATCAGCGCGAGAGGCAGCGGCTCGCTCGCGCTGGTCTGACAGTCGCCACTTGCGAAAGCACGATCCGAGCGGCGAAAGATGCCATGCTCGCCCCGACTGGCCGGGAGATCGGATGCATTTGAGCGTGCGCTGAGAAGCGGAGCACCGCAACGCGAAGGCTCTTCCATCCCAAGGTGGCCGGACCATGCTCCTGTTCAGGAGCGCATTTCGGATCCCGGACAGGTTCCCCATGGTGGCTCCTCCGTTGTCAGCAGCGATCCGTTCTTGGGAGGGATCGTCAGGGCACATGGTCTCCCGCGGCCCTCACTCTGCGCGCGTCAGGACTCAGCAGTCGCTTGCCCGACGCGCGCGAGCGATGCACTCCACCAACTGGTCGAGGCCGGACAGAAAGAGCGCCGGGCCCGGTTGCAGGATGACGGCCGGGTCCATCTCGTACAGGGCGCCGCGACGTACTGCGGGCGTTGAAGCAAAAGCAGCGCGGACCCAGTCGAAATCCACGGGTTTGCCGCACCAGCTTCCGACCACCGCTTCGGGCTGCCGTTTGACGACCTCAGCCGCCTCCACGATGCGGGCCCGCGCGAGCGATTCGCCCCGCACTTCGGCAAAGATGTCTGCGCCGCCCGCAAGCTCGAGGAGTTCACTGACCCAGCGAATCGCGCTGATGCAGGGTTCATCCCATTCCTGAAAGAAGACCCGTATCGGCCGAAGCTTCTTCTGAGCTCGGGCCACGTCTTCCAGCCGAGCACGCCACGAGTCGGTGAGCTGCCGGCTCCGGTCGCCCTGCCCGACGAGGCTGCCGATCCATTCGACCGTGCCGAGGATCTCCTCAATAGAACGCTGGTTCGTGATGAGGACAGGGAGCCCCTCGGCGATGAGTTCGCGCGCGAGGTCGGCCTGGATGTCCGAGAAGCCCACCACCAGGTCCGGTCGCGCGGCTTTGATCTTGGATACACTGCCACTGAGGAAGGCCGACACGACCGGCTTCTCACGTTTGGCGCGGGGCGGGCGCACGGTGTACGCCGAAATACCGACGATGCGCTCCTCCTCTCCGAGCAGGTACAGGAGTTCGGTCGTTTCTTCGGTCAGACAAACAATACGGCGAGGTCCTCTCACAGGATGAACTTTTTCGCTTGCGATACGTCTGTCCAGAAAAGACTCTGCGGAGGCGAGCCTCTCCAGCGAGAAGCTCCCTGCATTTCAACCAACAGGATGACCAGGAACGTGACAATTCGAATCGGGGCGGCGTTGCTGCTCGCAGGCTTGGTTATCGAATGTGCAGCGTCCATTCGCCGCGATGCCACGTCAGCCGGCCGCGCTACGCGCGGGGGTTATGAGGAAAGCGAGTCCGTCTCTCGCGCTTCTGATGGCGTGCGGACCGGGCGTGAACGCCGCTCCCGCGAAGAGCGAACGGGAGAGGAACCTGCCACCGACGCCGTTCCGAAAGAAGGCCAAACCACCACCAAGCGGGTCGTCCTCTACAGCGGGCAACTCGTGCTCGAAACGCCGGCGGTCGAAGGAGCCATCACTTCCGTCGAAGAGACGGTCCGTCGCCTCGGCGGCCACGTGCAGTCTTCTCAGGGCGGCCGCCCCGGTCAGCCCGCCACGGTCGTCGTGCGCGTGCCGGCGGAACGATTCGACGAGGCCATGAGCGCTCTTGCGGCCATCGGCCGCGTACAGGATCGGCGCATCCAGGCCCGAGACGTGACGCGGGAGTTCGCAGACCTCCAGAGGGCGCTTGCTCTGCATCTGCGCACGCGCGAGCGGCTCGATCAACTGCTGCGCCGCACGGCCAGCACGTCCGAACGCATCAAGATCCTGCGCGAGATCCGAAGGTTGTCCGAAGAGATCGAGCGCATGAAAGCCCAGGAGAAGGACATCCAGAGCCGGGCGCAGTTCGCCGTGATTACGGTCCGCCTGGTGCCGTTGCGTCCCGAGAATCTGGGGGCGTTTGCGGGCAGTCCCTTTCCGTGGTTGGTCCGCTTGCATCCGAATGTTTCGCTGCTGAAGCCCGAATCACTCGACTTCACCATGACGCGCCCGGCGGGTTTCTTCGACTATGGGGACGATTTCCGCAGCGGCCGACGTCCTCACCTGTTTCTCTCGCCCTCTGGTACCAGGATCCGGGCCCTGCGCGTACTCAACGAGCCGCGCACAACCAAGGAGTTTTGGGAGCGCGCCGTGACCATCGAGATGGACCGTCGCGGCTACCAGCGCGTCAAGGACGTGACGGCCGGGGCCATGCCGGGTCCGTTCTTCTGCTACCGGCTGGAGGTCGATGGCAACGAGCTCGTCTATGCGTTTGTCGTGATGGTGCAGGGTCGCCATGTGTACGTGGCGGACGCCGTGTTCCCATCGCAGGCCCTCTTTCGGGAGGAAGGTCCAAAGGCCTTCGCGGCGCTTGCCTCCTTCCGCCCGGCGCAACCGGGAGTCTACGAAAGGATGATGATATGGTTGGGATTCTGAAACGATGTGCGCTTCAACCGGCTGCGTTCGCGCTGTTCGCGGTGTGTGTGGGCGGCCTGGCCGCAGCGCCCGAGGAGACGTCCCCTGCCAAAACGGGCGCCGAGATCATCGAGATGTCTTACACGTTGAAAGCACCGGCGCCCGAAACCGCCATGCGCACGCTGCGCCGACTGGCCGAAGAGCGCGGCGGACACCTGGTGGGGATGGAGGCGACGGTCTGCACGGTGGACCTTCCCGCAACCATAGGCGCGGAGGCCGCGCAGGAACTCGTCCGGGGACTCGGTGCGGTCGTGGATCGGAATGTGAATCGCACGGCCGTGGGTTCGCAGATGGCGGACCTGGAGGCCCGCATCCGCGCGCGCCGCAACCACCTGGGCAGGCTCGAGAAGCTCTTCACCGACGTGGACCTGAACCAGACCCTGGCCTTGGAAAGCGAGACGGCCCAGGCGCTTCGCGAGCTGGATCGCCTGCGGGGCGAGCTCAACTACTACCGGGAACGATCCCGAATGCTTCGTGTCAGCATACGATTGGAGCTCTCCGCGTCCGCGCGTGGAAGCGGTCGCCCCCCGATCCCCGCGCCGTGGGTCGGCACCCTGACGCTGCAGGACTTTCTGCGGAGGTTTGGTCCATGAAACAGGCGAAAGCAGCGATCGCCGGCTGCGCGTTCCTTCTGGTCGCGTGCGGCCCCATCGCCCACCTCAAGCGCCCCGAGAGCTTCGCGCAGTACCGTGGCGCGGAGCCGCACCTCAAGATCATTTCTGCGGACGGTGTTCGCATGCAGGCGCGTCGCGTCACCAACGAGCCCAAGAGTGATGCCGGGCTCTGGCTCGAAGGAGTGCGCCAGCACCTCAAGCACGAAGGCTATCGCATCATCGAAGAAGGCGACGTGCAGACGAAAGACGGCCAGAACGGCCGGCGCGTGCTGTCGGTCTACCGCCTGGGCGAGCAGGATTTCGCGTACCTCATAGCCGTGTTCGTGCGCGGGGATCATATCTTCCTGGTGGAGGCCGCCGGTCCGTTCTCCAAGTTCTCGGCTCACAAGGCGGCTATCGAAGAGTCGCTGCGTTCGTTCGAGATGCGCTGATACTTCTTTCAGAGCTATCAGCCGTTGGGGCGGAGGTTCGGGACAGGGGGTGTGGGGTGAGCGGCCTTCCTCCGAGATAGTCCGAATGCATTCGTGGTGATCAGCGCTGGCGGCACCGGCGGCGGCCGTTCGGCGCCGGTCGAACAGAGCGGATTCGCTCGGACCTGGCGAGCGCGGTGAGAGGGGGTGTTTCTCTGCGGCCGCAGCCTGTCCCCGCGCCCTCGAGTTGCGTCTGGTAGGCGAAGTCGCGGCCGCGGCGCTCCGGCGTTTCGGCGCGGCCCGAGCGCATGAATCGCCAAACCTGCGTTCACCACCTTCCTAAGCCTCCGATGAGGAACGCGTTCCCGTTCCGAATCACGTTCGTTTCTGAACGGCCTTTTTCGGGAAGAGGCCGGATGAGCTCGTTCCGATGAGTCCTTTGGGCCCGCGCGCTCTTTGCGCTGCCGCGTGCCTTCAAGAAGACGGGCGGTCCAGAGCGCGGCGGATCTCGAGGAGGAGGGCGGCCAGGGCGTAGGGCTTTTGGAGAACGGCCTGCGCTCCTTCGAGGCCCGCTTGCGGCAGGCCGCTGACAGCGACAAACGGAACGCGCGGTCGCAGTTCGTGCACGCGGGCCAGGAGTTCGCGACCATCCATTCCCGGCAGCGAGATGTCCGATATGACGGCGTGGATCTCATCGGCGTGCTTCTGAAACAACTCCCAACCGGATCGACCGTCCCCGGCAACGAGCGGGCGGTAGCCCGAGTACTCGAGAAGGCGGCTCACGGTTTCGCGCAGGCCGGGGTCGTCTTCAATGACCAAAAGCGTCTCGCCGTGCCCGCGTTCACCGGCCGAGTCCGTGGCGGGTCCTTGCTCGACAGACCGTCCTGCGGCGACGGGGAGGTACAACTGAAAGAAGGCTCCTTCATCCGGGGCGTTCTCCAGGCGCACGAGGCCCCCGTGTCCTTTCACAATCGATTGCACGATCGCGAGGCCCAGGCCTGTGCCCGCGGATTTCGTCGTGAAGAACGGATCGAACACACGTTCGCGGACTGCCGGTGGAATGCCCGGGCCCGTGTCGCGCACGCCAATGCAAACGAACGAACCCGTCAGGGGAGACTCGCCGGAGGTTTCGTCCGACAGTTCGACGTTTTGCGCCGAGAGGGTGAGCACTCCACCCTGCGGCATCGCGTCGCGCGCGTTGACGCACAGGTTCAGAATCGCCTGATGAATCTGTGTGGCGTCCGCAAGGATGGGCGGCAATTCCTCGGCCATTTCGAGGCGCAGTTCGACGTTAGCCGGAAAGGAGCGACGTACAAGGCGCTCCACCTCCAGCATCACGGGGCGAACCTCGACCGGAGTTCGATCCCCACGGCTTCCCCTCACGTACGTCAGGATCTGACCGACGAGCGAAGCTCCCCGATCGAGGCTGGCCTCCATGACTTCCAGCATGCTTCGGCTGCTTTCGTCGCGGAGACGGTCGGAAAGGAAGCCCAGGCCCAATCGTATCGGTGCGAGTACATTGTTGAGGTCGTGCGCGAGCCCGCCTGCCAGCGTGCCCAGGCTCTCCAGCCTCTGCGCGCGCACCTGCATCGTCTGCAGGCGACGGGCCTCGGTGATGTCGTTGAATGTGGCAACCACGCCCGACGGCTCTCCCTTCTCCTCATCGCGGACCAGTTCAGAGTTGATCGAAATCCAGGAGAGCGTGCCGTCGGGGCGACGGACCCCCATGATCACGTTGCGGCACGGCTTTCCACTTCGCAGTGTGACCATGGCCGGGTGCTCTTCGCCCGGAAACGGGCTTCCATCTTCCCGGATGGCGCCCCAGCGCGGGTCCAAGGACGTGACGCCCCGGAGCTGATCCCATGTGAGCCCCAAGATCTTTTCAGCCTGAGGGTTGGCGGCAACGATGGCGCCGGTCAAATCCTGGAGGACGATCCCCTCGGCCATGCTCATGACCAGACCGCGGAATCGCTCCTCGCTCTCGGCCAGCCTGCGCGCGGAGAGACGCCGTTCCCACATGAGCGCGGCCGGCACGAGTCCGCTCAGAGCCAGCGAGAGCAAGAAACCGTGCAGGCGCAGCAGGCCCCGGTCAGGGCCCCCTTCAGCAAAGGGTCCCAGGCCCACGTAGACGCCAATCACGGCCGCCAGGGCGACCAACAGCAGCGTCGTCGCAGCTCCCACCGGCCCGAGTCGTGCTGCCCCGATCAGAATCAATGGGAAAAACAAAAAGTTGAGGAATACACCCAATTCGGGCAGGGACGCTTCCATGTATACGAGAACCGAAAAGCTGATGACGGTGAAGAGCAGCGCCAACGCGGTGCGCGCGCGTTCGCGCAGCAACTGCCGGTAGGCCGGTACCGACCAGGTGAGCAGGACCGGAGTCACGATGAGGAGGCCCATCGCATCTCCGAGCCACCAGGTGAAGAAAACGTCCGGCACCCGGCTCGGGTTTTCCATTCCGGAATATACCAGCGCCCAGGTTCCTATTGCTGCCGCGGCCAGCGGCGCGACAATCGTTGCTGCCAGGTGCAGAGCCGGATCGGCGAGCCGGCCGAATGACGGCTCGAAACCCAGGCGCCGAAGCAGCACTGCGGCCAGGGCCGCTTCCAGAGGATTCCCGATCGCGGTGGCGGCCACGAATATAGCCTTACCTCCACCCAGGTAGTTCGTCAGGGCCGCGCCGACTGCCAGGCCCGGCAGGACTCCAAAGCCGAAGCGCAATACCGCCGCGAGGGCCAGTCCGGCGGCAGGCCACACCAGAGTGACGTCCGTGACCTGGGTCGAGAGCCCGAGACCCAGACGGCCCACCGCCGCGTACAGAACCGCCAGTCCCACATTGATGGCGACCTGCCGCGCGAAGCGCCTGGCCGCGGTGGGTCTGGCTGCCTCGGTCACGGCTTCACCAGGTCGAACGTGGCTTCGGCGCTGCCGATGCGTACCTCATCGTGAAAGATCCTCCGCACCGTGACCGCGGAGGTCGAAGTGGGCTCGTTCCACTGGGGCTTGTACAGTCCGATCTTGAAACGCAGGCCGTTGCGATCGTTGTAGGTGTTCGGGCCGGTCTCTTCCACGACCAGTTCGCCGTTGCGCCACATGCGCAAAGAGCCGTCTCCCTTCCAGTCCCAACGGGCGTTCACGACCCAATCAGTCCATTTCCCCTTATCGAAAGGACCCTTCCAGAGGGTGCGTTTCGGAGCCGTGTTTCCAGGAGGCGTGAGGGGTCGCGGGTCGTGGCGCTGCGTAATGAGCCATTCCGTACCTCGGATTCGCAGCGCGAGCGGAGGACTGCGCTTTTCGTTCTCCTTGAGGTGCTTGTCGGCTGTGGCGTTCCACTGGGCGACCACCTCGTCCTTGAAGTCTTCCTCCCAATCGGCCGGGAGGAAGATCGAAAATCCGTACCAGTAGCTCCGACCCAGTTCGGCGGCGCGAAGCAACTCCAACTCGGCGCGCTTGCCTTTGGCCACGATTCGATCCGGGCGACGCAATTGAAAACGGACGGCGTACTTTCCTGCGCGGACCGGACTGGTTACGACCTCCGCGGAATCGTCGGCCGGCAGTTTGTACTTGTGCCAGCCGGAAAGGGTGCCGCGCTCGAAGTCGATCACGTGCAGAAGCCGTGGGTCACCGGGCCGACCGTAGAGGCCGCATTGTAAGAGCCCGAACGCAAGCCCCAGACAGAGGAGAAATCGGGTGGCCCCAACTCGGGTTGGACGGGGATTCGGAAGGCTCATGCACGAACCCTGGCGCTCGGGGGCGGCCGGGCAACCAAAACGCGCGCCTCCCTGCCCAACCACCGCGAAGAAACGGCTCGAAAAGCGCCACCTGGAACGTACTTGCGCGAACCGGGCGAGGCCAGCTTCCGTCCAAACCATGTGGGCGCTGTCCCGCATGCAGGAGAACAACATGAACCGCCGTATTGCTGCCATTTCTACCGTACTGGTTTTCTTCCTGGCTGCGCCACTGGCCGCCAAAGAAGCGCTGGGGCTCGTCGTGTACAAGAACGGCCCGGCCTTTCTCGTCGTCGGCTCCAAGAGCCGCGCCATCAACACGAATGACCTGGTCGGTCAGGGTGACGTACTCAAGACCGGGGCGGGCCGCATGACGGTTCAGCTCAAGTCAGGGGTAGTCTTTGCCATTGCGCCCAACACGCAGGTGACAGTCGAGCGCCTCCAGCAGGCTGCTGTGTCGATCAAAGTTTCCCAAGGTTCCGTGGCCGGTCAGGTGAAGAAAGGCGACGGATACAAGATGCAGTTGGTGACGCCCACTGCCATAGCCGGCGTGCGTGGGACGGATGTTATCGTGGAGGCCGATCCCACCAAGGGCGAGTCCAAGGTCCTCGTCGAGAACGGCACGGTCGAAGTCACCGACCCGAAAACCGAGAAGAAGGAAGTCGTGAATCACGGCGAGAAAGTGACCAGCACCACCGAGGGCCTACAGAAGGGGATTCTGGAAGCTTTTGAGAAGCAGAAATTTCAGATCTTTCAAGAATTCGAGCGCGTGAAAAAAGCCAACCTGGAAATGATCGTAGAGCAGAAGCGAATCAACCGGGAGCTGATGCGCAAGCAAATGGAGATCAAGTAAGCGCGGACGTCCCTTCGCGCGGTGGCTCCGCTGAGTTGCGCCGGGGCCCCGCGGGACTCCTTTCGAAAAGCGCCTCGGACTGCAGGCGGTTGCATGCGCCCGGTTCAACAGCCGGGCGTTTCTTCTTCCACCCCGGAGCGCTCCAGCCATTCCAGGAACTCCTGTGACCACGCAGCGCAGTCGCCCCCCAGCGCTTTCTGGAGCGCCTCCTCCGGCCCCCGTGACCCGCGCCACGTCGATAGGAACTTCCCCAGGGCCCGACGGCGCTGGATGTAGAGGAACAGGTGCTCGGCCAGCAGCCGATCGTACCGATCCAGGCGACGGGCGGAGCAGGAGAGACCGAACGGAACAACCAGCCGGGCGGCGGCGGCCCCGTGTTTCGGTCGCAGTTGCGGCACCAGGTCGCGCACAATCAGAACGTGTTCGGCCGCAAGGCCGGCCTGGCGTGGTTGCCCACAGTCGGCCCGGGCCGGATTGGTCTGCGCAAAACCCGCAAGTCCCTCGTGAAGCCAGTAGGGGGTGCCCGGCCGCTCGGTCTCGATGAGGGCGTGCGTCAACTCGTGCAGGAAGGCTGCGCGAGGAGCATCCACCGAGATGTAGATGCGCATCTCCTTCCGCGCGAAGTGAGCGTACGTCGGCAGGGGACTTGCGCGCCGGGCGTACGCTTCGTAGGACGCACGGTTGCGAAACAGCCGCAGTTCAATCGGTTGCGCCCGGCCCGGGGACGACGAAAGAGCAGAGAGGATCCCCAAGCGCAGCTCGTCTCGCAAAGAGAGGGCGAGACGGACGGCCTGCTTTGTCCGGCCTGGGTCGGTGCCCGCCTCCACCATCACCACAAACGGCTCGGCGGTGGGCCCACGTTCGAAGCGCGGGGCATCACCCGTACTCTGGCAATGCGGAATTGCACCCAAGGACAAAACGAAGGCAGGAGCAGCCAGAAGCCGGGTCGGGGGACTCACTGCTTGACTTGGATCTCGGCGAACTTCTGGATCTCGACGAGTTCCAGGATGGCGTTCACTTTCTTGTCCACGTTCAGAAAGCGAAAGTTCACGCCGCCGCCGCCCGCCTCCTGGCAGAGGCGATGGATGTTCACCAACTCCGTGATGCCGAGTGAATTGATGAACTCGACCGGATTGAAGTCGATCACCAATGTGCTCAGGGTCGGGCCGATGAAGCCGCCCTTCTTGAGCGCGTTGATGATGTCGTTGTCCCCATCCAGGCGCTGCCGGCGCACCGTCACCGTGACCGTACCGCCGTCTGTTCGTACGTCAATGCCCATCCGCTTCCCGATTCCACGGCATCCTGATCCCCTCCGGGCCGCCGCTCAAGTAAATAAAGGTTCTCACCGGCACGACCGAGCAAAATCGTGCACCCATGTCCCCCGCGCAATCGAGCATTGCCTGGGATCGCCTGCGCGGGGTGACGGCGCTTGTCGGCCTTTCCTTCCTGGTGGCTGTAGTCCTGTTTGTTCGGGCTGACTACATCCCGTTCGGCCGTCGGCTGGTGCTGCTGCTCCCCGTCACGCTCGCTTTTGCGCTGGGGGCCCTCGGACTGTGGCGCTGGACGTCGTGGCGCATGGCTTCGGGTTCTCGAAGCGTGTGGCCGGACGTACTCTCCCTGACGGTCGTTGCCGCTGCCCTTCTGCTCGTTGGCCTCCCTGTCTTCCTGCTTCTCCCATTGGCGGTCGGCGTCGCCGCAGGATTCTTGTTTCTGATCCGCAGGCGTTCGGGTCCCTTCTTCGCGGTACTGGTCGGAAGCGCGCTGCTCTTTCTGGTCCTTCTGGCAGCCAGGCTATTGGTATTGGAGGAGCAACTGTTATTGGTTCTTGAGCATCGGGCGTTTGCCACGCGGGCACGCGAGGGCAGTGGCGCGCGCTGGGTATTTGCCCCCGAAACGCGTGCCCTGCGCGTTGGCCTTCCGGACGAAACCGTTCTGGGCCTGAACGTCCCGCGCGGGTTTTACCTTCATTCTCCGGGGGAAGCGTCTTTCCAGAGCGAGCTGCCGGCCGTCGGCCGGCCGGTCGTCTTTCTCTCCGATTCGGTGGAGGAGCCCTTTGCCTCGCCGCTGTGCGCGGTGTTCACGCTGGGCGCGGAGTCTCCCCATACCCCCGGCGATTTCCGCGAGGCCGTGTGGTTTGCGCTCGGTCACAGGAGGTCGAGGGGAGCGGCGCTCGAACCGAAGTTCGAGGGGACGACCGAACTGCGCAACCCGGCCGGTGGGGCCATCCTCTTCGGGATTCGCTTCTCGTACCTGCTGCCTTCGGGTGGGGCCATGCGGGAGTTGCTGTACGTGACGACCGGACCCCGGGGCCGGCAGTTGGCGCTTTTCTGCCGCTTCGCCCGCTCCTCCGCCTGGGAGATGGACCCGCAGATCGAGCGGCTCCTGGGCAGCGCTCGCTGGGAGGCCGGACCGCCATCAGGAAAATTGGAATGAGCCGGAATAGTGGAATTCGATTTGCTCGGCGCTTCGCGCGATGTCGTGGCTGTGTACGTCGAGCAGCCTCTCCTCGCGGACCAGGTTCTCGAGCACGCCTTCCTGTCTGCGACCGTCCACCGTGGCGTAAGGATACGGGCCATTCAGGCGAAAGCGGAACTGCGCGAACGGTGGCTCGTAGCCCGAACTCACGCTCCGGCATGTCAGGCGAATCGTCCCGTTGTGTTCCGGCCGTCCGTGGAATTCCCGTTCGTACACCGGTCCGCTGGTAACGTCTCCTCCGTCCAATAGGACGCGACCGAACAACTCCTCGCCGGGGTAGATTTCGAGAATGAGCCCCGCGTCGAGCGACTCGCGCACAGTGTCGCGGACGGGACACAGCGGCAGTATGGTTCCGGCGCGCACAAACAGAGGATAGTACCCTGGTTCGAGCGGGATTTCCAACTCCGTGTTTCCCTGATGCGGTCGACCCGTTTCGAATTCGTACCAGACTCCCGCGGGCAATCGGACCCGTCGCACCTCCTGACCCGCTTCGAAGACGGGCGCGATCAGAAGGCAACCACCCAGCACGAACTGATCGAGCGGGGGCCCCGAAGGAGTCGCGGGGAAGACGAGCTCCACGGGCAGCAGCGGGGGCTCGCCGTCCGTGGCCGCGCGATGGAGCAGAGTCTGCAAGAAAGGCAGCAATCGGTAGCGCCGGCGCACGTGCTTGCGAAACAACACGCGCGTTTCGGAAGGCGCCGACTCCATCAGGTCCCGTTCGTCCTCCGCCAGAAAGAACAGCGGCAGGAGGGAAGCGACTTCCATCCGCCGCAGAAGCGTCTCTGTCCTTCGTGGGTTTTTGTGAAGCGGCGGGAGGCTGCATTGGAAACCAACGAACGGAACTCCGGTGGCCGCAAGCGCAAGGATATGGGCCAGCATCTCGCGCAGCGCCGCGCTTTCGAGGGGGCACTCGAGGAGCACGCCCGCGTGCGGGCCAACGCCCGCACTCACACCATCCACGAGCACGGCCGGCCGTCGCCCGGGCCATTCTCCCGTGAGCGCGCCGGCGGCAGCTTCGGCGAGCAGTTTCGGATACGCGCCGCGAACGGTTACGTGTGCACCGTGGCGGTGGCGAACCTCCGCGCGACTGGGGTCGTTGTCGGGAATCGGGTGGAAGTTCGAGCCCGCGGCGTGAAAACCGTTGAGCCCGCCGCCGATGAGATCCGCGTGACAGCGCTGCCACCACAGTTGTCCCTCCGGTGACGACAGATCCGGGAACGCAGATTTTCCGCCGGGCCCCGACGCCTGGAAGACGGCCCCGCCCGAACCTCGACAGAAGAAGTCGCCGTCGAGACCCTGTTGGTAGATTCGATTGCCATCCTCCACGAGCACGGCAGGCGTCACGGGCCCGAGCAGGACACGGCTGCGGTCGCTGTATTCGCGAAAGGGCGACGGTGAGGCAGAGCTGATCGCCGGCTGGAGACGAAAGGCCCGTTGTCCGTCCAGAAGTTCCGGGCCGAGACTCACGAAGTCGAAGTGTTTCAGCCGCGGGGCGAGTCGCATCCACTCGTCGGCAGAGGTCACGCGCGATCGGGTTCCCGCGCCGAGCAGGGCAGCAGGCGGCACGACAGGCCGGCCGAGCAGCAGTCCGAACGCCTGCCCAATATCAGCGAGCGAGCCCGCGCACACGACGAGGTCGATGGGAGAGCGGTCGGGTTTGATCGGCCAACTGAGAGCCAGTCGATCGGCCGCCTCGCGTCCGAGATGCAGTTCCACCGGTACGAAGCCGATCACGATCAACGCCACCCAGACGCCGGTGGATTCGGACGCGGCGACGACAGATTCGGCGGGGAGCCGAATCAGGACCGCCGTGGGAAGGAGTCCGGTGCCATCTCGCTCCAGGCGCAGGCGTTCCGGGCCCGCCGCAAACAGCGCCGAACAGTTTTGTCCGCGGCCGAGCAACATCCCCCCGCGCGCGATTTCGAGATGCAGCGACCCGGGCCGGTCCGTGTCGAACTCCAGGCGACCGGACAGCAGCGGATCCTCGGCCAGCGTCGTGAATCGGAAGACTCCTGTCGGCGGTTCAAAAAAGAACAGGATCTGCGAGCCACGCGCGAGCACGCCTGCGCCCGGGTCGTCCAGCAATTCCAGCGGTCGGTCTTCGCGCAGGAGAGGGGGCAGGAGGTGTTCGGGCGGCTGCCAGGGGCCGCCATGTCCAATCCTCAGCCGGAGCATGGCGGGCCGCAGTTCCGACACGCGCATCGTCTGGTTGCTCACCGTCGCTTCTCCTGGCCCACGTCAGCGCCGAATCGGCAGGACGAGCAGGCTCAAAGGTTCGAGCCGCACGCCCCGAATGTAGAGTGAGATGTGTAGGTGGGGGCCGGTGACCATCCCGGTGGCGCCGACGGCTCCGATGAGCGCGCCCGCCTGCACGCGCTGCCCCGCGCTCACATCGAGGCGACTCTGGTGCATGTAGGTCGTGAAGACGCCCTGTCCGTGGTCCAGAATCGTGAAGTTCCCTTCATAGTACATCTTTTCGGCCAGCGCGACCTGCCCGGCAGCCACAGCAAAGATGCTCTCCCCGACTCCGCCCTTGAGGTCCGTGCCACTGTGGATATTTACGAATGGTTTGTACTCAATGGTCTTTTTGCCGCGCAGAGCATATCGGCGGGCCACGCGCTTGGCGTGAAAGGGCGAGGTGATGAAGTGGCGGTCGCGCGGATGGAAAAACCTCCCGTCGAAGGCAAGCTGTGTGCGTCTGGAAAACGCGCGTCCCTTGCGCCGGCCGTTTTCTCGAATGAAAGCCTGGAGGTCGGGGCGACGGGCCACATACCCGCTTTGCGAATACCGTCCCAGGTCCATGCTGCTTTCGAAAGTGCGAAAGGCCGTCTTCTCCAGACGGATCCTCTCGTTCAGACGTACCGTGCGTCCGCCCACCCGGGCACTCAGACGCACGCTCTGCCAACCGGGCCGATCGCCCGTACCCAGCGCAAACAGACCCGCGTGACCGAAGCTCCGAGTACCAAACGGAACCGACCGCCCGGCAATGTGGCAGCGGATATTCTGGATACTGCCCCCGTTCGTGGAAATCAACTCCGCGTAGCCTGCTTCGCCCTGCGCAAAAGCCGCGCCAAACAGATGCAGTTCCAGTCCGTCGGCCCGGAATCTCAAGAAGCGCGCACGCTGCGGGCGATAGCCGAGCGGCAGGGAAACCGAAACGTCCTCAGCGGAGCGCACCAGGTAGTTGCCCTCCTTCTCGACTCCCGCAAACCCCGGGCGACCCGCTGCCAGAAGAAGGAGCAGGCCGCAGGCGACGGGCCAGGGAAGCAACCGGTGAAACACGGACCCAGGCTCGCAGGAGGGCAGGTCGCCTCAATCGAAAAAAAGGGTGTCCGCGCCGTCCGTCTGCCGACAGGATGTCTGAGGGTTCCCGTTCTCCATGAATTCCCGGACTCTTCCCGTCATTTTGCTTCTCAGTCTGGCCTTCTCCCCGCCCGCTTCCGGCGCGCCGGAGGAAGTGCGCTTGAAGGGGCGGGATCTGCCCAACTGCAGCCTGCGGGTTTCGCCTGGGTTACTGGACAAAGCGGTCGGGATTGAGTCTTCCCTTTCGGCGGGCCTGGACCGACTGCGTGACCTCTTCGACAGGCCGCCCCTTTCCGGGAAGCCGCAGTTCTGGCTCCTGTCGGACAAAAAGGAACTCGAGGTTGTGCTCGGGCACTTCTTTCGCCTGGATGCGAACAAGCGGGCTGCCGCAGTGAAACTGGGAACCTATCGCGACTCCGAGAACATCGTTCTGGTCGTGGACCCGCGTACGGCCGACGACTGGTTGCTGCGCCTGCTGTACACCGAACACGCCCGCACGCTCTTGGACGCCACGGCCCCGTCGGCCCGCGGCCTGCGGATCGGTTGGTTCTACTCCGGCTCGGCTGCTTATTTCGCGTGGCTGGCCGCGGGCGAGCAGTCGGGACACTCGCAGGAGCGGACGCATCGCCTCATCTTCGAGTACTACGCGCGATTCTTCAACCCTGACGAATTCCTGCCCCTGCAACTGCTGGAGGTGCCCGCCGATTGGGAGGGCGCCCTCGAACGCAAGGGCGCGCCCGTGTACGCGCAGGCCGTGCTGTCGGTGTTGTTCCTCGTTCAGAAGAAATCGCCGCGCACGCCCGTGACGATCCTTCGCTCGTACGAACGAGAAGAAGCCTTCAGCACCGCCTTCTCCCGAGGCGCCGAGATGACTTTGAAAGACTTCGAAAAGACGCTCGTGTCCGAACTCTTCCCGGAAGTGCGCAAAATGCGCGGGCAGAAGGAACCCGAAGCGCCGAAGAAAGAAGAACCCAAGGGCGAGTCCAAGGAAGAGCCCAAGGGCGGACCCACCCCGCCCGCGAAGTCGGAACCGTAGCGCAATGCTTTCGCCGGACCCGATTCAGGTCGGCGTCTTCTTTTGGGAGAACCCGATCTTCTTCCTGGCGCTGCTGGCGGGCGTGTTTCTCGTCGTACTTGCGCGCTTCGTGTGGGTCTATCGCCAGGACAACAGGTCCCTGGCCCGCGCTCTGGCCGTCTCCGGCCTGGCTCTCCTGGGTCTGGGCATCTCTACCGCGCGCGTCCTGGGGCCCGTCGCGCTCGAAACGTTCGCCTTCGCGGACAGCAGGAACCTGCCCGCTCTGGATCGCGCAGCGCAAGTTCACGCCCGGCGCGTCGGCCGGCCGATCCTCTACTACTTTCGCGCGGACTGGTGCACACACTGCCCCGACTTCGAGCGCTATCGCCTGCGCAGTCCGCTCGTATCCGAAGCGCTTGCGCGATTCGTCGTGGTACGCATGGACCTGACCGACTTCGACAGGTGGAAGAAGTACGCCTCAGACGAATTTGGAGTGCACGGGACGCCTTCTCTGGTTCTTCGCGACCGCAAGGGCCGACTCCGCCCTCCGGTCATCGAGGGCGACGATCTCACCGCCACGCAGCTCAATTCCTGGTTGCGGGGCGTAGCGGGTCCTTGAAGCGTATCCGCGCGCAGCAGCGCGCGAACACGACATGCATCGAATCAATTATCCCACCAAAGTCTACGTCGGCGCGGGCCTCCTGGGAAATCTCCGCGATGTGCCGGAACTGCAGTGGGACTCGTTCAAGGGTCCGGCGCTGCTGGTGACCGACAGGGGACTTTTGCAAACGGACCTGGTCGCGCGGGCCCGGGAGGCTTTCGAGGCCATTGGCGCTCGTGTGCATGTGTTCGCCGAAGTCGTGACCAACCCCGACGACTCTGTGGTCGAAGAGGGGGTGGCCGCCTTCCGCGCGGTCGATGCCGGTTACGTGATCGGTCTGGGGGGCGGCTCGGCGCTGGACGTGGCCAAGACCGTCGCCGTTCGCCTGCATCACGGGGGCCCGCTCGAACAATACGACGACCTCAAGGGTGGGGATGCGCTGATTCACGGACCCATTCCGCAGATCGTGGCCGTTCCCACAACCGCCGGCACCGGCTCGGAGGTGTCCCGCTCGTCGGTGATTCACATCCGTGCCGTGGATCGCAAGGTCGTGATATTTACGCCGAGGATGATGCCCGTGCTCGCGCTGCTGGACGCGGAACTCACGACCGGTCTGCCCGCCACGGTGACCGCTTTCACCGGGCTGGATGCGCTGACGCACCTCATCGAGTCGTACGTCGCCACCGGCTATCACCCGATTGCGGACGGCGTGGCGCTCGAAGGTGTGCGCATGGTCTTCGAACACCTGCCGCGCGTGCTGGCGCAGCCCGCCAATCTGGAATCGCGGCAGGAAATGCTCGTCGCTTCGCTCATGGGGGCGGTCGCCTTTCAGAAGGGCCTCGGGGCGGCGCACTCGATGGCGCACCCGCTCTCTTCGGTGTGCGGCCTACATCACGGTCAGGCCAATGCTTTAGTTTTACGAAGAATCATGGAGTTCAACCGAGACGCCATCGGAGAGGATCGGTTCCGTCGCCTGTCGTTTGCCGCCGCGCCCCAGGACAGGCCCGGGTACGAGTCGTTTTCGCGCGCCCTCACCGAACTCATGCGCGTTTGTTCCATCCCTGAGCGCCTGAGCGCCGTGGGTGTCCTTGCCGAGCACGTGGAGCGAATGTCCGACCTGGCCTTTGCCGATGGCTGTCATCAGACGAACCCGAAGCCCGTGAAGCGGGCGGATTTCGCGAAGCTCTTCGCGGAACTCCTGTAGGCAGGCGCGGGCGGTCCGCCGCAGTCCGCTCTCAGTACTCCGGCGGCAAAGCGCGTAGAAAAGTGCGGATCTCCTGCGCGACCCGCTGGGGCTGATCTTCCTGGAGGAAGTGACCGGCGTCGGCAATGTGAACGAACTTGCCCGAGGACATGCTGTCGAAGAACTCCTGGCCCGCGCGCAGGGGCTGGTAGGCGTCGTCGTCGGCCCAGAGTATCAGGCGGGGCAGGTGCGTGTCGCGTAGAGACACCACGACTTTTTCCAGTCCGGGAGGGTCGAAGCCCCGCACAAACGAAAGGAACTCGGCCGGACCCTCCGGGCGCAGCAGGCGGTCTGCGTACTCGTGAAAGATTGCCGGTTTCAGACGTTGCCGCTGCGCGAGCCCCTTGCGCAATCGACTCCGCAGCAGCATTTTCTGGAGCGGCCGAGGCGTCACTTTGAGGAGATCTCCGAGCAGCGGCGTGCGCAGGAGTTTGACCAGGCGTACCGGCCAGTAGCGCGCGTGGGCGGCCACGTCCATGAGTACGAGGGCACGTACGCGATCGGGATGCCGCGCCGCCAGGTACTGCGCCACGGCGCCGCCGACATCGTGCGCGATCACGACCGCGCTGCGGATTTCCAGCGCATCGAGCAGCCCGGGGATCAGTTCGCTCTGCTCTTCCAGGCGCAGCGACGTGCCAGCAGGCGCTTCGGTTCTTCCGCAGCCAACCAGGTCCGGAGCGAAAGTGGAAAATTCCGCGGCCAGCAGTCGTTGGATGTTGCGCCAAAGGAAGCTGGTAGTCGGCAACCCGTGGAGGAAAAGAAGCGGCGGCCCGGATCCGTGCTGGGTCACCCAGAAGCGAACCGACCCGACGCCTACGTGCCGGCCCGGCAGGGGCTCGTCGCTCAGGGCAACCGATTCGGAAGATGCAGATGAGGGTCCGTGCTGGGTCATGTGGTGCGGGTGCGCCCCGCGGCACAAACGGCGGCGTTGCGCGCGCCTTTCAATCATTTCTTGCAACGGCGCTCTGGAGTGTGGCGGCTCCGGCTGCTCGAACCGACGAACTCCCGCCTCCTGCTTGACCGCGCCGTCGTCGCCGGGGCGCCTGAGCCATGTCGGTTTTCGTGACCGGAACGGGTACCGGTGTCGGCAAGACGGTCGCCTGCGCAGCGCTCATGCGCCACTTTGCGGACGTTCCCGCGCTGCGCTACTGGAAGCCGGTCCAGACGGGAAATCCGCCCGACGACGACGCAGCGTTCGTCGCTCGGCTTGCCGGTGTTCCCTCCGACCGGATCCTGCCCAACCTGTACTGTTTTTCCGAGCCGCGCAGCCCTCACTACGCGGCCGAGGTCGCGGGCAGCGTCGTGTCTTTCGAGCGACTCTGCGCGGAACACGAGGCACTCGACCGCCTTGGCCCACTGCTCGTGGAAGGGGCGGGCGGAGTCTGTGTGCCGTTGGATCGCACGTGCACCTGGTTGGACTTTCTGCAGACGACCGGCTCGCCGGCCGTGCTCGTCGCTTCCACCGCGCTCGGGACCATCAATCACAGTCTGCTGTCGCTCGCCGCGCTGCGAAACGCGGGGGTTCGCGTACTCGGCGTTCTGTTTTGTGGAAAGTACGACGAGGACAACGTGCGCACCGTGGCCGAGATGGGAGAAGTGGCCGTGCTCGGTTGCTTCTACTTCGATGCCGAGCGCGACACCGGCGCTTCGTGGGGACGGCCGGATCTGGACCCGCAGGGCCTGATCGCCGCAGCCCTGACCGGACCGGGTGGATCCACGCTGCGCGAACGGGTTTGACAGCGGCCCGCCCCGGAGCAGTCGTGCTTTTGGCTCTGCCCATGACTCCGCTGGTGGACCCGTACACGAAGTCCGAACTGCTCGAAGCACTCGATACGCAGACACGCGAAATCGCTGCCTTCTTTCGTGCGCTGGGGCCGGACAGGTTCTTTGCTCGGCCGCAGCCTGGCTGGTCGCCCGCGGAGAACGTCAAGCACCTCGTGAAGGCCAACGCCGCCATTCACCTCGGGATTGCAGTGCCACGCGCCGCGCTGCTCGTGTTCGGCAGGGGGACCGGTGTTTCCCGTCGCTTGGGGGATGTCCGGGACGCGTACTTCGCGCAGCTCCAGGCGGGCGCCACTGCCGGCATCTACACGCCGCTGCGCGAGGGCGCGGATGCAGGTGATGCCAAGGCCCGCGCGCGTCAGAATCAGTTGGTCGGTCGCTGGGAGAACACGAACGCGCGCCTCGCGCGAGCCCTGACCGCCTGGTCCGAAGAGGATCTGGACCGCTATCGTATGCCGCATCCCATCATGGGACGGGTGACCGTGCGCGAGATGTGTCTGTTTGCGTTGCTCCACGCCGTGCACCACGTGGGGAAGGTACAGGCGCGCCTGGCGGGACAATAGGGGGCCTCGATCCCACCTGCTGACGAACGGTCGTCAATGAGCCGAAACTCGGCGTCGGAAATTGCGCGCGGCGAGCAACTGTTCGATTATCCGACAGCTGCGACCCTCGATTCGGAGCGCTGCCTGCACTGATTCGGTGCACATCGACCGGATCAACGACTGCTCCCACGTGGCACACTTCGTGCAATTCCTATCGCCGGAGGAATGTGAGATGATACGATCATGCGAAAGACTGCTACCAGGGGTCGTCGCGTTGATGTTGGTCTCGGCTTCGGCGGTGTCCGCGGGTTCCAAGCAATGGAAAACGGGCAACGGCGATTTCGCGGGCTATCTCAACGTCGAGTACGACTATACCGTAAACGATAAGACGGCGGATTCGAAAGCCAAGTTAGCGCCGACACTCGGGGCGCTGCTCTTCAAGAAGACCATCCCGGTCTTGGGGGGACAGTTCCAATTGGGTAACTACGGCTCCTATTCGATCAAGCCCGTCAGTTTGGACGTGAACAAGATGCGTGAGTGGGAGGTTTACCTGTCCGCGCAGCTCTTCGGCGTTACGCTCTGGTCCAAAGGAAAGAAGATCTACAAGACCGCTGACTTTGCAGACGTGGAAACCGGCTATGCGCCGCCCGTGAGCAAGAAGTCGTTCCCGCCGATCAACTTTCAGGCCGGACCGGTGCCGATCCAGATTACCTATGGCATCAACTACGACGTGAAGGCCAAGCCCAAGTTCAGCTTCAGCCCCGGCACCATCACGACCAATGGGGTGAACTCGGTTACCGCCTCTGCCTCCTACCTGCCCCAGGCTTCCGCCTCGGTGTTCGTGGAGGGTGCGGCCAACCTGGTCGTGCTGAAGGCGGGCGTTGGCGCGGCGCTCACGCTGTTCAGCGGTTCGGGAGGTCCTCAGCTCGATGCGAGCCTGCAGGCCACCCTGGCCAATGGTTCCCTTTCCAACATGGCTCTGTCGGCAAAACTGCTCGGTGTGCTCAACATCGAGGTCCTCAAGGGCCGCGTGTACGCCTTCGTGGACCGCATTTCCATCAAGTGCTGCTTCAAGAAGAAGTGGAAGCGGATCCTCGACGTCACCATCGTGAAGTGGGATGGCATCAAGTGGGCGGCTTCGACCACTCTGTTGACCATAACCGGCGGCGGCGGCAGTTCCACCGCTGGCTCATTGCAGACCGGTGGTACCGGGAGCGGAATGGGGTCGACGTCGGTTGACTACGACGTGACGGCGGATGCTTCCACGTCGCAGACCGACGCGTGCGGACTCGAAACGAAACTCGGTGGCTACGGCTACACGTCGGGTTCCTCGGGCTGCAACACTTGGGGCGGCTACTCCGGTGGCTACGGTGGCGCGTACTATTGATTCTCTCGTAACACCTTGGTTTTCGTCGGCGTGCGCCGGCGCGGGGCGGCCGTGAGGTCGCCCCTTTTCTTTTTTTTGGGCCGCGCCCAAACGTGGGAGCGTGCGCAACCACGACAATGCCGCGCTGACGCAACCCGAGGGCGTGGGGAAAGGTTGCGGCCGAATCGAGGGAGGATCACAGCGCCAGCGCCACGGATCCTCGCCGCACGCTACCAGGTCTCGAGCGAGAATGCAGAGATGGTCCCGATCCTGTTCGGCCGCTGAGAGCGCGCGTGCCGGGCACGCTGCGGAGCAGGCCCGCAATCGCATCCATTCCAAAGGGAAAATCCGTTCGGACCAGGAACGCGATCTTGGACAGGGGCGCGTTCGAGAGAAGAGTCTTTCGAAAGGGGCGATGGCGCTTTTGGCGATTCAGGCTGCCCGGCCGCGCCTGGACGCCGGAGGGCCGCGGCGGCGACGCTGCTTTGTTGACGCACCTTAAGGGCGCGTTGAATGTCGCGGCCGAATCTGGGAAGGGCCTCCGACTTGGGAGCGCCGGGACTCTCGCCGCGCGCTATCGAGGTCCCGAGCGAGTTCGCGTGGTTGGTCCTGGGCCCTTTCGGCCGCTGAGAGCGCGCGTGCCGCCCGCGCTCCGGAGCAGGCCCGCAATCGCATCCATTCCAAAGGGAAAATCCGTTCGGATCAGGAACGCGATCTTGGACAGGGGCGCGTTCGAGAGAAGAGTCTTTCGAAGGGGGCGATGGCGCTTTTGGCGATTCAGGCGGTCCGCCGCGCCTGGACGACGTAAGGGCCGCGGCACATCCTTCAGCGGACCGTTGTCTGAAGCGCCGGAAGGCGATAGCGAACGTTCGTCTGGGAAGAATCGCTCAGGTTTGTGGCAGGCGAAACGGCCGAAGCGTTCGTCCGGGCAGCGCGACGAGGTGGAAGTAGGCAAAAGTGGTCGCGTAGGTCGGCTCCGAGAAGCGCCTTGTCGCTATCCGCGCTTCCGAGCACAACATTGTTTGAAGGATAGTTTCGGAATCATGAGTTCGACTTCCCAAGGTAAAGACTGGCATATCGGTACGCGTCGCTCCCGACAGCCACCGATCAGGTGCCTTTCGGAAAACCGTACAGGGCGCCCTTCAGGACGAAACCCAACCGATCGTGCTCACCTGTGACGGAGCCGAGGTCTATCCGTGCCGTGAGAGATTCTTGTGCCGATTTGAAAGTTGATCCACTGTTCGCAGGTGTCAGGCAGGTAGCTCATCAGGCGCCGGTCGGCGTTGGCAACTGTCTCTGCCCCGGCATCGGGAACCGGTCATTGTCCTACGAAACGCAATTGTCATGAGCGACGCGCCTCCCGGGCCCGTTAGCTCAGTAACATCTTACTTTCCGCGCGTTGGCACCCTTTTTTGGTCAGCCGGAATCAGCGAAAAATGCGCCGGGCTCAGTGCTTGAGCCGGTCGCGAATGTAGTCGCGGAAGCCCTTGTCGGTCTCACCGGACTCCATCGATTGTAGCAGAGTCCTGAGCGCCGGTATGTGCTTCTCCTGACCGAACGCGTAGTCGGCGCACTTCATGCGGATGTCCGTGGCGCTTTCCTTCGTGATGCAGGCCACCATCGGGTCGTAGTAGCTGTCCTTCCACTTGCGCAACAGGAGCGCCTCTGAGGCCCAGCGGCGGACGTTGTGGTCGTCATCCCGGGCCAGTGTCTGCGTGAGCAACCGGTCAGCGGCGGTCGTGTCCATGAATCTGGCTGCGTAGATGGCCTTCTGGCGCAGGATCGACTCCGGGGCACTCAGAGCCTGCTCGATGTACCGAAAGAAAGCCGGGTCGCCGCTGTTGCCGATCATCTCCATCACGAAGATCTTCTCGTCCAGAGTTCGGGCTGCCAGCCATTCTCTGTCGATCAGGCTTCGGATTTCCGAGTCGTCCGCATTGCGCAGGGCGGTCCCCAGCGCGAGACTTGCGTTCATGCGAACGTTCTCGTCCCCATTGGGCGGGTTCTGATACAGATCTCGCAGGAAGTTGCGGTTTTCACCGGAAATGCCCGCGTCCATCATGGTGAAGGCCTGCAGGATCGTCTGCTTCCCCGTGCCGTCGATGCGTTCGTCGCCGTAAAGCGAACGCATGGCGTCCTGAGCTTCCGGTGTTCCGGACGAGCTGGCCGCGCCCAACACCAGACGATAGGCCATCCCTTCAGCTGGAAGCCCCGCAATCGTCGGCACGACCCGCTTCGCGAGCTGGCGGTCCTTGTTGAAGCTGCGCACCATGTCACTCAGCAGTTCGAAGACCTGTGTCTTGTCCAGGCGCTCGACCGAAGCCAGACGCGCCTGGATCTCGGCGGACGTGAGCGCGGGACGGTCGTCGCGCTTTTCTCCGTCGGCGTAGCCGGTCTCGTAGTACAGGCTGCCTTCGTGCGTGAACGAGGCCAGGGCCGATTCCGTGAGGGTGGACTGTCCGATTTCGGCGAACTGGAATCGGTACCGTTGCGTAGAAACGACGGCCACCTCTTTGGGGCCCATCTGCAGAGTCTCCTCGCCGAGTTGGTAAACCGGATGTCCCTTCCCCAAGTTCCAGGCAAAGGAATGCGAGGATTCTTGAATCTGGATGGGGGAGGGGGAAAGGAGATAGGCGAGCTTCTTCATGTCCAGGATGGCCGGGTTCGCGTTCTTGCGCTCGGGGACGATCTCCGCGCTGTACGAGCCGTGCAGGTCCGTCGCCTGAATCACGAATCGCGAGAGGTCGTCGGGCGTGGTGGCGTCCGGGCGCGCGGTGCTGAGGTTCTTGAGCCAGTTGGCGAAGACGTCGTTGATGAAACCCTGGCTCGATCGCGCCGCCATACTGGGCTCGAAGCGCAACTGCAGCAGGTTGCCCATGGAGTCGATGCGGGCCATGGCGCGGTTGCGCACCGTTCCCTTCGAGAGGTCCACGCCTTCGACGCCCTGCAGCCGAAAGAACTCGGCGACGACCACGAGGTCCATGTAGTTGCGCTCGGTGCGAACGACGTGAATGTCCAGGTTGCCGCCCGCCGCCATGTTGATGAGCTCGCGGCCCTGCATCGTGGCGTGCACGCGGCGGTCAAAGGCGTAGCGGTAGTAGCGCCCGCGAATCAGGCGATAGCTCAGAAGCTCGCGGAACATCGAAGCGTCGACAGTGGGGTATTCCGCCAGCGAAGGGTCGACCTTCGTGAGGTCGCGCGGCATCCTTTCGCCGTCCAGGGGAACTACGAGCAGCAATACTCCGGCAAACAGGAGAGCCAACAGCCCTCCGCCGATCAGGTAGGTGCGTAGTGATGTTTTGGGTCTGCTGCGGGCCATAGCGCAATGGCAAAGCAAGAAGTGTGCCCTGAGGAACGGACGGCCCGCGCGTTGACGAGAGCGGCGAGTTCGCCGCCGGGGCCGCCCGCATGCGCCTGCGGCCCGGTCCTTGGCCGCTTCGCGCCGTCTGATTTTCGTCTGTGTGCGGAATTCGACAGTCGATTTGTCGTCACCGCAAGGTCAGACTGCTGTTTGCCGTAGGAAAGGCGGCGGTCGTTTCATCTTTCGCGGAAGACGAGAACCCGGTAGCCCAGGTAGTTCACGACGACGCTGATGGCCACGGTGTTGGCCTTGAGTAGATTGGCGACCAGCAGGTTGCCGTTCGTATTGAGGAGCAAGCTCAGACCGTAGTAAGTCCCGAGCACCAGGTTCACGGTGATGACGGACACGGTGAGGAACCGAAGATACGAGGCGCTCACCCGGAAGGTGAAGCCGCTGTTCATGAAATAGGAGAAGGTGTTGGCGGCAAGGAAGCCTCCGGCCTGATACAGGGTATGGTCGAGCGGCTGTCGCCCGCCGAACGCGAACGCCAGGCCGTTGTGCACGATAAAGTCCACTCCCGTGTTGGCCACGCCCACCAAGGAGAACCGGAAGAAGGTCTCGAACCGCAGGCGGATGAGCTGCCAGAAGACACGCAGGAGTTCGAAATCGCCGACTTTGCTCCCGGCCACGTCGTGCCACTCGACGGGAACCTCGACCACCTGCAGCTGCAGCCTTTTGGCCAGCGTCAGCAGGTCGAAATCGAAACCGAAGCCGCGCGTGCGAACATTGCGTAACAGAACGTGAGCCACTTCAGCGCGCAGAAGCTTGAAGCCGCACTGAGTGTCGAAGTAGGACAGGCCCGTGAGCGCCCGAATGACCAGATTGCCGAGGCGACTCACAGCGCGTCTCGCGGCGCCCTGCTTGATGGTGATGCGGGACCTGTTCAGATAGCGCGAACCGATGGCCAGATCGCGGCCCCGCTCGAGTTCGCGCGAAAGGGCCTCCAGCTCCTGGATGGGCGTGGCGCCGTCCGCGTCGGCAATCAGAATTCGGCGACCCCGTGCGTTCAGGACGCCAGCCTGAACCGCGCCCCCTTTGCCGAAGTTACGGTACAGCGAAAGAACACGGACGTTCGGGAATTTCCCGCGAACGAACGCGGCCGTTGTGTCCGTGGACCCGTCGTCGACCACCAGTACCTCCGTGCCGGTCGCGGACTCGAAGTACGTTTCGATTGCCGTCAGATAGGACCCAATGCGCGCGGCCTCGTTGAAGGCCGGGATGACCACGGAGAGATCCAGGCCGGGAGCCGCGCGCGGCGGCTGTCGCTCGGCCGCGATGGCCGTGGAGATGCCGGTGACGAAGCGGACGTACGGCAGGAAGAAGCGTTCCACGCGAAGAAGCCAGGCAAGGAATCGCTCAACCGGTTCGGAGAGTCGGGATGCGGGCGCACGAAGCGAAGGAAGGAGCAGAGCCAGGCCCGCGACCACGAAGCCGTAGGCGAAGGCGGAACGCAGTTCGAAACCGTTCTCCTCGAGCAGGCCCAGGAATTCGCTCGTGCTTTTCCGCGAGCAATCTCCCTGATCGATGAGCACGAATCTGACGTCGGGCCGAGCAATCGCCAGGCGAACTGTGGCCGGGTCCGTCTCGACGAAGAACAAAGCGTCAGCCTGCGCAGCTGTGCCCGGCGCGCACCGCCACTGCGGGTCCAGAATCTCGGTTTCGTCGGCGCCCCAGGCATGGACGACCTGGGTCTCGGCCGGCATGTGCAGATACGCGAGCTTCCGGAGCAGTTGCGCGCGCGACGTCTCGAACCACCGAGCGCGGGCCGGAGTGTCAGTCCGATCACCCATCACCGTCTCGTGCTCCGTTGCGGCCCCCCATCCGTTCATGTCGTCTCCTCCTTTCGCTTCGGTCACCTCGGCCCTGCGCTACCCTGGCGCACGTTCGGAATGATGAACTCCCGAATGATGCCGTACACCAGGGGTTCTTCGACCTCCATCCGCTTCAGAAGTAGTTCAAACTCCCGAGGAGACTGTTGGGCGATCCGACCGAGAACTTCCGCAACCCTGCCATACTCGTTGGCCCACAACAGATAGACCAACCAACGTTGCAGGGCGAGGGTGTTTTCAGCCGTAAGCGAAGAAGCAGGAATCGTGCCGGCAGCAGTCGTGAGCTGCTTCTCCACGGCCCGTCGGGCCTCGGTGAAGCGCATCAGCATGTGCAGCAGCGCAAGGCGTTCCTGGAGCGACGAGCGATCCTCGGGCAGGGAGCGCAGACGGGCCTGCAGATCCTCGGACCGGAGCGCGCGCGCCTCGTTCTCTCGCGCAACGCGCATCTGGTTGGCCCGATCGCGGGCGGGAGCTGGGATGAGAGATACGAGGAGCACCAAGGACGCGGGCGCGAGCGGCAAGAGAAACCACCACGTGCCTCCCGACGACGTGGCGTTGCCCGCTCGATACCGACGAATGCGCCATGCCCGAAACATCAACGCCACGCCGCGGAAACCCAGGCCTGCCAAGACCAGCAGAGGTACGATCGCGTGCAGCCGGTAGCGCCAGTTGACGAAGCTGATCAGGTTGCCGACCAGAACACAACCAACCAGGGCGACCAGGAGCAGAATCTCCAGTCTTGCTCTGCGCTGCGCGAGGGCTCCGACGATGGCCAAGAACAGGACGAGGGCAAACAGGGCGGGAAGCTTGAGGACATCCGAAAGGGTGCGCACATGATAGAGGTAGTCGTTGCCCATGGGCTCATGGTGAGACAGGAAGAGCCGCACCTTCTTCAGTAGGATGGCGGCGGCCACGCCTGGTTCGGCGCGAGCAAAACGCAACGCGGCCTGCGTGTAGTGTCGATCGGCACGGGCCGGGGTGAGCCGACGTCCGGTGGTTCTCTCGGCGACCATCCGCGCCACCAGCGTGTGGCCGTACGGATAGTTGGGGATTTCCGGAAGCCGGCTGTACTGGCCGTTTGCCTGCGCATGCATTCCGATTCGGATGTGAACGCCGGATTGCGGCCAGAACGTCAGTCGCTCGCTCGTGGGACTGCGCCTGGCGAAGGCGAACTGTGCGAGCGCGATGGGGACCACGAGGACGAGGCCCAGCAGAATTCCATGCCTCTTGTCTGAGTGTTTCAGGGTGAGATAGAGAGCCACCGCCGCGCCGTACAAGAGCGCGCTCAGCTGGCTGAGCGAAAGGAGCGCGAGCAGAACGCCGGCCGTCGCCGTGTCCGCGTACGCTCCACCGGGGGACCGCGCGTCGCTGCGGATCACGAGCAACAGCACTGCGGCCAGCAGCAACAGTTCCACCGTAGCCTTCACCAGCATCGTGTCGAAGTAGATCAGCGTCGGATTCAGGGCCCAGAGCAGCGCGACGCCGAGAACGGCGGGGCCGTAGCGGACCATGCGCGCCACGACCGCGAGCAGGAACAGGCCACAGACCACGCTGCCGCAGGCGAATACCACCCGAATCAGGGCAATCGAGTCGCCCAGAAGCCAGCGCAGGAGCGCAAGCAAGTAGGGGAACAGTGGCGCCGACGGAATCATGAGTTCGAAGACACCATCCCTTTCCCCGGCCAGGATGTAGGAAGCCGCCTGCCAGTGCAGATCGACGTCGAGGCCCGGCGGGGGAGTGCGAAAATGCGGCAGGCCCTTCGTTTCGGCCACGAAGGCCAGGCGCAGAGCAAGTCCCGCTGCCAGTACTACGATGGGAGCCCATCGCCATACCTGCTTGTTCTTGTGCTCGTTCGTCACCTCGACCCGTCCGGTTTCGCGCGCTGTGGCACAGGGCCCCTGTAGCGAAAAACGTACCAGCGTGTCTGCTCGATGGGATCGGTGGTGAGTTCCAGGTCGAAGTGATCCTGGATGACCTCGCGCAGCGGCCGATAGCCGAGAATCCGTGCGCCTGCCAGTACGACGTCGATGCGTCCGTCGCGCAATGCGGCATAGAGCGGCTCCATGTCGAACTTGCCGCGGCGCGCCAGGATCACCAACTGGAACGGATCGCTCAGGACGAGTGGGCGACCGGCCCTGACCGCAAAGTAGGGCTCCTCGGAAAGGGTGTGGCGCTGGGCGCCTTGCATGTGTTCCAACAACCGGTTTCGGTCGGGCAGGGTGGCCAAGGTGACCTTCGAGTGGATCCACCGGAATTGGTTCGGGGTTCCGAGTCGGTAGGCGCCCACGGAGAAGACGAAGAAGACCAGGGCAACCGCCGCGCCCGGGACGTCCCTGCCAAAAACTGCGAGCGGTCGATTGAGGAATCCCGAAACCCAAACGGCGGTGAGCACGGTCGAGAGGACGAGCGGCTCGATGGAGTAGTTGGAGTCCGCTCCGTGTTTGAAGGAGGAGGCGATGTACCACGCCCAACTACCGGTCGTCAAAACTCGCAGCAGTACCTCACCCCGCGCGAAAAGGAGGGCGGCTGCGCTCAGGAGCACGATCGGCCAGTAGGAACGCAGGATCGGTCGGGGCGTCCAGAAGCGCGGATCCTTGAGCCTTCCTGAGTATCCCTGATACTCGATTGTATGCCGTAAGAATTCGCCCTGAGTCCACCAGGCCAGAAGCCCGTAGGACAACAGCGCGACGACCCCGGCCAGAATGAGCGCGAGTAGGCCGTTGCGTGACGTTGTGTCCCTGTGGCGAAAGAAGCGGATCGCGGCGTACGCGCCCATGATTCCCGCGGGTATGGCGGCGGTCGGCTTGGTCAGCAGCGCGCATACGAGCAGAGCCGCGGCAGTGGTGGCCCAAACCGGACGGCGGGTTTCCTCAAAGCGACGATAGGCCGCAAACCCTCCGAACGTGCACGCAACCAAGAGCATGTCCAGACGGGCCAGCACGTGGAACTTGTGAACAGAGAAGACGGCCATCAGCACAGCACCGGTCACAAGGGCAGTCAGCACCGAGCGCGCGGTCTGCCGGACGTAGGCGAAAGCCAACGCCACCAGGACGAGTTCGGCGAAGATCGTGAGCAACCGCAAAGCGAACAGCTTCGTTCCCAGCAGGCCGACGATGGCCGCGCCGATAGCCGGATACAGCGGCGGGTAGGTGTTGTAGACGAAAGGCCAAACTGATATCGGTGGGTATAGTGATTCCCCGTGCAGAAAGCGGCTGGCGTGCAGCAGGCTTATGCCTTCCGTGTAGTTGAGCAGGTGCGGGTCGGCCAGCATCTGCAACGCCACGAAGGCAAAGAAGATGGGGCCGAGGCCGAGGGGGAGCAGCAGGAGGTACTGTCGTTTCTCCAAGATGGACTCCCGTTAGTCCTTGGAGCGCTCTGCCTTCAGCGCGCGCGGTGTTGTCCGCTTGCGCGCCGCTCGTTCGGCGAACGCTCCGCGAGCTCACTCCGCCAGTTGCTGCTCGATGTAGGCGTCGAAATCTTCGGCGCCGGTTCCCTTCTGCGCGGACAGGACCTGCCGCATGGCGGCCTGTTGAGAGGGCTCGCCCAGGGCGTAGTTGGCGCAGGCGATGCGGAGGTTGGTGGACTTCCGCCTCTGAACGCACTCCGTCACGGGCCTCGCGTACGCCGCATCCCAGGTATGGTGGGCCAGCGCTTCGGCTGCGGCCGTGGCAAGTTGCTCGTTCTGGTTTCCGGAGAGCTCCGACAGGATCATCTGCACCGCTTCCTTGCTCTGCATGAAGCGCAGCGCTTTCAGAGCGGCCGTCTGGAGGAACGGATTGTTGGAGCGAAAGGCCTCGCGCACGATGGGCAGGTAACTGTCGTCTCCGCTGTTGCCAACCATCTCGAGGACGAACCGCTTACGCGAAGGCGTGCGCGCCTTGCTCCATTCCTGTTCGATCAATCGCCTCGTGCGATCATCGGGGTTGGCGCGCTGCGTGGAAGCCATGGCCAGACCGGCCGAGTTCTCGATCTCGGGGCTCTCGGCCCTCGCGAAGGTGTCAGACAGGAAGCCCTTGGCCTCGGGGGTTGCCTTCTCGTCCATCATCGCAAAGGCGAACAGGATGTTCTGGAGCCCGCGCTGATTCAGGGCCTGACCCTGGAACAGCGCGATGAGCCCCGACTGTGCCTCGGGCGAACCGGCGTACGAAAGCGCGCCGATAATCATCTGAAACTGATCCGTTTCCGGCGGGTACCTGCGCACCTCCGCAAGCGCCGCGTTCACGGCAGATGCATCGCTTCGAAGGGTTTTCGTGAGCTGGTGGAAAGCGTCGTGCTTCTTGCGGCCGTCAGTGTCCGGCTTGAGTTCGGACAGGAGCTCCTTCACTTCGGACCAGGACCTCACGCGCGCTTCTTTGATATCTGCTGCGGCCGCGCGGTAGAGATCGGGATCGTACACCTTGGCCGGGAGCACATACGCCGCCAGGTCGGCCGGTCCGAAGGCAGAATCGGCAATCTTCTGGAAAGTGAAAGAATACGATTGGGACGACTTCACCCGAAAACCCGCCGGTCCGATTTCCAGTTCGTCGTTGCCGCTGCGGGAGAGGTGATAGCCCTTCTGGAGATCGAAGTCGCCGCGCGTTTCTCCGCCCTGTACGGAGACGGGCGTGGCCGGACTCAGGTAATTCTGTTTGGCGGCTTCCAATCGCAGGGCCACGCCTTCCCCTGGCAGTACGAACAGCCTGGACTGGTATTCTCCGTGAGTATCCACGCCGCGGACCGCGAACGGACCGCGTCGATCCTGCCCGAGCAGGCGACCGACCGCTGAGCTGCGCGTGTCCCGGCCTTCGGCGGCGGTCTTCGTCGGCAGACTCTGCAGCCAGTTGGACAGGAGGTCCTTGATGATTTCGGTTTCTGCTTCTTCTGCTCCCACGGTGAAACGAAGGGCCTGAACCAGGCCGCTCCTGTCGAAGGCGAAGAGCGCGGTATGTGCTGTCTTGCCTTTCCCCTCGCGCGCCAGTGCGGTCGAATCGATCCCGCGCAGGTTCTGGAACTCGACGGATATAATAGTAGAAAGAACTCCTGCTTTTTCCTCGACGACGTGCGCCGCCAGCAGGCCCGAAAGCTCGATGCTCACGACCGGCTTGTCCTGAAGCGTTGCCTCTACTTTGCGGGAGAATTGGTACCAATACGATTTCCCCGGCTGGAGGCGGTAAGTCAGGAGGTCCGCCAGCAGCGAATCGTCCACCGTTGCCAGGTCGAAGGCGTTGTTTTGAATATCGGCCAGCGCCTTATCACGCGTGGCGCTGGGCTCCGGCCCGCCGCTGATCACCCAGACGACCAGGCCCAAAAGAAGCAGGGCGGCGACGGCCAGACCCAATATCAACGGACGCTTTCCCAGCGATTTCATGAACCCATCTCCCCGAGGGCGCCCTTCGCAGGGGCTCCACTTTTTTGTGCAAAACCGACTGTGCCGGCCCACAGCATCGGTCCAACGAATTTTGCACGCCGCGCGGCAATTTCGATTGACCGCCTCCATTTCCGGCCTCGCCATAGACCCACGGAAACGTCGGCAGCCGGAATGGGGACCGGTTGACCGGAGGGTTCGCCCTCGAAACAAAAGGAGTGTTTATGAAGGTCGCAACTCGCACTTTGCGGGCTGCGGTCGCATTTGCGGCCGTTTCGCTCGTGTCACTTTCGCCCGTCTTCGCGGGCAGTTGGTCCAAGACCGCCGGAGACAGCAAGTTCGGTGTCTTCTTGGCCTTGGACTACGACTTCAACATCGACAGCGCCGGAAAGACGGACAAGTCCTACGTCAGCGCCAAACCGAATGCGGGCGCCAAGCTGTTCAGCAAGAGCATCCAGGTCATCGCCTCGGATCTCGTTGTCGGCAACTACGGCAGCTACTATCAGGACAAGTGGTACAAGCCGCCGTCCGTGGACCTCAACAAAGTCAAGGATTGGCGCTACTACGCGGATCTCAGCCTTTTCGGGATCATTCTGTGGAGCAAGTCCAACACCACCGTGCCGGAGAATCCTTCGAATGAGGGAACCAGCAAGTGGTTCAAGAAGGCCATGCCCACCATCCCGATTCCGGTCGGACCGGTGCAGATCACCATCAGCTACGGCGTGACCACCAGCACCAGCGTGACGCCGAAACCCTCGCTATACAAAGTAGGCGGTCAAATCCGTGGCGCCAAAGTTTTGGCCAGCCCTTCGTTCTCCATGGATGCCTTCGCGGAAGGTGCTGTGAGCGCTTACGTGTTGCGCGGTGGAATCGGCGCCAGCCTCAACCTGTTCACGGGTTCGGCGGGTCTGGATGCCATCGTGGACCTGGTCGGCAAGTCTTTCAAGATCGACGGCGTGCTTTCGCTCTCCACGCTCAAAGGCAAGGTCTACGCCTTCGTAGATCGCATCAGCATCTCCTGCTGCTTCAAGAAGAAGTGGAAGCGCATGCTGGACGTCACCATCACCAGTTGGAACGGGTTCAGCTGGAAGTTCACGCAGCCACTCTGGTCGAAGACCTGGTGAGCTGAACAGATAGGCACGCCCCCGCCTTCCAGGCCGGGGAGGTTCCATCCGGGGAAGACCGTCGCTTTGCGGCGGTCTTTTTCTTTGGGAGGGTGAAGGTGGCCATTCGGGCAGCGCAAGCGTGCCTGCGGATGGTTGACAGACCCTATCGACCTGGATAGCTGACAGTATGTCCGCTGCCTCCGTCTCCCCCGGCGTCGCGGAGCGGCGGATGGCGCAGGGCCCAGTGGTCTTCCGGCCGCGCGCGGACGCCGCCAGACTTTTCTCGGCCACCGTGGCAGGGGCACTCCTGTGGAGCTGCTCCTACAGCAACGCCGACAGTCTGGCTGCCGATACCGCGTTTCTCGTCTCCCTGACTCCTTACCTGCCAAACGGCATCACCTGGACCAATTTCCAGCTGGCCGTTAACGTGGGCGCCCAGGGGACGGCTGACACGCTCGGCGCCGGCGGTCCCGCGGTGATTCGAGATGGCAACCGCCTGAGAATGTGGTACACCGCCTACAACGGCGCCGTCCGACGCATCGTGCACTGCGAATCTACGGACGGCATCAATTGGTCCAACTTCAGCATCGCTCTGTCCGCGGGTGCATCCGGCCTGGGATACGACAGCTCTCAGGCCTACAGTCCGGCGGTACGCAAGGAAGGCTCCGTGTACAAGATGTGGTACGGCGCCCACAACGGTACGAATGTCCGCACCGTGTATGCCGAGTCGTCCGATGGACTGACCTGGGGGAACTTTGCACTGGCGGCCAACTTGGGCTCCGTGGGCGCCGGCGTCGATGACCTGCACGCCTTCAACGTCGACACTACGCTCCCCGATCGGTATTGGTACACCGCGGTCAATTCCACCCAGGGCTACCAGATCGTGACCTGTTCAACGAGTGACGACCGGACCTTCTCCAACTGCGAACGCAGCATCCCTCCGGGAACGCAAGGCTCGCTCGATACGTTCCGAACGTCGTCGCCGATGGTCTTTCGCGATCGGTGGGTCCACAAAATGTGGTACTCCGGCTCGACGGCCAACTTCGACTACGACATGCTGTATTGCGAGTCCGCCCTCGGAGTCTCGTGGAGCAATTGTCACCCCTCGATAAGACGCGGCTCGCAGGGCAGCTACGACAGCGCCTCCGTCACGACAGGAACTGTGCTTGTGGAGGGCCGCGTCGGCAGGATGTGGTACGGCGGCTACGATGGCGTGAACGATCGGATCCTCTACGCAGAGTCGTATTAATGTTGGAAGCGATGCCGAGCCGACTTGGGTTACCCCTGCTGCTGCTGCTCCTCCTCCTCTTTGTTCCCATTCAGGCGAGCTCTGACGTGATCATTCTGAAGAGTCAGAAGTATCACAAGGGGAAGGTTCTTTCGCAGAATAGCGACACCATGGTCGTGCGCGAAGCAACGGGCCGGGTCGTCTCCATTCCCAAGAGGTCCATTCGTCGTGTGCTGTATTTGCCCGAAGAGGAGATGCAGAAGCTCGAGGAGGTTGCCCTGCGCGAGAGCCGCGCTCGGGCCGAAGCCGAAACGAAACGCCGCGCTCGACTGGCCCGAGAAGAGCAGGAACGTCGGGACCGGGAGGAGCGTACCAGGGCCGCTCTGCTTTCCGCCGAGCGCCGGCAGCGCGAACAGCGCGATCGGCAGCGTTCGCATGCCGAGGACCTGGAGCGGTCGGCGCGATTCTCCGCGATGTGGAGGAGCGCCCTGTTGCCCGGCTGGGGGCAGGCGCACCGCGGCCGGCCGGAGTTGGGCGCCGGTATCGTAGCTGCGTGGGTCGGCGGCCTGGTCCTATGGCGCCATTTCGACGTGCTTCACAGCAGAGCCGTCGTGCGCCTGGAGAACGCGACGACCCTGGCGCTCCTGGGGTACGATACGCCGCTCGTGGCTTTCGTGGGGAGTCGGGAGGCAACCGATGCCAGCCGGGACGCAAACCGCCACGGAATGCGCGCGCAACGGGTATCCTTCACATTGCTATGTGTCTACGTAGTGAGTGTGGCGCAGGCCTGGACAGGCCGGGCCCCCGTTGACCGACAGACGGGCTGGGACTTTCCAACCGACGGTCGCCTCGAGGCCGCCGGGCAAACGGGTCGGGGCGGTCCTTGGTGGCTGCATGGCCTGCCCGCGTTTCAGTTTCGGTACACGCTCGCGCTCTGAAGAGCAGACCAAGTTGGTGGGGATGCGCCTCTTTCAACTCTGTGGGGCCGGAAAGAGCCCACGAATGGCGAGGTTGAGGGTGACGCGATCCACGCGCGAGCGCAGATCGCGATAGTCGCCATGCGTGTCGGCCCCACCGGTCCGACACCTCCTCGCGAAGAGCAGGTGGCGGACAGTCAGCGAGCTCATGAATCAGAACGAGATCGAGAACGTCTGGTCGATCGAGACTCCATTGACCTTTCCCGACATCGTCAGGCTCATGTTGCCGGTCATTCCTGTCGGGCTGGTCGGCGTCCCGCTGATTGTGATGGAGGAACTGTAGGCAAACTTGGCGTTGTCCAAGGTCACCGTTTGGTCGGGTCCGGGGGTTGACGTACTCTGATCCTGAAGCACGATTCCGCCCGGGCTGTTGACCGTGGACGTGTAGTCGGTGCTCGAGGAATACGACGTGGATGTGGTTGTCGCCGCTGCGTACGACGTGACCACGTCGAAGTTCATGGAACCCGACTTGACAATAGCGTACTTAGCGATGGTACCGAAGATAGTCTCGTACATCGACTTGATAGCGGAGCAATCCAGTGTCGTCGGAGGGGCCGGCGGATTCTTCAACAAGTTCATGTAGCCGAACCAGTCTGTGTAGAAGACCCCATACCCGGAGAAGGTCACGTCGGCTTTGTTCGTTGATGTGCCCGTGAAACTCCCCGAGGTCCCGGTGCCCGACCACGTCAGGGTTCCATTGGAAAACGTTGCCGTTCCCGTCGGCGTGCCTGGCGCGGAGCTGATGTAGCTCACCGAACACGGACCGCCCGCCAGCGCGGACACATCCTGGGTGGATGTTTGCTTTCCTACGCCGTTCTTGGCGCCGCTGTAGGTGTAGACGCGATTGGGAGTGCTCCCCGTCGGGTTGTCAGGAAATG
>CAZPFB010000004.1:99997-104815 GCA_964585735.1 uncultured Leptospiraceae bacterium
GCCAGTTGGACGTGCGAGGTTCGGCTAGTGGCGGCCAAGCGCTTCGCCGCTTCCCGTGCGTAGATCGGATCAAAGCCGTTTTCGACCAGCCCGGCCAACAACCGGTTCGTTTCCCCGTTCGCGCGCGCCTGCATTCCGCTGGCAGCGCCGCTACTTGCGCCCAGAGCCGCGCTGGTGGCCGTGGAAGCCTGTTGCTGCTCCAGTGTGAGCCCGCCAGAGCCGCGGTTTGCCAGAAGAGCCAAAATCGTCAGGTTCTCCATTGTCTTGTCTTCTTTCTTATGGCACGCCACCATGATCAGTGGGACCATCGCCCCAAATAGCCAAGAATACTTCATCGCATTCCTCCTGCCTCGAACCGTCGGATTCGCGGTTCCGAGAACAAGGAAATAACATTCGGTCGCGCGGTAATTTGCAAAAAAAAGTTATGAATTATTGCGCAATTGCGTGGATAATTGAGTGAACCAAATAGAAGGCAGAAACGTCTCACCTCTCTGCGCGAACGGCCCCCGTCGGCCAGGCCGGGAGGGTGGACTCGAACTTCCGACCTTCTCGAAACACGAGAAGGCGAACCGGTCGGTCGCGGAACACTTCAAGGGACCTAAATAGTTCAGGCTCGGTAAGAACCGGCCGCCCTTCGACCGCGAGAATCAGGTCGTAGCGGCGAATTCCCGCCATTTCCGCCGGGGAAGGGCTTTCCACAAAGCTGACCAGAACTCCTGTGGGGCCCGGGAGATTCAGCTTTTCGACCAGGTGCGGTGTGAGGAGCGGGATCGGGACGATGCCCCGCAGGGCCTCCCTGCGTGCGGCGCGCACGCTTGCCTGGCGAGAAAGGAACGTATACACGTGAGAAGCTGGAATGGCAAAGCCGGGTCCAGCGGTGCCACGCCCGAAGGGTGTCAGGGTGAAGCGCATTACGCCCAAGAGACTTCCGTCCATGCCAACGACAGGCCCACCGGAGGCCCCTGGGAGCACAGGAACGGACAGTTGCACGAATCCGCGGTGCGGTTGCGAAGGGTCGGCGCCTTCCCGCAGGGAGAAGGCGACGTGCCCCGAGATCATGGTTTCGGGCAGACCGTGCGGAGAGCCGATGCCCACAAACAAAGCGCCGGGCGACGGTGTGGCCACCTGAGGCACGGCTATGGAGGTTCTCTGGACGCTCTCCTTTGTGTCGGATTCCACTTTGAGAAGGGCCAGGTCGTACGCGGGGTCTTGTTGGACGATTGTGGCGGGCCACTCGCGCTGGGTCCTTCCCTGACGGACCCGAATGCCTTGCTGCCCTGCCACGACATGTCGGCAGGTGATCACATGGCCGTCTGCATCCGCGAAGAACCCGGCCCCGAGGACTCTTTCCGAAACCACGACCGAAACGGTTGCGGGGAGCACGCGCTGATACAGCGCCACGAAGTGATGTTGCAGGTGCAGGCTGTGAGCATAGCTCTCCTTGGAGAGTTCCTGCTCGACCCCGCCCGTCGGTCCAGTGCGACTGCAAGTGCCGCATGCGAGAAGGAGGAGGACGGCTGCCGCACGCCGGCCTGCGGTCCCCTCAAACCAACTGGCCCTAACGGACCCGGTCCGTGCTACCCGCACCTCCTGCGCCCTCACTGGAATGCATCGGCGAGCGGCTGAAAAGCACCCGGCGCCGCGCCCTGCGGCATATAGAAGTGGATCTCGCGGCGACCCGAAAGCGAACCGTACACTTCCACGGCTGCCAGCACCTTGGCCTTCGCATCGAGCTTCTTGTGAAAGGCCGGATAGACCTTCATGGGCCCGAGCATGAAGGAGAAAAAGTTGCGAAACGGGAAGGAAGCGTGCAGGGAGCGGACCGGGCCGAGGGCGAACGACCGAAACGATCCCGTGGCTTTGGCCATCTGCTCGGGACTCAGTTTTTCCGCGCGACAGGCCAGCACGGAACGAAGTTGGGCTTCTGGAGTTCCGGGAGGATCCAGATAGAAAGCAAGCGCATCGCAATCGGCGATGCCCGCGTTCTTCAACTGAGTGCTGAACTTCTCCCAACTCGGGCCCAAACCCGAGTACGAGCCGCGGTGCGTCGTAAAGATGACGCGCACCGGTCCGAACGTGGTTTCTTCCACGGTGACCGATCGCAACCCGCCCATGTACGCGTAGAACCCGAAAGCTGCCAGGACAAGCAGCAATACGACGATACCGATAGTTCGTAGGACGCTCATATCCACCGGACGACCGGGTGCCAACTGGATGTCAGCCCTTTTTTGGTTTCCCCGCGGGCGACGGCGCTCCGTCCTCGAGGCCGACGGCTGCCGGCTCTGCGAGGGGTTGCGCGGTGCCCAGTCGGTGCAGAACGAGCATTCCAATGATTTGCGCGAGCAGAGTCGAGCATTGTCCTGGGTCCTGCATTCCCGTGAACTCGGAGATCGCAGCCACGTAGCGCTCCACGAACGGACCCAGGTCCGCCCGCAATGTCTCCGGACTCACCTGACGCGAGTAGTCGAGCACGACCAAAAGCAGGTCCTGGAAGTACGCCTCGCGTTCGCTCACGAAGGCAAAGAGTCGCTGTGTCCGCTCCGCGCTGTCCTCCCCGCTCGGGAGCTGACCGAGCGCCTCGGCCACGTCCCGCGCGGTGAGCTGCTGGATGGTCTGGCGAAAGAGATTCTCTTTGGACGAGAAGTAGTGGTAGAGCGTTCCCGTGGAGACGCTGAGTCCCGCGGCCACTTCACGCATCGAGAGCGCCTCGTAGCCGTGCCGCGCAAAGAGCGCAAAAGCGCCGTCCGCAAGTTCGCTACGATATGCTTCGTGATCGACAACCTTAGGCATGGGCGGGCGTCCTCTCCCCGTTCAGCTTCGCGATGCGCGGGTGCAGGACCGCAAACCAGAGGGGCGGCACGAGCGCGAGCAGCAGCATGCCCGGATACCCCGTCGGCATCTGCGGGCTTTCGTCGAAGTGGCGGAGCACCTGGTAGGGACGCGCCGCGTCGGCGTGATGATCCGAGTGCCGCGAAAGGTTGAACAGAAACGCACGGCCGAGTACGTGATCCGAATTCCACGAATGGACCGGTCGCACTCTTTCGTAGCGCCGGCCGTCGTGGCTGCGCGTGAGTCCGTAGTGTTCGATGTAGTTCACGGATTCGAGGAGCAGGATCCCAATCGCCGCGGCGCAGAGGAACGAAAACGTCGCCGTGGAGCCGAAGGTGTGCCACGCGAGCACGAGGGCCGCAAACTGAATCAGGTGGTAGCGCACGATCGCGTTTCGCCACGACCAGGGCGATCGCCCGATTGTGCGCAGTCGGCGATTCTCGATCTGCCACGCGGACACGTACGTCTTGGCGATGGAGCGCAGCAGGAAAGCGTAGAGGCTTTCGCCCAGGCGCGCGGAAGCCGGGTCTTCGGGAGTGGAGACGCGGGCGTGGTGGCCCTTGAGGTGTTCGACGAGCCAGTGCATGTAGAGCGAGGTGAGGAGCAATGCTTCGGCCATGAGCCGTGGAGCGCGCCCCCGACGGTGACCCAACTCGTGCGCGATGTTGATGCCCAGCACGCCGCAGCAGACTCCCGTGCTCGCAATGGCGCCCGCCCAGGCCGCGCCTGCAAGTGGCCGCGTCGCTTCGGTGAAGAGCAGATGCCCGACCGTCGCATATTGAATCGGCACGGCCAGAAACAGCAGCCCGTCGTACAGGAGACGTCCGCGAAGGCGAACCTCCCCGGACTCGTCCAGGTTGCGGGCGTCGGGGACCAAGAAAAGTTCGAATAGGGGGATGACTCCAAAGGCCAGGAGCACTGTGCTCCAGGTCCAGAGGCCTCCCATTTGGATGCCCCCGATGGTCAGGGCGGGAGCCAGAAATACGAACAGGTAGCGCGTGGGACTCATAGTATATCGAACGATTGATATAAATAAGAGACTGTCAAGCAGAAAAAGATGGAGCTGCGCCCCATCCCCCTCCCGGGCGCGGCCATTCTTCGTCCCGAGGTCCTGGGGCCGCTGAGAGCGCGCGCGCCGCTGGCGCTCGGGAAACACGCCCGCTTTCGCAGTCATTCCAAAGGGAGAGCCGGTCCGGGAACGAACGCGATGTTGCACCCCGAGCGCTATCGAGGCCGGAGTCTTTCGAAAGGGGTGAACGCATTGGTGGCGATTCAAGTTGGTCGGCCGCGCCTTGAGCGCCGGATGGGCGATGGACACATTCAGGCGATCTTGACGTACCTCGATGGCGCGGTGAGAGATCTTTCCCGAAATAGAGAAAGTGTTCGTTTCGGATTGCGGAGAACTTGCGCCGCGCGCTACCAGGTCCCGAGCGCCGGTGCGTGCTTGGTCCTTCCCTCATCGGCCGCTTAGAGCGCGCGTGCCGCCAGAGCCCGGGAAACACGAATGCATTCGCATCCATTCCAAAGGGAGAGTCGTTCTGACAACGCAAGCGATCTGGTTTAGGATCGCTTGCGGGTTCGGAGTCTTTCGAAGGGGGTGAACGCATTGGTGGCGATTCGAGTTGGTCGGCCGCGCCTTGAGCGCCGGAGGGGCGACGGACACATTGAGGCGATCTTGACGTACCTCGAGGGCGCGAGGAGCGGTTGCGGCCGAATCTGGGAGACATCATGGCATTCTGGAAACTCACTCTCGCCGCGCGCTATCCAGGTCCCGAGCGCCGGTGCGTGTTTGGTCCTTCCCTCATCGGCCGCTGAGAGCGCGCGTGCCGCGGGCGCTCCTGAAACACGAATGCATTCGCATCCATTCCAAAGGGGAAGCCGGTTTGGGAACGAACGCGATGTTGCACCCCGGGCGCTATCGAGGTGGGAGTCTTTCGGTAAGCGCTCATTTCCCCCTTCTTGACTCAAAGCGCCGCTCAATCTGTGCGG
>CAZPFB010000005.1:0-42132 GCA_964585735.1 uncultured Leptospiraceae bacterium
AGCGGGCCCCCTCACGAAGCCGTGCAGTTCCCACCCGCCCTTGTTTCCACGAGCCAAAGAAAGGCGACGGACACCCCCGGGAAATTCCGCGCTCAACGCTTCGACTTGAGACGCGGGCGTCTCCGGGTTCACGAGTCTGCGGTTGCGAAAGTGTTCCGGTTCGGTGGAGCCGGCGGCCGAGCGCAGATTGGTTTGAACGAGAAAGACCTCGTCTTCGCCCTCAGCGCGCACGTACGATTCGCCACCCGAAGCGCGGCCCAAGTGCAACGTGACGGACCGACCGCCATCCGTAACCAAGGTCAGCTTCGGCGCCCGCGCCTGCCCCTGTTCGTTCGTCCCCAATTCGAATTCCCGGAGGTTCTGGGCCGTGCTCTTGAGCGCGTAGTAGCGGCGTGCTTCGGACAGGGCGCGGAAGAGTTCACGCACGCGTTCCCCGTCCGCAGTCCGCGCCTCGCCGGGAGAGCCGCCCTGCCCGACGCGCAATTGCCAGGCGAACTGCGGACCGTGCTTCTCATCGAGCTTCTGTCCGGGAACACGTTCGCCGCGCGTCAGGACAACGGTGAAGCCGCCCTTCTCCGGCGACTCCAGCTTCACTTCGCGCACCTCGATTTCTCGCCCGGCGCCCCGACCCACGAGGGCGGCGCCCGCGTAGCCGGTTCGGATCCAGCCGAATGGATCGTAAGCAAGCAGGGCAATCAACGCGAGCGCGGCGTTGACGCATAAAAGCGCGAAGCCGGCGTTCTTGCGAATGAGGTTCCAGAGGGCCTTCACGAGTCACCTCCCGTCGATTCGCCGGTGGAGCCGGCTGCGGCGCCTTCCGATTCAGCCGCAAGACCGATGCGACGATTGCGACGCGTCAGACGGAGTGTCCCCCAGACGGCCAGCAGTATGGGCAGGAAGAGGATGTGGAACCACTTGAAGGCGCTCTGAAACCCGGGGCCCACGTTGGCCAGGTACGCAAGCGACCTTACGCGCGAACGAGCAGCCAAAAGGTCCGTATCCCCAGAGGCAGCCTCCAGCAGATTCAGAAGAAACACGAAGTTCAAACGAAAGACTTCGGCGTTCTCCTGCCGTTGCAACAGCGCGTCGGAAAGCAGGTGCGAGGAACCAATTACGATCAGTCGCGACTCGCTGTTGACCGCCTGCGCAGGACGGAAGCGGTCCCTGGCAACGCCAGGCGGCAGACTGTCCGCGCGGAAGAGACTGCGGAAACGACCCGAAGCAAGCACGGCCACCGGAACCTGAACGCCCGTGCGTCGGTCGGCGGCCTCCGGCCGCAGGCTGTGCAGGTTCACTTCGGCCAGATTGAGCGTTTTCTTGGGAATGGCGCCGGTCGAGCTGCGCACCAGATCTTCGAACTTGGCCTGCGGTTGGCGCGCGTCCTGGCGTTCCAGGCCGGAACCCCATGGGATGACAACATCCTGTAGATTGGCCAGGGCGGGATGATCCTTGGAGAGGTTGTCCTCCCGCTTCGTGTAGTGGAGCCAGACGGGGTTGCGGTAGCGATCCGCATAGCGCATGCCCAGATCGTACGTTTCGACGTATTGTTCGAGCTCAACAAGCAACTCCGGCCGGACCGTCACGCCATAGCCACCGAGCCAGGAATTGAGTTTGGCCACCTGCTCTTCGGGGACCGAAGCGAAAGCCTGCCCGCCGCTGTCCATGCCAAACTGCCGCAGGCGCGGGTCCGATTGCGCCAGACTGAAGCGATTGCCCGAAACGAGCACCACCAGATTCCCACCGCGCAGCAGGAACTGATCGAGGTTGTATTGTTCGATGGGGCTGAAATCCGGCATGCCCACGACCAGGAGTGTGGAGATGTCCGAGGGCACTTCCGAGGTGAGCGGGATGGCGCGCAGGAGACCCTGATCCTGCTCGAACAGGTACTTGAAGTAAAACATGTTCTCTTTGTTCACAGGCCGACGCTGGGGTTGCTCCAGGGTGAACAGTCCCGCGCCTGTGGCGAACCCAACTTCGGCGGCTTCCTGCTTTCGACTCAGCTTCTTGACCTGACGCAGAAAGCGGTACTCGAAGTCGTCCACGATGCCCTGCTGATCCTCACTCACGAGCGGGATGACCCCGCTCTTCTCTCCGATCTGAACGTAGACCCCGAGGAAGATCAGCTTGGCGCTGCTCTCGTCGACCTTGGCCTGCCGGAGGACCAGCCCGCGTATGCCCCGTCGCTGCGCCTGCTGACGCTCCTCTTCGGACACGGGATTCACGACGCGCATGAAGATCCGATCTCCGCCAACCCGTTCGATCTCTCGCAGCTGCGTACGAATGGGTTCGATCTGCGAAAGCAGATCCCCCGAAAGGTCCTGGGAGATGTAGGCCTCGACCAAGATCCGGTCCGAAATGCGCCCGAGAACCTTGCTCGTGCTTTCGGTCAGGGAGTTGAGGCCGCCCCGTGAGAGGTCCAAGCGTAGATTGATCTTGGCGGCCACGGCATTGACCAGAAAGAAGAGCAGCACGGCATTGAGGACAAGCAGAGCACGGCTCGCGTTGACCGCCGCAACGAACTTCTTCATCTTTCCCTCCGGAGGATGGCCACGTTCAGGGCAACCATGGCTGTGATGAAGGACACGTAGTAGACCAGGTCGCCCAATTCAATCACCCCGCGCGAGAACGGCCCAAAATGAAAGCTGTGGGAGAAGAAACCCACGACCCGCGCCGCGCGATCGGGCAAATGCTCTGTTATCACGAAGTAATTGCTGATGAACATGAGCAGGCTGACGAAGAACGTGACGATGAAGGCGACGATCTGTTCGCGCGTGAGGGCAGATATCACCATGCCCGTGGCCACGTAAGCGCCCGCCATGAGGAATGAGCCGAACATCATGGCCAGTGTGGTGCCCCAGTCGATGGGGCCGAGGAGCCAGACGGTGATGGCCAGCGGCAGCGCCGCTACAACCAGCCCGCTGACGAAGATCCAGGCCGCGAAGAACTTACCCAGCACCAACTCGATGTCCCGTAGCGGCAGCGTGGCCAGCAGTTCGAGCGTCCCCTGTTTGCGCTCCTCCGCCCAGATGCGCATGCTCACGGCGGGGATCATGAGGATGAAAGAAACGGGCAGCAGGTTCATATATCCACGAATGGTGGCCTCTTTGGAGGCCCAGAATTCGGGAATGACGCCAAGCAACCCGAAAAAGAAGAACAGAAAGTTGAAGAACAGACAGGTAACACCGAACACATAACCGATGGGCGTGTTGAAGTAGTTGCGCAGTTCGCGCCGAAAGACGACTCTGATTCCTTCTGTGAGCATACTGCCTGTGACTCCGGTTGCTTCTGCGCTCAATGGGTGAGCTCGCGGAATACCTCTTGTAGAGATTGCGCCACCGGCGTGAACTCGCGAACCTCCCAACCCGACCGCGCCAACTCCCCGAAAACAACCTCGGGTGAGTCGGCGTTGAGTTCGCACTCGTAGCGCTGGTAGCCCTCCGGCAATCCGGGCGCCGGTACAGGGCGGCAGGCGCTCACGACGGGCAGACCGGAAAGACGCCTCTCGACACCCTGCCCGCGCACGACGACCGAGTACGCTGTGCGTTTTTTCAGAGCGCTGGTTTTGGCGTCTGCCGTGATACGGCCCCTGTTGATGATGATGACGCGTTCGCAAACATCCTCGACTTCCTGGAGTATGTGTGTCGAGAGGATGAGAATGGCGGACCGGCCGATCTCGCGGAGCAGCTCGCGGATTTCCAAGATTTGATTGGGGTCCAATCCCGATGTGGGTTCGTCCAGAATTACGACCCGCGGGCGGTGGATCAGGGCTCCGGCGAGCGCGGTTCTCTGCCGAAAGCCCTTCGAAAGCAGGGCGATTGGGGTGTACAGGTGCGAGCCCAGAGACAACTTTTCGATCATTTCGACAGCGGAGGACTCCAACTGCTCTTCGCTCATCCCACGCGCCTGACCCATGAACTGGAGATACTCGGAGACGAGCATTTCCGGATAGAGTGGAGTCGTTTCCGGCAGGTAACCGACGGAACGTTTGAGCTCCACCAGCGTCTCCTCATCACGCGGGGAGAGGCCATTGATGCGAACCTCTCCCGACGTGGGCGTTAGGTAGCCGGTCAACAGACGCATGGTCGTGGTCTTGCCCGCTCCATTCGGCCCGAGCAGCCCCACTATGCCCGCCTGGTCTCCGATCGTGAAGGAGATGTCGTTGACGGCGGCGAAGTCCCCGAAGGCCTTCGTGAGGTTCCGTACTTCGATCATCTGTGACAGCGACCCGCGGACGCCCCGTCGGGGCAATTCAAAAATTGTATTGACCGCCCGCCTTCGGCGATCCTCCTACTGTGAGCCGCCCATGAGCACTGAACCAACTTCAGTTGTGCAAAACAGGCTGGAAAAGACCGACCTGAGGCCGGGCGCCGTCTACAAACCGAGCGCGCCGACGAAAGCCCGCGTACTCTCGAATATCAATGTGACCCCGCACGGGGACGACGATTGGCATCACATCGTCGTCGAACTGGACGCGGGAGACTACAACTACCTGGAAGGACAGTCCCTGGGCGTCATTGCTCCGGGAGTCGACGAAAACGGAAAACCCCACAAGGTGCGGCTGTACAGCATTGCCTCCCCGCGCAGCGGCGAAGATGGCCTCCCCCGGACGGCCGCGCTGTCGGTGAAGCGCGTCGCCTACGATCACCCGGAAACAGGCAGTCGCGTTCTTGGCGTTGCTTCCGACTATCTGTGCAACGCCCAAGTCGGCGCGGAGTTGGTGGTTACGGGCCCCGCGGGGAAGGCCTTCGTTCTGCCAGCCAATCCCGACGTGGATCTGTTGCTGTTCGCCACCGGAACCGGGGTGGCTCCCTTCCGGGCGTTTCTCCAGCATCTGTTTGCGCCGCCCGCGCGCGCGCGCGGGAGCGTGACCCTGTTTTACGGCGTTCGCCGCAAACCCGATCTGGCGTACATGAACGAGACGAATCGGGACATCGAGGAGATGCTCGGCTCACCCGGCCTGCGTGTCATCACGGCCCTCTCCCGCGAAAACCCGAACGCTCCCAAAGTGTATGTGCAGCACCGTCTGGTGGAAGAGTCCGATTACGTCTGGAGCGTCTTGGAGCGCGGGAATTTCGCCATCTACATCTGCGGCATCAAGGGGATGGAGAAAGGTATTGAGGAATCTTTCAGGCAAATCGTCAGCGCGCGCGGGCGGAACTGGGACGAAATGCGAGACGGTATGAAGAAAGAGGGTCGCTGGAACCTGGAAGTCTACTGAACCGGCCGAAGGGGACGGGTCGGACGACGGTGCAGCCCTTCTCGCTGGCTCGCAATGGAGTGGAAACATGGGTGAAGTAGAAGAACTGAAAGAACGGGTGAAGCGCCTGGAGGCGGTGGTTTCGGGACTGGAGCGAATCCTCAAGCTGAACGAACGCGAAATCGCCAATGCCGAAGAGATCATTCAGATGTACGAGCAGATCGCCGAGTTCTCCCGGAAGGAACTCATGGACGCGCGCGAAACGAACAAAGCGAGCGAAGCCGCCGGCAGCATGAGCGCGGATGAACTGAAGAATTCGTTTGCCCGCATCAAGGATCTCGAAAAAGAGAACCGAAAGCTCCGCGAAGAAGCCGAAAGCATCCGCGGCTGACGTGGATTCGTTTCGCGTCGGCATCGACCTCGGCGGCACGAAGACTGAGGTCGTGCTTCTGGATCCCGCCGGCAGTATCGTACTGCGCGACCGCATACCCACCGACCGTTCGGGATATGCTGGCATCCTCGACGGCGTTGCCGAGTTGACGCGGCGTGCGCTGCGCGCCACCGGTGAGCGACCCGCCACCCTGGGAGTGGGCATCCCCGGCATGTGGGACGCCCTTGGTCAGCGCGTATTGAACGCCAACACGACCGAACTCATCGGCCGGCCGCTCAAGAAAGACCTCGAAGAAAGGCTGAAGCGGCCCGTCGCCCTGCACAATGACGCAAACTGTTTCGCCGTGGCGGAGGCCCTGGCCGGCGCCGGGCGCGGCTACGCCTGCGTCTTTGGCGTGATTCTTGGGACCGGCTGCGGCGGCGGCTTGGTCCTGGACGGTCGCCTGCGGGAAGGACCGCACGGAATTGCGGGCGAATGGGGTCATCTCTCCATCGATCCGAACGGGCCCGAGTGCTACTGCGGCAAACGCGGCTGCGTCGAAACGCTCATCAGCGGTGGCGGCGTGCAAAAGTCCTTTCGGGAAGCGACCGGCCGCACGCTTTCTGTCGAAGAGATCGCGGCGCTGGCGCGTGAGGGCGACGCGGATTGCCGCGCGGCGATGGAGCAGATGCTGCTGCACTTCGGACGAGCCCTCGGTGGCCTGATCTCGATTCTCGATCCCGACGTCGTGGTTCTCGGTGGAGGCCTTTCGAATCTACCCGAGCTGTATGCCGAAGGGACCGAGCTCGTACGCCGGTTCGCCTTTCACCCGGAACTGCGCACTCCCATTCTCCGCAACGAACTGGGGGACTCGGCGGGCGTCATCGGCGCAGCCTGGGCCGGTGTTTGAGCTGGACTGCAGCACGCATCAGGAAGGAGGCACTTCCTGGGAACCGCCGCTTTCGCGGGTTGAGTCAGCGGCAGCAGCCGTCACGATAGCCGTCGATTTCGAAATGCGGGTCCAGGCGCAGCGTGTGAAAGGTTGTTATACCTGAACTATGATACAGAACTAAGTAATTGCCCTCGGGCGAATTCCAGACCCGAAAGAAAGCCCGGTTATCGCGCGTCCCCCTGTATTCGGTTCCGTAGCCGGAGGAGAAATCCGGCCGTCCGATTCTGTCGTAGTCGTAGGCCGTGAACGTGCGGAAGCGATCGATGTTGTACCGAGCTGTCGAGTCCGTCCCGAAGTCCCATTCGACTTTCGTGCTGGAGAAGAAAGACGCCGAGCCGCCGCTGATGGAGACTTCCCGGTTGTAGCGCAGCGAGCGCCGCCGAACAAGTTCCTTTTCGCCGGGCTCATTGCGGCTCACGCGGTCCGGTGCCAAGGAGACGGTGGCCAAGGCCGACGACAGGGCTTCGAAGCTATCTTGCCAGGCCGCAAGATCTGCGCGATACTCCGTGGGCTTGTAGGTCCGGTTGTAGTGATCCATGTGAAAAGCGGTTCCCAACAGGACCGAATAGCCGGGGCCGCTGATCACGAACCCGCCCTTGCGGTAGCCGTCATAGCCCCGAGTCGGAGTACGCTCGATGACGACCGACACGAAAGTGAGACCGTTGGGCAGCACTCCATCGGTGGTGCCCACGACCCGCACCCTGTCTTTACCGTACGTCTGTGCGCGAAAGTTCCAGGGTGCGCGCCTTTCGAGAAAATCCACGAGGGCTGCCTGCGGCGCGTGCGGTCTGCGGGCCTGCAGTTCGGCGACCACCTGAAAGGGATAGCCCGCCGTCAGAGCGCCCCTGCGTGCCACCGGCAGATCGAAGGCGGCCGCGCTGGCCAAGGGAGCGTCCTTCCTCTGCCAGCTTCGCGGATGTCGAAAACTATAGTTGAAGAAACGGAACAGCTGTGTTTCCTCTTTCCAGGCTGACGGAGTTCGTTTGGGCAAGGTGATTTCCGCCTGCTGAAACGCAGCATTGACGCCCGGGCCCCACTCTTTCATAGCCTTCTCATCGAAGGCGAGAATCGCGGTGTGCTGAAAGCGCGCCCCGACCGTCCAAACGTAATGCATGGCAATCAGAGCATCTCCCTTGGCTCCGCGCGTGATGCGCGCCTGCATGAGGACCGGGATTCCCGTTTTCGAAAACGTGAAGTGCGGCTCGGGTGGCTCCGCCTTCACCAGCGTGCGGCCCTTCTCCATCCCGGCCAGTCCATTCGTGAGATATTGAAGACCAGTGCCGCCCGGCAACTCCGACGAGGCGTGTATCACAATCCCCGCGCGTGCTGAGCCTTCCGGAGCCGCGCGCAGGGCGCTACCTTGCGTCACGGACTTCCATGTGCCCGGCAGTTGAACGGAAATCCGGTCGTGTGAGATTGTGGTCTGCGAAGGCGACGCAGCCAGCGGGACGCCCGTCACAACCATGACTGCGGCAAGGAGACGGGCGTTAGGTCGGAGTTGGTGGGTCGCAATCACCTTCCCAGAGAAGCACTCCCCCTCGCGTTGCGCAACCAGTTATGCGATTCTTGGCCGGGCAAACAAACGGGTCCAGGTCAAGGCCGGCCCAGCAACGACTCGATGGATTGTTCGATCCCGCCCGCGGCCGCCGTCTTGCGGTGCGTTTCGCCGACGAATGTATCCCGAATGCAGCCCTTGCGGTCCACGAGGTAGAACGTGGGCCAGTAGCGGTTGCCGAGCGCGCGCCAGTAGGCGAAGTCGTTGTCCATCATCACGGGATGCGCGATCCCGTGTTTGCGAACATGCTTCTCGACGTTGGCGCGATTCTTCTCATAATCGAACTCCGGTGTGTGAATGCCCACGACGCGCAGTCCGCGCGGCCCCAGGCGCTTCTCCAAGTCCAGCAGCCACGGAATCGAGCGGTAGCAGTTCCAGCAGGCAAAGGTCCAGACGCTTACGAAAACCACGCTGCCCTGAAACGAGGTGCGCCGGAGCGGTGGAGAGTTGATCCACGAGCCCGCGGAGTGCTGCGTGAACTCGGGCATGGCACGACAGCTTTCCGCCTGCAGGGAGGCCTGATCGCGTGAACAGGCTGCCACTTGCACCGCCACGACCAGGGCGGCGAGCAGGGTGGACCGGCGCGCGGAAAGGGTGGTTCCAGCCCCCTGCCCTCGCCGGTCTCGGATCATGCTCGGGTCTCGTTCTATCTTCATAGCGAACTTCATAGCGAAGCCTCCACGGTTGCCAGCAGTCGCTTTGCGTTTCCGCTGAAGATAGCCGTCTCGGTGGCGGCCGGCAGTTGCAGGCGGCGAATGGATTCAATCTGCTCGCCGTACTCGTAGGGAATGTTCGGGAAGTCGGTTCCAAATAGTACCCGGTCCTGAAACTCCTGAAAGAAGCCGCGGCCGGGGCAGTTGCGTTCGAAGACGTGCGTATGCACGCAGTTCATGGCGGTGTCAAAGTATACATTTGCATAGGACCGGGCGAGCGCCTGGTATTCGGCATATTCGACAGCCCCGCAGTGCGCGATCACCACGTTCAGGCGCGGGAAGTTCTGGAGTATGCGTTCGATGCGCTCGGCCCCATCGTTCTGGGCATAATTCGGGCCCGAACCCGGATGGCACACGAGGATGCGACCGAGTCCTTCCATGATCTCGTAAGCGGGAAAAAAGCGCGGGTCGTCCAGGTCCTCGCCCGAAACGAACGGGTGCAGCTTGATGCCGTAGGCCCGCTGCTCCTCGAACAGGCGACGGGCGCGCGATTTGACTTCTCCATCCCCGGCGAAAAGCGTCCCGAACGGAACGGCCTCGGGAAAGTCCGCTGCGGTTCGGGTGACGAAGTCGTTCAGAGGGTCCGCCATGCCCTTCTTGTGCGCGTACACCAGAGTGGTGAATCGTTCTACGCCGTACCCGCGCAGCGTCTCCACATGTTGGGCTCCGAATACGCGGTAGCGGATCGGCCAAAGACCCACCGAAGCCTGCTCGAAGTAACGCCAGATGGCCCGAAAGACGGCCTCCGGAAAGAAGTGTACGTGCATATCAATCACGCACCCGCTGCTCCGCCTGCGAACCTACCGTCGAACACGCGACGCGCCGGACCCCGCAGCCAAACGTCGCCCGTAAGACCTGTTCCGCGCCACTCCACTTCCAGGGTTCCACCACGCAAACGGATGGCAGAACTTCTCGGCCCGTTGCGCGCAACTACGGTGGCGACGAGCACCGCGCAGGCGCCGCTGCCGCAGGCCAGAGTCTCTCCTGACCCGCGCTCGAAGGTCCGCTGATACCAGCCGCCCTCGGGATTTGGCGCGACGAATTCCACGTTGGTGCGCTCCGGAAAGGCCGGGTGGCGTTCGAGCAGCCCTCCGAGTTCGAGTACCGGCGCGCGCTCCACGTCTTCCACGAACAACACGTAGTGAGGATTGCCCATCGACACCACGACACCCGGGCCCACCGATCCAAATCCTTGCACGTCGAGCGTCACATCCACGAGCGGCTCCGAACGGCCGCCCGCGGTAGCCTGTTTGGACTCGAACGGGATCTCCGCGGCCGCAAAGCGCGGCGGACCCAAGTTGACCTCGACCGTGGCGTGGTTCTCCTCCATAGAAAGGACGCGCGTCTCATGAACGCCGCTGTCCGTCTCCAGTAGGAACTCCCGCAAGCCCGTGCGCTCCGCAGTCAGCATGGCCACGCAGCGGAGTGCATTTCCACACATGCCGCTTCGCGAACCGTCCGCGTTCCACATGATCATGCGGGCCTGCGCGCGTTCGGAGGGCAGCACGGCCACGACCCCATCGCCGCCGATTCCGAAGCGACGATCCGAGAGCGCTGCAATGCGCGACGAGCTCGGAAGCGAAAGCGGGGCCGCGACGCCATCCAGGTAGATGTAGTCGTTTCCGACCCCCTCCATTTTTACGAAGGGGAGGTCCTCTCCGGTATCGGCCGTCAAAACCAAGTCGCCTCCATCACCTGGGACGCAAAAAGCCAAACAAAGGGTACACCGTGAATCAAAAAAGGCCGGCCCCCGGTCCGTAAGGCCGCTCGGGCTTGCGAGAGTGAGCATGGAAACAGCCGGGTCACCACTTCGGGAGACGGAACGAACCGCGGCCTGGGGCGATCCTCCGCGCCACACCGAGGACCTGCTCCTGCCATTTGCACTCCACTACTACCAGACCGGGGACCTATCGGCCTTTCTCGAGGCGACCTCCGGTTGGATTGTGAGCTATGCCGCGCGCCGCCTCAGCCGGGATCCGGACACCGTCGGCGATTTCTATGTGGTCGCCTACGAGCAGATTCCGGGCTACCTGGAGGATTACCGCAAGCGAAGGGAAGTGCCTTTTACGGCCTTCTTCACAGTCTGCCTGCGCAACGAGTTCATGAACTTCATCCGCGCCCGCCGGCGACGGGAACTGACCCAGGACACCTGGACCGACCAGTTGCTGCCTCAGGTGGGCGCGCGTTCCCCGCTGCCGATTCTTTCGGCCGAGGCGGCCGACCTTCACATCTCGGGAGTCCTCTTTCGTCATCTGGACGAGTTGCCCCTGCCCCTGCGCCTGCCCGTGAAGCTCACGCACGGCCTGGACCCGGACCGCGAAGAGCTGCGCGAGCTCGTCCGTCTCCTCGGAGGCCCGTCGCCCGCTTCTCGGCTGATGTCCGAATTCCACCGCAGGCGGGAAGCGCGCAGACGCAAGCTGCGCCGATTGGAGGATAGGGTGGCCCATCTGAGCTACCTCATCGACGGTATGGACTGCCACGGGCTGGGCGGTGGGGTGCAACGCTGGTCGCGGTGGAAGGCACGCATTCATCGCGTCCTGGCCGCGCACCATCCGTTGTTCTCACTATCGGAGCTGGGTGCCATGTATCGGCGCAATAAGAGCACCATGCTCCGTCGCCTGCAGCGCGCGGTGGAGCTTCTGCGAGATGCGCACAGTTGGCAGGACGAGGCGGTGAACCAATGACCACCTGTCCCGACTCCTGGGTGTTGCTCCGTGCTGCGTGGGACACGGGCGGCGAAGCGTCGGAGTTCCTACACACGCTGGAGTGCGAGCGCTGCCACCGGATGCTGTCGACCTTCCGCGAGGATCGCGCGGTGGCTCGCACCCAGCTCGCCACCGGCGCTCCGCCGACCGCCATGCTTTCGGGTGGGTTGGCCCTCTCCGTTGCGGGCTTTCAGCTCCACCGCCCGGCGCCCGTATTTCGCGCGGGTGGCATCCCCGTGCTTCATTCGGCCATTCATCCGCTGGAGAGAGATTATGTCCTGCTCGAACTTTCGGGTTGGGATGGAGATCTCGAACTGCACCTGGAGCGCGGCACAAAAAACGGCCCCTCCATCCCAATTTCGCTTTACATGGACGAAGAACTGTCGGATCAACGGAAACTTCAAACGCGCCTCAGTTACCGTCTGACCCAGCTTGCGGCCGGACAGTATCAACTGAAGTTGCGGGAGCACACGGTGTTCCAGTTCAACGTCCGGGAATGAAACTGAAGATCTCCACAAAGGGTGAAGTCAACATCGTCCGGATTGAGGGGCCCATCAAGTCAGGCAATGAGTACGAGCTCGCCGAGAAGATGGAGAAGTTCATCAAGCCCGGCCATGCCCCCAAGTTCATCGTGGATCTGAAGAAGGTTTCCTTCATCAACTCGGCTGCTCTGGGTATCTTCCTCAACATCTTCAAGCACGTGGACAGCCTCAAGGGGCGCATCGTGTTCGCCGGGCTGAATGCGGACATCGAGAACCTGATGGAGATAACGAAGCTCACCTCGGTCTTCGAAATCTTCAAGACGGTGGACGAGGCCTTGGAAAGCTTCGATTTCTGATCGAAGGTGGGCTGCGGTGACTCTGGGCTACCCGGCCGGGGGCGCGCACCATGAGGTCCATCAACCGAGGTGTCTGGCTGCATGAAGTCACCGGTCGCGGCGTCCATCCTCGAGTACAGGAATCAGCTTCGGAAAGGCGTGATCCAAGAGGGTTACCGCCACTGCGTCACGTTACCATCATGACACAGCCTGGGATTTGCAGCAGGCGTCAATCAAATCGGCGTTCTCCGCGACAACTGCGCTCCCTGCCGCGATGATAGCGTCACCGGCTCGGTAGTCCATCAGCCCGAACGCTCCCACATCGGGCTTCAGTTCCAAATCTGCCGCGCTCCGCTGCAAACGCATAGCATTGCTCATGAGAATGTCGAGCCCCCTTGTGAGCGCGGACAGCAGAGAGTCGGCGTTGAACACGCCGCTCTCTATCTCGGCGGACACGTTGACTGCCAAGACGCGCCCGGCGCCGTACTCGCGCAGGACAGATGCGGGAACATTGTTCACAAGCCCGCCGTCGCAGTAGACTTCGGCGCCAATCCGAACCGGCGGCAAAAGGCCGGGAGCCGCGGCACTGGCTTCGATCGCTTCGCGCAGCAACGCATTCGAGAGTATCTCTTCGGCTCCGTTCCGCATATTGGAAGCCACCGGCAGGAAGGCCACCGCGCATTCGCAGACGCGCCGTTCCTGCAGGCTTTCAAGAAGGAGGGACTGAAAACGCCGTCCGCGGATCAGCGACCGACGCGGGATGATGCTGTAGTCAGAGAAGGGATGTTTGCGCGGTCGAATCGCGTGGCGTTCCCAGAGTTCGCGCACCGCCTCCGGGCTCCCATGAAGTGCAAAGACGCCGCCAACGGCACAGCCCGCGCTGGATCCGGCAACGAGGTCTATCGGTACGCCCATCTCGCCAAGGGTCTGGAGTACCCCGATGTGCGCCATACCGCGGGCCCCGCCGCCGCCCAGCGCGATGCCCACGGTTGCCCCTTTCAGGAACCGCACGACGGTTGGAGTCCATCGGTCTGGCTTCGTGATTTCCAAGTAGCTGGGCCAGAGGAGGCGATGGTATGCGCTGTGTAACTGCGTCCAGAGGTCGTTTCCGCGCTCGGGCGAACGCAATGCGAAGAGGCGGTCCGCGTCGGGGCGCGGAAGCAGATTCGCGCTCACGGTAGCATGAGTGCACAGGATAGCCATGCGCGAACTGAGCTGCTGGAGCTGCCGACAAAGCGTCCCCAAAGTCGGCTCGACGCATACCAGGACGTTCCGAAACCGCCGGAGTTTTTCCACGTTCGTTTGGAGAAAATCAAGAAACGCGCTCTCCTCCGTGGCAGGTGAGAAGAGAAAGCGCGTACCGAAGGGCCCCGCAGTGACCTGCGGTTGTGCACTCAGGGACAGCTGATTGTCTGTCATTAGGACGGCTGTCGCACCGGTGCTTTGGCGTTCCCATTCATCGGCGACTGCGCGAGCTATGGCAGACGCCCCATCATGAGGAAGGATCACTACGAATATGGAAGGGCCCGCCAAGGAAGCCGTATTTTCGGTTCTCTTACGCCACCCCCTCGAGACTTCACCCAAGAAGAGAGCCGAAATACCGGCGGAGCCGATCAACAGTCGGTGGAGGTCCTCCCATGCAAACGTGAGGAGAGTAGTCCTTGTGATGGTAGTGGCGGATTCCGCATAGCATGAACGACTGAGCGTGGCTTCCAAGCCGAGCACATCACCCTGCATGAGGCAGCCGATTTCCCCCTTCGCCTCGGCGGGACAATCGAGGCGTACCGCCCCGAGCTCGATCATGTGGATGAAGTCTGCCGCCTCGCCGTGCCCGTAAACCCTCTGGTTCGGTTCGTAAGTCACGACACGGGCAATGGCAGCCAATTCCGTAAGCTCGGTCGGGTGCAATCGGGAGAGCAGACGAGAGCGGCGCATGGCTCCAGGAATCGAGTTTCGGCCGGTTTGGTCCTCATGGAACGCCGCGAGCAGGTAGTCGCGCTCGTCCGCCGTCAGGGCTCCGAGGGCCACGAGAATTTCGCCCAACCGTCGGCGTTCGGTCAGTTGCACGGACAGGAGGGCCTCCAGATCCTCTTGACCGAGCAGACCCAATTCGCAGGCCGCCTGGCCGAAAGGAAGGTTGCGCTCCCATTGATGACGCAGGATCCGGTCCACATCACCTTGCGTGAGCTTCCCCATCGCCATCGCCGAACCGCCAACGCGCAGAGTCTCGTTGCGCTGCACCGCAATCGCGCGCGCCAACTCCTCCACACCAATGCTTCCGCTCTCGATGAGAAATTGACCAAAGGGCCGAAACCGTCCTCTTTCGGTCATTGCCGCCTCCACGATCGCGAGCGAAGAAGGCCCAAGACGTTCAAAGAAGCCACAGTGTCCAGGACTGTCTTGCAAACAGGCTGGGGTCGGATTCCCAGAACTCGATTCATTCTGGACGTGTCCAGAGCCGACTCGCGGCCGAGATTGTTCTTCAGAAAGCGAATACTCAGGTACGGATGAAACGGTGCCGCGAGGTACATGACCCACGCGGGCACGCGGCGGATGCAGACTCCGCTCGACGGGAACGCCGTCCGGACCATCTCAGACATTTCAGGCATCCAGAGATTTCCGCCGGACAAGAGATAGCGGCCCCTCTTGTTCCGCGTCAGCGACCGAAAAGCTCCCTCCGCAACGTCGCGCACATCAACGATGCTGAAGTTGAGGTCAGGCGAGCCCAAAAAGCGATCTTCACAGATATGTCGAACCAAAGCTGGGCTCGAAGATACGTGCGCCGCCGAGCGCAGCGGACCGAGCACAAAAGCCGGGTTGATTACCGAGAGCCGCGGCGACCTTCGTCCGCCTATTCTTTCCATCGTCATTCGTTCGGAAGCGACCTTTGCCGCGGCGTAGGCGTTGGTTTCAACCGTCGATTCATCGTTCCAGTCCTCCTCTGAGAACGTGTATCCGGGACGAGGTCGTTCCGTCACTACCGTCGCCATTGATGAAACATGACAAACCGCCTCGACTCCCCTGGCCTGTTCCAGCGCATTGCAGAACGACCTCGTTAGATCCATCGTTGGTCGAAAAATATCCTCGCCGGGATCGGCGGCCCGCAGTCGGACGGCGGCCGCACTGTGGCAAATCCACCGGCAGCCGGGGATGAGAAGGCTCCAGACCCCAGGATTGCGCAGGTCTCCGCCCACCACCTCGAGCAGCCGGGCCGCGCCCGGCATGCCCCTCAAGAAGTCATATCGCTTCTCGGCCGGATCCGTGCGCACCACCGCCCTGACTCGAAAACCTGAACGCAGAAACCGATGCACGACTTCTGCGCCCACATAGCCGCCGGCGCCCGTGACGAGTACGCGCTCAGTCATGCGCTACGGCTCCGGCCTCCGCAAAACACTGAATTTCTCCAGCAAGCTTCTCTACCGTCGCGCGCTTGAATTTGGCTTTCGAGTAGTTCAAGCGGAGGACGAGTTGGGAGTTCGAGAGGCGGAAGTACGCGTATAGAGAGTGGCGGGCACGGTTGCGCTTACCGAACATGGGCGGCTGTTCAGGGCTCAGAGCAAAAGGCCCCAGGGCGGACTCTATGCTCTCGAAGAGGTTTCCAAAGTACATGAATTTCAGTTCGGGTTCGGGAAGCGACGCATAGCCAGCCCGAATGGAGGCATCCTCGGCAATCCGCAGCAGGCCGAAGTCGTGCGTACGCGCGACAGTGCGGGCTTTTTCCAGAGATAGCAACGTGGCTTCGAGGGAGCCGATATCGATTGCCACGGGGTAGATGGCATTCACCCATCCTATTACGTCTGCCGGGTCATGGCCGGCGATGGGTTTGCCTCTGCCGCTACCCTCCAACTCGATAAGAAGGCGACTTTGCCCGCTCCACGCGGCCCACGCCTGCGCGAATATCACCAGAAGCAGGCTTTGCGTCTCGACTCCGTGTTCCTTGGGTCCATCGGCAAGGAGCCAGCTCACCGCGCTCCCCGCGAACGGAAGTTCCACTGCTTCGAACGTACCCTCCGTGGGCACTCCGCGGGGGCGATCGTAGGGAACGCGCGGGACTGCATCGCCGAGCAAGGCGCGCCACGCCTGGAGCGATTCCTTCAGGTCCGCTCCCGCCAGAAGTCGATGCTGCGCCCGCGCGACTCGGATGAAGCTCTCCCCTCTCCGAGTGTTCGGGAGTCTTTGGGCCGCGAATGCTCCGTATGCCGCGAAAACATCCCCGGCAAGTAGACGCAAGCCGTAACCATCGCAGACAAGGTGATGGACGAGCAGCTGAAAGGTGCCGCCTCGCTCACCGGAGGGGAACCACCCTGCTTGAATCAGTCGTCCGCGGACCGGATTCATTCTTGCGATCAAGGTTGCGAGGCTGCGCTGCATTTCCGCCGCCGTTTGTCCGGGCGGATGGACCTCCAAGATTTGGCGGTCCTCGATTTCGGGGTCCAGATGTGCTGACGCTTCGGGAACCAGAGCGAAGCGGACCCTCAGGGCCGCCGTGCGCCGATACACATGCTGCAATGCTCGCTCCAGCGCCACGGGGTCCACTACCTCGTCAGTCTCAGCCTGGAAGCCGACAAGCCAGTGATGCATCTCCGGCAACTGATGCTCGAAGAACCAAGCCTGTGATGGGAAGAGCGGGACTGGGCCGGGGACTTCCTCGTTCTCTTCCGTCTCGGGAGGTTCCGCCTGACCGGTACTCTCGAGGGCCAACGCCTGACTGATGCTTTCGATGCTGCCCGTTTGCACGATGAGTGCGGTGGGCAGGTCAACGCCACAGGCCGCGTGCAGGCGGAGCTTGAGTTCCACTGCCATCAGCGAATCGAACCCAATCTCACGCAAGCCGCGAGCCGCCGCTACGCGTTCGGGGGACAACCTCATGATGGACGCCACGGCGGCGCGCACCAAGGTGCGCGCCGCTTCAATTCGCTCCGCTGCGTTCATGGCGTCATCAAAGCGCGGCGCGGGTCCGGCTTGTGCGGTTTCCTCGTGGAATTCTTCTCCCAACCAACAAGCGCGGCCACCAAACACACGCGCTGGAAGACGCACTCGGCCGCCTGAGCCGCACAGAAGCGAGCGATCCAAGGTTGCACCGACTGTGTACGCCCGCGCGATGGCATACAGCAGGTGTCGATGCTGATCGGGTTGTCCTGCCGACTCCCTATCCAGCGCCGGAATCATATGGCCGCTCACACCCTCATCGGCAAGGCAGCGCATCACGCTGCTTGCAACGGCGGGGGTCGGATTCATTTCCACGAATACCCGAACCCCGCGTCTTGTGAGTTGCCCCATGGCCGTCGAGAACTGCACAGGCTTGCACATGTTCTGACTCCAGTAGGGCGCGTCAAAGCAGCGCGCAACATCTCCCGTAACCGAAGAGACGATTGGGATCGATGGCTCGGACCACGGCAGGTTGCCCAATCTGCGTTGGAACTCGGCTGCAAAAGGCTCCATAATGGGTCCGTGTCCGGGAATATTGACGGCCTCGAGGAGTCGAGCATATCGCCCGCTCTGCGTTCTTCTTCCGACGAGATCCTCGAGTGCCGCAGCAGAACCGGCGAGTAGGAACGTGCTGGCGCTATTCTGTGCAGCGATCCACAAAGCGTCTGTGTAGCGAGCCACCTCGGACTCCATTTCCGAAGACGAGCCCTCTGCAAGTACCATCCGGCCCAGCCCCATCGCCTGGTACATGACTTCGCCGCGAAGGAGCGCCAGCCGCGTGGCACCGGCCAAAGTGAGCGCTCCTGCCACACAGGCCGCCGCCACTTCGCCCACACTGTGACCCACCACATAGGCCGGTCGAATTCCCCGCGCCATCCAGGAACGGGCAAGGGCCACTTGGCAGGCGAACTGAGCAGGCTGAAGAAATCGGGAATCCCCGAGTCGGGAATCGTCGCCGCGCGCCATTTCAAACCGCAGCCGCCAGCCAGCTTCCGAGTGGATGAGCGCTTCGATCTCCTCCAAGGTTTCGCGGAAGGCTGGTTCCGAATCAGACAGGCCATCGGCCATGGGCCACCATCGAGGTCCTTGACCGGGAAACACGAATGAGGTCTGCTCCGGCGCCACGCCAGCGGCCCGTATCGTGTTCTCGTTGATCGGGTAGTCCGCGGCAACGCGAGAAAGAGCGTCCTCCAGTTCCTCGATCGAAGAGGCAACGATGGCCAAACGAGCAGGCCCTCCTGTAAAACGGCCGGCGGCGGACCGACATACCGTCGAAAGCGGAGCATTCACTCGGCTGATTGCGGAGGCCGTGCGATTTGCGTTTGCGGCGAGCGAGGATTCGTCGGCCGCAGACAAGAGAAAAATGTTTGGGCGGGGATCAGTGGGCTCCTGTTCGAATGGGGGTGAGGGGCTCTCTTCCAGAATAGCATGCGCGTTAGCGCCACCGAAACCAAAACTATTGATACCTGCACGCAGGGGTCGTCCAGCCCCCAGCCAGGGGTGCGACCCCGATCGAATCCGCAGGCGAGACGAACCCCAATCGACCTTCTGGGTCGGGTTTGTCTCATCCAGGTTGGTGACAGACGTCCTCCTGTCGAGCATCAGACACACTTTAATCAGCCCCGCGATGCCCGCGGCCGCTTCGAGGTGCCCGACAACGCCCTTCACCGAGCCCAAATCGCATGACCCGGCCGTGTCCGCCAATGGGGGAGCGCTCTGCATCAACCGGTCAAGTGACTGAAACTCGACAGGATCGCCGAGGGCGGTCCCGGTTCCGTGGGCTTCCACGTAACTGATGGTATGTGGATGAACGCCGGTTGAAGCATACGTTCGCGAAAGAAGACGCAACTGCGCCGCCGGGTTCGGCGCCGAAATTCCAAAGCTCTGACCGTCCTGATTTGTGCCCGTGCCGAGCAGTTGGGCGTACGGAAGCTGCCGTGGATCTTCCCGCCTTCGCATCTCCAACAAGACTGCACCGCAGCCTTCCCCGCGAACGATGCCGTCTGAAAGCTTATGAAAGGGGCGACAGGCACCGGTCGGCGAAAGGACGCCGAGTTGCTCAAACCCGAGCATTGAGTCGCCGAGCAGGAGCATGTTGACACCGGCTACGATGGCCATTGTGCAGTCTCCGGCCCTCAGGCTCCGTTCCGCGAGAGCGAGGGCGGTCAATGAAGACGAGCAGGCAGAGTCGACCGCCATGCTGGGCCCGCGTAAGTCAAAGCAGTAAGAGATTCGGTTCGCGGCAATGGAAAGGGCATGTCCGGTGTGCATGTATCGATCCGCGCTTTCACGTGCGCGCAGCAAATGGAGATGACCGTACTCACTGCCGCAGATCCCCACGAACACGCCGACTTCTTGGCCGGCCAGGTCTGCCGGGTCGTAGCCCGCATCTTCGATTGTCTGCCATGTAGTTTCGAGCAGGATGCGCTGCTGCGGGTCCATGGCCACCGACTCGCGCGGGGAGATACCAAAGAACCCTGCATCAAAACGTCGTATACCCCGAAGAAAACCTCCGCGGCGGAGGTGATGAGGCAGATCCCGCCAGAGTTCTTCCCGCTCGTCATCCGGAGTACCGATGGCGCTGCGGCCTGACGTCAGTAATTCCCAATAGGAATCCGGCCCCTCCTCTGCGCCCGGGAAGCGACAGGCAACGCCCGCGATGACCAGCGAATCCTCCTGGCGCACGGGACGCGCGGCGACGGCCTGTGCGTCCGTGTCCGGCCGGCCGGAACCGCCCGAAAGGAAACCGGCCAGAGCTTCCATCGTGGGGTACTCATAGACGAGTCCGGGTTCGATGTCGCGCCCAAGCCACTCGGACAAATCGGTGATGAGGGCGATGGCGTCGACAGAATCCAAGCCCAAAGCGGAAAACGAAACATCCGAACCGAGTGCGGCGGGGTCCCGACACAGCCGCTGCGCAACAGACTCCCGTAGGCGCAAGAGAATCTCGTTGCGGTCTGGCTGGTGAGCATGGGGTTCCATTCGGGCCGGACCCGAAACAGTTGCCGCAAGGTCATCGCGCCACTCATGCAAAACGGAAAGGGCGCCCTCGGACTGGAGGAGGCGAGCGAGGGCGCTCCGGCGCAGCTTGCCACTCGTTGTGACGGGCAGGCTTCCTTGGCGGAGGAGCAGGACGCGTCCAGCCACCTGTTCCTGGTTGTTCGCGAGTGCAAGGCGGATCGCATCTACGACCTCATCGCCCTCCTCCGCCCTGAAGTGGCGGTCCACTTCGACGGCAATGCCAATTCGCTCCTGACGGCTCCCAGAGGAATCGGCAAACGCGATGGCGCGACCTGGCATGATCCGGCCATGGGCGCCGTAAATGGATTCTTCGAGGTCGTGCGGGTGAACATTCCTCCCGTTGAGGATTATGAGATCCTTGAGCCGTCCGGTAATGAATAGCTGACCGTCGCGAAGAAAGCCCATGTCACCCGTGCGAAAGTAAGCCTCTCCTCCTGTCCTCAGATGGGCCGAAAAAGCCTCGGGCGCACGTCCGCGCCAGTACCCCTCGGCTACCGCCGGACTCCGCAGCCAAATCTCACCGACGCGCCCTTCCGGTAGTTCCGTGAAAGAGTCGGCATCTACCACGCGCAGGTCAGTCTCCGGGGCCGGACATCCGTTGGAGACCAGCTCTCGAGGCGCTTCTGCGCCCGCGGGGGTGGCCTGCCCTTGGGCCAAGGCCTCCGCGGAAAACGAATCCCACGAGGGGTGATCGTGGCGTCGTCCACCCGTGACAAAGAGCGTCGATTCGGCAAGACCGTAGCAGGGATACAGAGTCGACGACCTGAGACCGCACGTCGCGAATCGCTGCGTGAACCGCCGCAGAATATCGGCTGGAATGGGCTCGGCACCGATGAAGGCCTGCTCCCAGCTCTGCAGATGCAAGAGGGGCAGGTCGGCGTCGCCGATGCGTTCCAAGCACAGGCGCAGAGCAAAAGGGGGTGCGGCCGTCGTCGTTCCTTTCCAGCGGGACAGGGCGGAAAGCCATCGGAGCGGCTTCTGCAAGAAAGCGGCTGGTGGCATGTACACACACTCTGCCCCCAAGTACAGGGCATGCAGGTGAAGGCCCATGAGGCCCATGTCGTGGAAGGCTGGCAGCCAACCAACGATCACGGAGTCTGCTGTTTCACCACTCTGCAATTCAATCATGCGTTGGTTCGCGACCAGGTTCCGATGGCTGATCACAACGCCTTTCGGCTCTCCGGTGGAGCCGGAAGTGTATTGGAGCAGTGCTACGCTCTCCGGACGGGGCGCCCGGAGCGCGTCAGACTCCAGATCGTCCAGGCTGGAGATCCATTGCAGGGCGCGAAAGTCGGGAATGTGCTGTACCAGCCTCGGGAGGGTCTCGCGCAAGCGTCCCGAGCAGAGCGCGGCAGTGGGCCGACAGTCGTGAACGATGCCTAACAGGCGCCGGAAGTTTGGATCCGACTCGGTTCGATTGAGCCGGGGCGGGTAGGCAGGGACTGCTATCATCTCGGAAAGAAAGCATCCCAACAAGGCGGTGTAGAACTCAGGGCCGGTCTGATGCACAATGAGTACACGTTCGCCCCGCTGGCAGCGGCGGGCGAGGGTGGAAGCAACCAGCCGGGCCCGAGATGCGAGATCGCCAAAACTCAGCTCCTCCCTGACGGTTTCGCCGTCGGGTAGGAACCGGTATGCAATCTTGTTGGACTGAGCCCGAGCGTGTCGTAGAAGTGAATGAACAAGCGTGGGATCGAGGTCTGTATGGAAGGAGGCTGCGCTCCTGTCTTCCGCGATCATCGGTTCTGTTTCGTGAGTCATGATTCCAGCATACCTTCGGTCAGCGCTTTCCCCTCACACCTGGCCGGTATTGGCTGGGCGTACAAGTGCGAGGTGCACCTCATTTGTATGCGTGGGGAGCAGAAATGTTCCAGATTTTGCGCCGCAAACGGGACGAAGGGTACGTTTCTAAGGACGAAGGCGGCCCCGGTCCACCTCACGAGCGAATCGCAGAGCGACGGCGCTCGGCTTCTTCGCGGACCGAGGCGGCGAACTCGGGGTAGCCGCGAATGACTTCTTCAAAGTCGCTCTTGCCCAACTGATACAATTCGCAAAAGGTACGCGCGCGCACGCCGGCGGTCCGCGGCATTGACAGCAACAGGGCGATCTCGCCGAAGAACTGGCCGTCCACGAGCGTCGCGAAGACCGTTTGCCCGTCCGGTGAGAGGACTTCCACCGAGCCTTTGCTGATGAAGTACATTTCGTTGCCGATGTCGCCGGTGTCGAAGATCCAGTCACCCGGCATGTAGACCACCGGTTTGAGCCTCTGGACCAGGGCCCTGATCATGGAGGGGCTGGCGCCCTGGAAGAGCGGGACCTTCTCGATGATCTCTCGGTTCAGGTGCAGAGCTACGTCGATCATCAGCGAATGGGGAAGGTCCGCGAGCACGACACTTTCGTCATAGCCGCGCCGTTTCTCCCAGAGGTAGTTGTAGTATTGGCGAATGCGGCCCTGCAATTCGGGTGGTATTTCGCGGAAACGCATGAAGGCCGAGACGCGCTCCATCTTCTCGAGGTGATGCGTCTTGGCGATGTCGATGCTGGCGATGATGCTGGCCAGGTTGCCGATCAGGTAGCCGTACATGCCGGCCCCGAAAATCTGCATGAACATCGTGAAGATCACCTGAAGCGGTTGCGTCTTCTCGGGCGAAATGTCGCCAAAGCCGATGGTCGTGACCGTGGTGACCACGTAGTACAGTGCTACGAGGAATTGCTGCTGCGGCGCGACGTTCTGGATGCCGGCTCCGAGATAGATCCAAACGCAGGCAAACCAGTGTACACCGAGGCTGATCCAAAACGTGAAGAACAGGAGGCGCAAAACACCCGGATTGAGCACTTCGCTCGAGCCCCAGCCACGCAGCACCTGCACGAAGCGGTGCACTTTCAAGAACTTGATCAACTGTAAGAGCAGGTAGAGCCGCGGTCCATCCACTTGAAGAAGACGAACGATCCTTGCCGCATCCGTGACGTGCGCCACCCAGTTGTCGAAGAAGAGCGTGAAGGGGATGGCGGCCGTCAGGTCGATCCAGAACCAGCCACGAAGGTACGCGCGGGCGGAGTTGGCGCGACTCCAGACCAACTCTCCCTCCGGGCCGATGCGCGCTGTGATGAAATGCAGAACGACGTCCAGACCGAAAATGGCGTACAACGCATAGCTGGTGTAGGCCATTCCCCCTTCCAACGGGTAGCGGTACACGAGTCGCAGCGGCACCTCGATCGCCGCGAAGATCGTGGCGAGGAGCGTCAGGGTGTCCCAGAGCTTCTTGAGCGGATGATTCGGATCGATCACGGCTGTAGCGGCCGAGCACTTGTCCCGGCCCTTATCAGGATCGGGTTCCCGCGCTCCCAAACTTGAGCGGCGGTATGCAGCGGTCAAACGCGGACCGGGGACCAGATGGCCACTTCGATCCGGCGGACAAACAGCAAGTGCGGCGCTCCCTGGGGCTGCAGCCCGGCCGCTTCCAGCATGCTGCTCTGCTGAAACTCCGCCCGCGCCGGCTGCAGCGGCCACGGCTCGTGATGAATCTCGCCGCGCCAGATGCGCTTGCCGCGCTTCATGTACATGCAGTAGCGCTCTGTCAGCCAGTGTTCCAGCGAACCCGCCTTCGAAACAAAGGTGGGGCCGGTTGGACCAAAATCAACTGCCAGCGCTGCGGCCTGGGCCTTCCGGTGGGTCCGTGTGCTCCGGTAGCGGATGCTCCCGTCGTCGCGGTATTCCTCCAAGGACATGCGCGCGTCGTAGTAGGGCAGGCCGAACCACAGGCGTGCAGCGCGCACCGCAATGGGACTGGCGGCGTCCAAGCTGAAGAAGTAGACCCCGGGCCGGCCGCCCAAACGGACATAGGTGCGCACGTTGAGTTCGAGGAACTTGTGCGTGCCGGGGATGGGCGGCAGACCCCGCAGGCGGATGCTGTCCATACCGAACGGCACCACAGCCGCATAGGCCTGCCCTTCGAACAGATCCAACTCCAATTCCGGAGGCACGAGTTTCCGGAGTTCGCGAGCGTCGACGAGCCAATGCGCGAAGAGCAGGTCGTACCAAGCCTGCTGCATCACGTACGACGACTCCGGCAGCTCGTACGGCCGATGTGACGTTTGTTTGAGTACCGGGGCCAAGTTCACCGGTTGGCAGTTCCCTGACTCGGGCTCATCAGAAAAGAAAAAACGGAACCCGACCCGTAAGTACACCGGGTACGCGGCCGATAGGGAGTACGTGGTATCGGGAATCCACAGCCTGGGCTTCGAGTACGCGGCCCTCTCCTGGCGTCCGGGGAATCAGTCCTCGGATTCGCCGGGGGAAGGTGACGGCCTGACCGAAGAAGAGCGCAAGCAGGTGCAGGAACTCCAGCGCCGCGACCGGGAGGTCCGTGCGCATGAGCAGGCCCATCTGGCGGCCGCCGGCGGACACGCGCTGGGCGGTGCGAGCTACAGCTATCAGGCAGGACCCGACGGTCGCAGGTACGCAGTCGGCGGCGAAGTGAGCATCGACACGTCGCCCGTGCGGGACGATCCGCGCGCCACCATCGCCAAAGCGCAGACCATTCGCGCGGCCGCCCTCGCACCCGCCGACCCTTCCGGAGCGGATCGGGCAGTGGCCGCGGCCGCCGCCAAGATGGAGGCCGACGCGCAGCGCGAGCTGGCCGAAGCAGGCGAGACTCCCGAGGCACGCGAGAACCCCCCGCGCGGGACGCCCGGGGCAACCGGGACTCCCGAGAAACGCGGGACTGCCCCGCGCAACGGGCGGGCCGGTCACGTGGACACCTACGCTTGACGTCGGAGCTGACCGCCGAACCCTCGGTGCTGCGCCTGGCTGCGCCCTTTGCGCGAGGCAGCACCGGCTCCCATGGAGATCGTCACCGAGTTTCATCGCATCGCCCCTGACGCCCCGCCCTACGTCATTGCGGAGGTCGGACTCAACCACAACGGCGATGTTGCTCTGGCCGAGCGTCAGGTCGCCGCCGCGCACGCCGCAGGCGCGCACGCCGCCAAGTTCCAGTATTTCCACAGCGCCCTTTTCTTGGCGCCCGAGGCTTCCTTCGGCGACGGGCCGGCCGGATCCCTTCGAGACTTCTTCCGCCAGTTCGAGCTTTCGTTTTCGGACTGGCAACGTCTGGCGGACTTCACGCGAGGACTCGGGCTCGACTTCTCCTGCTCCGTTTTTGACAATGAGTCGCTCGCGCAGTACAGGCGACTCGCCCCGGCGTACGTGAAGATCGCTTCGGGGGATGTGGACAATCGCCTCCTTGTGGAAGCCGCGGCCGCCTCTCTTCCCGTAGTGCTCTCCACCGGAACGGCAGACCAGGCGGAAGTGGATCGCGCGGTGGGATGGTTGCGCGCAGCCGCGGCGGCTGGCGGGGCTTCCACTTTTGCTGTTCTCCAGTGTGTCTCGCTCTATCCCGCACTGCCTGAAGAGTACAATCTTTCCATCCTGCCACGATGGCGGGAGCGCTACGGTTGCCCCATTGGCATTTCGGATCACTGCGCGGGCAACGCGGTCAGCATCGCCGCCGTGGCGCTGGGCGCATGCGTCGTGGAGCGCCACTTCACTGTCGACAGGAACCTGCCCGGCCCGGACCAAACGATTTCGATCGAACCAGACGAGCTGCGGGCGTTGGTGGACTCCGTGGGGCAGGTTCATCGCGCTCTGGGAGACGGCGAGAAACGCTGCCTGGAACGCGAGGAACCTGTGCGACGGGGCGCGCGTCGCTCCCTGCGCGCGGCAGCGGCTCTTGCAACAGGGGATACGTTGTCCGCCGCAGACATCCTGCCCGTTCGACCGACGGGCGGGCTACCGGCGTCGGAGGCGTTGTCACTGCTGGGACGGCGCCTGGCAACGAGCGTGTCCTCCGGACAGCTTCTCTCCGAGGACCTGTTCCAGCCCAAGACGGGAGGTCATCGTGGCGGAAGCTGAGGAAGCAGTGTGGTACGTGCTGTACACGATGCCCCAGCACGAAAAGAAAGTCGCCGCGTACCTCGAGCAGAAGGGGATCACCTACTACCTCCCTCTCGTGAGTCGCAAGCGCAAATGGTCGGATCGGATCAAGCTCGTCGAGTTTCCACTGTTCCCGGGGTACATCTTCGTACGCATGGACTGGAACCGTGATCACCTGAACGCTCTGCAACATCCCGGCGCTTTGGCTTTCGTCCGGCAGCGCGATCGCCCGGCGGTGATGACCGAGGCAGAGATAGCGAACCTGCGACTCCTCGTGGCTTCCGCTCTGGACGCCGAAGCGGCCTCGGATGAAAACTTCCCGCCGGGGCAGGAGATCGAAGTACGCTTCGGACCCCTCAAGGGAGTGCGCGGTGTCGTTCAGCGGGCCGGTCGCCGCGGCCGTGTTTTCGTGCGCGTCCCCTTCATCGGTCGAATGGTTTCAGCGGAAGTCGATCTCGTGGACATAGAACGCGTGGTCTAAGGCACGGCAGCCCTTCGCGCGGCGCGGGCGGGCAGCGGGTGAGGTGCGACGCGCCTGCGCTTGAGGATCTGCGTGCGCACAATTCCGGCCCGGTCCATTCGCGCGAGCACCGGCCCGAACCCGACCGTCTCGAAGCAGCGCTGGAAATCAGGCGGCCTGCGGGCGGACGTTCGACCCGCAAAGCGCAGCAAACGGTACAGCCAACGGACCCGCAATGCTTCCCCACCGGCGAAATCGGAAACGTACCACAGGCCGCCGGAGGCGAGATTTCCTTCCAACCGGCAAACGACGTCGGCAAGGGCGCGGGTACTGTAGCGACCCAGGAAGAAGTTCGTGCAGATGAGGTCAAACTGTAGGTTGGGCGGCAGCGTTTCAATGGCCGCGTGTACGAAATCGATCGAGTCCGGATCCAATCCCCGGGCGATGTACAGTCTTTCCCGCGCGCACCGCGTTTATCCTTGACCCGCCCGCTGGCCCAGGCCCAAAAGAAGCGCGATGCCCTCCGAAGTCCCAGTTGTCTTTCTCGATGTCCTGGACGCCGAAACCGAAGCCCTGCGCCGATTCCGAGAGGGTTGTTCTGCGGCGGAAGTGCGCGCGGTGCTCTCGATCCTACAGAATGCTCGCGGCAAAGTCGCCTGTACGGGCGTCGGCAAATCGGGCAGCGTGGCAAACAAACTGGCAGGGACACTTTCGTCCACGGGCACGCCCGCCTTCTTCCTCCATCCCCTCGAGGCTCTGCATGGAGACCTCGGCGTTCTTCAAGAGGGCGACGTGCTCGTTGCGCTCAGCAAGGGTGGCGAGTCCGACGAGATGGTTCGCCTCCTGCGGGCGGCCCGCGATCTGCACATCCCGATCGTCGCGCTGGTCGGTCGTCGGGAATCGAGCACCGGCCGGCTTGCCGATGCGGTCATCGAGCTGGTCCTGGAGCGAGAGGCCGACCCGCTCAACCTTGCGCCCACGAGTTCCACGCTTCTGGCCATGGCGGTCGGGGACGCGCTGGCCATCGCCCTGGCCGCGGCGCGCGGTTTTCAGCCGGAACAATTCGCGGGATTTCATCCCGGCGGGCAACTGGGACGCCGGCTGAACTACTGTGTGCGCGATCTTCTGCCGCCGGATCGAGGCGTCCCCCTGGTCGGACCGGAAGCAGGCATGCGCGCGCTGCTCGAAGAGGAGACGCGTCTGAACCTCGGGGCGGTCCTCGTGACGGACGCGGACCGGCATCTGGTTGGGATTGTCACGGACGGGGACGTTCGGCGGGCGATCCTACGTTTCGGTAATGTACTGGACCGACCGATCAGCGACGTCATGACGGCCGGACCGGTCACGGTTCGCATGGATACGACGGCGGGGGAGGCCGTAGCTCTGATGGAGAACCGGCCTTCGCAGATCCAGGTACTGCCCGTACTGGACGAAGGCGGTCGCGCGGTGGGACTCCTGCGCCTGCACGACGTGGTTCGCGCCGGTCTCTGATTGCCAGCGCGGAGTTTGCATTGGCCGAAGCACTCGACGTATCGGAATTTCTGAAGCGACGTTCGCGCGCGGTCGTCGTCGATGTGCGCAGCCCGGCGGAGTTCGAGCGCGGTCGCATCCGGGACGCGCACAGCCTGCCGTTGTTCAACAATGAGGAGCGCGCGGCCGTCGGCACGACGTACAAGCAGGTCGGGCGGGACGAAGCCATGTCGCTCGGCCTGCGTTTGGTCGGTCCCAAGCTCGAAGAGTTCGGTCGGCGGGGTCGCGAGCTGGCGCGACTCTCTCCATCGGGAGAATTGTTGGTCCACTGTTGGCGGGGCGGCATGCGCTCGGCTTCGATGGCCTGGCTGTTCGAAACGACGGGCCTTGCGGCGTGCACACTCATCGGCGGCTACAAGGGGTACCGTCGACGAATGCTGGAGACTTTGGAGGAGAGTCGTCGCGTCATCGTGATCGGGGGAAAGACCGGTGTGGGCAAGACGGAATTGCTGCACGAACTGGCGCGCCACGGAGAGCAAACGATCGACCTCGAAGATCTCGCGCAGCATCGAGGGTCGACGTTCGGCGCCCTGGGTTTCGCCGGCCAGCCCACCAATGAGCAATTCGAAAACGATTTGGCGGAAGGGTGGGCCGCGGCCGACGCGCAACGCCGCCTCTGGCTGGAAGACGAAAGTCAGAAAGTGGGGCGCAACTTCATCCCCAATGGCGTATATGCCGGTTCGCGCGCTTCGCCGCTGATCCTCATCGAGTCCCCCCTCGAGGAGCGCATTTCGCGGCTGACCGAAGCCTACGGACACTTCGATCACGGACAGCTCATCCAGGCGATGGAGCGCATCCGCAAACGGTTGGGAGCGGATCGGACCAGGCGGGCGGTTGAGGCCATCGAAGCAGGAGATCTTGCTCAGGCCATTCATCTGGCGCTGGACTACTACGACCGTACGTATGCCTACACGCTGGACCGCCTGCACACGGGTCCCATTGTGAGCGTCCGCTACCGGGCGGGGGAGCTTTCGCAGGCGCGTGATCTGATTCTCGATGCGGCGGATAGCGCGGAGCAACGCGGCATCCGCCGATAGCTGGAGGAGCGAAAATGAAACGGACGAAATCGCAGCAGGCCATGGCGGGCCACGCGTCAGGTCGGCCCGTTGCGGGCCGCGAGTCGAGTCAGCCCGGTGATCAGGTGGAAGCGCCCGCGCTCCGTCTGACACAATTCAGTCCGGGCGCGGGCTGCGGATGCAAGATCTCGGCGCGGGATCTGGACGCCATTCTTCACAGCGAGATCCAGAGGCACCTCGAACCACGCCTCCTGGTCGGGAACGAAAGCCGCGACGATGCGGCGGTCTTCGACCTCGGCAATGGCCAGGCGCTGGTCAGCACGACCGACTTCTTCACGCCGATCGTGGACGACCCCCGGGAATTCGGTCGCATAGCCGGCATCAACGCCATCAGTGACGTCTTTGCGATGGGCGGGCGGCCGTTGTTCGCGGTGGCCATCCTCGGTTGGCCACTCGCAAGGTTAACCGCCACCACCGCCGCGCAGGTGGTCGAGGGCGGCCGGGATGCCTGCGCCCAGGTTGGCATTCCGCTGGCGGGCGGCCACAGCATCGACATTGCCGATCCCATCTTCGGACTGGCCGTGACGGGTATCGTTGCGACATCTCGAATTCGCCGCAACGACACGGCCACCGTCGGTTGTCGTCTCCTGCTCACCAAGCCCTTGGGCACAGGCATTGTAACGACCGCCCAAAAGAGACAATTGGTTCGCCCGGAAGACCTGGCCCTCGCCGTACAATGGATGACGACGCCCAACGATTTGGGGCCTCTTTTCGCCGAGATCCCTGAAGTCCGCGCCATGACCGACGTGACCGGTTTCGGCCTGCTCGGTCACCTCAGGGAGATGGCGGAAGGTAGCGGCCTGGGCGCCATCGTCCACCTCAGCTCCGTGCCGGTTCTTGCGTGCGCGCGGTCGAATGCCTCGCAGGGTTGCGTTCCCGGCGGGACCAAGCGCAACCTGTCCGGCCTGGCCGAGGTCATTGCCTTTGAGCCTTCGCCTTCCGACGCCGGCGATTGGCCGGCACAGATCCTGTGCGACCCTCAGACCAGCGGCGGATTGCTTCTGGCCGTGGAGCCCGAAGGCGTTGAAGCGGTGCGCGCCGTCGCGCAGGGGCGGGGTCTGGACCTGCAACCCTTCGGGGAGTTGGTCGCGTGGCAGGGTGGGCCGCGCATTCGGGTTCTGACCGGCTGAAGCAGCGGCACGATACTGCGCGCATTTTCTCGAGGCTCGCTTGCGCACGCGTGGGTGTCCTTCCCGCGATTGCAGGTGACAGCAGGAAAGCCTCCGTGGCAGACTACCGACATGCCCTCGTCCGAATTGACGGGTCCGTCCCCCGATCAAATGCGGGCCCTCTTGGAGCGCGCCGCCGACGGAGTGGTTCTGATCGACGAGCACGGACGCTTTGCCGACGCAAACGCCGTCGCCTGCGAGATACTCGGTCGGTCACGGGAGGATCTGCTGGGAATGCGGGTGGCCGAAGTGGTCAGCCGCAGCGAGGACCTCAAAAGCCGCATTCGGGTTTTCAGTGAAACCGGAAGCCAGGGCGGAGTCGTTGCCATTCACCGACCGGATGGCAGCGTGCGTTTCGTCGAGTACGGGTCCATCGCGAAGTTCATTCCAGGTCGGGATCTATCCATATTACGCGACGTTACCGAAAGCCGCCGGGCCCTGGAGCAGCTCAACCGCAGCCAGGCGCACCTCCTCATGTCCCAGCGGCTGGCACACATCGGCAGTTGGGAGTTGGACCTGGATATCGCCGAAAATATCAACGAAAACCCTCTGCGTTGGTCGGATGAGCTGTTTCGCATCTTCGGTTACGAACCGGGTGCGGTTCAGGTGACAAATGACCTTTTCTTCAGTCATGTGCACCCGGACGATCGCTTGCTGATCGCCGAGGCGGTGAGCAAGGCCTTGGAGACCGGGGGCGTCTACAGCATCGAGCACCGCATCGCCCGAACGGATCTCCAAGAGCGGATCGTACATGAGCGCGGGGAGATCATCATCGACCGGAAAACGGGTAGGCGGCTAAAGATGATCGGCACGACCCAAGACATTACGGAGCGCCGGGCGCTCGAACTGCAGCTTCGACAATCGCAGAAGATGGAAGCGCTGGGGCGGCTGGCGAGCGGCGTGGCACACGACTTCAACAACCTGCTGACGGTCATCAATGGTTACGGGGCACTTCTGCGCGACGCCCTTCGGGGGCAGGATGCGGCCGTCCACACGTACGTAGAAGAGATCGAGCGAGCGGGGCAGCGAGCCACTGCCCTTACCGGCCAACTGCTTTCGTTCAGCCGACAGTCAGTTCTCTCTCCGCGCTCGCTTGATCTCAACAGCCTGCTGCGCGAACACGAGCGGATGCTCCGCCGCCTGCTGGGCGATCGGATCGAACTCACCATGCGCCTTGCCGAGGACGCCTGCCCCGTTTTCGCGGACTCCGAGGGGCTCGTGCAGATGATCCTGAATCTGGTGGCGAACGCGCGGGATGCCATTGTGGGCCCGGGGATGGTGGAGATCCGCACGGCCGCTGACGCGGCCGAAGCCGGAGGTAGCATCGAGCTCACGGTGGCCGATAACGGCGTCGGCATGACTGCCGAAGTTCAAGCGAGAATCTTCGAGCCCTTCTTCACGACCAAGAAGCACGGGCGGGGTACAGGTCTCGGCCTGGCGACCGTTTACGGCATCGCGCGTCAGTCCGGAGGTCAGGTGCGCGTGGAAAGCGAACCCGGGAACGGGTCGCGCTTCCGGGTCATCCTGCCGCGCTCGGACCGGCCGGTCGAACAGGCGTCTTCCCTGGAGGACGCAAGTTCTGTTCCGGGTGGAACGGAAACCATCCTGCTCGTCGAGGATGAACCCGAGGTTCGTCGTTTCGCGGCGCAGGTGTTGCGCGGCTACGGCTATGCAGTGATCGAAGCGAGTGGCGCGGACCAGGCACTTCGGTTGGCAGCGGCGGGCCCGGTTCACCTCGTCCTGACCGACGTCGTGATGCCGGGCCAGACCGGCTTCGAGCTGGCGCAGGCCCTGCGCACACAGCTTCCGGGACTGCGCGTTCTTTTCATGTCCGGCTACACGAATCGCAAAGAAATGTACGGCGAATGGGTCGACCAAGCTTCGCTACTGGCCAAGCCCTTCTCGCCCGTTGTGCTGGCGCGTCGTGTGCGCGCAACTCTGGATGCTCCGGCAAGCAGGTCGACCGCGCGGGGATGAGTCCCCGCTACGAGAAGTCGCTCAATCGCGTTGCTTGAACACGAACAACAAATAGGCGAGGGCGGGCAGTATCAGAAGCATCCCCAGCGAGAGGGCGACCGCGAGCACCATCAGGACGATCGGGGGTGCCGCGGTCGATTGGATGGTCAGGACACCTGCCCCGGGCGCCAACACGATGATGTGCGGCGCCTGTAACGCGAGCCACCCTACGAGAATCAACGCGGCCACCAGGCCGGCCAGAATCCGGGCGATGGCGCGCCGGTCGTGACGGAGGGCCGGGTAGATCAAGAGTGCTGTCGGCACCGAGACGACCACGCACGCCAGCGAGATGCCGCTTGTCATCATCAGGGAGATCATGGGTAGCCTCGAAGCGTGCGCGGAGACAAAGACCAGGAGACCACAGATCACAGCGGCGGCGTGGGCCGCGCGAGCCAGGCGGCGGAAGCGATCTCGGAGGTCATGCTCCCGTGCTTCCGTCGAAGCAAAAACGGCCGCAAGGAATACGCAAACCGAACAGAGGAATAGACCGACGCACAGCGCAAAGGCGTTGGCCCAGGGTGACACGTAACGCATCCAAAATCCGACGGCGTTTGGGTCCGTTCTGCCCAAGAGCAAGCCCCCCCGCCACCAGACCGAGGGCCAGGGGTGTCAGTATGCTGCCCGCCACGAAGAACCTCTCATAGGCAGTCTGCGCTCCGTCACGAATGTCATCGTAGTGGCGCAGAGCGTACGCCGTTCCCCGCATGGTGATGCCGACGAGCATGAGCGTCAGCGGAATATGGAACGTCGTGGACATTTCGGCGAAAGCGGCCGGAAAGGCATTGAAGAGGATCACGAGTGCAATGATGAGCCAGATGTGATTGGCTTCCCAAACGGGCCCGATGGCCTGCTGTAGCAGTTGGCGCTCCTGCCGCCAGGCCGGTCCGACGAGAAACAACTCCAGAATCCCCGCGCCGAAATCAGCCCCGCCCAGCACTACGTAGAGCACGAGCGCCGCGGCCAAGAACAGGGCAACGATATGGACGAGGTAGCTATCCTGCATCCGCCACTTCCCTTTACCGTTCCCCTTCCTCTTCCTCTTCCAGCGCGCGAAAGCGACGAACCATCGTCCAGGTGACCACGATCGCAAGAATCAGGTAGAGCGCCGTGAACAGGGCCAGAGGCACGACGAGTCCCGGCATGGGTGTCAAAGCGTCTTTGGTCAGGAGGACACCGTAGATGATCCACGGCTGACGCCCGACCTCCGTTACGACCCAGCCCGCCTCGATGGCAATGAAACCCAGCGGCGAGCAAAGGACCAGTACGTGGAGGAAGTGGGACGAGTAGAACCATTTCGGTCGAAAGCGGCGCAGCAGCAGAGCGAGCGGACCGACGAGGGCAAGCGCCCCGCCGATGGCGACCATCACCTGGAAGGCGTAGTGCACGATGGGGACCGGCGGCCAAAGTTCGCGGGGGAAGTCGCGCAGCCCGCGAACGGTGGCGTCGCGATCTCCGAACGCCAACCATGACAGCATCCCGGGCAGGTGGATCCCCCAGCGCACCTCCTGGGCCTCCATGTCCGGAATTCCTCCGATCAGGAGGGGAGCCCGCGAGCGCGTTTCGAAGTGCGCCTCGGCCGCGGCGAGTTTCAGAGGCTGCCGCCGGGCGACGTCTTTGGCGCTGAAGTCCCCGCTGATGGGTTGAAGGACCGAAGCGACCGCTGCAAACCACAGGGCAATCCCCAGAGCACGACGATGCAGCGCCGAGTCCGGCCGACGCAAAAGCAGGGCCGCATGGATCCCGGCCACGCCGAAACCCACCGCCACAAAACTTGCAACAAGCATATGAATGACCTGGGAAAGCGCGGCCGCCTTGAACATGGCCGCAAACGGGTCGATGTTCGTGGGCCTGCCGTCGTTCCAATCGAATCCCGCGGGTGCGTTCATCCAGCCATTGGCGCAAATCACGAAGGCCCCCGAGGCCAAACCGGTCAGCCCTACCATAAGGCCTGCCCACCAGCGAACGGTTTCGGAGATGCGACCGCGGCCGTAGAGAAAGATCCCGAGCGCCACCGCCTCCAGGAAGAACGCTGCCCCTTCCAGGGAGAAGGGAAGGCCGATGATCGGGCCTGCATGCTTCATGAACGTGGGCCAGAGGAGGCCCAGCTCGAACGAAAGCGCCGTACCCGAGACCGCCCCCACGGCGAAGAACACGGCCACGCCACGGGCCCAAACACGCGTCAGGGTGTCATCAACGCCGGACCCACGCCGAATGGCGGCACGGTGAGCCGCCGCCATCAAGAAGGGCATCGACATGCCGATGCAGGCAAAGATGATGTGGAAGCCGAGCGAAATCGCCATCTGGAATCGCGCGGCCAGAAGGTCGGTCACGTCAGATTCCCAGCCAGCGCCGCGCGCGAGTTATGATACTCCCTTCGGGCGGAGGTGAAGGCCGCGTATACGCAACCTGCTCCAAACTCAGCTCAATCTGTCCGTGGCCCGCGTTTACGACGAGAACATACTCCGTGCGCAGGATGATTCGGCCCACGATCTCTCCACCGCCTTTGAGTCGCACGACACCGAACTCGCCCTCTTTGAGTTCTGGACCAGGCGGAGGCGCGGGCGCTTTCGGTCCGTGCTCGAGGTCTTCGGGCCGCAGGGGAATTCGCCCGACTCGTGTCTCGACCACCACGGTTTCGCCTTTGAGTTCCAGCCGGCCCTTCGGCACGCTACCGGATGTAAGCCGCGGCTGGGGTTTTTCAGGTCGGTGTTCTCGAATGCCGCGAAGTTCCGACGCAGGAACGACCTTTTCGGCGCCGTCCTTGCGAACACGCGCCTCCACGATGTCGTTCCGCCTGACTTCCATGAGACCCGCGTCCGTGCGAATCAGCACGGTGTCTTCGCGCGACTCGACAATCGTGCCGCGAATCACCGCGTCACTGGAAAGCGTGAATTCGCCTGTTGCTTCTTCGACGCGTTGCCGGATCTCTTCGCGAATGGCCTGAACCGTCTGCTCGCGTTTGGCTTCGGCTTCCTTCTTGGCGGCGACAGATCGTTTCGAAGCCACCTGCTTTCTCTCTTCCGCTTCCCGCTTGCGTTCTTCGGCCCGTTTGCGCTCCGCGACCGCGCGCGGGTCTTCCACAGCACGACCGGTCGACAGGGGAGCCCAAGCGCTCCAGGAACCGGGTTCGCCGAATTTGTTGATGGCGCCCAAGCGCACGTAATGCGCGCCTTCTTCTACGGTGAATTCGACCGTGGTATTTTGCGTGCGAAGGTCTACCACTACCCGACCGGTCGGGCCCCGGACCTGGACCTGGTAACCGATGGCGCCGGGGACGGCGCCCCAGCGAATGCGGTGCTCCACGCGGGACTGCGCAAAGGCGGGTGCGGCTGGAAGGAGTGTCAGAAGCGCCAGTAGAAGGACGCCCCCACGTTGGGTTTGCGCGACCGGGCTCACGCCCCCCAAGGTACGCTCCTAGCGGACGACGTCAAGCTGTACGCAACGGGTCCGTGGCCGCGAGGTGGACCGTTCGCGCGTCATCAGCGTTCTATTTGGGGCGTCTGCAGGGGACGAATCGTGATGTTGAACTGGGACCTGGCAGTATCACCGACCCGCCCAGAACCTTCCGCCCGCACCGTCACGGCAAAACGACCCGCAGAAAGAGTCTCGAGTTTCGTGAGCGAGTATCCGTTGCGAGCCGTTGTATCAGAAACCACGCGGCGACCGTCGCTCAGGCGGACAAGTTCCAGGCGATACTGAGACGCGCCTGCGACCGACGACCAGGAGAAGTCCAAGGAGTTGCGATCGGACATGTCTATGGTGCTTCCGGCGGCCGGCGTCAGGTTGCCGGGCGCGCCGAGACTGTCTGTGATGCTGATCCGGCGCGTGGGTGACGACGAAGTCGTCGCGCCGGTCGCGGCGATGACACGCCAATAGTAGGTGCCCGCTTCCAGATCTCCGCGGAACTGATTGAAAGCCTGCCGCCCCGCAGCGCGGTGCACGACCTTGGAAAAGCCTGAGTCTGAGGCGACTTCCAGCGTATACTGATCGACGCCTTCCTGAGCCAGCCAATTGAAGAAAAGACCGTTGCCCCTCACGCTCTGGCGCGACCGGGCCGACGTGTCGGCCGGCGATAGCAGAACGTGGCGCACACGCAGTTCGGTGCGGACCACGGCGAGACGAAACGGCGCGCTCCTGGTTTCTGCCTCGCGAACGGGCATGACCGTGCGAACCCGCCAGAAGTATGTCCCCGGAGCAAGCTGTTTCGAAAATGAGGTTCCGCTGACCTGATCCGTGGTGGCACCAGTGAAGGCCGCATTGTCGGCGATTTCGAGCACATAGGCGGAAGCAAAGTCCGAGCGGCTCCAGGAGAAGGGGACGAAATGCGTGGCCGCCCGCACTTCGAACCGGCGACCGTTGAGCGGAGCGTACAGCCGAACCGCCTCGGTGCCGAGCACCGAAACGCGACGGATGGGACTCGTGCTCTTGGCGTCAGCGGAACGAACACGCCAGTAGTACAGCCCCGGTCCCAAATTGGCGTTGGCATTTCCGGTGCCGCGCTGCCGGGTGAAGAGACGGGAGAAGGATCGATCGGTGGAGACCTCCAGAATGCCAGGACCATCGACACCGGACCACGAAAAGCGCACGGTCTGGCGACCGGCCGTATAGGCCCGGAAGTTGTCCGGTGGTTCCGTGGGGCGGATGTCGATGGTACGCACCTGCACCTGATTTCCCGTGACAACAGATTGTTGATTAGCCTTTATTTGTTGCTCCTGGTCGCCGACCTTCAGCTTCGCCTCTCCCTGACGCACGTTGACGACGAGTTCGCCCTTCTTTGCAGAAGTGAGCTGGACGTCGCCCTTGGCGGTTTCGATTGTCTTGTCTCCCACGCGAATCTCGACGGACTTGCCGGCCGCCTTCTCGGAGCCCACTGCGCGCACGCTACCGCCGGCGAAACGGATCTGGGCCGCTTTCTCGGAAATCGCCAGAACGATCATGCTGTTCTGGTCCATCTCGATCTTGGTGCCGTCGTTGAGCTCCACGCTCGCTTCGGACAATTCCTCGGTGCGGATCGTGTCTCGGTTGTAGACTTTGGACTGCTGGGCCAGATCCTGCCAATCCGCACGCCCCTGGACTTTGCGCTGTGCAACGCGGTTCTTGAAGAAAACGGTTCCGATAGGCTCGCCGCTGCCCGCGACATCCTCCGACTGCAGCCCTCGGTACAGGAGTAGGCTGAAGATCACGATGAGGAGGCTCGTTGCGGCGGGGAACAATCGGTCGAGGGTCATTTCTTCTTGCTCTCGTCGAGGATTTCGTACTTCACTTCTTCTCCTTCGACGGCCTCCGGCATTTTGGAGTCGTCGAAGTCGATCCCCACCATAGCGCGCACCGCGCGCAGATCCTTCGGCGCCTGAGGATCGTCGCGACGGCCGAGCACGGCGTACACGTGCTGGGGCTCGGTTTTCCCTTTCACCTTGATGGCGGGCATTTCCGTCACATGAAAGAGGTCGGGAACCGCCTCGAGGGAGTCGGACGAGATGAGAATGTCTGTGCCGAAAGGCTTGTTCAGGGCTTCGATGCGGGAGGCGAGGTTCACGGCATCCCCGATCACGGTGAATTCCAATCGTTCGTCCGAGCCAATCTGGCCCGCGATGACCGGTCCGGTGTTGATGCCGCAGCCCATCTTCGCCTTCGGACTTCCCTCCGGGCGGCTCTTGTTGAATTCGATGAGCGTCCGACGCATCATCAGCGCCGCGTTCACCGCGTTCTCAGTGTCATTGCCCCGGGAAACGACCGCACCCCAATGGGCCATGATGGCGTCGCCGATGAACTTGTCGACCACGCCGTGAGTCTCGTTGACGCAGCGAACCATGCCCGTAAAGTAGCCGTTCAGGAAGTCGACGACCTGCTCGGGCAGCAGCCCTTCGCTCATGGCCGTGAAGCCACGCAGGTCGGAGAAGAAGATCGCGCAGTGCTTCTTCTCGCCGCCGAGTTTGACCTCGCCACGCAGAACGCGTTCGGCGATTTCCTTGTTTACGAACTTACCGAAGGCGTCCTTCATTCGTTCCCGTTCGTCGAGGCCCCGCGCCATGTTCCCGAACGAGCTCGTCAGCAGGCCGACTTCGTCGCGGGTGGTTGGCGGAACGTTGACGTGGTAGTTCCCCGCTTCGATCTGCTCGGTCGCCTCCACCAGTCTGCGGATGGGGACGGTCATGGCGCGCGCAAAGAAGAAGACGATGAGCAGAGCCACATTCACCGCGATGACGAGCACGTAGATGTTGTTGCGTTGCAGACGGCGGGCCGGCTCGTACACGAGGTCGTTGCGTGCCGCCGCCACGACGCCGACGTTAGGATCGAAGGTTAGCTTCTTGTATGCACCGGTCCACGTGATCTTCTTTTCATCCGTGTATTCTGTCTGTCCCTCGACTTCCTTGGCGGTGAGTAACCTCTTTACGATAGATAGAGACCCGACGTTGGCACGGGCGCGTACGAGCTGAAGGTCCGGGTGCGCCACGACCTCACCTGACGCGTTCACGAGGAAGGATCGCTCGAGCTGGCTTTGTTCCCCCTCCCCCGCGCCGAATGCCTTGAGGAAATCGCGCATGTCGAGAAAGACCAACAGGACATCCCCGGCAGCTCCGGTGGGGCGCGCCACACCGAGCACGGGCGTCGGGAATCCCGGGGAGACATTCTCGACGACGCTTGCGCCGTTGAAGGCCTTCAGGAAGCGGTCGCCGTGCAACGTGAGCAGGGTGTCCACCTGCGCGCGGCTGAGCTCGTCGGCCGCCAGGCGCTGATCATTGTAGTATTTCTGACTGAAGGCGAAGGAGTTGGGAAGGCGCACCGCGCGGCCGGCGAAAAGAACGCGCGGATTGCGCGAGAAGTAGCTCTCGCGGAGACCGGCACCACCCCCACCCGCAATGAGCAACTCCGCTCCCGAAACCAGTCCCTCGAACTCGAAGTCAGCTTTGCTGCCCAATGTGCTGGCGCGCGTGAGATTGTTCGACTGGACCAGAGTCACGGTCTGGCGGTTAAAAGCCCCGGATGCGACCACGATCATCGTCACCATGGCGGCGATGATGATAGCAGAGGTCATGCCCAGGAGTTTGTTGCGGATCGTAAAAATCCGCGAAAGGCGGAACTCCCCCGGGGCCGGACCTGCGGGCTTCGACTGGGGTGCGGATTGTACCGGGACCGCCGTGGGCTGCGGGGGCTTGTCCCCCGGGATTTCCGGGGGCAGGTACTCGGTTTTTGTAGGAACTTCGACGGCGACCGGAGGTTCGATCACCGCCGGAGGCGCTGCCTCCGGAATGGTCGTCGCCACACCCCGTCGAGCCCTGTAGAATGCGAGAACCGGCTCGTCCGAGGGAACCAGGCTGGTTCTGCCGGTGACGCTGCGAATGGCGTACTCGGGACCGGCCTGCTTGAGAACGCGGACGGTGACAATCAGCATGGCGGCGAGGCTTTGAGCCGCCTCGGCTTCGGCCGCGCGGAATGCAAATTCGACGGGGCTGTTGCGCAGAACGGCGCGGATTCGGGCCAAGAGCGGCTCCAGCGTAGCCAGATCCGGTCCGGCAATCGCTCCGGAGTCGACGGCGACCAACGAACCCGTTGGATGAGCCCCGGAATGGTCCGAGACGACGGCGACGGTGAGGCCAACTCCCTCAGGACCAAGCCCCCCGCTCAGGGGATCGCTCGTCTCACGGAATAGGAGCCGGGAGCCGTTTTCAAAGTGAATGGGATCCGGGTACATGCGAGTGCCGGTAGGAGCGGGTTTCCCGCACCTATACCATTATACTTTCGGCATGTCCAGAACAGAATGAAGAAGAGAATCGAGTTGAGGCGGCCTCAAAGCAGCAGTTCGGCAATCTGCACGGCATTCAGGGCGGCTCCCTTCAGGAGCTGGTCTCCGCACACGAACATGTCAATTTCGCGCCCGTCCTTCCTGGAAATGCTGCGACGGAGCCGCCCGACCAGGACGTCGTCCTCGTGACTGGCTTCGATCGGCATCGGGAAATAGTTGGCAGTCCTGTCGTCGATGAGGCGCACGCCGGGGAACTCGTCGAGAGCAATGCGAATGGCATCCAGGTCTGCAGGTTCGGACAGCTCCGCATGAATCGACTCCGCATGCGCCCGAAACGTTCCGATGCGGATGCAGGTTGGCGCAATGGCAATGCTGGTGCTGTGCAGGATCTTGTGCGACTCATACACCATTTTGGTCTCTTCCTGGTTGTACCCGGACTCCGGGTCCATGCTGGAGTTGTGCGAGAAGGCGTTGAAGGCGATCGGAAAAGGAAAGACCTTCGGGGTAGCGGGTCGGCCTGCGAGCACTTCCGCCGCCTGAGTGCGGAGCTCTTCCATGGCTGCCGCCCCGGCGCCCGAAGAGGCCTGATAGGTGGAAACGACGACCCGCTGAACCGGATTGATGCGGTGGATGGGGTAGAGCGCCATGAGAAGTATGATCGTGCTGCAGTTCGGGTTGGCAATGATGCCGCGATGCTCCTTTACATCCTCCGGATTGATTTCGGGGATCACGAGCGGAGTATTCGGGTCCATTCGGAAGGCCGAACTGTTGTCGACGACGACCGAACCCGCTGCCACGGCGGCCGGCCCGTACTCCTTCGAGATGCTGCCGCCCGCGCTGAAAAGCGCAATGTCAATGCCTTCGAAGGAGTCCTTCGTCAATTCCAGAACCGGATACTCCTTCCCGCGAAAGGACACCCGCTTCCCGGCTGACCGGGCGCTTGCCAGCAGGCGCAGCTCGCGGAACGGAAAATTCCGTTTTTCAAGGACTCCCAGAAACTCTTGACCTACGGCTCCGGTTGCTCCTACAATCGCGACTCGCGGTTCTCTCATCTTTCCCTCAGATGCCACCCGAAGAGAATGTCTCAGGGGCCAGAAACCCCCGCCCGGCGACGGGTGGGGATTCGGCCGAAGTTCGAGAAACGCTGCTGCCGGTCAAGCGGGAACGAGCGGGGTTGCTCTGGCGCCTCCTGCCGCAGTCCTTCCGAGCGCGAACCTCCGCGCATCTCGACCGGGAGGAGCTGGAGGCGTTGAACAAGGCGTTCCGGAGCTACCGGGCCCGCGCACCGGAACGACGGCGGATGGTCGAACTATCGCTCCTCGCGGCGCTGCGGGCGACCGGTTCTCTTCCGCAAATCGCAGCCGGGTTTCTCGGCGTGGCGGGCCTTCTGTTGTTCCTCCTGCACCTTCTTTCGATCCCGGCAATGGACCCCCTGACGAGGCTGACCCTCTTCATCCCTGTGCTGCTCGGAGCGATGGCACCCATCAGCCTGCTTCTTCTTCCCGGATACAGGTTGCGGGCACTCTTTGGCGCGGCTCTTTCGCCGGAGGCGGCAATCACGGTCGGGCTGGCCTTCTTGGGGCTTCTGTGGACATTGTACTTTGTGGCGATGGACCATGCCTCCTTCGGTCGCAGGCCCGCAGGAGTGAGCCTGTTCGTTCTCTGTTGGGGGGCCCTGACGGCGCCCCTTGTCGAGGAAGTGCTTTTTCGGGAGGTGGTTCCGATCCAGGTCGGCAGCGAGCCGTACCTCGCCGGGCACCTGGTTGGTGCGGGTCTATTCTCGTTGGCGCACGTCCCTGCCGATTGGGGCCAATTCGGCCTTTATGCCGTGGCCGGTTTGTTCCTGTCCGCAGTGAGGATTCACACCGGCGGTCTTCTGTACCCGGTAATCATTCATTGCGCCGTGAATCTCGTGCACCAGCTTCTGCTGTGAAACGCGCTGGTGC
>CAZPFB010000005.1:42142-102075 GCA_964585735.1 uncultured Leptospiraceae bacterium
GTCGATTCTGCTTGCTATGGCTCCCACCTTGCCGAGCATGGGGCCGGCTTGCCTTCCAGACCATGGCGCGGGGTTCCAGAAAGAGCAGGGCGGATCTACCGGCTGTAAGTGTGATCATTCCCATCGCCCCAGGAAGCTCCTGTGAGCTCAGCCTCAATTCCGTGGCCTGCCAGGAATACGATCACTCTCGGATCCAGATTTTGGTCGCCGTGGGAAGGCATCGTTCGCAGCAAAGGAACGCAGCCCTGACGCGTGCCACCGGCGAAGTCATCTGGTTCATGGACAACGACGTTGTGATCGAGGACCGAACCTATCTCCAACGCATGGTGGCGCACTATGCGGACCCCGAAACAGCCTCGGTGGGTGGGCCCTCTCTCACCTTGCCCACGGACAGCCTCTTTCAACGCGCAGTCGGCGAAGTGCTGGGCTCGTATTTTGCCACTCAGTCCGTGCGCGCACGATACCGCCCCATCGGCACGCTTCGCCGCACGAGCGAGCGTGAACTGATCCTGTGCAGCCAGACCTTTCGCCGCGCGTTTGTTGACCCGCACGGCTTTGATGCGCGGCTGCATTCCGGGAACGAGGAGAACGAACTCATGAATCGCCTGGATCGAAGCGGTCGCACTCTGCTCTACGATCCGTCGCTGCGCGTATACAGGAGCCAGCGGCGGACCTTTCGCGAATTCGTCATTCAGATGGCGAAGTACGGAAAGAGTCGAGTGGAGCACTTTCTGATCCGCCCCGCCGCGGTGGAGTTGCTCTTCCTAGTGCCGCTCGCTTTTGCGATCTATCTCGTCTTGCTCCCCTGGTTGTGCGTGATGGACGTTCCACGTACCGGGAGGCTTGTCGCCATCGCGCCCGGGGCGCTGTACCTGATCCTGGCGGTGCTCTCGGCCGGAGCGATCATGATGCGGACGGGCAATCCATCTCTGGGGGCGCTGGCCCTCCCACTGTTTCCGGTTGTGCACTTGGGATACGCGGTCGGCAATGTAATCGGACTCGTGCACCGCGTATTCATGGGGCACAGAGGCGAACAGCCGGTACAGGTGTATTCCTTGAAACCTGGGAGCCGGAGTCGCCCCTGGCAAGATGAGCCGCGCAGGAGCCCAAACCCATGAGTGCACGCCAGGTCGAGGTTTCCATTGTTCTTCCGACTTACAATGAAGCCGAGAACCTCCCCATCTTGATCGAGCGATTGGCCACCTCGCTCCGCGGACTCCCTTACGAGGTGATCGTGGTCGATGACAATAGCCCCGACGGCACGTACCGCGTGGCGCAAGATTTGGCCGCGTCCCAGGACAACATCACAGTTCTCCGGCGCCTGACGGAACGGGGGCTCTCCTCTGCGGTCCTTGCGGGTATGGCCGTGGCCTCCGGGCGGGTCCTCGTGACTATGGACGCGGATTTGCAGCACGACGAGTCGATCATTCCCAAGATGCACGCTGCCATCAGTCGGGATGGGTTCGAGGTTGCCGTTGGTTCTCGCGAAGTAGAGGGCGGCAGCTACGGGTCTTGGTCAAAACGCCGCCGACTCGTGAGCTCCATTGCCAGGACGATGGCGCGATTGCTTCTGCCGATAGGTGTATCGGACCCCATGAGCGGGTTCTTCGCAATCTCGCGCAGCGCGTACGAGACTGTTGGGCCGCTTCTGGATCCTCGCGGGTTCAAAATCCTGCTCGAATTCATAGGGCGCGGACGGCACCTCCGCGTGACGGAGATTGGCTTCACGTTTCGAAATCGAATCCACGGACAGACGAAGATGAGCGCGGATGTGGTGCGGCAGTATCTGATTGCGCTTTACGACCTTCGCTTCGGGCGCTACGTTTCACATACGTTTCTTCTGTACGGCATCGTGGGGGCGACGGGAGTCCTGGTGAACCTTCTTGGGTTCAAGCTGGGAGAATGGCTGGAGTTCCCACACGTGGTGACCGGACTTTCCCAGTATTTCGATCCCGTCTTCACGGCCGTACCTTTCGGTTACCAACTCGCCATCCTGTCCAACTTCTTCCTGAACAACTACATTACCTTCTACGACAATCGCTACCGACGGTTCTCCTTGCTGCGCGGTCTCATTTTGTTCGAGTTTGTCAGCCTTTTCGGGTCGGTCGTTCATCTGTCCGTCTTCCAGGCTCTGCACATCAACGGCTTTCTGGCCCCCATGCTGGTCGAAGGCACGCGCGCGATTACAAACAACGCAATTGCGACCATTGTTGCGCTCGTCAGCAACTACTACCTGAATCTGAACTTCACGTGGGGGCGGCGGGCCCGCTGACGGCACGTCGGGATCATGCGACGAATCGGGACCACTCTGGCCGTCGGCGTCATCCTCTTGGCCGCCGGAATGGCGGTCTTCGGCCTGTACCTCTCGTGGCAGGCCTTCTTGGAACTGTGTCCCAACAAAGACGTGCTGCACTGGGACGGGAACCTGCGTGCCGTATTGGTGCTCGATCGCTACCAGATGCTCTTGGATGGTCGCATTGGCGAGGTTGTGGTTTCGCATTTCGGATCGCATACTTGGCCCCCCCTCCGCCCGTTGCTTTCGCTCATTCTGTTCGGCGTCATGGGACCCAACATGGTGGCGGACGTCGCCATCTCCTTTGTCTTCTTCGCGCTTCTTTTCCTGGCCGTGCTCTTGGCCTCTGCACGGATGTCCGATTCGCTCTGGGGCGCAGCGACGGTCTTCTTCTTCGCGGTCGCGATGCTGCTGCACACGCGCGAATTGAATGCGTACGCCCTGGCATCCATGCTCGAAACGCAGGGTATGTTCTTCCTCGTCTTGTGTGTTTGGGCTCTATTCCTACTCTACGAAAGGGACCAGCTGGCTGACACGGCGGGGGGCACGGTCGGCCGCTTGGCTGGGAAGGGTTCACGGGCAATTCTGGGGCTCATTGTCCGCCCGGCCGGTGTCCCTGTTGCTTCCCGGCGTGTCGTATTCTGGCTGCTCGTGCTCGGTGTCCAGGGGCTGACCTTCACCAAGTACCCCTACGCTGTGATTCTATTCGTTGCAGTTGGGCTGTTTGAGGTTCTTCGCGCCCCGTACCGTTGGTGGGGGATCGCAAGCGAGCTCTGGGCGTCACACTACCGTGGCCTCCGCCGCCTCCTGATTGTCGCATTCGTGTTGGTCGTTGTCGCGCTCATGGCGGCGGGGAAGGTTGGTTACCTGGGAGTGAACACAAAGGTCACCAAGAGGGTCATCTACCTGATTTCACTGGCCATCTTCATCGACTTCAACAGCTATCTGTTTCGCTCACGAGGCTCGGCCACCACGCTCTTCCCGGCCTCGATCCGTGAGTTCTACATCGCAGGAATCCTGCCGACTCTGGTCTGGATCTTCATCCATCCCGACCGCTTCAGCGCCATCTTGGGTGGTCAGTTCTGGATTGGCACGACGATCGTCCGGCAGACCTTGTTCGAGACCCTCGGGTATTTGTTCCAACCTTCTTGGCCTGCCATTCTGATTCTTGCGGCGGGGCCTGCGGTCCTGCTCGGCCGATTCCTGTCAGCCTCGGGATCCGCCGCCGATCGATGGCGAGAGACCATCCGGCGACCGGATTTGGCCGTCCTGGCCGTCTGCTGGTTGATGTTCATCGCGCAGGATCTCTTCAATCCAAACAAGCAGGACCGACACGTGTACCATATCGTCCCGGCGCTGCTCCTCGCGTCAGCCGTGGTCATACAGGGAGGTGGGGGGCTTCTATGGGGGCGCCTTGGTTCGGTGATCGCGGGGGCCGTCCTCCTTGCGGTTGCGGTAGTTCCTACAATCTCCCCGAGTGGAATGGCCGCTCATGGCTACCGTCGCGAGAGGCACTTCTGCTATACAGACGTTCGCCCCGAGATATTCGCGGAAGCCCGGTGGGCGGCGGGCCAACTCTCCCCCCCGAATGCCCGCTTTGTGACCATTAACGACTTTCATGAAATCCCTGTGGTCATGAGTCCGCGGAATCAGGCATCCGAAATCGATTTGCTGCTCCGGATGCGCGCCTTGAGGATGGGCGGGCGCTTGCAGTCAGACAGCCGGCACCGCTTCCCGTCTTGGAAGGGATTCGACCATTTGATCCTGCTGGCGCCCAACTGCGATCTTCCGGAATTGCGGACAAAAGTCGTGCGGCGATCCCGGGAAACTGGGTCCCGCTTGACGCGCACGCGCAGAGCGGTACATCCTTCCGGGCAACTCTGCCTGGACCAATGGCGCATCGACAGCGCTGAACAGTAGGCCGACTTGCATTCCGGCAAAGTTCTTGACAAGAAAGTTCAAGTTCTGCCGCTCTGCGGCAGCCGAAAAGTTGACCATGAGTTACCTCCTTCTCCCTCTGCACGCCTTTGATCGTATTGTAGACGCGGTGACCACCCGCTATGCTCGCTCGGGACGTCTCGCGGACGTGGTCGGGGTGCTGTTGCTCCTTCCTTTCGTGCTGCTTTTCGTTTCCATTGGGGTGATTCAGGGCGCCCTCGTACCCGCTGAACCCCGATTCGCCCCGACAGGGTCCCGACGGGCCTTTGGCGCGAGCCTGCCGGAAGGCCACGAGATTCGCACCGGTCGCCTTCATCACAGGTGCGGTGTGTCGCTGACTGCTCTGTCCTTGGCCCGACGGTACTACAACCATTCGCGAATCTTCGACCGCGGGAAGCTTGAGTCGGAGTTCCTACGGTTGAATAGAGGCGGCTTCTCCAACCATGGCTGCCAGGTTGGGATGTCGTTGGTCGTACCCGGGGGCTTCCTCGAGCCGATCCGAAACACACCTCTGGGATGGCCGCAACATCGCGAAGTGCGCGCTGTCTATCTGCAAGGCGGTAACACCGTCCCGGGTCGCGTGGCTCGCGAAGTAGCTGCACTGAAGAGCGCTGGTGGCAATGCCATTGTCTTCGATGTCAAGGACATCCTGGGCGTCGTGAACTACCGCTCCGAGGATCGGGAAGTAGAAAAGCACCGGACCCACGCACCACCCATCCCGGATCTTCCTAAGACGATTCAATACCTTCACGAACACGACGTCTACGTGATTGCCCGGGTGGCTCTCTTTCAGGACCGGAACCTGGCAGAACAGCGACCGGATTTGGCCATCCGGGACGGGTCGGACTTCCTGAGATGGAAAGGTAAGCCTCTCTGGGTAGACCCCGGTGCGGATGCGGTGCACACCTACAACCTCAGGCTAGTCGCGGAACTTGTCAGACTGGGCGTTGATGAGATCCAGTTCGACTATGTCCGGTATCCAGCGGAGGGGGACCTTAGCCGCGTCCGATATCGCTCGGTGAGTTCGCCGTCAGACAAGACCTTTCACCTGAAGCGGTTCCTGACTGCCGCCCGGGCCCTCACCAAGGGCACGGGGGTTCGAACCGCTATCGACGTGTTTGGCATTGTCGCATGGGGCGAACGCGCCGACGTGGAAGCCACGGGACAGAAGCTGGAAGAACTGGCGCGATATGTAGATGTCGTCAGCCCGATGCTTTACCCTTCGCATTTCGGCCTCGTCTGGGATGGCATTGTCAATCCAGCCGACCATCCCCGACACTTCTACCTGCACGGGGTGCGCCGTGTCCAAGCGAAAGCTGGTCATCGCGTCGTCATCCGGCCATGGATACAAGCGTTCCATTGGCGAGTCTCGCAGTACGACGAGAAGTACATACGGGAGCAACTCGCTGGCTCCAAAGAGAGTGGTGGCGTCGGCTGGATGATGTGGAACGCGGGGAACAGCTATGATGTCGCATACTCCGGCATGCAGCAAGTTGCTCCCTGAGAGATAGGTCTGGCATATCAGCGGTCGTGCTCACGGGCTCGAGCACGGTCGCGCAATCGCCGCCGAAGCGCGTCCTGTGAGCCATCGGTCAGCTGCAAGCGCTTGAGAATCGGAGGGGAGCTGCCGGACACGTGGAGTCGCACGACTCGTTCGGAGAATAGTAGAATCCCGCGCCAGCTTTGGCTGGCGATCCTGCGTCCTGACCTGATGTCATCCATGTAAGCGCGCAAAAGCTCCACGAAGGCGAGGCACCGCGACGCATCGGTTAGCCGGGCGTGGCAGCCCAATTCGTGCCAAAGGACGGGGTCGATTCGAAAGCTCATCTTCCTGAGCTTCTGGCCGGCCGCTTGATACCGCGCGCTGCACCTGTTGGTGCTTCGAGACCGCGGACGACGCAGTCCTCGAAACCTGAGCAACCAGTCAATCCAATTGGCCAGGGGGGCGGGTCGGTCTGCGTTCCGAAGGAACTTGTCTACTTCCTCGGGTATCAGAAGCGTGCAGGACAGTGTTGCATTCACCATGAATATGCTTGGTCCGAAGATCGTCGAAGGTTGCGTTTTTCCTCCCGAGGACGAGGTTTTTTTTACCCATACCCCTCTCCAACTCACGGACGGCGACAAGGCTGTCGGGTGGATCGATTCGATGTAGGAACTCCTGCGTGCTCGACCGGCGGGAATCGGGACCACCATATTCCCGGGTGACGCAGCGGCTGTGCCGCGCCACCGGGGCTCGAACCTGACTCCAGGCCAATGACCCATTGCAACCCGTGGAACCGGCCCCGGTCGACAGAGTCGCCTGCTGGTGTTTCGCTCCAACGTACCCCGTTGCGGCGACGCCCAAAAGTATTGACCCTCTACCCGTTGATCGGATTCCTGTTTTGGCCCAGACTCAAGACGGCCGACGGGCCGATTGCGAGCACATATGCTGGTATCGAAACATCGACGCAAACAGGAGCGACACCTCCGCTTCAAGAACCACAGCGCACCTTGGGTCTCGTCCTTTGCGTGCGACCATCTCAAAGTACTTATCGTTTGCCGCGGTCCTATCCGGCGGGAGGCTATGGAGGTTCTCGCTGACTTGGGCGCTGGCTATGGCATTCTGCTTTCCGAGAAGGATTCAGTAACCTATCCACACACACTGGCCCCTGAGCTTCGCCTGCTAACGGAACAGAATGCTGCGCACCGCGTGCCGGATTACACGGGTGCAACCAGCGATGAACGGAAGGCGCGGATTGGGCAGATCCTCTCGATCGCGCACGATCATGGTTACACGCACATCTTTGCGGGCTACGGCTTCATGGCGGAAGACGCGGAGTTCGTGGATTCTATCGAGAAGGCGGGGATCGGTTTCATCGGTCCTGCGTCCTCCGTTCATCGGGCGGCCGGAAGCAAGGACGAAGCCAAGAAGCTGGCACGCCGGCTGAAGGTGTCGGTCACGCCGGGTTTGGACAACATCACGGCGGTCGCCCTGCTGCGCAAGGCGGGCGGCAGCGCGGCCGGTCTCTCATCACTCGCCAGGAAGTCCGGCCTCAGGTACGATTCAGAAAACCCCGACCTTGAGGAATCGGCCGAGTCCCTTCTTCAAAGCGGATACGCTTCGGGTATTGGCTTGCTCACCCTCGAGGAACTTCAGGCAGAAGCCAGAAGGCAGGTGGAGAGCATCCTCGGCCAAAACCCGGGGAAGCGCTTGCGTTTCAAGTACATCGGGGGCGGAGGCGGGAAAGGTCAGAGGATCATTGAAAGCGCCGCTCAAAGCGACGACGCTGTCGTGCAGGTGCTTTCCGAGTCGAAGGCCATGGGCCCGGCCGACAACAAGAACTTCCTGATCGAATTGAACATCGAGAACACGCGCCACAATGAGATTCAGCTTATCGGAAACGGGCATTGGTGCTTGGCTCTGGGAGGCCGCGATTGCAGCCTTCAGATGCACGAGCAGAAACTCGTCGAATTGAGCATCACGGACGAACTCTACGAGCACGAGATTCACCTGGCACGGTCTTCGGGCAGAACAGGCTTCGCGGAGGTTCTGGAACGGGATCGGGCCATCTTGGAGAGGATGGAGCGCCAGGCCGCAGAATTCGGCGCGGGGGTGCAGCTCAACTCGGCGTCCACATTCGAATGCATCGTTTCCGATGACAGCTTCTACTTCATGGAGATGAACACTCGCATCCAGGTGGAACATAGGGTGACCGAGATGGTCTACCGGTTGCGCTTCACGAATCCTGCGAATGCCGCCGAGCATTTTGACGTGGACTCTCTGGTGGAGGCGATGGTCCTCTGCGCAGCTCACGGCAGTCGCCTTCCCAAGCCGGAAAGGCTAGGTCGCCATCTGGCGGGGGGTGAGGTGCGACTGAACGCAACGAACGACGCGCTGCAACCGCACGCTGGCGGGATCATCGAATTCTGGTCGCCGCCCACCGAGCGGGAGATACGCGACGATCAGGGGATTGGAGTGCGGAACCCGGATACCGGGTGGTTCATGAAGTACAATCTTGCCGGTGCCTACGATTCGAACATTGCGCTGCTCGTCTCCTACGGGCAGGACCGACGCGACCTGCTGACCAGTCTGTCGGACATCCTACGGCGAACCGAACTCCGCGGACAGGATCTGCGCACGAACAAGAGCTTCCATTATGGGATGATCCAGTTCTGCTTGGGCCTTCACCCCATGGTCAAGCCGGACACACGGTTCGTCGTTCCGTACTTGGCCGGAATCGGCAGTTTGGCCAGAGAGATCGATTCGTTCGATCTGGAGGTGGCATTCCAATCGGTGGCCAAGCGCTACGCCAGCAGCCGCGACGGTCAGGCAGCCGTCCAAGAGAAGCTGACCCTGGTGATGCGACCCCTTGAGGCCCTTCTTGCAGACCCCCACGTACTGGCCGGGTGGCTCATTCTCAATCGGGGCCGCGCCTTTTCCGTCGAGGAAGGCCGCGTCACCTGGCGGCACAACCGGATCCGGATCCTGGCAGATCTGTACCACGGTCTGCATCTCGACGACCGCCAGTCCGCCTCCCCAGCTCAGCGAATCTGGGGACACGACCAGTCGCTGCTCGCGCGCGGCCTCCAGTTCTATGCCGACCTCGACAAGGCCCTCGGGGTGGATTCGGCGTCGGCGTATCGCGAGGCGATCGAACTCTCCGCAGTCAACACTTCGGACACATATACCCGTCTTGACAGGGCGCTCAGAGCCAATCGAGAGACCGATTTGCCGCGCAAGGTCAATGGCGCGGAGTTCGAGAAAGTCTGCGCGGCACACCGCGGGTGGCAGGCTGGGCTCGAACTACTGGACCTCATCGTTCTTCTGGCGGAGCGGTCGGGGCTTCTGCATTTCCACGTCGGCCCCGATCTCAAGCCCGTGGTCCCGCCACAGTTTGGAGCCGCCGCGGACTACAAAGAGCTGATGCGAGCGCTGGAGCCGCCGCCCGCCGCTGCGGCAGACGAAATCGTCGCCCTGACCGGCGGCATGTTCTACAGCCGCGAGACTCCGGCCAGCCCGCGGTACTTGGAGAAAGGGAAGCACTTCACAACTGGCGACCCCATCTACATTATCGAAGTCATGAAGATGTTCAACAAGGTGCACGCCGAGTTTGCCGGGACCGTGGAGGAGGTTCTTCTCAACGGTGACTTGGGGATCGTCGTCAAGAAGGGGCAGCCCCTCTTTCGAGTGAAGCCGGACGAGGAGCTCCGCACGGAATCTGCTGATGAGAGGGCCGCGAGGCGGCGGGCCAGAACGACGGAGCTGTTGACCGGCCTCATCTGATAAGCCCCGGGCTTGCCTCCTGCGCACCACGTCGCGGCAACCCCCGCGGGCAGGTGCACCGGCCCACCCAATCAGGCGGAAAACCCCATGCGCCTGCGTTTTTTGCAGCACCTTATTGGTTAGGGCTCCGGGACGCTATCCCGGTTGGGCAGCAGTTCTATGGTCCGCCGTAGGAACTCCAACCTTTTCAGAGGAGACTCGTTTTCAAAGTCGATGCGCCCCTCCGGGCCGAATGTGCTCGGAGGCCCCCCTGCCTCGATGGCCTCGTGCACCAAGTCTACTACCGGAACGGCGAGCAGGTCGGCCGTGAGCCGCTCCGCCAGCCAGAGCTTATCGCGAAAACTGAGGCGGCCGGACTTGGCGTAGAGCTCCTCAGCTTTCATATGCCCGATTCGCGAACCGGTTGCGCGTTCACGTTCTCGGGCTTCCGAATGGAAGCCAGGAGATACTCACGGTTCATGCGCGCGATGAAATTGCGATTGATCTCTTTCGGACATACAGCTTCACATTCGTAGTAGTTCGTGCAGTTTCCAAATCCCTCTTCGTCCATCTGCGCCACCATTCGCTGCACGCGGCTTTCCCGTTCGACCTGACCCTGCGGCAGGAGCGCCAGGTGCGAAACCTTGGCCGACACGAACAGCATGGCGGATGCGTTCTTGCATGCCGCCACACACGCCCCGCAACCGATGCATGCGGCGGCGTCGAAGGCCAGACTCGCCGTCTCGCGGCCGATGGGAATATTGTTGGCGTCTCGAACGCTGCCGGTATTGACGCTGATGAAGCCTCCGGCGGCGATGATGCGATCGAACGCGCTGCGATCTACCACGAGATCGCGTACGACCGGGAACGCGCGGGCCCGAAACGGTTCCACGTAGATCTCATCGCCGTCTTGGAAGCGGCGCATATGGATCTGGCACGCGGTTGTTCCGATGCTGTGCTTGGTCTTATGGTCGTTGCCATGGGGAACACCGTTGATGGTCATGGAGCAGGCGCCACAGATACCTTCCCGGCAGTCGTGGTCGAACGCGACGGGCATCTCCCCCTTTGATTCGAGTTGCTCGTTGAGCACATCGAGCATTTCGAGAAAGGACATCTCCGGGTTTACGTTGTCCAACTCGTAGCGGACCATCTGCCCGCGGTCGCGCTCGTTCTTCTGGCGCCAGATATGCAGGGTGAGTTTCATTACTTGTAGCTCCTCTGCGCAAAGTGCACGTTCTCGAAATCGAGTTGCTCTTTGTTGAGTTTGGGTTCCCGGTTCTCCCCGGTGAATTCCCAGGCGCCAACGTAAGCGAAGCGATCGTCCTGGCGAAGGGCTTCTCCTTCCTCCGTCTGGTATTCCTCACGGAAATGACCGCCACAGCTCTCTTCTCTGTGCAGTGCATCGCGACACATGAGTTCGCCGAATTCGAGGAAGTCGGCCACGCGCCCGGCTTTTTCCAGAGCCTGGTTGAACTCTTCGCCCGTCCCCGGCACGCTCACATTCTTCCAGAACTCGTCACGCAGTTGTGGTATCTTCTGGATGGCCTTCTCCAGCCCCTGCTTCGTGCGCGACATACCGCACTCGTTCCACATGATCAATCCCAGTTCCCGGTGGAAGGAATCGACGGTGCGCTTGCCGCGAATGGAAACCAGCCGCTTCAATCGCTCCATGACTTCGGTCTCGGTGGCTTTGAACTCGGCACCGTCCGGGTTCGGTTTTTCGTATGGAACGCGCGCCAGATAGTTACCGATGGTGTAGGGCAGAATGAAGTAGCCGTCGGCCAGACCCTGCATCAGCGCGCTGGCACCCAACCGGTTGGCTCCGTGATCCGAAAAGTTCGCCTCCCCTATCACGAACAGACCTGGAACATTGCTCATGAGGTTGTAGTCCACCCACAGGCCGCCCATCGTATAATGGACGGCCGGGTAGATGCGCATCGGCGTCTCGTACGGGCTTTCGCCGGTGATCTTCTCGTACATGTGGAAGAGGTTGCCGTAGCGCGCCGATACCTCGTCGTGCCCGAGTCGGCCGATCGCATCCTTGAAGTCCAGGTAGACTCCCAGTCCGCTGTCGCCGACGCCGCGACCCTCGTCGCAGGCCCGCTTGGCCGCGCGCGAGGCGATGTCCCTCGGCACGAGATTCCCGAAACTCGGGTACCGCCGTTCGAGATAGTAGTCTCGTTCGCTTTCGGGGATGTCAGCCGGTCGCCGCTTGTCGCCTTGCGCTTTGGGCACCCAGACGCGGCCGTCATTGCGCAGCGACTCCGACATGAGCGTAAGCTTGGACTGATAGTCCCCGCTGACCGGTATGCACGTCGGGTGTATCTGCGTGTAGCAGGGATTGGCGAAGAAAGCGCCTCGTTTGTAGGCACGGAATGTGGCGGTCACGTTGCAGCCCATGGCGTTTGTGGACAGATAGTACGCGTTGCCGTACCCGCCCGTGGCGAGCACCACTGCGTGAGCACTGTGGCGTGTCACGCGTCCGGTGGTGAGATCCCTCGCAATGATGCCCTTGGCTTCGCCGTTGACAATCACGACATCCAAGATCTCGGTTCGCGGGTGCATCTTGACGCGCCCCAAACCGACCTGTCTTTCCAGCGCTTGATAGGCGCCAATCAGGAGCTGCTGCCCGGTCTGCCCGCGCGCATAGAAGGTCCGCGAAACCTGCGCCCCTCCAAAAGAACGGTTGTCCAGCATCCCTCCATATTCGCGCGCAAAAGGAACCCCCTGCGCAACGCACTGGTCGATGATGTTCACGCTCACTTCCGCCAGGCGATGGACGTTGGCTTCGCGCGACCGGAAGTCACCACCCTTGACGGTATCGTAGAACAGGCGATGCACGGAATCGCCGTCGTTCTGGTAGTTCTTGGCGGCGTTGATGCCGCCCTGAGCGGCGATGCTGTGAGCCCTCCGCGGGCTGTCCTGAAAACAGAACGCGGTCACGTTATAACCCAGCTCCGCCATACTCGCCGCTGCCGAGGCCCCTGCGAGCCCCGTCCCCACGACGATGACCTCATACTTTCTCTTGTTGGCCGGGTTGACCAACTTCATCTCGAACTTGTGCTTCTCCCACTTCTTATCAATGGGACCGGATGGGACGTTGGATTCGAAAGGCATGATGGTTACTCCCCGGGAAGTCGGATGACCCGCAACAGAATCGATACGGGTACGGAAAGGAATCCCAGCACCAGAAAGGCGGTAAGTCCCGTGGCGACCCGCGCCAGCAGCAGGTAGCGGCCCTGCCGCACCCAGCCGAGCGTCTGAAACAGCGAAGCGATGCCGTGGTTCAGGTGGAAGCCAAGCATCACCATAGCGATGACATACGAGATGAATACGGCGGGCTCCCGAAAGCCAAGGATAACCATCGTGTAGACGTCGTGCCGCATCAGGTGATCCCTTGCCTGGAAATGCTGGGGATGCGTTGTGCCCACGGTGAAATGGAGCAGGTGGTAGATCAGGAACGCCAACACGAGCAGGCCGCTGTAGATCATGGTCCTGGACGCCAGCGAAGCCTGGACGGTGTTGTTGTACTCGTACCGGATTGGCCGGGCAGCGCGGTTCTGACGCGTGAGTTGGACTGCCAAAGCCACGTGCAGAACGAACAACAGCAGCAGGCCACCGCGCGCCAGCCAGAGGCCGAGGGGCAGTTCACCGACCCGCAGAATGTGGCGGAGACCCTCGCCGTAGGAATTGATGGCGTCCGGCCCCACGAACATGAGCAGATTGCCGGACATGTGGGCCACCAAGAAGAGCGCCAAGCCGACACCCGTCACGGCGACCAACGTTTTCTTCCCGATGGAAAAGCCGAAGAGCTTTTGCACAATCATACCAACCCCAGAAAAGGGTCCGGCGCTTTTCGGTAAAGGAATTTCTTTCAGAGCCCGAGGCCGGACAGGTGCTCGCGCATCTGCGCGACGCTTTGTTCTGCCGCGCGGCGAGCCAGGTCCTCCACTTCCGCAAGGCCACGTGCGCCGTACAGGATCGTCCGACCGACGTTGACCAAACAGTCGGCTCCCGCTGCGCCAAGCGCAACCTTCAGGTCTCCCCCCTGGGCGCCCACACCGGGCAGGAGAATGGGAACTCTCGGAGCCAACTGGCGGACCCGCGCGATTTCATCCCCGGCGTGGGTGGCGCCCACGACGAGCCAAAGGTTGCCGGTCTCGGCGTTCCGGGCCGCAACCCGCTCGGCGACCCGCTCGAAAAGTGCCGGAGTTCCTACATTTTGAAACTCATCGGCGCCCGGATTGGAGGTCAGACAGAGCACCATCGTGCCTCGCTCGCGATAAGCCAGGAACGGCTCGAGGCTTTCGAGGCCCATGTAGGGGTTCGCAGTAACGGCATCGAAACCAAACCGGTCAAAGGCCGCGCGCGCGTATCCCCGCGTGGTATTGCTTATGTCGCCTCGCTTTGCATCACCGATGATCAACGCACCTGGGGCGAGACGGCGAATGCCCTGCACCAGACGCAGAAGCGCCGCTTCGCCCCAAGCATGCGGTTCGAAGAAGGCGAGGTTCGGCTTGTAGGCGACCGCCACTTCACTGGTCCCCGCCACCACTCGAAGGAGAAAATCGTCGAAGCCGGATTCGCTGACATCGGCATCCAGCGGCATTCGCTCCGGATCCGGGTCCAAACCGACGCACAGCACCGATCGCCGCGCCCGGCGAATCGCGCGAAACCGATCATAAAAGGTTGACACAGTCTCGCTCATACCAAGAATTCGGCCAACTTTTTCGCGGAGGCAGAACGTGGCGACCAAACTAAATGCGAATAACCTGGCCGAGATGTACCGGGAGGCCGCAAACAAATACGGCGACATGCCGGCTTTTGCCACACGGAACGACAAGAAGGTCTTCGTCCCTGTCAGCTTCAAAGAGCTGTACGAGACGGGCCTGAATCTTGCAACCGGCCTCATCGACCTCGGCGTTCAGGCCCGCGAGCACGTCGCGCTCATGGCAGACAACCGCCTCGAATGGATCATCGCGGACTACGGCATCCTGATGACCGGCGCGGCTGACGTTCCTCGGGGCACGGACGTGACGGACGGAGACATCCAGTACATCATTCCGCACTCGGACGCGAAGGTGGTCTTCGTCGAGCACAAGGACATGCTCGCCAAGATCCAGAAGAACAAGTCTTCCCTTACCAACATCAAGCATATCGTGATGATGGACAAGGACACGCCGGTCGAAGGTGGCGTGCTGCGCATGTACGACCTCATCGAGAAAGGCAAACAGCTCCGCGCCGGTGGAGACCGGCGCGCCGAAGAACGGATTGCTCAAATCAAGCCGGAAGACCTCTTCACTCTCATCTACACCTCGGGCACGACCGGAGCGCCTAAGGGCGTGATGCTGATGCACAAGAACATGATCTCGCAGGTGCACAACCTGCCGATGGAAGTCGGGCCTCAGGATCGCGTACTTTCGATTCTGCCCGTCTGGCACGTGTTCGAGCGCGTTTTCGAGATGATCACGATCTACGTTGGCGCCTGCCAGTACTACACCAACATCCGCAACATTCGTGAGGACATGAGTATCGTGAAGCCGACCTTCATGGCTTCCGCCCCGCGCCTCTGGGAGAATGTGTACACCGGCATCCTGACCAATGTGTCCAAAGGATCCGCGGTGAAGCGGGCGCTCTTCAAGGCCGCCTACTTCTGCGCGCAGCGGGTGAAGGAGCCTCTTCGGTTCTTCCGGGGATTGAAGTTGGACGTCGACGGGCGCAACATCTTTGTGTCCTTGGGGCTCGCGCTCATCTATCTGCCTTCCGTGCTGCTATTCCTGCTCCCGTACTTGCTTCTGAACGTAATCGTTCTGTCGAAGATCCGAGCGGCCACAGGCGGAAAACTGCGGGGTTCCGTTTCCGGCGGCGGCGCGTTGCCGCTGCATGTGGACCTTTTCTTCAACAACATTGGCATCCCGGTTCTGGAAGGCTACGGCATGACCGAAACCTCGCCCGTGTTGGCGGTGAGGACTCACAAGGACCTCGTGATTGGATCCGTTGGTCCGATCTTCCCCGAGACGCAGTTGCGCCTCGTGGACTTGGGAACCGGCAAGATCGTGTTCCCGCCCCGTTCCGGTCGCGGCAAGAAAGGCGAGATCCATGTGAAAGGACCGCAGGTCATGAAGGGCTACTACAAGAACCCCGAAGCAACGAACAAGGTTCTGCAAGATGGGTGGATGAACACCGGAGACCTCGGGATCATCACCTACAACGACACCGTCAAGATTGTCGGTCGCAGCAAAGAAACCGTCGTTCTGCTGGGTGGGGAAAACGTGGAACCGGTCCCAATCGAGGGAAAAATCAGCCAGTCTCCCATGGTGGACCAGGTCATGGTGGTCGGTCAGGATAAGAAAGCCCTTGGCGCGCTCATCGTGCCGTCCCTCGAGTACTTCAAAGACAAGGGTGCCACACACGAGGCCCTGTCCAAGAACGAAGAAGTCTACCGAATGGTCCGGGACGAGGTGAAGAACATTGTGTCGGCCGAAGGTGGCTTCAAGGCCTTCGAGCGGGTCACAGATGTTCGGCTCGTCCCGAAGCCTTTCGAAGTGGGGGACGAACTGACCAACCTCTTCAAGCTCAAGCGGCACCTGATCACGGAGAAGTACTCGGCCCTCATCGAGTCGATGTATCAGTGACGCTGGCCGTCTCCTCCGTCATGGCGCGCGGACCTCGGTTTCCAGGGAGCTGAGGTTCGCGCATGCTTGATTTCCATGACGGACTCCCCTTCTGGGTGACCAACGTCTTCGTTTCGCCGGAAGGCGGGGGCAACCAACTGGCCGTAGTCGTGGCCGGACAGAGTCTGACCACCGAACGAATGCAGCAAATCGCTGCTGATTTCAACTTCGCGGAAACGACCTTTCTCGCGGATGATCCCACGGCCCTGGCCCCCGGGGCGCCTGTGCGCACACGCATCTTCACGCCCCGTCGGGAGCTCCCCTTCGCGGGCCACCCGGTCCTCGGCACCGCGGACTTGGTCCGCCGTCTCCAGAAGTCCCCCCTGCCCGCCCGCGTGATCCTCTCGGTCGGCGTGGGCGAGGTCCCGGTGGACTTCTCCTCCGAGCACGAGCCCGCGTTCATGACGCAGCAGTCGGCGGTCTTCGCCGACCCGCCACAGGAGATCGACCTGGCCGAGCTCCTGTCGCTCCATGACGACGACATCGCCACCGACGTGAAGGCGCGCCTCGTTTCCACCGGTGCCCGGTTTCTCATCGTCCCTCTCGCGGGCACGGCCGCTGTTGCCAAGGCGCGCATCGATGAAAGAGCATACGATCGCTTTGCGACCACGACCGACACCCTGGGAATTGGCGTCTTCGCGCCTCTCGCGGATGACTGCGCGCGGGTGACGGTGCGCGTATTCGCGCCGGGGGCGGGTGTTCCCGAGGATCCGGCCACCGGTTCTCACGCGGGTTGTCTGGGAGCCTACCTTGCGGAGCACTTCGATTGGCGGACGCAGCGCGGCTTCGTCATCGAGCAGGGGCGATCCGTGGGCCGGCCCTCACACCTCTTTGTCCGCGCAGAGACGGGAACCGGACCGCGCGTGGGCGGAACCTGCACTGTGTGGGCGCATGGTCGCCTGTAGTCAACGACGTCGCGCCACGAACTCCAGCGTGTCTCCGAACGCCCGCCACGTTGCGAAGCGTCGGTAGAGTCCCGGAAACCAGCGCCAATAGGGTCGCCCGCGCATGCGTTCGGGATGAAAGGAAGCCGGCCGGGCGCAGACGAGATCCAGACCGTAGCGCGGCAGAACCCGGGCGAGTGACCGCGGCGAGTAGTCCGCAAAGTGATCGGCAGGATGCGTGTCGCCCCACGCGCGGCGATTCGTTCGAAACAAGGGCCCGTGGGTCGATGGCAGAGCAGCCAGAAGGGTTCCTCCCGGCTTGATGCGCGCGGCGACCGCCGCAAACAGCTCCGCCTGATTCGGAAAGTGCTCGAGCACGTAGAACGCGGCCACACAATCGAACTCGCCGGGTGGCGTGGTTTCGGGAAAGGAGCCCCGGCGCACGTCCAGCCCCAATTTCTCTGAGGCGTGCTGTTGCGCGAACGCTGAGATTTCCACACCCCGAACTTCGTAGCCCGCGGCCCGCGCTTCATCCAGGAAGAAACCGGCTGCGCATCCGATCTCCAGAATCGAGGCGGGCGGCGGGAGGTGGCCCCTCAGGAGCTCCAACCGAGACCTCGCGAGAGAGCGCAGGGCTTCTTCGTCATCCAGATACGATCGTCCGTACTGAGCTGAGTACTCCGTCAGGAAATAGTCGGGACCGTAGTCGAGGGCGCGCGCTCGCGTGTAGTACACGACGCCTTCCGCCGAGATCGCGAAGTCGTCCTCAAGACCGCGGAGCGGCGCAAGCGGATCGCCTGTATGCGGACAGCGCCGGGCGATCATCCCTTCTCGGTCGCGTCGGGCTGGAAGAATTGCGATGGGATTACGAACGTCTCCTCGCCCCAAGCGAAGGTCGCAGTCCCACCCACCCAAACCAACTCCTGCGCCGAAACCGTGACGATCCGCAGGGTTCGCACCCTTTGCCCAAGGGCGATGGCGAATCTCGCGCCGCCGGGAGCCTGCCCAAAGACGAAAACCGCCGCACATCGATCGGGCCGTACCGGACTTCCATCCAATGTGCGCACCTCGAACATCGAACCATCGAAGGCGGCGTACGGACCGAAAAGACCCGTTCGCAGAATGTCGGCCGGCAGAACGACAGCCACCAGGGACTCGATGGGAAGAGCGAACGAGCCTGCCGGCGTGCGCAGAAGCTGGACGGACAGCCGGTCCAGGGCCCAGTGCTCAGCCCAGGGTAGTCGGTCACCTGTTGCTTCGCCCGCAATCCCCGCGATTGCCTCTGCTTCGCGCAGGGCGCGTTCTGCCGCAAGGATCAACTCACCGGTGCGACGGGCCGCCCAGTCGCGCAGACGGGGGTTCCTGTCGGGATGCACCTGCTTCAGGCGACTCCGAAAACTGCTGCGCACCCGTTCGGGTTCCACGGGCCATTGCTTCAAGCCCAGCAGGCGCAAATCCTTCTCGGTCACCGTGCTGCCGATTCCGACGGTCGGGGAACTCACCCTATCAGGATCGGTGCGCCGCAGCGAGAGCTTAGGCAAAAACCAAACGGTCGCCCAACCGGCACGGCGTTTCACCGACGGCGGTACAGCGTGGCGCTCTCCAGGCTGCCGAATCGTTCGATCCCTTCCGTCGAAAAGCGATTGCCTCTGCCCCGGAGGTAGCGGGTCAGGAAGGGTTCCCACGAGTCGTTTGGATCCAACAGGAAGCAGTCAATCGTATCGTAGCGCCGCTTGAGCGCCAGGCCGTCCCCGCGGAATTGCAGCTTCCCCGGGACGAACTCGAGCACCTCCATCTCCGGGTACAGATTCCGGTAGAGGAAATAGGGGTCGGGTCGCACGCGAACGTAGACAGTTCGGCAGCCCGATGCCAGTTCGACCGCGCGGGTCTCGAAGGACCGGACCGCCTGCGGAGTGCGCAACAAGAAGTGGTGGCGCGCGATCAACACGATGGTGGCGCCGAAGAAGAAAGCCGACACGACTCCCAGCGCGATGCGTCGCCCTTTTCCTGAACCCACTTCTGCTGCGGGTATGGCCACGACCAGTAGCAGGAGCGGAGTGACGTAGACCGGATACCAAGCTTCCGAGAGAAGCATGACCAGTGCCAGGACGATCGCAAAACTGAAAAACACGCGCGCGAAGAGCCCTTCCACCTGACCCACCACCGCTCGCAGCGCCCGGACCGCCCCGGTGATGAGGACGAGGGCCACGATCAGGAGCGCTGCTGCCATGACCGGTTTTGGCCCGCCGAACTGCGCCGCGAAGACAACCAGGGGTCCACCGGTTTCCTCCCAAGAAGACAACATGCTCTGCTTGCGCGTGAGCTGCGCGAGGAACTGCACCTCGAACAGGTCGAAGTTCGGAATGATGTAGACCGACCACGCCGCCAGAGGCAGGACCATCCCTACCGCAATCCAGCCGCCGTTGCGCCAACCCGGCAGAGCGAAGACAAGAGCGACCGGAAGAAGCACGATGGCGACGGGGTGACTGACCGCGGCAAGACCTATCGCCAGACCGGCGTACGCAAATTTCTGGCGCGAGCGGCGCTGGACTCCCGCGGCCGGCCCCTGGTCGGCCAGCAGGCGCGCACGTACGAGAAAGAACAGCGCGGTCAGGAAGAACAGCAGCGTGAGGATATCCATCCGGGCGGTGTTCGCGGCGCGCTGAAAGTTGGGGTCCAGGGCCAGCACCGTCGTCACCAGCAGCGCCAGCAGTCTGTGCGCGATGAAGATGCGCGTGACCCTCAGAAACACGACGAGCGCGCCGCAGCCCAGGAGAAAGGAGAAGAAGCGCGCCACATGCAGGCTTTCGCCGGTGAAAGAATAGATGCCGGCAAGCAACACCATGAACAACGGCGAGTTCCAGAGCGTGGCGCGATCCATTCCCGGGATCAGGCCTTCCAGAACCGGACTGGCAAAAACCCCGTCGCGCGCGAGGCTGGCCGCCGGCGAAGAGAACAACGCCTCGTCCGGCCAGACCAGGGGCCAGACCGTGTAGTTGATCCGCGTGAGCAGAAAGAGGACCGCGCACGGAATCAGGAAGAGGAGCGACTCGTTCAGCCGAGGACGCATGGCAGGCAAGCGTGGCGACGCCCGGCGGGGCCGCCACGCATATTGGGGGTCACGACAGCGATGCGAGCGCGTCTGCTTGAGTGCCGAACACCCGCAGAACTTGGCCGATCTCGACCACGTCGAGGACTTTCTTCACGACCGGTGAAGCTTCACAGAGAGCCACCCGAACGTTCTTGCCGCCGGCCGCACGATAGATCGAGAGCAGGGCCCGAATTCCGGACGAGGACATGTAGGAAACGCCGCCCAGATGGATGACCAGGTTGCGGCCTTCCGTGTTCAGGTAGCCGATAACAGCTTTCTCGAACGCGTCGGCCCGCGTTATGTCCAAACGGCCGTCCACGCGGACGACCGTTACAGGCCCCGTATTATCCCAGGTCAGCTCGATTTCCGTGACGCTAGAAACCATGATGGCACAATGAAGTGTGCGGTGCACCAAAGCGTCAACCCCATTTTTGCGCTGTGCATCATTCCGGCGCTGAGGCCGGACCGGGCCCGTCAGCGGCCGGGGCGGCGGTCGCCCGAGCCGGGGAAAGCCAGATCCGCTTCCAGATCCGGGTGTAGGCGTGCCACTGCTCGCGCGTGCGGCGGTTCTCCTCAAGCTCATCCACCACCTCATCACACAGGTCGATGAGGTCGCGACGGTAGCGCTCGATGCGTTGCCAGGTGTCTTCCGGTTTCTCCCGCACTGCGGGATCAATATCGGCCTATCCGGTTCTCCGAAAGAGGTCAGGGTCCTGGGCCGCGGCGCAGGGTTTCTTCAATGATACGCCTGCCGTCATGGGCAACACGCTCGTATACGGGGCGTTTGAACTCCACGATTCCTGCGAGAGCCTCCTCCAAGGTTCCCCAGACTACTTTCGTGAATTCTCGGTCGTGGTGTTCCAGGTCAAGATCCTCGGGTTGACCATCCCAATAGAAGAAGAACCAGCGTTGCTCCTGACCCCGGAAGACCCGCAGCTTCTTGGGGATGTCCGGCGGGAATTCGTAGCGCAGCCAATCCGGGATCTCGCCTGCGGGCGGGCCCGGAACCTGGATGCCCGTTTCCTCGTAGAGTTCGCGGCGCGCGGCTTCCAGCGCAGATTCGCCCACGTCCATGCCGCCCTGCGGGAATTGCAGCGAGCCCGGGTAGCCCACGCGCTCGCCCAAGAGGACGCGACCTTCCCGGTTGAAGACGACCACGCCCACGTTACGTCGATAGGGCTTTTCCGACACGAGGCGAAAGACAGCCGGAATCCGTGCGGGTCAAGGCAAACGTCAGGAATCCGGCTTGCCTGCGCCCGAAGCCGCGCGAAGACAGCCGTATGGCAGAGTCAGAAGAGATCGTCATCTTCACGAGTATCAGCGAAGAAGAGCAGGCCGAGGATCTCATTATGGGGTTGCTGGATCGCGGGCTCATTCTGAGCGGCACCATATTTCCGAACGTAAGGCTCTACTATCGGTGGGACAAAGCAATCAACAAAGACGAAGAGTTCAAGATTCTCCTGAAAGCCAAGCGGTCCAACTACCGCAAGATTGAGGAATTCATCCAGGAGCAGCACCACTACATCGCCCCGGAAGTGATCTGCATCGACGCCTCGTTTGGTTCGCCGGAATTCCGCAAGTTCATCGAGACCAAATCCGCCCGCATGGGCTGAGGCGGATGGTTCCGGTAGCCCAGACAGGGCGGCCGGTGGGGCCGCACGGTTTGGCCGAAAGGGGTGGCCGAATCGGCGGTCGCTGCGTAACTTGTTCGTTGCCCGATAAATCACTTGACGGGCCCAAGGGCCATTTAGGTACGTGGTGCGCCTATGCCGGATATCTCCCAACCCCTGATCGTCCAATCGGACCGAACCATGCTCCTGGAAGTGGACAACCCCCACTTCGAGGCCTGCCGGGGCATCGTGAGTCGCTTTGCGGAACTGGAGAAGAGCCCGGAGTACCTGCACACCTATCGCATCACTCCGTTGTCCCTCTGGAATGCGGCTTCGAGCAAGCTCTCGGCCGAAGAAATAGTCGAAGCGCTGGAACGCTTCTCGAAGTACCCGGTCCCGAAGAACGTGGTCGCGGAGATACGCGAACAGATCTCACGCTACGGCAAGGTGCGTTTGGTCAAGACCGAAGACGGAACGCTCTACATCGAGTCCGCCGAGCCGGCGCTGCTTAACGAGATCGCAATGCACCGGGCAGTGCAGCCTTTCATCGAAGCGCGCGAAGGCGAACGCCTGGTCGTGGAGAAGAATTCGCGGGGGCACATCAAGCAGGCCCTCATCAAGATCGGTTTTCCCGTCGAAGACCTGGCCGGCTACGACGAAGGCGCCAAGTTCGGATTCAATTTCCGACCCCATATGCAAAAGGACGGCGAAACATTCTCGCTGCGGGACTACCAGCGCCATTCGGTCGAGGTGTTTCACGCCAACGGCGCCCGGGAGGGCGGCTCGGGAGTCATCGTGCTGCCGTGCGGCGCGGGCAAGACCATCGTCGGTATCGGCATCATGCAAATCGTCGGCGCGCAGACGCTGATTCTGGTGACCAACACGCTTTCCATTCGGCAGTGGAAGCAGGAGATCCTGGACAAGACCGACATCGGCGAAGAAGACATCGGCGAATACAGCGGGGAAAAGAAGGAGATCAAGCCGATCACCATCGCCACGTACAACATCATCACGCACCGCAAGAAGAAAGGTGGAGAGTTCACTCACTTCAACATCTTCAGCGCCAATAACTGGGGCCTGATCGTGTACGATGAGGTGCACCTGCTGCCGGCACCCGTCTTTCGAATGACGTCCGAGTTGCAGGCCAAACGACGCTTGGGGCTGACCGCCACGCTCGTGCGCGAGGACGGTTTGGAAGAAGACGTGTTCTCTCTGATCGGACCCAAGAAGTACGACGTTCCCTGGAAGGATCTGGAACGGCGCGCCTGGATTGCGGACGCCCGCTGCATCGAGATCCGCGTCGATATGACCGAGAAGCTCCGCATGCAGTACAGCGTGGCCGACGATCGGGAAAAGTACCGATTGGCTTCCGAAAACCCGGAGAAGATACGGGTGATCGAAACCATTCTCGATGAGCACGGTCGCAACAACGTCCTCATCATTGGGCAGTACATCAACCAGCTCAACGAAATCGCCGCCTACTTCAAGTACCCGCTCATCACCGGCAAAACGCCGCTGCCCGAACGGGAACGCCTGTACCAGGGCTTCCGCCAGGGAGAAGTGCCCTGCCTCATTGTCTCGAAGGTCGCCAACTTCTCCATCGACCTGCCCGATGCTTCGGTGGCCATTCAGGTCAGCGGAACGTTTGGCTCCCGTCAGGAAGAGGCCCAGCGTCTGGGACGCGTGCTCCGACCCAAGGCCGGGGACAACATGGCTTTCTTCTACTCTCTGGTCAGCCGGGACACCACCGAAGAGCGCTTCGGCCAGAACCGGCAGCTCTTTCTCACGGAACAGGGCTACGAGTACCAGATCTACACCTACGACCAGTTTTCCGAACTCCAGGGTCGTGTCGTCGAGACAATCACCGCGGGCTGAAGGAGCTCGGAATGGCCGTTTTCTGGTCCGCGCCCGCGCCTTCGCCACTCCCTCGCACCTGGCAGCTGAGCTGGCCTCTGGCCTTCCTGCTTCTGCTTGGCTGTCCCGCGTGCACAACAACCTCAAGGTCGGGATTGGGGGCGGCTCCGACGGTCGGTGGCTTGAACGTACGGGGCTCGCTCGTGGAAATGCCGGACCGCGAGCTGACCCTGCGCATCAACCGCTCGCGCAGCATTGATTTGTCACGCTGGATCTCCGACCCGGCCCTTCAAGTCCAGCCCAAGCAGGAAGGCGATGGGGTCGTCGATGCTACCACCGGGGCTGGTTTCTGGAAGGGTCGCTTCCGGCCCCTGTTTGCGCGCAGGCTTTCGCGCGGCGAAGCCGGGACGCGCATCCTGGTCTCGCTGCGCAACGGCGGCCTCGTTTTCACCGACGATGAAGGCAGTACGTGGCGTCGCTCCACCGGCTTGCCACGTCGTTTCGTACCCGAAGACTACGGCGGTCCCGTCCTGTTCCGCGACGTCGAGGATGTTTGGCAGAACCCGAAGCAACCCGCGCACCTCCTGGCCGTCGTGAAGCATCGATTGCTCGAGTCGCGCGACGGCGGCGTCTCGTTTCAGGAAATGCCGGACACCGGTATCCGTGCCAACTACACGGCGGTCGCAGCGCGGGTGAACGCAGCGGGCGAGCTGTCGGAACTCTTCTTGGGAACTTCGGTACACGGCGTCTACCGCATCTGGTTGAACCGGGGCGCCTATCGCAAGGGTGGGTACGCGCACACCTTTCGGGGGCTTCCGTACGAACGCCACGACGCGCGACTCTGGCTCTTCGACGAAGTCGTCGGCCTGGCCGTCGAGGAACCGACGGGCATGCTCCAGGTCGCGGTGCGATTTCAGGGAGGCCTGTACGAAGCGCGGATCGGCACGGCGCGGGAGCAGATGACGTTCGCGCGCTCGGGCCCCGAAAACCTACCGGACGCAGAAAACATACACGCGCTTGGCTCGGTGGACGGGCGCACCGTGCTGTCCGGCTCGGGAGGTCTCTACATCCGCGAAGTTGGAGCCGCCGGCGCGCGTCCGGGCTGGCGTTTCGTTTCGGCCGACGCGGCCTACGGCTCGGTCCGTCGCTTCGCAGCATTGTTATTCGACGGACCCGGCCGAATCAGCGTGCAGCGCTTCGTTTCGGAGAGGTCGCACTCCTATCCCGATCCGGTTCGGGCCATCTACGTCTCTCCTACCACGGCCAAGAGCCGCCAGCGCGAGCTCTTCAAGCTCCTCGGCGACTACCCCTTCAACGCTGCTGTCATCGACGTCAAAGACGACTTCGGTCGCCTCGTCTACGGCAGTTCGCTGCCCGAGGCCAAAGCAATGGGCAATGATCGCGAGCGGGCTCCCATCCGCCAACTCGCGCGAGACCTCAAGGCGCGCGGACTGTACCTGATCGCGCGCGTGGTCGTATTCAAGGACAGTCGCCTCTATTCGTACGATCGCGGTCGCTACGCCCTCGTGGACTACGCCACCGGCGCGCCCTGGCAGGGCAGCGACGTCGAACGCTGGGTGGACACCTACTCGACTTTCGTCCAGAACTACAACATCCGCGTGGCGCGCGAAGTTCTCGCTCTTGGCTTCGACGAGATCCAGTTCGACTACATCCGGTTTCCCTCGGACGGACCGGTCCATCGCATCCGCTGGCGACATCGCCGGGGAAATGCGTACAAGTCCGAGGCCCTGGAAGCATTTCTCAGGAAAGCCCGCGCGAACATCTCGGCTCCGATCAGCGTGGACATCTACGGTTACAACGGCATGTACCGGGTGGCCGGTCTGGTCGGGCAGGACCTGGTCGACCTGGGCGATTACGTCGATGTCGTTTCGCCCATGCACTACTCCTCTCACTACGGCCCGCTGTATCTGGAGGCCACCCCTCGAGCGCGTCGGACGTTCACGCTGCTCCAGATGGGCACGCAGCGACCGCGGCTCATGGGAGCCGGTCGCTTCAGCGTGCGGCCCTGGGTGCAGTGCTTCCAGCTTCTGACGGGCCGTTGGGGCTGGGGACCGCAGTACATGCGCGACCAGATCGAAGGCGTACTTGCCGGAAAAGGAACGGGCGTACTGTGGTGGGGCCCCCTGCGTCTCTTCCATATCCCGGGCAGCGTCCACAAGGCGATGGAGTCGGCCCGTACGTCGGGCGGGTCTCCCCCGTAGGGCGCGTTTCCTCCTTGCCGTACCGCGCTCGTCGGCGGGTTTTGTTCCCATGAACAAATACTCTTTCGAAGACATCAAGGACCAGGTGGTCATCATCACCGGCGCCGGAAGGGGCATCGGGCGGACGACAGCCGAGGTTTTCGCTTCTCAGGGCGCCAAGATCGTGATCTCCGACATCGACGAGGATGTGTGCCGGGAAGCCGCGGAGCACGTGGGCAAGTCCGGCGTTCAGGTGATGCACTACGTTTGCAACATCACGAACCGCGAACAGGTCGACGCCATGATGCAGGCCGTGGTCGACAAGTTCGGGCGTATCGACACGCTGGTGAACAACGCTGGCATCACGAAAGACGGCCTCTTTCTGAGAATGAAACCCGAGCAGTGGGATTTCATCATCAACGTGAACCTCAACGGAACCTACAACTGCTCGCACGCCGCCGTGCAGCACATGCGCAAGACCAAACAGGGCAGCATCATCAACCTGTCGTCGCTGGCGCGCGTGGGCAACCCAGGCCAGGTGAACTACTCGGCCGCCAAAGCCGGTATCGTCGGCTTCACCGCGGCACTCGGCAAGGAGCTCGCGCCCATGGGCATTCGCGTCAATGCCGTGGCGCCCGGCTTCGTGGAGACGCGCCTGACGGATGCCATCCCGGACAAGATCAAGGACGCCATGGTCGCTTCTATTCCGCTCAAGCGCAAGGGACAGCCCGAGGACATCGCTTACCCGATCCTGTTTCTGGCTTCGAAGATGTCCGCCTACATGACCGGAAACACCATCGACGTCAACGGCGGCCTCGGCGGAATGTGAGGTCTTCTGCGGGCCGGCTTCTCCTCTGGGGGACGTTGGCCTTCCTTCTCGGGGGGACAGAGCGGGCCGAAGGACTGCCCGCCCCCACGCAGATCTGGGTGGCTGACGCAACGGCGCTCACCGGTCGCCTGGCCAAGGCCGTGGGCCAAGGCGCGGACTTCGGCTTTGCCTGCGCGCAGGTGGCGGGCTCGCAGTTGTTGTTGGTTTTCTCCGGTGGTCTAACCGGCGCTCTCCCTCTGCGCGCGGATCGCGGTGGCCTGTCCGTGACCTTCCAGGGCAGGTCGCTTGCTGTGGTCGGCGGTGTTCGAAAGCAGTACGGACGAACAGTGCTGGAAGTTGGCTATCCGTCGTCGGAGGGCCCGGGCAGTCGCTCCGATACTTGGGCGCTTGCGGACGCGCGCGACCTGAAGGGATGCCTTACCGCGACCGCTTCGGCGCGTCGGTTTCCGAGGCGTTGTGCTGGCGGTTGTGATTGATGGGCCCCGACCAGAGGCCCGCGGCATTAAGGTTTTGCGCATGCCCGCTTTTTTGCTTGCGTCACGCCACTGGTGCGGTGTGAATCCGCCACCATGAGACCCGGTCCCAAGACTTCTCTCTTTGCCATTCTTTTCCTGATTGTTGCGTGCGTCTCCGGTCCCAAGAAGGACAAGGACATCCTCAATCCCGTTGACTTGCGTTTGTTTGAAGCGATTCGGAACGGCAAGCTGGAGGAAGTTCGCGCCGCCCTGTCCGCAGGCGCCAACGTGAGTGCGCGCGGCGCGGGCGGCGCTACGGCGTTGCACCGTGCCGCAGATCGCGTCGGCGCGGGCGCCATCGTCCGCCTGCTGCTCGAGAAGGGCGCCGATCCGAATGCTCGCTCCGAGAAAGGCGCGGTCCCGCTCCTTTGGGCGGTGATGGAAGGCCACGTTGAAAACGTGGAAGCACTCCTGTCCGCCAAAGCGGACCCGCGCTTCACCACGAGCGGTGGTGCCACGCTTCTCATGGCCGCCAGTTGGGAGACGACGCTGGAACGGGCCAATGTCAAGATCACGACGATCACTGTCAAAGGCGGCAAGGTCGCCAATTCTGCTGGGGAGGATCCCTCCAGCAGGAAGGGAAGAATCGCCGAACTCCTGGTGAAAGCTGGCGCCGATCCTCACGCCGTCGATCCTCGGGGATGGCACGCGCTCCATCACGCCTCCGAACGCAATCGCGTGGGTGTCGTTCGCGCCCTGCTTTCGGGTGGCGCCAAGGCCAGCGTGGCCGGCCCGAACGGGGTGACGCCGTTGCATATGGCCGCCGGTCGCGGCTACGCCGAGGTTGTGAAGGCGCTGCTCGCCGCCCGTGCCAATCCAGGTGCACGGGACGCTTCGCAGAGTGAGCCGCTCCTCATGGCCGCGCAGAATGGCCACGTGGACACCGTAGCCGCCCTCATCCGCGGCGGTGCAAACGTGAACTACGGAGCCAACGACCTGCGCCCGCTGATCCCCGCTTCCAAGAACGGCCACGCCAAAGTCGTCGAATTGCTCGTTCGAGCGGGCGCCGACGTGAACGCAAAACACTCCGGAGGCTGGCCTCCCCTGGCGGTTGCCGCCGAAGAAGGCCACGTGGCGGTACTCCAAGCTTTGATCGCCGGGAAAGCGGACGTTAACCTCCCCAATGTCGCCGGGGCTACCCCTTTGATGATCGCCGCGGCTTTCGGCAAAGTAGAGGCGGTCAGGGTTCTATTAGCAGGCAAGGCCAAGGTGAACTATGCCAACGCAAAACGCCAAACGGCTCTGCTGTTTGCAGTGCTCCAGGGACATGCGGAAGTCGTGCGCGTGCTTCTCGATGCGGGGGCCGTGACGAAGCTGCCCGGTGACGACAAGTCGGTTCTCGATGTGGCCAAAGAGGGAGGCAACGCCCAGATCATCGAGATGCTGGAAAAGAAGAAATAGCCTCAGGGCAGCAACCAGGACTTCCTACACCGCCACGCGCGAAACAGAACCATCCTCGTCCCGCGCTTCATCCAACTCTGCGTTGAATCCAAACAGGCGCGGGTCTTTGAGGCGATCCACGTAGAGCTTCCCATCCAGGTGGTCACACTCGTGCTGGTAGACGACGGCATCGAAACCTTCGATGATTCTGTCGTGGAACTCCTCGTTTTCGTCGTACCATTTCAAGCGGATCTTGCGGGGGCGTTCCACGAAGCCGCGCATGTCCGGAACGGAAAGGCAACCTTCCCAGAAGCCCTCGGTCTTTTCCGTCAGCGGTTCGATCTCGGGGTTGATGAGAATGTGTTTCTCGATACTCTCTTTGAGATCCGGGTAGCGATCGCTGCGGTCGAAACCCACGACAACGACGCGCTTCATGACCCCAATCTGCGGAGCCGCAAGGCCGAGTCCGCCGGCTGCCTCCATGGACTCGAACATGTCCCGGATGAGCCGCTTCATTTCCTTGGAGCGGATCTCCGTCACCGGGACCGGTTCCGAAACCTGACGCAACCGCGGGTCGCCAATACGCAGTATGTTACGGGCAGCCATTTCCAGTCAGGATAATCGAAACACCCGCCGTACGCCAAGTCCAAAAGCCGCGTCAGGACCGGGTGGCAGGGAGCTCATCGAACTGGTTCCGGAGGACTCGGGACAGGAGCTCGGGTTCCTCCCGCAGGGCACCGGGTCCCAGGTCCGGGAAGCGAATGAGGCGTGCATCCGAGAGGCGATCGCGCAGGGCTTCTGCCGGAGCAATTTGGCGGCGGTCACGCTCGCCCAGAAGCAGAAGGAAGGGCCGGCCGCAGTCGCGCACGCGCTGCTGGAGCGTGAAGTCCCCCACCACGGCGATGGCGCGAGAGCGGCTGAGCACTCCCCAGTCCGCGCGCGCCGCGATGATGCAATCCAGAAGAACGAGGTCCGGTGCCGGCGCCCGCGCCGGGCCCCCGGTTTCCGGGCCACCCAGTCGGAAGCGGCCCCTCATAGCAAAAGTGGCTTCTTGCGGCAGGCCCTCAACGAGCAGGAGCAACGTGGGGCGTCCATCCCGCTTGCGGATCCGCGAGATCACCGCGGGCGGCCTGTGCCGCCCGCCCGTTTGGAGACGAGGGGAGTCGAACCCCTGACCTTTTGAATGCCATTCAAACGCTCTCCCAACTGAGCTACGCCCCCGAGCGATCGGCAGGGCGCGGACCAGAAAAGAATCTGTCAATGGTAAAACTGCTTGATGCTTGGGCCTTTTCCCCGCACTTCTTCCCCGTCTTGGGTCTCGTCGAAATCATTCTGGTCGTCGTGGTGCTCTTCTTCTTGGGTATCGGCGGCTATTATCTCTACACCTCTCTGGCCGGTCCTCGGAAGATCGAGGAGATCGAAAAGCTACTTTCCCAAGGAAAGTACGCGGTCGTGGTGGAGGAAACCAGCAAGCTTCTGGAGAACGACGAGCGCAATCTGCGCGCCCGTTTTGCTCTGGCGCAGGCCCAGTACAAGTTGGGGCGCTTCGGGCCGGCTGCGGTCGAACTGCGGCAGTGCGTGAAGATCGGACGGTTCGGTCCGGAGGTCAAAGAGAAGGACGTTCGCCTGCTGCTCGCTCGCTGCCTCCTCGAAGCCAAGAACCTCAATGAGGCCAAAAACGAACTGCTGATTCTCACCCAACTGGATCCCAAGAACGACGAACCGCATTTCGAGCTTGGCCGCTTGTTTTTCCGGGCTGGCGTGCACGCCAAAGCGGTCGGCTACCTCCAGAGGGCCACAGCCCTGAACGAGCGGAATGTGGAAGCGTTCAACCTGCTCGGTCAGGCGCACTACCATTTGGCCGCTTATGCTGATGCGCGGGCCGCGCTCTTAAAAGCGACGCAGCTCAAGCCGGATCTGCACGTGGCCCACTACTTCATGGGACTCGTTCTGCGCTACCTCCAGGACAATGAGTGGGCGGTCAAAGAATTCGAAAAGGCCGAGCGGGATGAGAGCATCCGGGTGAAAGCCATTTTGGGCAAGGGCATGGTCTACATCGATATGGAGGCCTATCCCAAAGCCATCACCGAACTCGACCGCGGGCTCAAGTACGCTGCCGACGGTGGTGACAACGAGGTCAACATGCGGTATCTTCTGGCGCTGGCCGCGGAGAAGAGTCGCGACATGCACACGGCCATCCAAAACTGGGAAGCCGTCGAAAGCATCCGGCCGGGTTTTCGGGACGTCAAAGCCAAGCTCAAGCAGTACGCCGAGTTCCGCGTGGACGATTCCATCAAGGATTTCATGATCGCCAGCAATGCTCAGTTCGAAGCCATCTGCGCCCGCCTGCTGACTCACATGCACATGCAGATACTTAGCCTGCGCATACTAAATGACTCCGTGGTCACCGCCATCACGATGGAAGAGGACACCGGGCGCAGGGTGATGCGCAAACAGCAAACACTGGTGCGCATCAACCGGGACAACATGACCCCCATTTCTGAAAATCAGGTGCGCGAGTTCCACGAAGCCATGAAGGCGGACAACCTGACGCGGGGCATCTTCATGACGACGGGCGAAATCACTCCCGCAGCCATCAGCTACGCCTCCTCTCGTCCGATCGAACTGTACGACACTGCCAAGCTGGCCGAACAGGTCCGCGCGGTAATGAAGTCCACGGGGGCCGGACCCGTGGCGGCAGCCCCCGCGCCGGAAAAGGACGGCTGAGGTTCTCATGGCCGATAGGACCGTCGGTGAAGACCGCCCATCGACGCCGCTCCTGGAACGACTGGCCAGCGGCCAGGTCGCGCTCCGCCGCAACGCGGACGTGGACTACATTTTGGACCTGGCTCTGGATGAAGGGTTGCGCATGGCCCGCGCTCAGGTGGGCAATTTCTACTTCTTCGACGAACACGGCGAGCTGGTCCCCTTCCATACGGGCGCGGGTGCGGACGACGCCGAGTCCCGAGATCTCTGCCTCTACTGCATCCGCAACCATGTGAGTCTGAATCTGGCGCCCGATTCGGAGGGTTCGGAGGCCCACGAAGGTGGAGACCCGACGCCGCCCGAGGACGCCGTCGACATTCGCGTGAGCACGCCGACTATTTGCGTGTATCTCGGCCTCCAGGAGGGCGATTTCGGCGCCATCATATTGCGCTCACCGCGCGTCTTCCGTCGCTTTTACGAGAACGACGTGAGTCTCATCAAGACCTTTGCCACGACGTTCTCCATCCTCCTGAAAAACAGCTGGCGCGACCGCACCTCGAGCGAAATCTTTCTCAGCTTCAAGTCGAGCCTGCTGTTGTTGTTGGAGAACGCCAACCTCATCCAGAAACTCAAGCAATCCGACCACACGCTCCACTCGGTCCTCGAGGTCTCCAACCTGATCAACTCGTCGCGCGAGCTGCGCGAGATGATACAGGCCGTCCTGTACAGCGCCCGCAAGATCATCGTGGCCGAAAGCGCGAGCCTCTTTCTCATGGATGAGAACACCGGCGAACTCTACTTCGACATCATCTCGGGAGACGAATCGGAAGGTCTGCAGGGTATGCGCATCCCGCAGGGTCAGGGAATCGTGGGGATCTGCGCTCAGGAGAAGCGTTCCATCCTCGTCAACGATGCGCAGAATGACCCGCGGCTCTATAAGAAGGTGGACGAGGTGTCGCGCACGATCACCCGGAATCTGATGGCGGCCCCACTCTTGGTCGAGGATCGCACGATTGGAGTCATCGAAGTCATCAATACTGTGGACCGGTCGACCTTCTCCGAGCGGGACCTCCAGGTGTTCGAGAGTTTTTCGGACTCCGTGGCCATCGCGCTGCAGCGCCGCCAAATCCAGGACGACCTGCAATCGACGAACATCAAACTCGAGCAGCGCCTGAGTGAGATCCTCTGCCTGCACGCGGTGTCAGGCGCCCTGGTGGAAGCCACCTCTGTGGCCGAAATCTTCGACCGAGTCCTGACCATCATCCGAGAAAGCCTCGACGTCGGCCGCGTCTCCGTCCTGATCAAGGATGAGGGCGACGGACATTTGCACGTGACTGCGCGCAAACCCGATGCGGGGGGAGCGGAAGACGTCGCGGACGGAATGGAGGAGGTCGAGCAGCGCGAGGAGCGCCTCTCCGAACGGGTGTTCGCCCTCAATCGCCCCGTTTTCATCGAAGATTTCGAGCACAGCGAATTCGCTCATCTGGCAAGACCGGATCGCTACAGCACGCGCTCCTGCATTCTCATTCCGCTGGCTTCGAGCAAAGAGAGCAAACCGTTCGGGGTTCTGTGTGCCACCGAATCGGCCATGGGCCGATTTCGCGAGGATGACTACCGCCTGCTCATCACGATTGCTTCGCAGATGGTGCGCGGTATCGACAACGTGCGCCTCAGTGAGGAGATTCTGGCCAAGCAGGCCATAGAAAAGGAAGTCGAGATCACTTCCAAGATTCAACAGGACATTCTGCCCAAGAGCAAGCCGGCTCACAAGCATGTCGAACTCTCCGCACGCTCCGTGATGGCGCGGATGACCGGGGGGGACTTCTACGACTACCACGTGGATGGGCCCGAAGCCGATGCCACCTTCCTGGTCGCAGACGTTTCCGGAAAGTCGCTGCCCGCGGCTCTCTTCATGGCCATATCCAGCTCCATCCTTCGGACCATCATTCGGTCCGAGGTGGACCCGACGCGCGTCCTCGGCCGGGCCAATGAGCTCATCTTTGAAGAGTCGGAGTCGGGGATGTTCGTGACGGTGTTCCTCGCGCGCTACGTGGCCGGCGAAAGACTCCTACGCTTCGCCTCGGCCGGGCACAACGAGATGGTTCTCCTGCACGTGGACGGAACGTACGAGATCCTTTCGGGCAAGGGCCCTCCGCTCGGTGTCGTGGGTTCTCCCAGCCGCTACGAAGGCGGCACGACGGAACTGCGCGAGGGGGACCTGTTGATTCTGTACACCGACGGTGTCGTAGAAGCGGTGAACGAGCAGAACGAAGAGTTCGGCCTGCCCCGCTTCTTGGATTTGATCCGGAAAAACCGGACCCGATCCCCGGAGGAGATGATCAACGTTGTGTACGACGAGGTGACGGAGTATTCCGGATCGGAGCTTCAGTTCGACGACTTCACGATGCTCGTGACCCGATTCCGCGGCATCCAGCCCGACCTGAACCGCTACCACATCTCCATGCCGGCGCGTACCGAGAGCATCCCGATCCTCAGAGACTTCATAATGCATATCTGCATGCGCCACAGTGTGCGCGGCAATACGCTTGAGGATCTGTTGTTGGTCGCCGACGAGGCGGCCACCAACATCGTACTGCACGCCTACGAGAACGTCGAGACGAACGATCCGAGCTTCGAGTGCGATCTGGAAGTGGAAGAGGACCGCTTCGTCCGACTCGTTTTTCGGGACCGCGGCGGTCTGTTCAACGTGAAGGCCGTCAAACACCCCGACCTCCGGGCAAACTTGGCCGGTGAGCGCAAGGGCGGCTTCGGCGTGTACCTCATCAAGCGACTCATGGACGAGGTGTCCTACCTCCGTCAGGACGAAGTGAATTATTTGTTTGCCGAAAAAAGGCTGCGACGGTGACATGGGTTTCGGGACCGAGCTTTCGGAACTTCGTGGCCGGACGGAGGATGCATGAGCCTCAAGATCAAGGATACCGACAAATTCGTGGTGGTCTACCTCGCCGGCCGCATTGACGTTCATCTGGCTTCGGAAATCGAAAGTGAGCTGAACGAGCTGATTGAGAAGAACTCGTCCAAGAGCTTCCTCCTCAATCTGGCGGACGTCGAGTACATGTCCTCTTCGGGGCTGCGCGTATTCGTTTCGCTGATGCGCTCTCTCAAAGAGAGTGGACGGAACCTGCGCCTGAGCAATCTGTCCGTGGCCGTGCACAAGATATTTGAAGTAGTCGAACTAATGGACATGTTCGAGATCTTCAAGACCGAAGACGAAGCGCTCAAGGCGCCCTGAACCGAAGGTTTGCAGGTTATTCTGGTTCCAGCGTCACCCGCATCTGCTCCTCCGGGTTGAGCAGCACGACCTTACCCTTGCCTGCAGAGCCGAGGAGTGCTCCTTCTACCGAGCGCACGGTGAGTCCTTTCACCGGTAGATGGATGCGCACGAAAGCGATGGGCGTGCGCGCAATTCGCGGGACGCGAACCTCCAGCTTCCCGCCCTCCTGGGACAATCTTCCTTCGATGGTCACGCTCGTCCCGTCCATCGGGAAAGGGCCGAACTCGATGGGTGAACCCAGCAGTTCCCTTTTGCGCAACCCCTGAAAGATCTCCAGCCGGTCGCCCGTGCGGTAGACGGTGAAGCGGCGGATCAGCAGCAGTATTTCCGCAAACGCCCAGCCGTGAAAACCGTCCCCCATCACGCCGCCGCCCGTCAGCGGATGAATGGCTTCGGGGTAGGTCCACATCGGCGTGCGCTTCTTGAGTACGCGGTTCAGGATGCGTCGGGCCGTTCGCACTTCGCCCAGGCGAAAGAAGCACTGAGCCACGTGCAGGCTCAGATAGACGTTGAAACCGGAATGGATGATGTGATGAAAGAACAGGCCCCGGTTGAAAAAGCGGCGATAGATGGTGGCGACCGTCCGTCGCATCTGTTTTCGGGGAAAGACTTCCAGTTCGAGTGGATAGAGTTCGGCTATGCTCCCGATCATGCCGGTCTCGATGCCGCGGCCGGGCGCGGGCGGAACGACTCCCAGGCGCTTGCGATCGGCCGCGGATGCTTCCAGAACGCTGTGCGTGAACTCGTCCGCCTGCCTGGAAAGCTGTTTGGCCTCCTGCTTCTTGCCCAGAGCGCGGGCGGCCTCGGCGGCACAGCGAATGCCGGCGATGCTCCACAGGTTGTCCCAGTAGTAACTGTCTGCCGGACCCAGGTGTTCGGCGCTGAACCCGGGCGGGAGGATGCTGCGGCCCGGCCCCTTCCTGCGCAACTTCCAGATCCAGCGAACGCCCTTCTGCATGTGCGGGTAGGCCCGCGCGAGTAGCTCGTGGTCGTTCGTCGTGCGGATGTACTCCATGAGAGTCCAGATGGCCTGGCCCGTACTGTCCCACTCGCCTTTCTGAGACCGGAAGAAGCCGTTGCGAAGTTGGCGGCGCAGGTAGCTGTAGACGACCGGTCGCGCTTCCTCGAGCAGATTCCATTGAATGAGCGCGGGCAGCATGTAGGCGGCGTCCCGAAAGAAGAAGCTGCGGTACGTGAAAGAACCGGGCGTGATCTCTTCGCCGCAGCGCAGGGAAACCAGATATCCACTCATAATGCGAGCGGCCCGATTGAGCCCGCGCCTGGCGGAGCGAAAGACAGCGGCGCGCGCAAGTTGCGCTTCCCATTCACGCAGGGACTCCTGAAAGGCGGCCTCCAGGTGGACCGCGGAAAGCCCGTCCGCAAACGTCAACGGTCGCCCACCGCTGCGTCGATTCGACTGCACGTCGCGCCGGTACGTGGAGGCGGCAAACAGCAACTCGCGTCTTTCTCGGATCCGATAGGTCAACGTGGCGGTGCCGACGCCGTGAGAGCAGTACGTCTCGTGCGATTGCGCCTCCGAGAAATAGGCGTCCCCACTCTCCAGGTTGCAGACGGAGACGCGGTCCGGTGGCTCCGGCAGGAAGATCTCCGGATCTCCATTCACGCGCACGAACTGGCCACCCGCGGTTGGTTCGACGGCCAGGGAATGGATGAGCGTGGCGCCCTCAGGATTGAATGGTCGGACGCTGACGACCAGTTCGGCTTCGGGGTCCCGCGAACGGCAGGAAAGAGCGAACACGATGAGATTTTCGCCGGAACCGGTGGCCTGCAGGCGGACGCGCGTTCGCTTCGTTCTCCATTCACAGAAGGCCACCGGCAGGTCGCGGTAGGGACGCTGCCGGACGGTCACTTCGCCGCGCGCCGGCAGACGAAGCCTGCCCTTCTCCCGAATCGCGAACTCGATGCTGTAGTAGCCCGTCACGGGTGAGACCGCGCCTGCGGGATCCATCATGGCAAAGTGGCTCGAGTGCGGTCCGCGAAAGCCCATCCACGTGCGATGCGTAACATTGATGGAGAGCGGCGAAACGGCACGCGGGATGAAAGAGACGTCGGTGGGATTGTACTGACGCTCCACCCAGTACGGACCCACGAAGTTACGGTAGAATTGAAAGAAGCAGTAGTTCCAGAGCCCTGAGGCGATCAGCCTGGAAGCAAAGTTCAGGTTTTCGCTGGGGACATCGGCCTGATCGGGATTCGTGAGTCGAAAGCCGCCCGAGATGAGGTCCCCGACCTCGGGATGCAGGCCGAACCAGTTGCCAACGCGGATGAAGACCCGTCTGAGAAAGGACCGCTTCATCCGGAGGGAAGCGCCGCGGACGCACGCTTTCGATTGGCAATTGTGCGGTAGACGTTCTCCAGCTTGTCAGCGCAACCGATCAGCTCGTGCTCGCCGGCGATCTTGAGCCCGTGTGCCGAGAAGCGTCGGTAGAGTTCCGTGTTACCCAAGATCTCGAGAGCGCGTTCCGCCATGCGAATGTGATCGTACGGTTCCACGACGTAGCCGTTTTCTCCATCATGGATGAGTTCCGGAAGGGCGTACGCGTCCACGCCCACACAGGGCAGACCACAGCTCACCGCCTCCAGAACGACCAGCCCCTGGGTCTCCATGGTGGAAGCCGTGAGGAAGAGGTCGTACTTGGGATAGATTTCGGGGAGGTCGTCCCGAGAGATGAAACCGGGAAAGGTGACGCGGTGATCCACGCCCAACTGGCGCGCCTCGATCTTCAAGGACGGCAAAGCCGGACCGTCCCCGATGATGTCCAGAGTGGCGTCCGGTATCTTCTCCAGAATTAGCGCGAACGCCTTGAGTACGACCTCGCAGTTCTTTTCGTACGAGATGCGGCCCACGTGGAGCAGCCGCGGGGGAGAAGCGGGCGACCGAACCTCACCCTTGAAGCGGGTCAGGTCCATGCCGTTGGAGATGACCTCGATCGGCGTCTTCACCCCTGACTCCTGGAGGTCCGCCTTGATGCGATAGCTGGGGCTGATGATCAGCTCTCCCTGCTCGTAGAGCTTGTTGCAGAGATTGTAGATGATGCGGTTCTTGATGCCTTTGGTCTTCTTGCGTTCGACTTTGTCCAGGCGCTTCTTGATCTTCTTGTCCGCGCGAAAGTAATTCAGGAGCGTATCGACCTTGAGAAGACGATAAAGCGAGATGTACGTATCCTGCTCGGAGATCAGGGTATGGTAGGTGCCAATCAGCGGCACGCCGTACATCCGGGCGGCCAGGACGCCGTACTGACCCAGAAGGCCCGGTGTCTGCACGTGCACGACGTCCGGGGGAAACATGTTGAAGGCCTGTCGTATTTTCTTCTGGGAAGGGATGACCGCCTTGATGTCCGGGTACGACGGCAGGGGCGCGTTCTTGAAGCGGATGACGTGAATGTTGTCCCCGATCTGCTTGAAGTCACCTTCCCCATATTTGGGGCAGCAAATGACAAATCGGTGACCGCGCCCGGCGAGGATCCTACTGAAGTGATCGATGGAGATTCCCACGCCGTCGATCTTGGGCAGGAACGTGTCCGTGAAGATGACGACGTTCAGTTTTTGATTGGATTCCGTCTGCACCGGCGCCTCCGAATTCGGACCCTACGTTGTCGCACTCCCATAAAGAAGCAATCGAATTTGTGATCGTTCGCCGGACGGCTTCAGCTTTCCCAAAGGCGAAAGCCGGGGTACTCCGACCAGGGCGCCAGGTCACCGCCCGTCTGCGAGATAAGAAGCGCGCCCTGGGCCACGTGCTTGCCGCCGTGAAACACGACCAGGCCCGCGGCCGTTCGCGCCAACTCGGCGTCCGCGGCCGGAGCTGAGGCAGCCCGGAACGGCGTCAGCCTCTCGGCAATGAAGCCGGTCGTGAAGGAACCGCTGCGAAACGTGGGGTCCGCGAGGACCGCGCGTAGAAAAAGCAGGTTGTTGGGTGGGCCGAAGAACACCGTCCGGGCCAGGGCCACATCGAGTGCTTCGATGGCCTCCAACCGCGTCGGCGCGTGCGCGATCACCTTGGCCGTCATCGGATCGTAATAGAGCGAAATGGCATCCCCCGTTTCGAAGCCCGCATCTACGCGTACGCCGGGCAGGTTGGGCCATTCCAGCTTCGCGATGTGGCCGGCCGCGGGGAGAAAACCGCGCGTCGGGTCTTCGGCGTAGAGTCGTACTTCGATGGCGTGACCGCGGCCTTGGGGCGGCGTGTCCGCGAAACTCAGGCGATGTCCTTCGGCCACGCGGATCTGCTCTTCGACCAGATCCAGGCCGCTCACCATCTCGGTCACCGGATGCTCCACTTGAAGGCGCGTGTTCATCTCCAGGAAGTAGAAGCTGCCGTCGCGGTCGGAGTAGATGAATTCGACCGTGCCTGCGTTCGTGTAGCCAACGGCTTGCGCGGCTTTGCGCGCCGCTTCGAGGATCGCGTTGCGCCTGGTCTCGTCGAGCGCGGGACTGGGACTTTCCTCGAGCACCTTTTGGTGACGCCTCTGGATCGAGCACTCGCGCTCGAAGAGGTGGCGGACATTCCCGTGCGAGTCCCCGAAAACCTGAACCTCGATGTGACGCGGCGCTGCGACGAACTTCTCGACCAACAGGCGATCGCTGCCGAAAGCCGACTGCGCTTCGCGGCGCGCGGAGCGAATGGACTCGAGCAGGTCGCTTTCGTTCTCCACCAAACGCATCCCGCGACCGCCTCCTCCCGCGCTGGCCTTGATCATGACGGGCATTCCGATGCGCTTCGCTTCGGAAGCGAGTCGCTCCTCCGATTGATCGTCGCCATCGTAGCCCGGGACGACCGGCACGCCGCTTTCGGCCATGAGGCGACGGGCCTGGATCTTGTCTCCCATGCGGCGGATCACATCCGGGCTCGGACCGATGAAAGCGATCCCGGCGGCAGCCAGCGCCGCTGCGAACTCGGCGTTCTCGGAGAGGAATCCGTAGCCCGGATGCACCGCGTCAACGCCGGTGCGTTCGCAGGCCGCCACGATGGCCGGGATGTTGAGGTAGGAGCGCTGCGCTTCCGGCGGGCCGAGTTCGACGGCCAGGTCCGCCTGGCGAACGGCCGGCGTGTCCCGGTCCGCGCTCGAATGGGCAACGACGGCCTCGATTCCCAGGCGGCGACAGGTCCGCAGCACACGCAGAGCGATTTCACCCCGATTCGCGATGAGGATGCGGCGAAAGCGTCGTTCCATCGGCCCAGATCCGCCGTGTGCGGCTCCGCTCCAAGCCTGATTTGCGCCGCCTGATTTTGCGCGCGGGTCTCCTGCCCCCTTCTCCGCGGCGATTCACCTTTCGCGCGCGCTCTTTCCCATCGCCCGTCGCCTCGCGTTTTTTGTTGACAGAACTGGATTATGTCTCATTAGAAGGATTATGTCACTTTGAGTGACGTGAGGAGACTGCGAATGAATTGGTCCCAGTTGAGCGACAAACAAAAGAGCGCGATCCGCAGCGCTTACGAAAGTGGGAAAGAGCCCGGCGCGATTGCACCGACCTTTGGCCTCAAGCCGAAGCAGGTGTCCGACCAGGCCTACCGCAAAAAGTGGAAGAAGGTGGCCAAGAAGGGCGCGGCCAAACGTCGGCCGACGAAGCGTCCTTCCTCCGGCAAGACCGCTCGCCGCGGCAAAGCCAAGGCCGCGCGTGGCAAGACCGCACGCCGCGGGAAACGGATCACGTCGCGTCGCCGCTGAGCGACTGACAGAAGTTGAAATGGAGATGCGGGCCCGCGCGGCCCGCATTTTTTTTTCCCAGGCGGAGACCCTCAGGCCCCCTTTCCTTTCTCCCGATAGGCAAAGCATGATGCCCTCCGCTGCCCGCATCGCCTCGCTCGTCTTTCTCCTGGGTGTGACCACCGCCTGCGCGCGGTTGGTGCAGAACGAGCAGGCAACGCCCAAGCCAAAGCTGCGCGGCCCCGCCTTCTTGGGTGTCGTGTACACGGCCGTCTGGGACGGCATGCGAATCGTAAGGGTGCTCCCGCGTTCGCCGGCCGAGCGCGCGGGGCTCACGCCGGGTGACGTGATAGCCCGGGCGGACGGCAGGACGCTCGCCGGCCATCCCTCCTTTCGCTTCCACGGTCTCATTCGCGAAAAGCAGGCGGGCGCGGTAGTGCGACTGACCGTTCTACGGAACGGCGACGAGCGCGACTTCGAGATCGAACTGGACGAACGTCCGCGCGGCTTCGTACCAGGCAGCTCCGATCCGCAATGAGGACACGCACTCGGTTGCTTCTTCGTCGCGCGAGCGGGGCAATCCCGTCCTCCCTTTTCGCATTGCTCCTCTTTGGTGCGCCGGGCTGCTCGCGCGAATTCGAGACCGGCCATGGCTTCACGCTGCGTCTGCCGTCCGAGGTCGTGGCCGAGACGGCCCAGTCGAAGTCGGAAGGTCGGTACGTGGATGTGCGCCATCGCATGCAACCCAAGTGCCTTTTCGGGCGCATCGAGTCGTTCGTGCCGCTCGATCCGCGAGAGTACTTCCGTCGCCTGAACGAAGAGACGGACCTCACGCGCAGGCGCCCTTTCTTGCAGGAAGACGCGCGGCCGCGTACCTACGGCTCCGTTCTGGCCGCGCCGGTCCTCGCGTTCGACGAAGGCGAAGGCCGTCACCTGCCCGCCGTCGTCGGCGCGTTTCTCGTGCGGGAGCAGTTGTGGATCGCCTGGCTGTACCAGCGCTGCGACGTGGAAGCGCAGAGGCAGACCGCGCTCTCGCTTCTCGAGTCGATTGACGTGCGCGTAGAGCGCGATCGCAATGCCCGATGAGTCGGCCCCACTATACCTCACCGGTGAGCAGGGTCGAGCGTTCGGACTGTGAGACGCTCATTCGCCTCGCGCTGGCTGAAGACGCGCCACAGGGCGACGTGACCTCGGAATCCATCTTTCCTCCCGACCAACCGGGCCGCGGGATATTGCGCGCGCGCGAGCCGGGTGTTCTCTGTGGGATTCCCGTTGTGCGGACCGTCCTGGAAGTGGACGCCGAGATGCGTACCTCCAGCGCGGCACCCGGACCCGGCAGGTCATCGCCCGACCAGGTTTCGCTCGAAGCCCCGCTCCAGGACGGGCAGGCCTTCGCGTCCGGTGAAGCCATCGGCACGCTCGTCGGGCCGCTGGTGACACTGCTGCGCCTCGAAAGGGTGATCCTGAATTTCCTCCAATACCTCAGCGGCATCACCACGGTGGTGGCGCACACGGTTGCCGAGGCTGGCGACCGCGTCCACGTTCTCGATACGAGAAAGACCCTGCCCGGCTACCGGCGCCTGGCCAAATACGCGGTCTACTGCGGGGGTGGCGTGAACCACCGAATTCATCTCTCGGACATGGCGATGATCAAGGACAACCACATCGCGGGGGCGGGCAGCATCCGCCGCGCCGTGGAGGCCATTCGCGCGCGCCACCCCGAGACCGGACTGGAAATCGAAATCGATCGGTTCGACCAACTCGGGGAGGCGTTGGAATGCCGGCCTCGCGTCCTGCTTCTGGACAACCTGCGCGGGCCGGAGCTCGAACGCTGCGTGGTACACGTCTCGCGGCTGCCGGCCGAACACCGTCCCTTCATCGAGCTTTCCGGTGGCTGGAAGCCGGATGAACTGCGCGCGCTGAAACTCCCCCTCGCCGTCGGCGTCAGCATGGGCTTCCTTACCCACACGACGCGGTTCCTGGATATTGGTTTGGATTTGGAAATGGCGACCGATATCTGATTGTAAATGGCACCGATCCCCACTACCCTGGATGGGCCCATGAGCGAAGCGCGGCTGCTGTACGAAAAGGGCCGTCAGGCCGAACAGAGCGGCCGGTTCACCGAGGCCCTGCGCTATTACAAAGCCTGCGCCCGGCAGGACCCGGCTTTCCGGGAGGCCTTCAACAACCTCGGGGCTCTGTACTCGCGCGCCAAACGACCGGACCTCTCCATCGGCTTTTTCCGCCGCGCGCTGGAACTTGGGGAGGACGAGAAGGTCTGCTTCAATTTGGGAAGCGAACTGTTTCGCCTGGAGCGCCTGCCGGAGAGCGAGTACTACCTGGTTCGCGCCCTGCACCACAACCGCCGTCTGCTGCGCGCGCACATTCTCCTCGCGTACCTCTACCGCAAACAGAAGCGGCTGGATCGCGCCGAGATCTACTTTGCCAACGCCCTCAAGATCGAGCCGGGCAATCGGCCCGCCGCGCTCGGCTGCGCCGTGCTTCTTGCCGATCAGGATCGCACCGCAGAAGCGCTGGCGGTGGTTCGCGCCTACCTCGCAATGGCTCCCGACGATGAAACCCTGCGTTGCCTCGAAGCCGGTCTGCTCTTACGTTCGGAGCACTACCGGGAGTCCGTGCAGGCGTACGGAGAGTTGGCCAAGACGTCGCCCGCGTACCGGGCGTTCACCGACCACCTGGCGGCAGCCCGCGCGGAGACCGAAGGCGAATACGAAAAGGTCTTTGCCGGGATCGACGACAAGATCCGGGCCCGCTCGGAACGCCTGCGCGAACGTATCCGTCGCCGGAAGGAATGGCTGGCTTCGCGAACCGGAGAGCCGCCTGCCGGGGAGCCCGGGCAATTGCAGGCAGATCTAAAAGATATGGTAGACCTCAGCTTCCTGCATCTCTTCAACGGCGACACCGAGAAAGCCCTGGCTTTCCTGTTTCAAGCCCGCAAGATGAAGCGCGATTCCGAGCGGAACTGAGGCGGGCTCGCGCCGGTCGCGCCGCGGGCAGGGGTATGGGTGCGTGCATTCTTGACGCTGTCGTTCATGAATCGTGCGATGTGGGTCCCGCTTGACATTCCCGGAGGTACCCGTTCTGCTGAAAGCGATGAACGTCGAGGCCATTCGCAATCGCCTTGCTCCGGTTTTCGAACGTCATCCGGAAGTGGGCTTCGCGTACCTTTTCGGTTCGGCTGCCCTCGAACGGACGGATCGCAGGCCGCGCGATATCGACATTGCCGTTTGGGCGGAGGTGGGGGGAGGCGACCGAGTGGGTTGGCTCGCCGACCTGCACGGAAACCTCACGGCCGCGCTCGAGACCAACGAGGTCGACCTGGTGCATCTCAATGGAACCGACAACATCATGTTGCTGGACGAGATTGTCCGCCGAGGCGTCCTACTCTGGGAGCCCGACTCGGTCGAGCGGCGGCTGTTCGAGGCGCGCATCTGGCACCAGGGGATCGACTTCAAAGAGAAGCGCAAGCGTCTGATGGGAGTATAAGCAGGCGTGTCCGAGAAGATCATCCAGAAGCTTGGTCGCATTCGGGAAGCTATGGGAGTCTTGCAGGGGCTTCGCGACGGATGCCGGGAGAAGATGGCCGGCGCGTTGCTGAATCAACTCCAAGATGTGGAGCTGTTCGTCCGGGAAGTGGAGAAGTCTACTTCAGCAGAGAAATAGATGCATACCCGGGACGACCCGGGCGGAGGCCCCTTCGCAGAGGGCCGGAAATTCCGACTGCGCCATCACACCGTTGGCAACGGGGACGTTCAGCGCAGGGTCACACCGACCAGGTAGAGCAGACCGATTCCCAGCGAAACTGCGGAAAAAGCCGAGTCACGAGGCTCGCTCTGAGGGAAGCGCCCGACGAGTTGCAATGGCAGCACCAGCCCCCGAAGGGAGTATACGGCCCCGATGCCGATGGTCAACTCGCGGGAGAACGGTACTTGAAGAAGCAGGCCCAGGTGCGCGAGCGGCGGCCAGGCAAAGGCCGAAAACACAATCGCGGCAGCAATCGTGACCAGGTGCGGAATGAGCGAACCACGCAGGGCCAGGGCGACGAGCCGCGGGCCCGCGCGGAAATAGTCGAGGTTGCGGGCGAGGTTTCCCACTACGACGATTCCCACATGGAGAATACCGACTCCTACGCTTCCCACCGCGCCGGCCACAAGCAGCACACTTCCAGCTTCTGACATCCGTCCCTCCCTGAACCGCGCCTCAAACAACTCCGATGCGCGCAAAGAACCCGGCGAGTATCTCCCGCACCTGCGCGGGATGCTCCCGATGAAAATTGTGACCCGCACTCTTGACCTCGTGATACTCCAGGTCCCGGAAGTGATCGATGATCTCGCGCAGCGCCGCGTTCGGTTGGTCGGGACCACGGAACACCCGCTCCGTGGACGGCGGTTGCAGCGCCCCCGCGCGGGCGCCGGTGTAGGCCACAGCGTCCTCGGACGGCATGAGGTTCGTGTCTTCGCCGTAGAAGAGCAGAACCGGCGCGGTCACCCGTGCCCACAGCGCGCGACTGATGAGTGGGGCAAAAGACATCGGCACGAAACGCCAGGAGAGCGCCTCGTCGTGGTTCCAGCGCACACCCGAATCGCTCCGGCGCGTGAGTGACTCGGCCATCGTCTCCAGTTCCCTTTCGGAAAGACGCGTGTGGATACGTTTGAGGAAGTCTCGGGCCTTTTTCTCCGAGCCCAGCTCGCGCGCCGCGGGAGGGCGACCTGCCGCGGCCTCGCGCCAGGTGCGGCGAAAGTGTCCGGCCCACGCGGTGAGGCGGTCTGCTTCCTTCTCGGGCTCGACGAGTCCGGCGAACCCCTCGAACAACACCAGAGCACGAATGCTCGTGGGGAACAACCCGGAGAAACGCGCACTCATGGCGGCGCCGAGACTGTGTCCCATCAGCACGTACGATTCCGGCAGGAGGTCTCCGCTGAACGCCACCAGGTCCGCAAACAAATCAGCAGCCGTGTAACAACCATCAGTAATCGTATAGCTTCCGCCGTGGCCGGCCCAGTCGGGGAGAAAGACCTCGAAGTGGTCGCGCAGGAGCGGGTCGAGCACCAGGAACGTCTCGGCCACGTCCTTGAAACCGTGCAGACCAAGGAGCGCGGGCCGCCCCGGGTTGGGTCGGTGCAGGTAGCGGACCAGCCCGCCCGGAGCCCGGTAGAACTTCTCCACGTACGGGGGCCGGTCCGCCATGGTGCACGCAAGACCAGCGCGCGAGCGCGACAACCAAAAAGCTTGCCGCGGACTGCCGCGGTCGCTTCGTTGGGTCGATGTCAGTGAGCGGCAAAGTAGCGATTGTGACCGGCGGCGCGGGCGCGTTGGGGAGGGCGGCGTGTCGCGTCTTTCTCGAAAACGGCGCGCGCGTGGTGGCGGCGGACCGGGCTCCGGGCGGTTTGTCCGAACTGCTCGAAGACCCCGTGCTGCACGATCGCATTTCCTTTCACGAAACAGACGTGCTTTCCGATTCCAGCGTGCTGGCGCTGATGCAGAGCACCGTGGGAGAGTTGGGCAGCATCGACATTCTGGCGCACATCGTGGGCGGTTTTGCGGGCGGTTCGCTTGCCGAAACCCCCCTGGCCACCTGGGAGAAGATGCTCGCGCTCAATGCCACTTCGGCCTTCCTGTGCTTCCGTCATGCCCTGCCGATCATGCAGCGGCAGAAGTCCGGTCGCCTGATTGCGGTGGGCGCGCGTCCTGCTCTGGAACCGGCCGCGGGCTCGGCGGCGTACTCTGTCTCGAAGGCGGCCGTAGTGCACCTGGTGCGGACCGCGGCCGTGGAAGGCCGGGAGCACGGCATCACCGCAAACGCCATCCTCCCTGGCATCATCGACACGCCCGCCAACCGGGAGTCCATGCCGAACGCTCGCTTTTCGGATTGGACTTCGGCCGAGCGCATCGCCCGTGTGATTCTCTTTCTGGCGGGTGAGGCGGGCACGGACACCAGCGGGGCGCTCGTGCCCGTCTACGGCCGGTCGTGAGCCGGTCGGTCGTGAAGGAAGAGTCCTGGAGGATGAAGGGGGCAGCTCCTCTGGCTTTCCGGACCGGCCGATGAGCGTGGAACTCTTCGCCCGCGACTTCGGCGGCAACGGCAGACCGCTCGTCATCCTGCACGGATTGTTTGGATCTCATAAGAATTGGGTCAGCGCGGCCCAGCGCTGGACGGACGTGGCGCATGTGTTTGCCCTGGACCTGCGCAACCACGGCCTTTCGCCGCATGCGCCCACGCACACCCTCGACGATCTCGTAGGCGACCTGCGCGCATGGTGCGCGAGCAACCTGACAGAACCTCCCGTACTCCTCGGCCATTCCATGGGCGGACTGGCCGTCATGGCGCACGCGCTCGAGCATCCAGAAGAACAGCGCGGCATTGTCGTGGTCGATATTGCACCGCGCACCTATCGCCCGCGTCATGAGCAGGAGTTCGAAGCGCTTTCGGTGGATGTGTCACGCGCGCAGTCGCGTCAGGAGGTCGACGAGCTGATGACTCCGCATGTGAGCGATCCCTTCACGCGCGGCTTCCTCGGCATGAACCTGGAACGCTTGGATTCCGGCTTCCGGTGGCGACTCAACGTGCCCGTGTTGCGTGAAGCCACCTACATCGAGGAATTCGCGCCCCCGGCTTCGTCCTGGTCCGGTCCGGCGCTCTTCTGTGTGGGCGGCCGCAGCGACTACGTGCTGCCGGCGGACGAAGAGCGCATTCGCGAAGTGTTTCCCGCCGCACGCATCGAACGCAATCCCGAAGCGGATCACTGGTTGCATTACACGGCGGTGGAATGGTTTGCGCCGCTGGTTCGGGGGTTCATCACGGGCAGTAGGTCGGAATCGTGAAGCCGAGGCCGTACTTCAGCTTGAAGTAGCACTGCACCTGTTGCACTTCCGCGTCAGTGAGGCTGCGGTAGTAGACGACGGCCTCGGCCACTTGCCCAGGCCACACCGGCGGAGTTCCCAGGATGACGTTCCCGGCCGCGGCGCCGCCCAGCCTGAGGCTGGAGTATTGGCCGGACGCGGAATTGACTCCGAGGCCGACAGCATTTGGGCCCTCGGACGCCGCATCCCGGTAGAGCATGATCGTTGTCCCGCCGGTCCGTCTCAACCCGAGGAGCTCCCAGTTTCCTGCCGCGGCCAGGGCAAGAGAGCCGGTGGTCTGAGCGGCTCCATTTCGGTGCCCGTACCTCAGCGCTCCGCCAGCGCTCCCCAGTTGGAAGAGGACCTCCAAATCAAGGGCAACGGCGAAGACCGGTGCCGGAGGAATCGTGCCGTCAAAAGAAAGAAGCACGCCGTCAGCGGCCACTGTCCTCTTGGCCAAGACGAACGCTGTCACATCTCCAGTGGTGTGGAACCCATCGTCCGAGAACATCTGGTCCCGCGCACTGAATTCCAACGCCGGCTTGTCGAGCGTCGTCCCGATGGCAGCCACGCTTGCGGGGCGATAAAAAGGAGGTGTCGTGAACTGGCTCAACACCATGCTGTTCGCCGAAAGGTCGAATAGCACGGCGGTTCCGTTGCCATCTGCTTTATCCTTGATGGTTTCGGCCGTGAGCCAAGCGCTGAGCGAAGCGTGCGCATTGGGGAAGGCGGCCACGGTCACATCGAAGGTGCCGACGTTGCCGTGCGAATCCGTCGCGCGAATGCTCTGCGTTGCCTGCACGGCCGAAGAGGACGAAATCGAAGGCGGCTGGTACGTTCCACTCGCGGCGTCGATGCTGTCTCCCGTGAGGGCGGTCCCGGCCGAGTAGGTGAACGGCGCCTGACCGCCGATTGCATAGAAAGTCCGAGAATTCCCGTATGAAGCGTACGGATAGACGGAATCGACAGCCACCGTCTTGGCCTGACCCGCCAGGTAGTGATTCGCCACGTCGGTGGCCGAAAGAGCCGTGCTGTAGACGGCCACTTCGTCGACAGAACCCCCGAAGTAGAAAGCGGGCGCGAAACGGCCAATGCTGATGTTCCCGCCGGGCGTGGTGCAGCTCTCCACGGAGACACTGGCCGACTTGCGCAGTACTCCGTTGACGTAGATGTTCAGGGAGGTACCCCGAACAGTTACGACCGCGTGATACCAGCGACCGGGTTCCACGGTGATCCCGCTGCGGACCATGGTTCCGCCCAAGTTCGTGGCCACCTGGTCCTGGCTGTCCGCGTCGATGCCGATCCAGACCCGATTCGTTCCCGCGCACGTTTCCTGGCTGACGATGGGCAGCGAATTGGTTTTGGCCAGCTCGTCCGCGTTCTGAATCTTGAACCACGCCTCCGCGCTGAAGCCGTTCGCGGCAGCTGCGGCGGCCGGGTCGATGGTGTTGATGCCGTTCACGTACTGCGATGAAGCGTCATCCAGCACAAGCACCTGGTTGTTCGGATACACAGACGAGGCGAGCGCGCCGCCGCTCTGAAAGGTGGGGCCGGCAACCGGGGCTGACGGGCTGTTGTTGCCGGAGGAGTCCGAGTAGTTCCCGTCGAACGGAAAGTATACGTGAACAGAGGAACCGTGATTCTTCACGATGGAGGCGTAAGTCCTCACCGGAAAAGTCACGCTGCGCGAAGCGCCGATGGAGTCGCGGCCAAAGACCGTGCAGGCGGCCTCGTCCGTGTTCGGAGCCTGAAAGAGGCCCGAAGAACCAATTTCTCCTGAACAACCGCCGATCGAGTACGAGACTGCACCTGCGCCACCACTCAGTCGAAACTGGTACGTCGCGCCCGCAGCCACGTGGGTGAGCGTCGAGGGCGTCAGGCCGAACGAGCCGTAGAGGAGGAGGGAACCCAGCACGTTGTCGTTGATGGAACCGGTCGGAAAATCACCGGTGCAGGCCGAGCCGGCCGGCAGGATCAACGCGGCGGCCAGCACGGCGCCGGCAATCGGCTTCACTCTGCGCTTCCTTGTTTTGTTTTCGCTGACGTTTGTCATGATACGTGCTTCATGGTGGGCAGTAGTTCGACAGGGTCCAGGTAAGGCCATACTTCTGCTTGAAGTAGCAGCGGACCTGATCGATCTCCGTGGCCGACAGAGCGCGGTGGAATATTACTGCCTCGGCGATTTGACCCGGCCAAGCATTTCCAGCGCACATCGGCTCGCCCGCGAAGCCGAGGCGTGCCAAGCTGGATCCGCCACCGGTGGGGGTTGGCATCCCCCCCAGGTTTTCGGACTGGTCATCAAAGTAGGCGACCACGTTGGTAGGCCCCGAAGTGCGCACTGCGCCCACCAAAAACCATGGGGACAACGGCGCGGGCACCAATAGCACGCCTGTGTCCCGCATAGTTTGGACCCCCGCGCCGTCCTCACTTGCAAACCGCAACCTGTTGGTACCCGTGACGCAGACTTGGTAGTTGATGTTGTTGATAGCGAGGCCACTGACACCACCGTCATAGGAAACTAGGGTGCCCGAGGCGCCGTTGCGCCGCGCGAGCACGAAGATGGTGACATCCCCCGTCGTTCCGAACCCGCTGGCGCCAAAGAATCCGTCCGGGCCCGGGAAGTTAATCGCCGGCTTGCTGTTGGGTCCGCTGCTTGGACGAACGAATTGGGGTTTCGTGCCCAAAATCTGAGTCAGGTTGTTGCCCACACCGGAAGCGTCAAAAAGGACCTGGACGTCGGCACCGTCCGTCTTGTCCGTTATGACCTCCGCCGAATACCAGGAGCTCAGCGTGGCAAACGAAATGGGAAACGCACCCACCGTGAACGAGAGTGAAGCCATATTCCCATGCGCGTCGGTCGCACGGACGGTCTCGGTCGCCTGAACCGCGGAGCTCGAAGATCGGGACGGCGACGTGTACAGGCCGGTACCGGTTTCGATTTGGCCGCCCGTCACCGTGTTGGCAATCGCGTAGGTGTAGGAACTCTGACCGCCGAGAGCGGCGAAGGTCCGCGCATATCCGAGCGCGGCAATGGTCGAGACACCATCGACGGCCACCGTCTGCGCAAGGCCGGTCAGGTAGTGCTGCGCCACGTCCGCGGCGGAGAGCTCCGTTTGGTACACCGCCACTTCATCGATGAGTCCGGGAAAATAGGGCGAACCGGTCAAGAAACCCGCGGCGATGTTGCCCATACCGCCGTTGCAGGCTTCGACCGAAACACTGGCCGAGGTGCGCAGGACCCCGTTGACGTAGAGCTTCAGGGAGCTACCGCGCACGGTGACGACCGCGTGATACCAGGTGCCGATGGTGGGCACGATACCGCTGCGGGTGGTGGTCCCGCCGAGGAAGGTGGAAATCTGATCGCGGTTGGCTGCGTCGACGCCCAGCCAGATCCGATTCGTACCCGTCGTGCACGCCTCCTGGCCCAGGATCGCAAGCGAACCCGCCTGCACGAGCGAGTCCACGCCCGAAAGCTGAAACCAGGCTTCCGCGCTGAAGCCCTGCGCTGAGGCCGCAGCTGACGGATCGACCGTCGTGATCCCGTTGATGTACTGCGTCGTGCCGTTGAGTGTTGCAGCCTGGTTTCCCGCGTACGTGGTGGAGTTCAGGGCACCGGCTGCAAATGTTAGCGGTCCGCCAACGACGGCGCCGTTGTTTGCGTTCGTCGAGCTATCGAGAGCGTCGCCCTCCAGCCTCAGGTATGCGTGCGGCGAGTGGCTCTTGACCAGCGTGGGATAGGTGCGGACCGGAATCGTGTGGGTCTTCGTGGTGCCAATGGAGTCCGTTCCCGTTACGATGCACGTGGCGTCGGTTGCAGGGGCCTGAAAAAGGCCGGAGCTGCTCATCGAGTAGCCGGTGCAATCGCTGACCGAATAGGTGGCCCCGCCCACTCCCCCCGAAAGTCGAAACTGATAAGTGGCTCCCGCAGCAACCGAGGTTCCCGAATTGGGCGTCATTTGGAAATTGTTGAAAAGGAGGAAGGCGGCGGTCAGATTCTCCGTGACGGAACCCGACGGGAATGCTTCGGCACAACCGGATCCCCCCCAGGCCAGAAGGGCTACGAGGAACACACCGGCTTTCTTCCTTGTCCCCACAACCATTGGACGATCTTCGGCTCGCGCGGGCTCCGGGTTTCCCTCCGGAGCGCACTCCTTTGTGCTGCCGCGGCCCGGAAGCCGGGTCCCGGCTCGGGCCGGTTCACCCCAACTTGAGCCCTACGAACCCATACTTATGGAAACAACAGCGAGGGTCAAGGTTCCTTGCGCCCAAAATGGCCCAAGTCAGCCCACGACAGCCCGGACGGAGGCGACCACCTGGTCGAATTCAGCGTCCGTCATGTAGGGAAAGAGGGGCAACGAGATCACCGACTGCGCGAGCGACCGGGCCCCATCGCCTCCGAAAGAGGCCGAAAGGAGCCCTTGGGCGCCCTTCTGGTCTTGGACGGCATCCGGGTAGACGATGCTGTAGCCGATGCCGTCCGCCTTGAGCCGGTCGATCAGGGCCGTGCGCACGGCGGGCTCGAAACGCAGGGCCGTCAGATAGCCGTTCTCTTCGATGCCCTCCGGCGAGGTCACGGCGAAGGCCGGAAAGGCCTCCCGGTACCGGCGCGCGAAGCGAATCCTGTCTTTCAGGCGGGCTGCCAGGTGGGGATGGGTGAGGTTCAGGAAGGCAGCCTGAAACGTGTCCATGCGCGAATTCCAGCCACACGAACCATGCGCGTAGTGCGCTTCGCGACCGTGATTGCCCAGGCTGCGAACTCGGCCCGCCAGATCGGCGTCGTCCATGAGAACAGCACCGCCGTCCCCCGCCCCCCCGAAAACCTTGGCGGGATAGAAGCTGATGGTGGAGACGTGCGCTCCCCGGTAAATGGGCTGCCCGTTCACACGCACGCCGTAGCACTGCGCGCCGTCCTCCACGAGCACCACGCCACGTTCGCGCGAAAAATTCCGGAACCGACCAAGATCCGCGGAGGCCCATCCGTACAGGTGCGCGATGATGGCCGCTTTGGGTTTGAGTTCGTCCACGGCCCGACAGAAAAGGGCGAAGTCCATCTGGAGGTCTTTCGGGTTGATGTCCACCGTGGAAGGACGCGCTCCCACGTTCACGACCGCTTCGAACGTGGCCCAGAAGGTATTGTTCGGAACGAGAACGTGATCTCCTGGGCCGACTCCGCAGCCGCGCAGGGCAAGCTGGATGGCGTCCGTCCCGTTGGCGCAGGCCACGGCGTGCCCTACCTGGTTTTCGGAGGCGAGCGTCTGTTCGAGTTTCTGGACCTCCTCTCCGCCGATGAACTGAGTGTTCTTCGTGAGGTCCGCGATTTTGGTGCTCCAAGCTTCCAAGAAGCCGGGCTCGAAGCGTTTGAGGTCGATGAAGGGTACGGGCATATTCGGGCGAAGGGCCCGAATCAGAAGGTCTGGCGGGCCTCTTCCAGAGTGTCGTAGATGTCCAGGCGGGGCGGCAAATCCATCAAGCTAAAAACGTTATGGAGAAAGGGATGCATACCGCCAATGGCCAGTTTGCCGTCGTTCTGTTTCACGCGCTGAAAGAGGGAGAAGATAATGGCGACGCCCGACGAGTTGATGTACTCGAGACGGGACAGATCCAGAATGATGTTGTAACTGCGGTTCTCCAGAACCCCATGAATCTTGCGATTCAGCTCAAAGGAGTTGCTGTTGGTGATCTTGCCGATGAACGAGACGATGTCCACCGGACGACCACCAACAGTTTCCTGTGCGAACTCCAGCTTGAGTTCTTTGAATTCCAAGCCTTCCATCGCTCTGGGAACGATACTGTAGTAGACCTGGGGAACACAACTCGTTTTGATTGCTGCGGCGCGTCTGGGCATCCCGGAACCCCAAGAGGATTAGACGCACGCAGGCGCGGAATTCTTATGTCCGGCCAGGGTTTTCCGAAGCCCAGCGCAGAGCGAGAACGGCCGGCGGCTCCGGAAAAGCGCCCAGGCCGACGAGTCTGCCCCGGAGCAGCTCCCGGATTCTGCCGCGTCCTTGCGAAACGGGCCCGGAGTAGTCCCAGTAGAAAGCCCGGTGATCGCCTTTGCGGACGACGCGGACCGGCGGTGCGGTCGAGCCCCGGTGAAGAACCGCCCCGATCGGGGCAACGGTGTCCTCCCGGGGACCGGCGACCCCATCGGGCGCGGCGGTGAGGTCCTCAGCTATTAGCAACAAATCCGGTGGCGGATGGGGCGACCGTTGCACACCTGCGGTTTCCCGTCGGCTGCGGGCGCTGCGAGAATCCGCATCCCTGCCCCCACATAGCACGCGCACCGAAGAGCGGCTCACCTCATACGTCAGCAGCGGTTGGTCGCTTCCCAGTTGCACAAAGAGATCTCCATGCGACCGGCCATCAGGCGTACGATGCAGGACCAGTCGGAAAGGGACCGGCTCGGTGGCCGCCATGCTTCAGAAGGCCAGATCCTCGATGCGGAGGTGGACCGTCGGCTGCTGTACGACGGGCAGTTCGTCGATGATGCGCAGCGCCTCCATCATTCTGGATTCAGGTGCATGATGAGTGAGGATCACGACATCGACCGGTTCGGTGCCTTCGTTCTGGTGCACGGTGGCAATAGAAATGCCACGATCGGCAAGTATCCGCGCCACGTCGGCGAGCACTCCTGGGCGATCCAACGTTTGCACGCGGAGGTATGAGCGGTACGCACCCGTTTCGGCAAACGTGGGCGTTTGTGTTCCCATTCGGTACGTATCCGGTCGGTCGGCGCGGCGGGAGGCAAGCGCGACCAGATCGCTCAGGACCGCGGAGGCCGTGGGAAAGGCGCCTGCCCCCAAGCCCATCAGCAAGCAGGGTCCGGCGTGGCTCGTGTCGAAAAAGACGGCGTTGCGCTCCTCGGTTACTGACGAGAGAATGTGGGCCTTCGGGATCATGGCCGGATGCACGCGCAGCAGGAGTGAGCCGTCGTCCTGACGACGTGCCGTCGCCAACAGGCGGACCTCCCACCCCATCGTGTCCGCAAGCAGCAAATCCACGCGGCGAATGTTGCGAATGCCCTGGACAAGAATGTTCTGCTCGGCCACGACCGTGTCGAACGCCAGACCCGCAAGTATGGCAAGTTTCTGTGCCGCGTCCCGACCGTCCACGTCGAAGGCCGGGTCCGCCTCGGCGAACCCGCGTTCCTGAGCCAGTTTGAGCGCGGCGTCATAGTCCATGCCCGTACTCTGCATGCGGGTGATGATGAAGTTGCAGGTGCCGTTGAGGATTCCGTACAGGCCGCGAATCTCGTTGGCCACGAGGCCCCGCCGCAGAGTACGGATCACGGGAAGCGCGCCCGCCACCGCCGCCTCGAAGGCGACCTCCCGCCCGGTTTCCGCGGCCGTGCGGTGAATCTCGGGCCCGTGCGCGGAGAGGAGGGCCTTGTTGGCCGTCACCACGTTCTTCCCGGCGCGCAGGGCTGCGAGCACGATCTCGCGGGCCGGTTCGAGTCCACCCATGAGTTCGACGACAACGTCGATCGTGGAATCCCCCAGGATGAGCGCGGGGTCCGAACCGGCACGCACGCCTGCCAGCGCGTCGGCCTTTCGTTCGTACGAACGATCGCAGACGCTGACGAGCTCGAAGGAAGTTCCGGTCCGCGAGGCGAGGAGTTCGCGCTGCGAGCGCAGCATTTCGATCAAGCCCCGCCCAACCGTACCGGCGCCAAACAGTCCTATCCTCACGACGTTCAACCGAGCAGGTACCTTCGCATGCGTTTCCAGAGCGACTCGCCTGCGGCAGTTGGGCTGCCGGCTTCTGATTCCGCATCCGCCGGGCCCGCATCCATCGCGACGCGACCGCGCCGATGCGGCACGGAACGAAGCAGTTCCTGAAGGCGTTGCTGGCAGGCCTTGGAGGCGCGCACGTGCGCAACGAGAGCCGGGGCCATGGACTCCGGATAGCGGTGAGCGTTGAGGAGTTCGATGTCGTCGAGCACCTCCTCTTCCGGACGCGTCCGCTTGGCCATGGCGGAGGACAAGGAGCGAACACCCCAGCGTCAAGCAGTGTTTTGCCCGCGGGTCGCCGCGCAGCGTCGCCTCGGGAGGGAAAGCTCTTGCATCCGTGAGGGGTGCCTCCGAAAGTTGGAGCATGGAAAAGGTCGTTCGATGGATGGGAATCGGGATCGCCGTGGCGGTCCTCGTTGGATGGGCAGCCGGCTGCAAGAAAGAGGTGCAGGTCAGCGCTGACGACGCGAAGTTCCAGAAGGAACTCCAAGAACAGTTGATACAGGCAAAACCCGGCACGGTCATTCGCCTCCCGGCGGGCAAGTTCCGGCTGAGTCGAACCCTCACGGTCAGCGGGAAGAACGGAATCACGATTCGGGGAGCGGGCCTCGACAAGACGGTCCTTTCGTTCGCGGGACAGCAGGCTGGGGCCGAAGGCATCAAGGCCACCGGGAACGACTTCACCATCGAGGACCTCGCCATCGAAGATACTGCCGGGGACGCGCTGAAAGTCGAAAAGTCGAAGGGCGTGACGATTCGGCGGGTGCGCACCGAATGGACGCGGGGTCCGCACGAAAAGAACGGGGCCTACGGCATCTATCCGGTCCAGTGCGAAAACGTGCTCGTGGAAGAGAGCGTCGCCATCGGCGCTTCGGATGCCGGGATCTACGTGGGCCAATCCAAGAACATCATCGTGCGCCGCAGCCGCGCTGAGCGAAACGTGGCCGGCATCGAAATCGAGAACTCCACTTTTGCCGACGTGTACGAAAACACGGCCACGCAGAACACCGGGGGGATCCTCGTGTTCGATCTGCCGGACCTGGACGTTCAGGGCGGTCGCAACACGCGGGTCTTCAAGAACAAGGTCTTCGGGAACAACACGGACAACTTTGCTCCTTCCGGCAACATCGTCGCGAGCGTGCCCCCGGGAACCGGGGTAATGGTCATGGCCAACGATGAAATCGAGATCTTCGAAAACGAGATCTCCGACCACGACACCACCAACATGGCGCTCGTGAGCTACCACGTGACGCAAAAGAAGATCGACCGCTCCAAGAAGAACAACAAGTCCTATGATGCGTATCCGGAGTCACTCTTCGTTCACAGCAACAAGTTCGGGAAGGGCGGAGACAATCCGCGTGGCATCCTGGTCAAGATCCTCGCGTTGAAGATGGGCAAACCGTTCCCCGACGTACTCTACGACGGAATTCTGGACACGACCAAACTCAAGGATGGCAAGCTGCCGGATGAGAAGCGCATCTGCATCAAGGACAACGGCAACATTCGTTTCGCCAACGTGGACGCGGCCAACAACTTCAAGAACGTGCAGCGGGATCTCGCTCCCCACGCCTGCGAGCTTCCCCGCCTGAAGCCCATCAAGCTGCCGGGAGTCTCCTGATGAAACGCCGCGGACCGTGGCTGCTTTCGGTCGCCCTCGTTTTGGGGGTGGCCTGCGCGTCCGCCTGCTCACGCGATGACGGTCGCAGCGTCCGCTTCTATCACGACGACTTTCCCAAACAACTTTCCGCGTGGCGGCTCTTCGTGGGGCCGCAGGTACACCTGATCTCGAACCAGGGCGTCCTCCCCTACGACCTGAACACGGCCCTATTCACGGACTACGCGCACAAGTACCGGACCGTGTGGATGCCGAAGGGCAAGCCCGCGGACTTTCGCAGCCTGAGCCCGTTCGACCTTCCGGTCGGGACCATCCTTTCCAAAACTTTCTACTACTTGCGTCGCGATATGAAAGATGCGCGGCGCGCCTCGCCGCCGCTCCCCGCCGCTCCGGCGGACGTTCCCGCCGCAACCGACCGTGCGCCCGGGCTGGCCTCCGAACGTCTCCTGCTCGAAACGCGTCTGCTCGTCCACACCAAGGAGGGGTGGGTGGCCCTCCCGTACGTGTGGAACGCCGAGCAGACGGAAGCGGACCTGCGCATTGCGGGCGAACAGGTTTCCATGGACTGGACCGCTCCTTCCGGAAAACCTGTGAAGTTCGAATACTTTGTACCCAATCAGGATCAGTGCGCGGGCTGCCACATCCATCAGGAGGAGTTCAAAAAAGCGCTCCGCCCTGTGGGCCCGATTGCGGCCAATCTCAACCGCGACTATCCCTACGCCGCCGGTCGCGAAAACCAACTCGCGCGCTGGGTGAAGGCGGGATATCTCACGGGTTTGCCGGGTAAGTACACCGACCGCATGACCGTGGCCGAAGTCGCCTCCACCGGCCCACTGGAAGCCCGCGCGCGTGACTACCTGCACGTCCAGTGTGCCCACTGCCACGCCACGACGGGGCCGGCCAGCACCTCTGGGCTGATATTGACGCGTGAGGAAACCAACGCGCACCGTCTGGGCCGCTGCAAAACGCCCGTGGCTGCCGGTCGTGGTTCCGGCGGACTTCAGTACAGCATCGTGCCGGGCCGACCGGAGAAGTCCATCCTGCATTTCCGCATGAACTCGACGGAGCCGGATGTCATGATGCCGGAGTTGGGCCGGTCGCTCATCCACGCCGAAGGCGTCGGCCTCATTCGAGATTGGATCCGCGGCATGAAGGGCGACTGCTCGAGCTAAGTAGGCCGCGCTCGGTGGCGCGTGCTCTCGACGCACTTCGCCGGGGCCGAGAGCGCCGCCGCGGAATGCCGCCATCACTCACCCGCAACCCTGACCGGACTGCAAAAATAAGTGTGGGACATTGTTCCGTCCGACGCATATCCAAAGGCGTATGCGGAAGGCCGAGTCCCCGCGAGCCGAGGGTCTGCTGAGGTTTGCCCTGCTCGTGGTCTGCCTTCTCGCATCTGTGGAGCCGAGCTCCGGCGACACAGTCGTGCTGCGAAACGGCAGACGCTTCGAAGATGTAAAAACGAAACCCCGCGGCCGGTCTCAGGTCGTCCAATTCTCCGATGGCCGCACCATCAGCGTACCGAACCGGGAAATCCGGTCGCTGTACCGGGCGCGGACGTCCTGGAGTCAAGTGAGGCGTCCGCGCAGAGTAGAGAAGACCGAGGTCGTAGTGAAACCCGAAGTGAAGGAGCCGATCGAGCCGGCCAACAGCGGCCTGGCGATTCGCATCCTCCGGGACGAACCCAGCGGTTTGGCAAGACATCCGGTCATGGAACTTGCGCCGTGGGTCCGCTCCGCGATTGCGCCGGGCTGGGGACAATGGCACACCGATAGGCAAGCTGCGGCGGTGGCCTTCGCGGGCCTGGGCGTCTTCCTCTTCGCACGGTACTGGGAGGCCCGACAGGCGCACACCGCGGCCGAAAACGCCTACAACGATCGAGTTCCCACGAACATGATCTTTGGCGCGCCCGGATTCGACCCGGCCCTGAAAATTGGACTCGTCTACGTGTACCTGCGCGAGCGGGAGCGGACCGTGCTCACACTGGAGACCGCCGGAAACAACGCACTGCTCTTCCTGGCCGTGGGCTATTTCTACAACATTCTCGACGCCTACTTCGGTGGCGCTCCCTGGCAGACTGATTGGCATATCCCGTCCAAAGGTATTGACATATGGCAACCGCGCGTACGAGCTTGGAGTACGGGCCAAAATCACGGAGTAAGCATTGCCTTCCCCTTCTGAAAGTCAGCCGCGCCTGAGAAGATTCCTCATGCGGTGGGGTTTGCGCCTGGCGGGGCTATGCTTCGGCCTGTGCGCCACCATGGGCGGATCGTGCCTGGTCTCCAACCTGTCCAACGGAATCGACCCCAAGAACCCGGGTTTGTGGTTGATTCTCAATGTTTCCTGCTACTACAATGATGCGAAATTTGACTCCCACTGCCAGTACTCGTTCTGAGTCCAGGGGGGGTCGCCCTGGCGCCTTTTTTCTGGAACACGGCGCCCCCTGGCGCATATCCCTTTCGTGGGGAACGCAGAACTACTTTGCGCGGGAGCCGCGCCCGTGACCGCTCCCGAAACCCTTTCGGTCACCGAACTGGAGGAGTTCATCCGAACTGCCGGTGCGCGCGTGTTCACGTATCTCGGCCACATTTGCCGCAACGAAGACGACGCGGCAGACCATCTTCAGAGCGCCCTCCTGAAATTCGTCGAACAGGTTCGCCGTGGATCCGTCCGGCGCGACACGGCCGCCGAGTATCTGAGGAAGATCGCCAAGAACGAGTTTCTGATGACCCTGCGTCGCGAGAAAGGAAATACCAACTTGAGGGAGGAGGAAATCGACGCGCTGGTCAGCCCGGGAACGGAGGCCGAAGATCTGCGCCGTCGCCTCCACATGATCCTGCTGGAGACCGTGGATAACCCGTCCATCCCGTCCGAAGTGTCGCGCATCATCACGATGCGCTTCCTGGAGGAGAGAGACATCGCCGGGATTTGCGCGGAGCTGAACTGTTCGCGGTCCAGCGCGTACCGCCTCCTGGACCGCGGGCTCGCTCACCTGGCCGACGCGTGTCGGAAGGCTGGGATTTCACCGGAGGATTGCGGGCTATGAGCTACGAAGAACTCGCAGAGCAACTGCTGACCGAACCGCCCGCCCGGTGGCCCGCGGAACTTGCGGCGCTCTCCGGCGGACTGAAACCCGTGCCGGAGCGCGTCATCGCCGCGGCCCTGGCAGCGGCCGGAGTCGCCGCGGGGACGAAGGCCCAGACTCCGTCTGTTTCCGGCCGGACCACAACGCCACCCGGTCGCCCCGACTCCGGCGCCGCGGTTCGGCGCACGTGGTCGCTCGCGGCCGCCGCAATCGTGCTGGGCGTCGTAGGCGTCGGCATCTTCTTCCTGGTCCGCCAGGGACAGGCCCCGTCCCAAGGTCTGCGCGCCCTCGTGGAGTACGCGCGCGGCCGGGTAACCGCCTCGGGCCAGCCGGTGAAGACGGGCGACCTCCTTTCAGAGAAAGCGGTGGTCGAAGTGAAGGCGGAAGGCGTTTGCGTGCTCGAAGTCGCCAGCGGCCAAGATCGGCTGATGGTGCGGCTCGGCGCGGAATCGAAGCTTGCA